>NZ_OY762269.1:0-600000 GCF_963665245.1 uncultured Paludibaculum sp.
GACGCCGGCCCTGTGGACAGGGCTAGCCCAACTCACTCCTTGCTCCGCCTCCCGTGGCCAGTACACGGATTACTGCTCGACAGGAAGACCCGAGTTTCCCATCGTATCAGATTCATCCGCCACAGGTTGATCCACTGCAGGCGACGCGTTTTCCAACTCTGTCTCAGCGCTGTCTTCCACAGCCGGCTCTTCCGTCGCCGCACTGTTTTCCACAGCGGTCTCCGTCACTTCGGCCTGCGGTTCACCCGCCGGCGCATCCAACTGAGTGTAGAAGGCGTTCACTGACGCCCCGATGGTTTCCACCACCTGCGCATCAATGCCCGCGATCAACTCCAACTCCTCCGGAGTCATCGAACCCAACTTTTCGACCGTTCCGATGCCGCCCACCAACAACGACTCAAGCACCGGTTCCGGCAGATTGTGATCCAGCAGGACCGACAACGGAGTCCCGGCCGACAGCGCCGCCATGTGCGCTTCCACTTCCTGCCGCTTCTCTTCCTCGGTCTTGATGTCGATCCGCCAACCCAGCAGTTTCGCCGCCAGGCGAACGTTCTGGCCTTTCTTTCCAATCGCCAGCGACAACTGCGAGTCTTCCACGATCACTTCCATGTGCTTTTCCACGGAATCGATGATCGCCACTCGCGAAATCTTGGCGGGGCTCAGCGCGTGTGTGGCGAAAACCACCGGATCGTCGCTAAATTCAATAATGTCAATCTTTTCGCCGCGCAGTTCACGGATGATCGACTGGACGCGCATGCCCTTCATGCCCACGCAGGCGCCCACGCAATCCACATCCCGGTCACGGCTCAACACCGCGATCTTCGTCCGCTCGCCCGCTTCCCGGGCGCAGCCGCGAATCACGACAGTGCCGTCATAGATCTCCGGCACTTCCTGCTCGAACAGGCGCATCACCAGTTCGGGCGCGGCTCGCGATACGATCACACCCGAATTCTTACCGGTCTTGTCCACGCTCCGGATGACGGCGCGCACGCGTTCGCCCACCGAGAAGTTCTCCAGCCGCGATTGCTCTTTCTTCCCCAGTCGCGCTTCCGTCTTCCCGAGGTCAACCACCAGATCGGGGCCCTCCAGGCGCTTCACCGTGCAGTTCACCAGTTCGCCCACGCGGCCCGAATACTCCGCGAAGATGTTCTCTCGCTCCGCTTCCCTGACCTTTTGCAGAATCACCTGCTTGGCCGTCTGGGCGGAGATCCGGCCCAGGAGTTCCGTCGGCTTGGCGAAGCGGATCACGGCACCCACTTCCGCGGTCTTGTCGTAGCGGCGCGCCTCGGCCAGGCTCACTTCCTTGCCCGGATCCGTCACCGGATCGGCCACCACCTTCACCGAATAGATGATGATGTTGCCAGTCTTCTCATCCAGATCCGCCACCAGGTCGTCGGTGGACTTGAACTGTTTCCGCGCGGCCACAAGCATGGCGTCCTTCACCGCATCGAGCACGATCTGCGGATCGATGCCCTTCTCTTTGCTCAGGATTTCAATGGACTGATAAATGGATGCCAAGCTATACGCTCCCCTTCCGACTGATTGGCTGCCCTCCGACCGGGCACCTTCACCACTCGAATTTCAGATTTGCCTTTTCGATTTGTTCCATCCGGACCCGGATGGCTTTGTCTACACCCGTCTCGAGAACCACGCACCCGTCTTCGTAACCTGACAACACGCCGTCCCAGCGGCGCTGGTTCTCCACCGGCTCACGCAGCGACAGCCGCGCCTTCTTGCCGGCGAACCGGGTGAAATGCTCCGGACGGAAGAGTTTGCGTTCAACCCCAGGCGAACTCACTTCCAATTGGTAGGAGTCACCCGGGATGATGCTTTCCTCGTCGAGGATGGCGCCCACCTTATGCGAAATTAACTCGCAGTCGGCGTGCGACACGCCCTCCGGCTTATCAATGTAAATACGCAAAACCCGACTCTGGCCGGACCCCAGCAGTTCGAGCGACCACACCTCTAGCCCCTCGCGCTGCGCAGCGCGATTGGCGATTTCGGTGATCTTCTCGATCAGCGCTTCCCTGCTGCCCGCCATCTCGGTTCCTGTCTTGTTGAAACAGTAGCGACCAATAAAAAAGTGGGCTTTCGCCCACTTCCATGGTTCGCTAAATTTAAGTATACACCTTCGGTTCCGGTACGCCTAATCAAGGCTTCTGCTGGCGGTGCTGCTCCCTCAACACGTCCGGATCGTCCATCTTCGGTGATGGCTTGGGGTCGGCCGGGTCCTTCGCCGTCTCTGGAACGAAGATGTCGGGCTCCGGCCGGATGGGGTCAAAAGGCGAAAAATCGGGCGCGCTCGTAAAGCAGTCCGACAGGTCGGCTGCCGTCGCGTCATATAGATTCAACGGCGGGATCCCCAACAAACGGAAGGTTATCTTCAACAGCGCCGGGAAGCTCGCGTTGGTGCGCGAAGCGTAATTCCGGCGCGCAAACGGACCCGCCGCCAGGAACACTGTGCGGTGCGAATCCACATGATCCACCCCGCCTTGTGCGTCGTCCTCCGTAATGAACACCGTCATGCTGCGCCACCATTTCGTGCCGCTCAGATACTCCATGATCCGGCCTAGAGCGTAGTCATTGTCGGCGACATACGATGGCGCGACAGGATACCCGTCCTCCGGCCGCGGCTTCGCCATATGGTCGTTCGGCAGGTGAATGAAGATGAGACGTGGCAGATCGCGGCCCGGCTTCACATACAGCTCGTCGATCTCGCGGATGAATTGATCGGCTCGGAACTGGTCTGGAATGTTAGTGTTATAGCCCGGATAGGCCCTTGATGTGTTGCGGTAGAGCGGATCCGGAATCGGCATGTTCGTGAGGAATCGCGCGCCTGTCGGCTTCTCGCCGGGATCTTCCACATTGCCGGCCAGTTCGAAACCTTCCCCGAAATTCCGGAATGGGATGCCGTTGCGTTCCAGGTGGTGCCAGAGAGCCCCAGCCTCCAGTTGATCCTCCGGATGGACGCTCGAATTGCTGCCCGGATTCGACAGCCGCCCCGGCGCCGTCGTCGGGAAGCGGAACTCCTTCGGTGCCCCTGCCAGCGTGCTCTCCACCCACGTGTTTGGATACGACCCAACCAGCCAGTGGTGCCCGTCGACACTCACCTCGCTGTCTGCGTAAAAGTTGTCGCTGAAGGCGTATTTCGCCGCCAATGCATGATGATTCGGCGTGATGTTGTAGAACTTTTTGTCCAGCCGCGGCCGGAACGAACCGGGCTCCACCACCACCCAGCCCCGCCGCCCGAACCGCGCCAACTCCGGAGCTGTACGTAGCGGCCCCGTCGAATCGTCTTCAATATCGCCGAAGACCTCATCGAACGTCCGGTTCTCTTTGACGATGATCACGACGTGCCGGATCTCCATCGGCAGCGGCCGCGGTTCGCCGCGCGTCGCCACAAAGCCGTTCAGCGCCATCACCTTTTCGGTATAGATGGGCAGTACCCGGTTCAATGGCGACGGATAGACGCTGATCGCACCCGTCCTGATTTCGCCCTGGAAGCTTCGCTCCATCGGCCCCAGCTTCGTGGCGTTCGGACCCGTGCCAATTCCTTTGGCGCTGGCCACATACATCGTGCCGCGCTCCACTTGCACGGCCGTCGGAAACCAGCCCGAAGGCAGATGCGCCGTCAGCTTGCCCGTGGCCAGATCCACCACGCCAATCGCATTGATCCCTGCCTCGGCCACCAGCAAACGCCCGTTCGGAATGTCCAGGCCCAAGCCCACCGGCAGCACCCCGCGGTAAGCCTCCAATCCCGGAATGCGCAGCAGGATCTGTCCCGTCACCCGTAGCGACTGGGCGTCGATCATGGTGATCGAATCCTGGTTGCCATTCGAGACATAGATCGTCGTGCCGGTCATGGCAATACCCGACGGGCTTGACCCGCCCAACATGCCCGGCCCAAATGGCTCGCCGGTCCGGATGAACTTCTCCACTTTCGGCGCCGCCGCATCAGCGACATTCACCACGCACAGTGAGTTCGACTCCGGCACATTCGGATCGCCCAAACCGGGCACGTCCACCTCACCGGCGCCTGTCTGCCTCTTCACGCCCTTTTCGGCTTCCGCCGATGGGAATCCGGACGCGGGAAAGGGCAGGCCGGTCCTGGGCGCGTCCTTCGGGTCGGCGCCTGGGATCGCCTGGTATTCAAACATCCCGATATTGGTCACGAAGATGCGGCGCTTGTCCGGAGACAGCGCGAGTTTGAAAGGCAGCCGGCCCACGCGCACCGAGGAGACTAGCTTGCGGCTGCGCGTATCAAAAACAGCGATGCGGAAGTTCGCCTGGTCGACGACATACAGCAGGTGCCTGTCGCCGTCATACGCGAGATCGCCGGAGTAGCTGTCCTTCCACGTTCCCTGATTCAGCGCCAAGACTTCCAGCGTTCTGCCGCTGGGCATGGCCAGCAATCGCACCTGACCGCTGCCCCCCTCGGAGACGTACATCTTGCGGTCTTCCGAGAACGCCAACCCCATGAAAACGCCGCGCCAATCCTTGTCGTCGTCTTCTTCCTTGTCTTCCTTGCGCTGAGCGTTGAACTGCTTGATCTGCCACGGCTCGGCCGAGACGTCCAGGATGCTGAGGGAGAACTTGCCGCGCCCGCCGTTGGCCGAAACGACGAGTTTTCCATCGGGACTGATAGCAATGCCATAGGCGCCCGGGCCCGTCATGAACTGCCGGCCCAGGGGCGCAATCATGCGGCCGCCTGGCAGAATGCTCTCCGCGCCGGGCCGTCGAGCCGCGGGCCGGATTCCGGCAGGCGTTCGATACTCCGCTGCCCCCGCCGTCAAGGTGGCCGCCACACTCAGAATCAGAAAACGCATCAGTGACTCTTCTGATAGCCTGTCAAAGCAAGGAGGCGTTGTGCAACGCCGAACGTTCATTCAAACCATGGGAGCCGCCGCCATGTTGCCAGCCGAAGGCAAAGTATCCGCGCCACATTACTACCTGCTCGAACAGTACTATCTCAAGAATGGCACGCAGGGGGCCCGTATTGCGGACTACCTGAAGAACGGTCCCATCGAGGCCTCGGCTCGCCTCGGTGTCCCCGGACCTCGCTTTGTTCTGGAGGCATTGATCGCCCCTCACATGCCGCAGGTCGCGTGCATCAGCGCCTACTCTTCGCTGGAAGAGATGCGCGATGTTCGCAAAAAACTGGCCGCCGACTCCAAACTGCAAGCCGCTCTGTCGCAATGGGAGGCCGGTGACGAAGCACCTTACGAGAACTACTCCGAAGTCCTGTTGGAGGCAGCCCCTTACGCGCCGCCGTTCGAAGCCGCAACGCCGGGCAAGCCGCGCGTCTTCGAACTGCGCCTCTACCACTCGCCCACTGAGAAACAGTTGAAAGCACTACACGAACGCTTCGCCGGTCCGGAGATCAAAATCTTCGACCGCAGCGGCATTCACCCCGTGCTCTACAGCTCGACTCTCATCGGTCCCAGTAAACCGAACCTGGTCTACTTGATCCCCTTCGACGATCTCGCCGCTCGCGAGAAAGCCTGGGCCACCTTTGGCGCCGATCCCGAATGGGTGAAGGTGCGCGCCGAGTCCATCGCCAAGTACGGGCAGATCTCCAGCGTCATGCAGATGTCGCTCTTCAAGGGTGCAGCTTATTCGCCCTTGCGCTGAAGCCGCCACAGCCGGTAGCCCGGCGTCTCGGCCTCCAGCCTGTATTCCTTCATGAGGTCCTTCAAAACGGCGCGGACGTCCAGCACCGCATTGTAGGGGCCCAGCCCGTCGGCGATCCACGTTGGACGAGGCGATCGCATCAACATATCGCGATTTGTCGATGCGACATTTGGAAAACTGACCTTCGCGGAGATCAAATGGCGGTCGGCGAGCACTCCGTCGAGCGGCTGCGAGTCCAGAAAACGCGTCCCTGCCGGCAGCCCGCTGAGTGGGAAAAGGTCCGGCCGGTAGCCCCAAACCAGCAGCGTATCGCCAGGCGCGGCCTTTGCTTTCAAAGTGTTGGCCGCTTCTACTGAGCTGTGATAGAGCAGCAGGTCACCCCATGGCTTGTCCTGCAAAAGGGTCACATAGCGTGGTCCGAACCGCACAACCGGCACAAGCAGCAGCATCGCGGCGAGAATCGCAAACCGCCGCGGCAAAACCGCAAATCCACGGGCGGCCAGCAGCACAAACACCGGCAAAAGGTGGAAGTAGTACCGTGGGAAAAACCGCAGTCCGAGAAACACCCCGGCCACCGAAACCAGAAGCCAGACCGCCCATCGCCAGTCCTCTTCCTTCCAGGCCGTGACGCAGGCGGCAACAACCAAGGCGATGTGGAAGCCAGCCCAATTCAGAGTTCTCCTAGCCCCTTCGAGCATCGGGTGGGGAATATTGGTGTCTCTCGAATAGACGGCGCCCCAGGCCCAAACCTGTTGCCAGAAATCGATCAGTGACCCGCGTAAACCCATCCAAGTCAACGAGATAAGGACAGGTGCCGCGAAGCCTGCCAGCAACTCGAGCCGTCGCGGCCAGCTCCATATCAGGCACACCAAGAGAATCAATAAGCCCTTTGCATTGAATAAGGTAGCGACGCCGGCGACGAGCCCCGCCCAGACTGGAAACCCACCGGCCGCCAGCGCAATAGCGCCCATGTGCAGTGGCACGGTGAGCAGATCGGGCGTGAGCGCCATCACGGCGGAAGCCGTGTCGAATGTGAGGAATACGGCCATCAGGACGGCTGCCCACAGCTCCGTCTTTTCACCCCAGAGCACCCGGGCCGCGCGCGAAGCGACCCAACAGGTGAAGATTGCGAAGACCGTCCCGGCCAGCCGAAGACCCCAGCCGATCTGCGCGCCCCACAGCGCGTAAATGCCGGCAAAGAAAGGTGGTTTATCAAACCAGATGTCGCGGTACAGCACCTTGCCACGAAGCAGCTCCGCGGCCGCGGCCGTGGGGTAAGCCTCCTCGACCCACAAAACATGCAGGTGGCAGAAGCGCGCGGCGGCCAGCAGTACGATGATTCCAATCCAGACCGAGCGCTTCAACATACGTTGATTGTGGCGCAACAGGTTGCCGGTTCGCTAATGCGGAGTTTCGGATACTATATTCGACAGATGACCAATTCCAGCCCTTCCCTCGACGAGCTGATGCAATCCGTATATGCGGAAATGAAGCGCCTGGCGGCTTCGCAAATGAATGGGGAACGGCGCGATCACACCCTGCAGCCGACTGCTTTGGTGCATGAAGTCTATCTGCGGCTGGCCGGGCAACAGCACCTGGATTGGAGGAACCGGGCACAGTTGCTGGGGCTGGCGGCGCAGATGATGCGGCGGATTCTGCTGGACCATGCGGCCAGCCACAGGGCGGCGAAGAGATGGGGCGGGCTGATCCGTGTACCCATTGAGGACGATCAATCGGCGGACTGTGGTCCGGAGGTGCAGATTCTCGATCTGGACCGCGCCTTGCGGCGTCTGGCGGAGATCGACCCGCAGCAGGCGCGTGTCGTCGAGCTTCGGTTCTTTGGCGGACTGACGGCGGAAGAGGCCGCGGAATCGATGGACATTTCGGTGGCCACGATTCACAGGGAATGGGCCACGGCGCGGCTCTGGCTGCTGCGCCACGTCAGCGAGGCACGGCGCCAATGAACGATGAGCGCTGGAGCCAGGTCAAGGACGTTCTCGGTGCCGTCCTGGAACTGCCACCGGCGCAGCGCGGAGAGTATCTCGACAACGTCTGCTGCGGCGATGAAGCACTGCGGGCGGAGGTGGAGGATTACCTGCGCTACGAGTCGCAGGCCGGCGAGCAACTGCCGGTGACCCGGTGGGCGGAGAACGAGGACGAGTTGGTTGCGGACGCTCCTGTGGTCCGGCTGGGACCATACCGGATTCTGCGCCAGTTGGGTGAAGGCGGCATGGGCATCGTCTATCTGGCGGAGCGCGACGATGGCGCCTATTCGCAGCAGGTGGCGGTGAAGGTCGTACGGGCCGGCGCCGGCGCGGCGCGGCTGGCGGAACTGTTCCGGCGCGAGCGCCAGATTCTGGCCCGGCTGCGGCATCCCGGAATCGCTGCCCTGATGGACGGCGGCACAACGCCGGATGGGCGGCTCTACTACGTGATGGAGTACGTCGAGGGCCGTCCGGTGGTGGACTTCTGCCAAGCGAAACACTGTACGGTCGCCGAACGGCTGAAGCTGTTCCTGCAAATCTGCGACGCCGTGGCGCACGCTCACCGCAATCTGGTGATGCACCGTGATATCAAGCCCGCCAACATTCTGGTGACGGAGAGCGGCCATCCCAAGCTGCTGGATTTTGGCCTCGCCAAGGTATTCAACGATGATGCGACGGTCACGCAATCGACGGCTGCCTTGTTGACGCCCGCTTATGCGAGTCCGGAGCAGGTGAGGGGTGAGCCGCTTTCGACCGCCACTGATGTTTACTCACTGGGCGTTGTACTTTATGAGCTGATCTCCGGCCACAGCCCCTACCCCAAGTCGGACACATCGCCCCTGGAGATGTTCCGGGCGGTGTGCGAAGTGGAGCCGAAACCACCCAGCCAATTGGCGAAGCTGCCGCGAGAGCTGGACGACATTGTGATGAAGGCGCTGCGGAAGGAGCCGGAGCATCGCTACGCGACCGTGGGGGAGTTCCGGCAGGACATCGAGAATCATCTGCTGGGCCAACCGGTGCGGGCGTCGCGAGGCACGCGGAGCTACCGTCTGCGCAAGTTCGCGCGGCGGCACCGATGGGGTGTGGCTGTCTCGGTGGCGGCGTTGCTGGCTGCCTCGTTGTTCCTGGCGGCGATTCTGTGGCAGTGGCGCCAGAGCGAGCGGCGGTTTCGACAGGCTCGGGGTTTGGCGCGAACGGTGATTTATGAACTGCACGACGCCATTGCCGATCTGCCCGGCTCCACCGCGGCGCGTAAGTTACTGGTGGAACGTGCGCTGCACTACCTGCGCGAACTGGAAGCGACGGGCGGGAAGAACCGCGAGCTTCAGCTCGAGATCGCGGCGGCCTATTTGAAGATCGGCGATGTGCAGGGGCACCAGAGCCGCGCCAACCTGGGCGACTTCGACGGTGCGCTGAACAGCTTCCGCCACGCGCGTGGGCTGCTGCTCGCCTTCCTCAAATCGGATGGGAAGAACGACGAAGCGCAGCGGCTGCTGGTGGAAGTGGACACCGGTCTCAGTGACATTCACGAGGCGCGGGGCGATGCGCAGGGCTGGAATGCGATCCGGGGCGAGTTGACGGGCGTGATGAAAGCGCGCGCGCAGCGCAATCCGCCACGGCCGGAACTGGAGGCCCTCTACAAAGCCCGTCTGGCCCAGGAAGCGGTTGTCGACCAGAGGTGGACCGCGGCCATTCCACTGTGGGGCGAGGCCATTGCGGCCTATACGAGACTGCTGGCAGCGCGTCCCGGTGATCCGGGGCTATTGCGAGCACTGGCCCGGTGCCACGGTAGCCTGGCGCACACGAATCAGGCAGCGGGCGACCTGCCGTCCGCCCTGCGCAACTACATGGAGGCGGAACGATTGCAGACCCGGCTGGTGGAGACCATGCCGCGGAACACGCGTGCCCGCATGGAGCTGTCGTTCGTGCTGGTGGAGATGGGCTGGGTCCATCACATGCTGAAGGACGACCGGGCGGCGGTGGACGATTACGAACGTACCTTCGCCATCCAGGAAGCGCTGGCCGAGGAGGATCCCTCGGACTTTCGGGCGCGGATCGAACTGGCGAAGCTGATGATCACGGCCGCGCCGGCGTACCTGGATGCGGGTGACGCCCAGCGCGCCGTGGCCCTGTTGCGCGAATCACGGCGGCGGTTGCTGGCCGCCCTGGAGAAGACGCCGGAGAACCGGGACCTGCGATTGCACACAGGTTGGGCCGCGCTGAACCTGGGCGATGCGGAGGTGCGCCGCGGCGAGTGGGTGTCGGCGCTGCAGGCGTACCGGTGGGCGGAGGCCGACTTTCAAGCCCTGCCGCTAGTGAACCGGCTGCCGGGTGACTTTGACGTGGCGAGGATGAGGAAAGAAGCGGCCCTGGGGATTGCGCGATGCCGGGGACGGGTTTAGCCGGAGAAAGAGCAGCCTCATTGGGGACCGCAAATGCGTTTCGCGTCCGGCCCGTCAACTCGAGTGGGGCCCGTCGAGGATTAGCCGATTTCGCGCCAGAGCCGCGCGGATGCGAACAGGGAGAGATGCCGGACGTTGGTCGTGGCGATAGTTGTCTCGCAGCCGGGACGAACGAGAGCTCCGGCCTGAGCGGCGAGGACCATGTCCGCATCCAGGGAGGAATCGTCGGCCGATTGCCGGCCATTCTTTCTGGCCGTTGCCCAGAACTCCGCGGCCTTCAACATGACCGGAGTGGTGATGGGCTCGTACTTGAGCAATCCCTTCAACGCATCGAGGCGGCCCAACCCCTTGTCCTTGCCGGCCCGCAGCAGTTCGCGCCGCACTTCGTAGTCCGTAATCTCCGGAATTACGATCTCGGCCCCACTATAGGCGAGACCCGCCAACCAACTTTTGCATGCTTCGTTTTCGGGGGAACTCTTGGGGTTTGTGATCATTCCGAGCGGGCCGGCGTCCAGCAGAACGATCAGGCTCATGCGAACAACTTGTAGCCAGTCGGGCGATCTTCGTCGAGAGAACGGCGCAGGACCTCAAAGGTCTCCTGCTGTTCCAGCGCGTCGCCCTGCATCCACTCATCCAGGAGTTTTGTCAACGCCGATGGATCAAGGCTGGGGCCCGATGGCGACTCCGCTTGTGGAGGCCGCTGGACTGGCTGCTCGTACTTGTTCGTGTCCGGCATTCTTTCTGTTCTGATTCTACTTCTAGAGATAGCGCGATGCCACGGCCGGGTTATACTGCCGCATGTTCTCTGGCGCACATGTTCTCTTCTTTAGCCGGGATGCCGAGGCGGACAGGGCGTTCTTCCGCGACATTCTGGGGCTACCATTTGTCGATGCGGGGCATGGCTGGCTGATCTTTCAACTGCCGCCTTCGGAGGCAGCCGTGCATCCCGTGGATGCCGGCAGCACAATGGCGGGTCCGGGGGCGATGCTGCCCGCCGAAGTCTACCTGATGTGCGACAACCTGGATGCCGCTCTGGCGGCACTAAAGGCGAAGGGTGTGGAGTGTGAGCCCGTACGGGAAGAACGATGGGGCCGATTGAGCAGGATGAAGCTTCCGAGCGGCGGGGCGCTAGGCTATTACGAGCCCAGACACCCCGTCGCGCGCGAACTGTGACCAGACATTGATGCACACACCCGGCATCCGCCCCTCCGCGGATACCTGGGTGGCGCTCCTCCGATCCGGAATCTCGTCACTCTAGAACGCGGGATCGGAGCGCGGAGGCTATCAACTTTTTATTCGACGCCGACGGGCGGCATGTGGAGCCAGCCCGGGCGGCGTTGGGTGACGCCCAACTGCCGCAGGACGCGGACGGCGGGGCGCGCCTCGCGCAGCAGGCTACGCACCGCCTCGTCCTGCGGGTCGCTGGTGGGTTCGCCTTCCAGACCGAGCAGGGAGAGCAGGGCTTCCACGCGGCCCTTGGCCGGAGGATAGACGCGCAGCTCAATATCTTCCTTCTCGGGAATGTGCGCGAGCCGTTTGGCCGCGCGCATGGCGGCGGGGAAGCCGCCCAGTTCGTCGACAAGTCCGCGGGCGAGGGCGTCCTCACCGCTCCAGACGCGGCCGCGGGCGATCTCCTCGACGCGGGCGAGCGGGAGTTTGCGGCCCTCGGCCACCTTGCGCGTGAAGTTCGAGTAGATGCGATCGAGTGAGCCGCGGACGACGGCCCACTGGTCGGGCGTGAAGTCGTTGTAGCCGTCGTACATGCCGGCGTTGGAGCCGGTCTGCACGGCGTCGAAGGAGACTCCGAGCTTGTCCCAGAGCGCGCGGGTGTACATCTTCCCGGTAAAGACTCCGATGGAGCCGGTGATGGTGGCGGGCTGGGCAATGATGCGGTCGGCACCCATAGCTACGTAGTAGCCGCCCGACGCGGCGAGCGACGACATGGAGACGATGACGGGCTTCTTCGCCTGGCGCGCGCGGAGGACCTCGCGCCAGATGGTTTCGGAGGCGACGACGCTGCCGCCGGGCGAATCGACGCGGAAGATGATGGCTTTCACGTCCTTGTCCTCGACGGCTTTGCGGAACGCGGTGGAGACGGTTTCCGAGCCCATCGACTCGGATCCATTCATGGGGTCGAAGCTGCTGCGCCCCGAGACGATATCGCCGGAGCCATAGATGAGGGCGACGCGCTTGCCGTCGGCGTGGAGGTCGTCGGTGCGGCCGTCGTAGGCACCCAGCCACAGGAGTTTGGCGTTCTTGCCGGCGCGGCGCTTGGCCTTCTCATAGACCTCATCCCGATAGGCCAAGCCGTCGATGAGGTGGAGTTGGACGGCCTGTTCGCCGGCGTAGGGGCCGCGGCTGAGAGCTTCGCTGGCCGCTTCCGTTGTGAGCTTGCGACCCGCGGCGACGCCGCGCGCCATCAGCGAGAAAGTGGAGTCGAGCAGGCGCTGCTCAGCTTCCTTATGGGCGGGCGTGAACTGTTTTTCGAGGTAGGTGTTGATGGCGTTCTTGAACTCCTTGCGACCTTCGAAACGGGGGGCGATGCCCAGCTTGTCGAAGGCGCCACGGAGGAAGGGCACCTCGAAGCGCATACCGGCGACGCCGAAGTCGGAGTGCGGCTGGAGCCAGATCTCGTCGCAGGCGGAGGCGAGGTAGTAGGACGTGAGGCCGGAGTTCTCGCCGTCGAAGTCCTCGGCGAAGGCGATGGCGAACTTCTTCGATTGGCGGAAGGCGAGGATGGCGTCGCGGATCTCCTCGGCGTGGGCGGGCATCATGGGCGACGAGCCGACGCGGACGATCAGTCCCTTGACCTTGGGGTCGAGGGAGGCCTTTTCGAGGGCGAATACGATATCGATGAGGGTGGTTCCGCCGCGGCCCTGCAACTGCGAGAGGGCATCGGAGGGAGCCTGCTCCTGGAGGCTGGTTTCGAGGTTCAGCTCGACGATTGTGTTTTTGGCGACTTTTTCGGTGTTTCGTTCGACAAAGAGCGTGAGCAGAAGCAGAAGGAACGCCAAGGCCACAACAAATCCGCCAATAATTGCAAGGGTCCGGCCGATCATCCGTCTCATCACCTCAGTGTACGCTGGAAGGGGTGCATAGCTTTTTGATCGGTGAAGGGGACGCGGGGCAGCGGTTGGACCACTACCTCACCGCGCGTCTGCCGGAGTATAGCCGGGCGCGGCTGCAGTCGTGGGTGGAAGAGGGCCGGGTGCTCGTTGGCGGCACGGCGCGCAAGGCTTCATGGAAGCTGCGCGCCGGCGAGACCGTGGTGGTGGAACCGGCCGAGTTGAAGCCCCTGCGTGCGTTCGCGGAAGACATCCCGCTGGAAATCCTGTATGAAGACGAAAGCCTGCTGGCCATCAACAAGCCGGCCGGGCTGGTGGTGCATGCCGGGGCGGGGAACGAATCGGGCACGCTGGTGAACGCGCTGCTGCATCACTTCGAATCGCTGTCGACCGTGGGCGGGGATCTGCGGCCCGGCATCGTACACCGGTTGGACAAGGGCACCAGCGGCGTGATGCTGGTGGCCCGGACGGACGCCGCGCATCGCAATCTGGCGGCACAGTTCGCGGGGCGCAAGGTGAAAAAAGTTTACCTGGCGCTGGTGATGGGGCACGTCAAACGGGATGCGGGGCGAATCGACACGGCGATTACGCGCGACCCGGTGAACCGGACGAAGATGACGGCCCGGCTGGAAGAGGGGCGCGAGGCGCACACGGAGTATTACGTGCTGGAGCGGTTGCGGCACCATACGCTGTTGCGTGTGGTGATTGGTACAGGGCGGACGCACCAGATCCGGGTGCATCTGTCGCAGTTGGGGCATCCGGTGGCGGGGGATCCGCTGTACGGGGCTCCGGCGGCTCCCGAGGACCGGCCTTGGCTGCACGCGTGGCGGATCACTTTTACGTCTCCGGCGACTGGGGAGGAGCTGACCATTGAGGCTCCGATACCGGCGGAGCTTGAGGCGTGGAAACAACGGCTCCTATAATCAAGTTGGTATTGAAGGTGTACCTCGATCCTATGACGACGAGACGCTCATTCCTGTCGTTGGCTTCCTGCCTGCCGGCCCTGGGCCAGCAGTTGCCGGTTGATTCCAACCAGACGATCACCTATGACGTCACGCGCGTCAACATGCTCTTCACGGTCGCCGACAAGCGGGGCCGGTTTGTGAACAACCTGACGAAGGACGACTTCGAGGTGTTCGAAGACAAACGCAGGCAGAAGACCCTGGAGTTCGCGGCCGAAACGAACCTGCCGCTCCGGATTGGTCTGCTCATCGACACGAGCAATTCCATTCGCGACCGGTTCCGGTTTGAGATGGAGGCGTCTGGGCAGTTTCTGAAGAGCGTGGTCCGCAAGAATGTCGACAAGGCCGTGATCTACAGTTTCGACACGGAAACGCGGGTTGTGCAGGACTTCTCCGACGATACGGATCTGCTGGACAAGAAAGTGAAAGAGTTGCGGCCGGGCGGCGGCACGGCGTTCTACGACTCCATTTTCCTGTGCTGCCGCGATCGTCTGGACAAAGAGCAGCCCCGGCAGAAGTTCCGGCGCGCGCTGATTCTGGTGGGCGACGGCGAGGACAACAATTCGCACTACACGCGCGACCAGGCGTTGGAACAGGCCCTGAAGACCGAAGCCGTGGTGTTTTCCATTTCCACCAACACGACGCGTAGCGAGACCGATGGTGATAAGGTTCTGAGGTACTTCGCGCGCGAGACCGGTGGTCTGCCGTTCTTTCCGTTCAAGGCGGAGGATCTGGCGCAGGACTTCGAGAACATCGCGAATGAGTTGCGCTCGCAGTACAGCATTCTGTTCCGGCCGGAGCCGCTGAAGCAGGACGGGCTGTATCACTCGGTGCAGGTGAAGGTGAAGTCGCGGAAGGACCTGGTGGTGCGGGCGAGACGCGGGTATTACGCGGATAAGCAGTAGGGCGACGGGCGGCGGTAAGCCGTCAGCACTCAGCGATCAGCCCCCGGCCCCGTATAGCTGATGGCCGAAAGCTGACCGCTGACGGCTGGGCCGCAAACACGTCACCGTAATTCCGAATGTGAGGGCTAAGCAAGAGAGCAGTAGGGGAGACGGGCGCCGGCTTAGTAGGTAGATGGGCTCGGAAGCTCGCACACATATCGGCGGTAAGCCGTCAGCGATCAGCACTCAGCGATCAGCCCCCGGCCCCGTATAGCTGATGGCCGAAAGCTGACCGCTGATGGCTGTGTCGCAAACACATCACCGTTATTCCGAACGTGAGTACTGAGCAAGAGGAAAGCCGGCCGGCCAACGTAGACGTTTGACTCGCCTTCCCGCCGGGCCGATTGGATGCCTCACCCCCTTCCGGTGGTGCATCGCGCTTAAATGGATGCATGAGGGGCTTACTTTTACCATGATGGGCGATCCTGCCCTTTGGCATCGGCTGCAGTTTGCTTTCACCATCGTTTATCACTACCTTTTCCCGCAATTGACCATGGGGCTGGCCTGGTTCCTGGTGTTCTGGAAATACAGGCACTGGCGGACAGGCAACCCTGAGTACGGAGCCGCCGCGCGGCTTTGGGCCCGCATCTTCGGCATCAATTTTGGCGTCGGCGTCGTGACCGGCATCCCCATGGAATTTCAGTTCGGCACCAATTGGTCCGCATTTTCCAAATTCTCAGGCGGCGTCATTGGACAATCGCTGGCCATGGAAGGGATGTTTGCGTTCTTCCTGGAGAGCGCGTTTATCGGTGCCCTGGTGTGGGGCGAGAAGAGGTTGGGACCGCGCAATCACTTCCTGGCCGCGTTGGGTGTCGCCGTGGGCAGTTGGACCTCCGGCTTCTTCATCATCGTGACGAATGCGTTCATGCAGCATCCCACCGGACATGCCTTTGCCGCGGATGGGACGCTGCGCATCGGGAATCTGACGGAGTATCTGTTGAACCCGTGGGCGCTGATCCAGTTCGGCCATAACCAGGCGGCGGCGCTGGTGACCGGGTCGTTTGCGATTGCCGCCGTGGGGGCGTTCTATGTTCTGAAGAGAGAGCACGTGGAGCAGGGGCAGCTCTATCTGCGGTGGGGCACCGCCTTCGGGCTGGCCGCGGCTCTGCTGGTGGCTTTTCCGACGGGCGATGCGCAGGCCAAGATGGTCGCTCGCCATCAACCCGCGGCATTGGCCGCGATGGAAGGCCGCTTCGAGACCGGACCGATGGCGGACATCACGCTGATCGGCCAGCCGAATGTGAAGATGCGGAGGCTGGACAATCCTATTCGCGTGCCGGGCCTGTTGAGCTTTCTGGCCTTTGGTACCTTTCATAGCAACGTGCAGGGGTTGGGGGCGTTTCCCGAAGACACCTGGCCCACGAACATTGAACTGCTCTATTACTCGTTTCACGTGATGGCCGGGTTGGGCACCATCTTCATCGGGCTGATGGGGCTGGCGACGCTGCTGCGGTGGCGAGGTCTGCTGGAAACGACCCGGCCGCTGCTGTGGGTGCTGATGCTGGCCTTTCCGTTTCCGTTTATCGCCAATACGGCCGGGTGGATGACGGCCGAGTTGGGCCGGCAGCCGTGGCTGATCTACGGGTTGTTCCGGACCAGCGACGGGTACAGCAAGGCGGTCAGCTCGGGCGACGTGCTGTTCACGTTGATCGGGTTCACGGGGCTCTATTTCGTGGTTGGTCTGCTGTATCTGTATCTGGTCGGCCGGGAAGTGATGCACGGCCCCGCGGAGGTGCACTGATGGTGGAGGCATGGTTCGGGATTCTGTGCCTGATGATCGCGTTCTTCGTGATCCTGGACGGTTGGGATATCGGGGCCGGGATGCTCCACTTCGTGGTGGCGCGCGATCAGGACGAGCGACGGGTGCTGATTGCGGCGGTGGGTCCACTTTGGAGTTGGCATGAGGTGTGGCTGGTGGGTACGGGCGGGGTGCTGTTTGTTGCGTTTCCGCGCGTGCTCTCGATTGCATTTCCGGGGTACTACCTGGCCTTGTTCCTGGTGTTGTGGACGCTGGTGATGCGGGGGATCTCGCTGGAGTTCCGGGGGCATATCGACGACAGGATGTGGCGGTCGTTCTGGGACTTTGGGATCGCGGTGTCGAACACGCTGCTGGCCGTGTTGTTTGGGGCGGCGCTGGGGAATGTGATACGGGGCATGCCCTTGGGTGCCGATGCGGAGCTGAGCCTGCCGCTGTTCACGCACTTTGGGGTGCAGGGGAGCGTCGGCATTCTGGACTGGTACACACTCTCGGTCGCGGTGTTCACCGTGGTCTGCCTGGCGGCGCACGGGGCGTCGTACCTGGCCCTGAAGACGATGGATGCCGTCCATGAGCGAAGCCGGCGGCTTTCGGGCTGGCTTTGGCTGACGGCCGCGGCCCTGCTGGCGATGGTGAGCGGGATGACGTGGGTGGTGCGGCCCGAGTTGTTTGTCGGGCTCGCCGCGCGTCCCATTGCGTGGCTGACCGCCGGCGTGCTGGCGGGCGGTGCGGTGGCGATTTTGACCGGGGTGCGGTCAGGGGCGGACATCCGTGTGTTTCTGGGTGGATGCGCGGTGATTGCGGGGCTGCTGGCAACGGCGGCGGTGAGCCTGTTTCCGGTGATGCTGCATTCGACTTTAGATGCGCGGTACTCCATCACGGCGTTCAACGGGTCGGCCGACCCGTCGAGCCTGCGAGCGGCGGTGTGGTGGTGGCCGGTGGCGTTTGTGCTGTCGTTTTTCTACTTCGGGTTTATCGGGAAGCACTACATGGGCCGTGTGGAGGTCTCGAAGGATTCGCAGCAGCCTTACTGAGGGCCATCTTTTGGCTGTCGGTTGCAATTGTTGACCGGTTCGTGCAGTCTAATAACTAGCGGGTCGATTTAATGACTCGCGAGTCATTATGGCCGTACAGGGCAAAACCAAACACGAAGTGCTCTCCGCCTTTCGCACCGCCGAGATCCTCGGCGCGGCGCGTAAAGTCTTTGCGGAGAAGGGATTTAACGACGCCACGATGGACCAGATCGCGGAAGCGGGTGGTTTGTCAAAGGGCACGGTGTACCTCTACTTTCCATCCAAACGCGACGTCTACCTGGCGGCGCTGATGCATGGCGCCCAGGAATTGGGTGTGCTGACGACGCAGAGGATGGCGGCGGCGGAAGGGTTCCGGGCGAAGATCCGGGCCTTCTTCCAGACGCGCCTGCAGTACCTGGAGGAGAACCGGGATTTCTTCCAGATCTACCACTCGGAGTTCGGCAACATCATGCACCCGGTGGCGCTTTGCCAGGACTTCCGGGACCTTTACCTGAAAAACCTGGTGGCGTTTGAGGCCGTGCTGAAGGAAGGCATGGAGGCGGGGGAGATCCGCGCCTCGAACCTGCCCACTATTGCGTCGGCGATCTACGACATGGCGAAGGGGACGATGATGCGGCGCCTGATTGGGCCGACCGGGACCAGCGTGGATGAGGACGTGGAGACACTGACGGACCTGGCCTGGAAAGGGATTTCCAACTGATGAGGGGCATACACTTAGCGATTCTGGGCGGGCTGCTGGCGGGGGCGGTTGCGGGGCAGCAGAATCCGTTTCTAGGGGCGGTGCCGGAGGGTCAGGCGACAGCCGGACCGATGGCGCTAACGCTGCACCAGGCGGTGGAGCGGGGCCTGAAGCACAACCTGGGGGCGGTGCTAGCCGGGCAGTCGTCCAAAGAGGCGCGGGGGGAACGACTGGTGGCGCTGAGCCAGTTGCTGCCGAACATCAATGGCCGGGTGACCGAGACTTCGCAGCAGGTGAACCTGGCGGCGTTCGGGTTCGATTCGTTCCCTGGGATCCGTCCGATCATCGGGCCGTTTGGCGTGTTTGATACGCGAGCGACGGTGTCGCAGACGATTCTGAACTTCCGGTCGCTGCGCGGGTCGCAGGCGAGTGTGGCGGCGCAGAAGGCATCGGAGCTGTCGTACAAGGACGCCCGGGATACGGTGACGCTGGTTGTGACTTCACTGTACCTACAGTCGGCGTCGGAGTTGAGCCGGATCGAGGCCGTGGAGGCGCAGGTGGCGGCGGCGCAAGCACTTTATAACCAAGCGGTTGACTTCAAGAAAGAGGGCATGGTGCCGGGCATTGATGTCCTGCGGGCCCAGGTGGAGTTACAGACGCAGAAGCAGCGGCTGATCGCGGCACGGAACTCCTTCGAGAAGAGCAAGTTGTCACTGGGCCGGGCGATCGGGCTGCCCGACGGGCAGGAGATCCGGCTGGCCGATGTGATGCCGGAAGCGACACCGCCGGCTCCGGCCATGGAAGAGGCGCTGACCCGGGCGTATGAGGGGCGGATGGACTACCTGAGCCTGTCGAGCCGGGTGAAGGCGGCTGAGTTGTCGGCGCGCGCGGCGTCGGCCGGGTATCTGCCGTCGGTGGGGTTCAGCGGCGACTACGGGGTTCTGGGGAAGAGTCCGGTGAACATGCACGGCACGTTCACGGCGGGCGTCGGCGTGAACATCCCGATCTTTCAGGGTGGCCGGGTGAAGGGCGAGGTGCTGGAGGCCCAGGCGGCTCTGGCCAAGGAGCGGGCGCAGCTCGATAATTTGCGCGGGCAGATCGCGTTTGAGCTGCGGAGCGCGTTGCTGGACCTGAAGTCGACGGCTGAGCAGTTGGACGTGAACCGCTCAGCCGTATCGCTGGCGAAGCAGCAGTCCGAGCAGGCGCGGGACCGGTTCGCCGCGGGTGTCACGAACAATCTGGAAGTAGTGCAGGCCCAGGAGGCGGTGGCCACCGCCAATGAGAACTTCATCTCGAGCCTGTATTCGTACAACCTGGCGCGGGCGCAGCTGGCCCGGGCCATGGGCGGCATTGAAAAGAACGTGGATGTCCTCTTCCCGGAAGGAAAGCAATAGGTATATGGGGAGCCCCAACATGGAACGCGAAGTAATGGAAACGACGCCCGCGGCGCCGCCGCAGAAGTCCTCGCTGGTCAAGCCGGTGGCGGCGGTGGTGCTGCTGCTCGTGGTCGCGGGCGGCGGCTATGCGTATTGGACCCACGCGGCCGGCCGCGAATCCACCGACGACGCCCAGATCGACGGGCGCATCCACTCGGTGGGCGCGCGGGTGGGCGGCACGGTGATTGAGGTCAGGGTAAGGGACAACCAGTTCGTGGAGGCTGGCACCGTGCTGGCGCGGATCGACCCGAAGGATTACGAGGTGGCGGTGGCCAAGGCGAAGGCCGACCTGGCCGAGGCTGAGGCGACGATGCAGGCGGACCGGACCGAGGTTCCGATCATGTCGGCTTCGTCGGCGAGCCGGCTGGATTCAGCGCATTCCGCGGTGCAGGAGTCGAAGGCGACACTGGCGACGGCGGAGCAGCAGGTGGAATCGGCTCAGGTGCGGGTGAAGTCGGCGCAGGCGATGCTGCGGCAGGCGCAGGCGAACGGGGTGCGGGCGGCGAGCGACTTCAAACGCTACGAGGCGCTGCTGGCGAAGGACGAGATCTCGAAACAGCAGTATGACGCGGCCAAGTCGGCGGCGGATGCGACTCAGGCGCAGGTGGAAGCGGCCCAGGCGCAGGTGCACGAAGCGGAGCAGATGGTGCGGGTGGCGCAGAGCCAGTTGGGCGAGCACCGGGCGAAGCTGGCGCGGTCGGAGTCCGATGTGAAGGCGGCAGCCACGGCTCCGCAACAGGTATCGGCGACACGGTCACGGGCGGATTCGTCCAGCGCCAAGATGCTGCAAATGAAGGCGGCCTTGGAGCAGGCGGAGCTCAACCTGAGCTACACGACGGTGCGCGCGCCGGCCAGTGGGATTGTCAGCCAGAAGAGCCTGGAAGTGGGGCAGATCATCAACGCTGGGCAGCCGCTGATGGCGGTGGTCCCGATGGAAGACATCTGGGTGGTGGCGAACTTCAAGGAGAACCAATTGGCCCACATGAAGGTGGGGCAGAGGGTGGAGGTCGCGGTGGATGCGTACGGCGGCCGGAAGTATCAGGCGCATGTGGAGAGCATCGCGGCGGCGACGGGGGCGCGGTTCAGCCTGCTGCCGGCGGAGAACTCGTCGGGCAACTATGTGAAGGTGGTGCAGCGGGTGCCGGTGAAGATCCTGTTTGAGAAGGGTCAGGATCCGGACCATGTGCTGCGGCCGGGTATGTCGGTGATCCCGACGGTCGAGGTCCGCTAATGCGATACCGCGCACTCACAGTGGCCCGGGAGTACGGCAGCGGCGGAGCTGCCGTGGCGAAGATTGTCGCTGCCAAACTCGGCTGGCGGTTATTGGATAACACGCTGGTGCAGGAGATCGCGCGGGCGGCGCAGGTGTCTCCGGAGCTCGTGCGGCAGTTCGACGAGAAAGTGGACTCGTGGCTGCACCGGGTGAGCCGGGTGGCGCTGTGGCAGGGGGCGATCGAGGGGGTGGCGGGCCCGGTGGGGACCAACATCTTCGACGCCGAGACCGAGGCGCAACTGGCCGGGGATCTGATCAGGGAAGCCTACGCGCAGGGGCAGTGCGTGATTGTCGGGCGGGCCGCGCAGTGCCTGCTGCAAGACAAGGCGGATGTGTTCCATGCGTTCGTGTATGCGCCGTGGGATCAACGAGTTAAGCGGATCCAGCGGCGTGTGCCAGACTGCGCGGACGCGGTGTCGGAGATCGTGAATACGGACAAGGTGCGAGCGCAGTATGTGAAGGAGCGGTTCGACTGCGTGTGGTCGGATCCGCATCTGTACGACTTGATGGTGAGCTCCGGCCTGGGCGAGGAGGAGGCGGCCTCGGTGATCGTCCAAGCCATGTCCTTTGAGGAACGCCTATGAGTGCGACCGCGGAACGGCCGCATGTGAATCCCTGGATCGTCGCCATCGCGGTGATGTTCGGCACCTTCATGGAGGTGTTGGACACCACGGTGGTGAACGTGTCGCTGCCGCACATCGCGGGCAGCATGTCGGCCTCGATCGACGAAGCCACGTGGGCGCTGACGTCGTATCTGGTGGCGAACGCGATGATTCTGCCCATCACGGGCTGGCTGGCTAACTTCTTTGGACGTAAGCGGTTGCTGATGATGTCGGTGATCGGGTTCACGGTGGCGTCGTTCTTCTGCGGTTTCGCGCCGACGCTGCCGATCCTGATTATTTTCCGCGTGATCCAGGGGGCGGCCGGGGGCGCACTGCAGCCGTTATCCCAGGCCGTGCTGCTGGAGGCGTTTCCGCCCGATCAGCGCGGAAAGGCCATGGGGTTCTGGGGGTTGGGTATCGTGGTGGCTCCGATTCTGGGGCCGGTGCTGGGCGGCTGGCTGACGGATTCGTATAGCTGGCGCTGGGTGTTCTACATCAATATCCCGGTGGGGATTGCGTCGCTGCTGATGACGCGCTGGTTTGTGTTCGATCCGCCGTACATCCAACGCAGCAAGCTGGGCGTAGATTACTGGGGCATCGGACTGCTGGCGGTGGGTATCGGCGGGCTGCAGATCGTGCTGGACAAGGGCCAACAGGAAGACTGGTTTGCTTCGACCTGGGTTCTGAGCACCTTCATCGTGGCTCTGACAGCGCTGGGGTGGTTTATTTTCCATGAATTGCGGGTGAAGGGACCGGTTGTGGACCTGCGCGTGTTCAAGGACCGGACGTACTCCACGGGCACACTGCTGATGACGATGCTCGGGTTCGTTCTGTACGGCAGTATGGTGCTGCTGCCCATCTGGCTGCAGACGCTGCTGGGCTACCCCTCGCTGCAGGCCGGTTGGGCGCTGGCGCCGCGCGGGCTTGGCTCGTTCATTGCCATGCCTCTGGTGGGGGCGATGCTGTCGAAGTTCGACGCTCGGAAGTTTCTGGCCACCGGATTGGTGGTTTCCTCCGCGACGCTATTCCAACTCTCTCGCCTGAATCTGAACGCGGGTTATTGGGACTTCTTCTGGCCACAGTTTGTCCAGGGTGTGTCGCTGGCGATGATGTTCGTGCCGTTGACGACCATCACGATGTCGCGGATCCCAAAGGAAAAGATGGGCAACGCGGCGAGTATGTTCAATCTGCTGAGGAACATCGGAGGAAGCGTGGGCATCGCGGGCGTCACCACGATGGTGGCGCGGTTCGGACAGGCGAATACGGCGGACCTGATCCACAACATCACGCCCTACAACCAGAAGGCCATGGGCCTGATGCGTGGGTTGCAGCAGTCGATGATGGCGCACGGTTCGGCTCCCAATGTCGCCTACCGGCAGAGCTACGCCCAGATGTTCGGATTGGTGCAGCAACAGGCGACGATTCTGTCGTTCCTGGAGATCTTCCGCATTCTATCGATGATCTTCCTGGCGCTGGCGCCTCTGGTGCTGATCATGAAGAGGCCAGGGAAGACGGCGGGACCTGCGGCGGCGCACTAGGGATTGCGTCGATTAGGATGCTTATTCGACGCTAAATTTGCGTAGATTGGGCTGGGGTGCGTGGATTGGGTGGTACAATCGACGCAAGGATTGCGTTGAATGTACCTGTGGCAACGGACTGAATGGCCGAAGTTCCTGTGGCGGGCTGACTTCCTGGCGGAGTTGCTGGCCGGGGTTCGCCACCGGCAGGGGCGGCTGCTGGGGCAAATGGAAGCGCTTGGGTTTCCATCCCGGCAGGAGGCCGTGCTGCAGACTCTAACGGCGGACGTCCTGAAGAGTAGTGAGATCGAAGGGGAGCGGCTGGACCTGGAGCAGGTTCGCTCTTCCATCGCCCGGCGGCTGGGTGTGGACATCGGAGCCTTGAAGCCGGCGGATCGCCATGTGGAAGGCGTCGTCGAGATGATGCTGGACGCGACCGGACGGTATGACCAGCCCCTGACGCGCGAGCGGTTGTTCGACTGGCATGCGGCGCTGTTTCCCACGGGCCGCAGTGGAATCACAAAGATCCGGGTGGGCGCATGGCGGGACGACGTGACGGGTCCGATGGAGGTTGTTTCCGGACCCATGGGGAAGGAACACGTCCACTTCGAGGCACCTCCGGCAGCGCGGTTGGACGGGGAGATGGCGCGGTTCCTGGAATGGTTTGAGGCGGGTCCGTCGATGGATCCGGTGCTGAAGGCCGGGCTGGCGCACTTGTGGTTTGTGACCGTGCATCCGTTTGACGACGGGAATGGACGCATCGCGCGAGCGGTGGCGGACCTGATGCTGGCGCGGTCGGAAGGGAGCGGGCAGCGGTTCTACAGCATGTCGGCCGAGATCCGGCAGGAGCGGGCGGCGTACTACCAGATCCTGGAAGAGACGCAGCGGGGGCCGCTAGATGTGACGCCGTGGCTGGAGTGGTTTCTGCGGACGCTGGACCGGGCGATTGGGGGTGCGCACGGAACGCTGGGCAACGTCCTGCAGCAGGCGCACTTCTGGGATTCCATCGCGCAGATTCCACTGAACGAGCGGCAGCGGTTGGTGTTGAAGAAAATGCTGGGCGGGTTTGAGGGGAAGCTGACGACCTCGAAGTACGCGAAGCTGGCCAAGTGCTCGCACGATACGGCGTTACGAGATATTGCGGCGCTGGTGGAGCGCGGGGCGCTGGTGCGGGGGGCGGAAGGTGGGCGGAGCACGCACTATGAGCTGGCGGGTTTGTAGCTCTCAGCGGTCAGCCACCAGCTCTCAGCCGTCAGCCATCAGCGTTCAGCTCCCGAGGCCAGGGTCGGGGCTGGGTGCTTTTTGTGGCGTCTCGGCGGGCGGGGTCAGGGGACCCCGCGCGGACCAGGGGTCCGCCCTCCCACTTGTAGCAGTCGCTTGCGAGGCGAGGAGATTCCGCCGGGTTCCGAGCAGTGAAGCTGATCGCTCCCAAATTCACCGGCTGGCTTGGCGGAGAGCCTCAATGCGCGGCACACGGCTCTTCGGGCTATCGAGACTGAACGAGCGGGCGTCGCCGAGTTGGGTGCGCACGTACTCCTCGGTTCGGGCTACGGCCCTTTCCAGTTCCTTGTTCTTTGGAATGAACGAGGCCCAGGCGATGGATTCGGTGGCGGGGTCATACTCCCAGAGGCCGACCAGGCGGCCGCGGTCGAAGATGGCGTGGCTGGGGAGTTCCATCAATAAGCTGCCGCGGCCGGTGCTCTGGAGCAGCGGGTTTGCGGCGTCGGCGGGGTCTAGCAGGCTTAGCAAATCGCGGCGCAGCAGACTGAGACCGTCGATGGAACTGGTGAGGACGTAGTGGGCCTGTTTAGGGACCTGGAAGGATTCGAACTCGTCGCGGTCCTCGGCCAGGATCAGCTTGTCGCCTTCCAGCTTTTCGAGTTTCAGTGCGGCGAGGGAGGCCTTGGTGTCCCGGCCGTTGAGCGCGGTGAACCACTGGAGCTCAGCCTGGGTGGCCGGGCCGATCCACTGGAAGTAGCGACGGGCGAGCTCGATGTGGATCTCCTCTGTGGTCATCTTGGACTTGGCGAGGGGGTTGGGACGCCAGAGGGTGTAGCGGTAACGCTGCTGATCGAGACGGCCGTTGGTGGGGATGCGGCGGATATCGCCGGTGGTTTGGAGCTGGCCCAGGGCGAGCGGCAGGGTGGTGGTGAGTCCCTTCTTTTTGCCCTCCTCGCCGAGGCTGCGGGAGGCGTTGCCGGTGGCGGAGCGGATCTCGTCCGGCTCCATGGGTCCCTTGGCGAGGGCGTCGATCACGGCGGCGCAGAGCTTGTCGACCTCCTTCTCCGTCACGCCGAGTTTCAGGGCGGCCTTCATGTCGCCGCTGCCGAAGCTGGCTCCGGCCTTGAGGGCGAACGCGAAATCGGCGGCGGGGACAACGTAGGTGCAGCCGCGGGTGCAGGGTAGTTCGTGGATCTCGAGCCGGGTGACGGCTTGATCGGCGGCTTCGCGGGTGGTTCCGGCGCGGGACAGGAGGGTCAGATAGGGACCCACGCCGCCGACGGAGCGGGCCCAACCGGTCTGGGCCAGGACGTCGGCGGGCGCGGAGTTGGCCATGCGGCCATCGAGGGCCTGGCGGTGCGACCACCAGGCCCGAAGTTTCTCATTTAGAGGGGACTTCATAGGCTTCCTTGGGCTGGGTCATGCTGAACCAGTTGCCCGAATTGTCTTTGACCAGCGCTTCGATGCCGTAGAACCGTTCCGTGGGCGGCTGCACGAATTCGACGCCTTTGGCTTTGAGCTCCTCGTAGGTCTGCTGGCAGTTGGCGGTTTTGAAGACGCCCGCGCCGAGCACTCCCTTCTTCACCAGAGACCTCAGTGTATCCGAAGTCTCTTTGTCCATCATGGGGGTGGGCGTGGTGGGCATGAGGATGATCTGGAGGTCGGGCTGGCCTTTGGGTCCGACGGTGAGCCAGCGGAAGCCGTTGTCCATTTTGGCGTCCATGCGGACCTCAAAGCCGAGTTTGTTGATGTAGAAGTCGTACGCCTCGTCCTGATCGAGAACGTAGATGGTAACGTGCGAAAGTCGTTGAATCATGGATACTGCCTCCCGAAGCATAGATTGCCATGGGTGGAGGTAGCGGCGCTTCTCGGATCTTGCGGTTGTGGGGCGGGCTCAACGGGCGGCCGGCCTCGGCGGAGTGCCGGGTGTGTTCGCCAGAGCGGCGGTCAGCTGGTCGATCTGGAGCTGGACCCACTTCTGCTTGCCTTGGTGGTAGCCTTCCCAATCGGAGCGATTGCCATACTTCACGAATGACGCGATGTTTCCGTTAAAGACCCGGATTGCCGACTCCTGCAGGCTGTGGACCGACGCGTGGGGAGGTATCTCGGGCAGGTTTGACGCGTAGCGGGCCGCATCGCCGAGAAAGGGGATCGTCTCAAGGATCGACTTTATCTGGCGATAGCCGTCGAGAAGGCTGCGCCGGTCGGAGATGAGGCTGGCGAGCTCGCGGCGATCCCCAAAGGTGGACCCATCCGCGAAGATGGCCGCATTGAGATAGGCTGCGCTGAGAGACCCGACGGGCACATTGGCCGGCATCCGCCGGCTGAACGAAGCGGAGGGCTTCACCAAGGCTTGGCCGTCCGGTCCCATTTGCAGGGCGGAATCGAAGCGGATCTGACTGGCGATGACGGCGGCGGAATCCTGCTCACCCGGGAGGTTGACCACAAAGGCCGTGAGGCCCTGAGCGCAATCGTTCTTCAGGAGGAAATCGAAGGTGACCGGTTCGGGGCGGGCAGGACCGCTGCGGGAGGCAGCCTCCGCGGCGGCGCGGGGATCTGCCGGCTTCTGCACCAGAGTGAGGCTCAGGCTGAGGCAGGCGGGTGGATCGGGAACTGGACTGGATTGGGCCTGGAGGAGCAGGCCGGGGGCATAGAGCAGTACAGCTTTCAAGGCAGAGACGGGCAGGGCCATGGCCGAATCCTCTACAGCCGGAAATTTGACGTCAGCCTATTATGGGCGCAATCCGGATGATGGTTGAGCGAAGACTTTCCGGGTCTTCCATTTGTAAGCGGGGATGCAGAATCGAATTTGTTATTTGACTGGGAGCCAAAACGGACGGGATAATCTCATTACGACTGGCCGGCTGGCGTCAACAACCAGCCGCGTAAGAGGGAACCCGGTGAAAGTCCGGGACTGCCCCGCAGCGGTAAGTGAGAACGAGCTCCGCAGACTGGCACTGAGCGCCCTTGGGTGCTTGGGAAGCCGCGGATCGTAGGAATGCCCGGAATGTTCCGGGATGCGCTCACAAGTCCGAAAACCTGCCGTCGCGCCGGAAACGTTTCCGGCATCTCCAGGTAGCTCTCGAGGGAGGGGCGCATGTTTCGCCTTTTTACCATTTCCTGTCTGGCGGCTTTGTGTGTCTTCGCGCAAGGTGCCCGCACTCAGTCTCTATCGGGCCACGTGCTCGATCCTTCCGCCGCCGCCGTGCCCGGCGCCACAGTCCGGCTGTATAACCGCGACAGTTCTTTTCTGCGGACGGCCGTCGCCGACGCGCAAGGCGCATACCGGTTGGACGATGTGCCGGCGGGCGAGTTCCTGCTGGAGGGCCGCACCGGCGGTCTGGATCAGGTGAGCGCCGTCAGCGTGACTGTGGAACCCGGCAAGGACCAAACCGTCGATTTGAAGCTGGATATCCGCGGCCTGGCGTCGCGGGTGCTGGTGACGGCTACGGCGAATCCGGTGTCGACAGCGGAATCGGGCAAGGCCATGGATGTGGTGGACTCCGGCGAAATGGCGCGGCGGCAGGTGATTACCTTCCCGGAGGCGATCAAGCTCACCGCCGGATTGCGCGTGCAGCAGTTGGGCGGGCCGGGTTCCTTTACGCGAATTCTCACGCGCGGGCTGCGGGCGACCGATACGGGTGTGCTGATTGATGGCATGCGGCTGCGCGACCCGGCCAGCGTGCAGGGCGATGCCACCGCGTTTCTGGGCGATATGCAGTTGATCGCTACCGATCGGGTGGAGGTGCTGCGCGGGCTGGGGTCCTCGTTGTATGGTACGAATGCGACGGCGGGTGTCATCAACATGGTGACGGACCAGGGTGGCGGCGCGCTGCGCGGCGAACTGACGGGCGAGGGCGGCGGGCTGGGTCTTTTCCGGGGCATGGCGCGCGTGGCCGGCGGGATGAAGAACGACAAGTTTCAGTACAGCGCGGGGCTTGCTGAGTTGAATGTAAACGGTGGCGTGGACGGCATCGAGAATGTCCGCAACACCAGCGGGCTCGGCTATGCGCTGTGGCGGCCTTCCGCCAGCACGTCGCTTTCCGGGCGTGTGTGGGGCACCGCCGCGACGGTGGGCATCAACTCCAATCCCCAGGCGGCTCCGCTGGCGAACCTACCGTCATCGACGGTGATTCCGGCGATTCCGCTGGCGGCTGACCAGGCGCGGCTGGCGGACGCAGGGCTGCCGTTTTCGTGGGGCACCGCCACATTCGCTCCAAACCTGTACGACCCCGATAGCCGGCGGGTAGGCCTGGTGGTTTCCTCGCTGCTGAGCTGGAATCAGCAGGTGTCCCAGCGCTTCAACTACCGGGTGAACTACCAGAGTGTCAACTCGAATCGCGATAACCGGAATGGTCCGGCGGGCTCGGGTTACCAGTCGCTTTATAACTCGTCGAGTATCTTCGCGGGGCGGCTGGACACGATTCAGGCACGGGCGGATTGGGTGCTGGCGAAGTGGAACGTGCTGAGCGGCGGGTATGAGTTCGAACGGGAATCCTATGAGAACCCATCAACGGACGAGAATCCGGATCCGGCACAGCGGGTGGATGCCAGGGCGTCGGCCACGCAGCGCAGCCACTCAGCGTTTTTCACCGATCAATTCCGGTTGCTGAGCGATCGCCTTCAGGTAAACCTGAGTGGCCGGTTCCAGGGTTTCCAGCTTTCGAAGCCGGTGTTTGAGGGTGGGACCCCGCTGTACCAGGGCGCTACGTTCGGGGCGCCGCCGAATGCATACACGGGTGATGTCGCCATCAGCTACTTCGTGCCTTCCAGTTCGACGAAGCTGCGGGCGCATGCAGGCAACGGGTTCCGGTCGCCGACGCTCTATGAACGGTTGGGCTCCTCGTTCTATTTTGGTTCGTTCAGTGCGCTGGGCGATCCGCGGCTGCGGCCGGAGCGGACGGTTTCCGCCGACTTTGGCGTGGATCAGTATTTCGCCAACTCGCGGTACCGGGTGAGCGCTTCCTACTTCTACACGCGGCTGCAGGAGGTGATCGGGTACGCCGGGCTGGTGAACGACCCGTACGGCCGTTGGGGTGGGTATGTGAACATGGGCGGCGGGCTGGCGCGCGGCGTGGAACTGTCCGGCGAGGCACGGCCGTACCGGAGCCTGACGCTGTCGTCGTCCTACACGTACACGAATGCGGATGAGCGGAATAGCTCGCTGATTGGTGGGTCGTTGCGGGCGATCCGAGTGTTTCCTCAGATGTTCACGGCGGTGGCGACGCAGCAGGTAACGCGGCGGACGCTGGTGACCCTGAGCTTCCTGGGGGCGAGCGACTACATCTCCGGTTCGTTCTTTGTGGGCAGCGGGAACCGGCCCTATCAGTTCGACGGGCCGCGGAAGCTGGACCTGGCGGCGAGCTACACGCTGCCGCTGGGCGAGCGGACGTCGCTACGGTTTTTCACTCGCGTGGAGAATCTGACGAACCAGCGGTATTTCGAAGACGGGTTCCGGACGCCCGGGATTTGGGCCACGGGCGGATTGAAGCTGGCGTTTTGAGCGGAGCGGCGGAAGTCCGCCTCATTCGCCGAATTTGGGATCGACTTCGATGCCGAGCCCTGGAGCCGTGGGGACGGTGATATAGCCTTTCACAGGCTCCAGAGGCGTCTTCAGGATGCGGCGGCCGCCGGGTTCCATGATGTACTCCTGCGAGTAGCGGCAGACGGGTGTCGAAGCCACCATGTGAAGACAAGCCGCCAGGCCGATGTTGTGCGAGGTGTCGTGTGGCGTGTAGCCGAGACCCGCCGCGTCGGCCATGGCGGCGATCTTCTTGCATTCACTCACTCCGCCGGCCTTGGTGACGTCGGCCTGGACCATGTCGACGGCTCCGGCCTCGATGATCTTCTGGAAGTCGTAGCGGGTGTGGTCCTGTTCGCCGCCGGCGATGAAGAGATCGAGCGCGGCGTTGACGCGAGCGGTGGCGGCATAGTCGGTGAACGGGACAGGCTCCTCGAACCAGAAGACGTCGTACTTCTCGAGCATGCGCCCGATCTGGATGGCGTGCGGCACACTGTAGCCGGAGTTGGCGTCAACCATGAATTCCGGTTTGGGCCCGATGGCGGCGCGCACTTCACGGACCATGTCGTGATCAGGATACTTGGGGTCGGCATCGAAGCCGTGGCGGGCGGCAATTTTGATCTTTGTGGCGGAGAAGCCCTGGTCGATGGCGGCGGCGCACATTTTGGCCTGATCGGCCGGCGCGCGGTCGCGGCTGGTGTAGCTGGCGTACATGCGGATGCGGTCGCGAACGGCGCCGCCAAGTAAGGTCGAGACGGGCACGCCGAGCGCTTTGCCGACGAGGTCGTGCAAAGCAATATCGACTGCGGAGATGGCCATGGAAGCGGATTGTCCACGGGTCTTGTAGAGGCCGATGTAGAGCTTCTGCCAGATCTCTTCGATGCGGAAAGCGTCCATGCCGAGAATGAGCGGTTTGACCATCTCAGCGAAGGTGAGGTTCAGTGGGCCGTTGGAGGGGCTGGGCTCTCCGATTCCGGTGACGCCGCCATTGGTATAGATGCGGTAGAAGATGTAGCCGTTGGCGTTGACCGCCTTGAGGTCAGTGATCTTGAGGGGTGGCAGGCCCTTGAGCAGGGGCGACAGGCCCAACGCACCTAGGAAGGCTCGGCGTTTCACTAGTGGCACTCATTTCCCGCCTAAAACCTCAGGCGTTCGAAGTCGGCCAGCGATTCAGGGTTGGCCAGCGCGTTCGCGTTGGTTACCGGCCGCCCCTGGATCATATCGCGGACGGCGACTTCACTGAGCTTGCCGCTGACCGTCCGGGGCAGGTCGCTGACCTGGAAGACGTAGCGCGGCACGTGATGCGGGCTGGTGCCCTCGCGGATGCTCAGGCAGATGCGGCGCTTCAGTTCATCGTCGAGCTCCACGCCGGGGCGCAGCTTCACGAAGAGAACGATCTGCACGTCGTTGTCGATGGTGTGCCCGATGACGAGACTTTCGAGCACCTCGTCGATCTGGTCCACCTGCCTGTAGATTTCCGCCGTGCCGATGCGGACACCGCCGGGATTGAGCGTGGTATCGGAGCGGCCGGAGATAATGACGCCGCCGCGCGCGGTAAGCTCGGCCCAGTCACCATGGCGCCAGACGCCGGGGAAGCGTTCGAAGTAGGCTGCGCGGTATTTGGCCTCTCCGGGATCGTTCCAGAAGTAGAGCGGCATGGAGGGGAAGGGCGGATGGCAGACGAGTTCCCCCTTCTGGCCAGTGACGGGCTGCCCTTCGTCGTTGAAGACCTCGACACGCATGCCGAGGCCGCGCACCTGAATTTCGCCACGATAGACCGGGCCGACCGGATTGCCGAGGGCGAAGCAGGAGATGATGTCGGTGCCGCCGGAGATGGAGGAGACCTGGATGTCGGGGTGGATGTTGGAGTAGATGTACTCCCAGCTTTCGACGGGGAGCGGCGAGCCGGTGGACAGGACGGTACGCAGTGCCGAGAGGTCGTGGGTGGAGCGTGGCGACAGCTCGGCCTTTTGCATGAGCATCAGGTACTTCGCACTGGTTCCGAAGATGGTGACGCCGCTGGCGGCGGCCATGTCCCACAGGACGTCCTGGCGCGGATGCACGGGCGAGCCGTCGTAGAGTATGACGCAGGCCCCCGTGGCGAGGACACTGACCAGCCAGTTCCACATCATCCAGCCACAAGTGGTGTGGTAGAAGACGCGGTCGTTCGGCTTCACATCGGTGTGGAGGACGTGTTCCTTCAGATGCTGGATGAGCGTGCCGCCCGCGCCGTGGACCATGCACTTGGGCAGGCCAGTGGTGCCGGAGGAGTAGAGGATGTAGAGCGGGTGCTCGAAAGGCAGTTGGGCGAAGACAAGAGGCTTCGGTGCATAGAACGCGATCTCGTCCTGCCAGCGCAGGGCGTGCGGGATGGCGGTGAGGTCCGGGTGCGGATCGTCCAGGGTGACGACGATGGTGAGTCTGAGAGTGGGTAGCCCTCTGACGATCGCCGCCAGCTTTGTGAGTGTGTCGAGGCGTTTGCCGTTGTACTGGACGCCATCGGCGGCGATCAGGATTTTGGGTTCGATCTGGCCGAAGCGGTCGAGCACGCCCTGCACGCCGAAGTCGGGGGAGCAGGAGGACCAGATGGCGCCGAGGCTAGCTGTGGCGAGCATGGCGATGACGGTCTCGGGAATGTTGGGGAGCCAGGCGGCAACGCGGTCACCGGCGCTCACGCCTGAAGCTTGCAGGGCCTGGGCGAAGCGCGACACCTGCTGGTGGAGTTCGTGATGCGTGAAGGCGCGGCGCTGGCCGCTCTCGTTCCAGGCGATGATGGCGGGCGAGTCGTCGTTGTAGCGGAGGAGGTTCTCGGCGAAGTTGAGGCGCGCTCCGGGGAACCAGGAGACCTGGCGGACGCCTTCGGCGGGCTCGGTCACGGCGGTGTAGGTGTGGGAGGCTTTCACGCCGCAGAAGCGCCAGATGGCGGTCCAGAACTCGTCGCGATTTTCGATGGACCAGCGCCAGAGCGAGTCGTAGTCGCGGTGGCCGGCCATGAAGCGGTCGAGGTTGGTTCGCGCGACGCGGCGCAGGGAGGGGCGCCAGATCATGCGGGCACGACCGTTCCAGTGACATCACCGAAGCCGACGCGATAGCCGACGCCCTGGCACCAGCCCCGGAGGGTGATGGTATCGCCGTCTTCCAGGAACGCGCGGGTCTCACCCGTGTCGAGGGTGATGGGCTTGGTGCCGTTCCAGGCGAGTTCGAGGAGTGAACCGAAGGAGTCTCGCGTGGGGCCGCTGATGGTGCCGGAGCCGCAGAGGTCGCCGGCGCGGACCGGGGCTCCGTTGGACGTGAGGTGCTGGACTTGCTGCCGCATGGACCAGTACATGTGGCGGAAGTTGGTGCGGGCGATGCAGGTGGCGCTGGGCGCGGACGCAGGTTGGAGCCAGACCTCCAGATGAATGTCGTAGTTGCGGGGCTCGGCGGTCTGGAGATGGGGCAGCGGCGCGGGTTGCTGCTCAGGGCCGTCGACACGGAACGGCGTGAGAGCGTCGAGGGTGACGACCCAGGGTGAGATAGAGGTGAGGAAGCTCTTGGCGAGGAAGGGGCCGAGGGGCTGGTATTCCCAGCGCTGGATGTCGCGGGCCGACCAGTCGTTGAGCAGGACAAGGCCGAAGATGTCGCCGCTGGAGCCCAGGAAGAAGCCCGTTTCGAGTTCGATGTCGAGACGACGACAAGGGGCGTAGACGGCCGATTGGTTGTCGCCGGTGAGCTGGCCTTTGGGCCGCTTGACGGGTGTACCGCTGACCGAGACCGTGCCGCTTTTACCGTGGTAGCCGATGGGCAGCCAGCGCCAGTTGGGCAGCAGGGGGTTGGCGGGATCGCGGAACATGGAGCCGACGTTTGTAGCGTGTTCGAGCGAGGAGTAGAAGTCGACGTAGTCGCCGATGGCGGCGGGCAGGAGGAGTTCGACGTCTTCGGCGCGATGGAGGGCGCGGCCGGAGGTGTCGCGCAGTTCGGGATTCTCGGAGTTGAGCAGCCAGGAGACGCGGGCACGGAGGTCGCTCCATACCTGCGGCGGCCGGGCCATGAGGCCGTTTAGCGAGTCTCCTTCCCAGATGTTGAGTTCGGCGAGGTCGAGGATGTGATCGCCAATGGCGACTCCCGGCCGCGGATCGCCCGGCTTGGGGGCGAAGATCCCGAAGGGCAGATTCTGAATGGAGAACGGGTGGTCCGGCGGGACGGGGACCCAGCTAGTCAGATTGGACTGATTCGGTTGGTAAGAAGCCATGGCGTTCCAGGTGCTCAATTGGTTCCAGAAAGCTGCATGACCCGAAGCTGATGACGAACTCGCGGCGCAGCCGGACGATCTCATCGAGAGTAAACGAGAATGGCCCGGCATGGAAGTGGGTGGCGGTGAATTGGAAGTCGTCCCAGCCGGCCTCGGCGATCAAGAGGGCGAGGTTGGTCTCACCGGAGTAGGCGGCAAAGGCGGCGGCGAAGAGGTTGAGGAAGCCGTGCATGCGGACACCCACCTCGTGGTCGTCGTTGGGTACGGGGCAGTGCAGGCCGGCCGTGAATTTGATGGGCAGAGCACGGCGAGCCGCTTCGACCAGGAAACGCTCCACGGTGTCAGCAGGGGGCACCATGTCGGGCGTGAGGCCGCCGGCGCGCAGCTTGACGCCGCCGCTGGTGGGCCACGAGGCTTGCGGGTCGCGCCAATCGATCTCGTGAAAGACAGGCACCGCGGAGGGTGCAGCGAGGGAGCCGGCGTATTCGATGGTCTCGATCTGGGGCGGGAGTTCCGGCAGTTCGATGGCTTCGCCGCGGCAAACCAGCGCGACACGGGAGGGCAGGGGATCGACCTTGTCGAGCTGGTCCAGCGGCAACACGAAGCGGGCCAGCATGTGGGCCCGTGGGTGCCGCTGGTAGTAGTCGTAGTGGCCGAGGGCCGTGGGCAGATCCAGCCGCGCGGGCGGGAAGAGGCCGGCGTAGTCGAGGATGCCGTCGAGAAACGCGTTAATCGCGGACATAGGGCAGCAGTTCCTCGTAAGACATCCTACCTGGATGATAGAGGCTGACCATGCCGCGAGCGTCGATCACCGCCACGGTGGGCGTCGTGCTGGCGCCCCAAAGCTTGAAGTTCTCTTCGCTCACCGGAACCGTGAGGCCCGGGATGGTCTTGTAGTAGCGCTGGCGCACCTGCTCGATGTACTTGATCTCTTCGGCACGCGGGGCTTCCATACCCTCGGCGGCATAGCCGTAGGGCTGCGTCGGTCCAATGACCACGAGGTGCGGGTTTTCTCGGGCTAGGCGTGCCACGCTGCCAGACATTGCCTTGCAGTCGGCGCACCAGTGGGCCCAGAAGAACAGCAGTACTTTGCGGCCCTTTAGCGTGGCCAGGGCCGGTGGTTTGTCGCCCAGGTACTCGTGGACATCGAGCGCGGGCGCGGGCCGGCCTTTCAGGGAGATGAGGTTGAGGTTCTTTTGGACGCGGGCGCGGATGGAGGTGGCATGCCAGGTCTTCACCTCCTGCTGGAGGAACGAGACCGCCTCCGCCTTCTGGCCCCGGGCGTCGAGCACCTGGGCCTGGACCTCAATGGACGCGCCAAGAGCGAGCGGCAGCGATGGCTCGGCGTCGAGCTTGCGGCGCTTCACGGCGTCGAGGACGAGCTTGCGGGTCTCGGCGGCGTAGTGGTCGGCCCGGTCGTAGTTCTTCGCGGCCATGTATCCGCGGCCCATCCAACTGACCGCCTCGATGTAGGCGGGGGTGATGCCGGACGCGGCGCGTTCGGCGGCCAGGGCCTTGGCGGCGGCGGCGTAATCCTTGGCATCGAGGGCGTCCCGCACCTGGATCACGATGGGCGGTTTCTGGGCGTAGACGGGCGGAAGCGCAACTTTCGTAATGATCATGAGGAGGAAGAGGGGTAGGGTGCGACGCATTCTGGCTCTCAAGTCAGCAGGAATCCGCCGTCGGCGACAACCACTTCGCCGGTCACATAAGAGGCACGGTCGCTGGCCAGCAGTACGGCCAACTCCGCTATCTCTTCAGGCTGTCCCAGATGTTGGATGGGCTGGTCTTTGAAAAAGATTCGACGGCGCTCTTCGTCCTTCCAGAAGAACTCGCTCAGGCGGGTTTGGACCAAGCCAGGGGCAATGGCGTTCACCCGCACGCCTCTGGGGCCAAGCTCCAGCGCGTAGGACTTCGTCATCATGATGAGCGCGGCTTTGGTCATCGAATATAGAAGGCTCTCGAACTGCGGTTTTATTCCAGCCACCGAAGCGATGTTGAGGATGGAGCCCCGTCCGCGCTCGCACATGCCGGGGGCAATGCTCTGCGTGAGGCGGAAGGTGGATTTCAGATTCACCTCCACCATTTTGTCGAAGGCGGTCTCGTCGAGGCTCAGGCAGGGGCCCTGCGCCACGTTGGTGGCTGCGTTGTTGACAAGGATGTCGATGGGACCGAGTTCAGCCTCGACTTTGGCCACCAGCGCCTTGAGGTCTTCAGAACGCCCGACATGGGCGGCGCAGGGTAGAACGCCAGGGCCGATGGAGGCGGCCACAGTGTCGAGAGCATCCTGCTTGCGTCCGCAGATGGCGACGCGCGCCCCTTCGCGGTGAAAGGCCGCGGCAATGGCCGCGCCGATGCCACGCGAGCCGCCTGTGACCAGTGCGACCTTGCCGGCCAGCAGACCAATCATACCTGCAGGAATTCGCGCGCCCACTTCATCGAGGCTTCGAAGTCGTCGCGTTCGAGGGCGGCCACTTGGTCTTTGGCGACCGCGGGCCGGGTGGGCTGCGGCTTGCCGTTGGCGGCCAGATTTAGGAAACGGGCGAAGTCAGGGGCGGGAATGCCGCGATAGCCATCCCAGAATTCGGGCTTGCGCCAGGGGTAGGCGCGCGGACCCATCACGATGATCTCCAGGGACATGGACTTGCCGGGGCAGAGCTCCAGGAAGCGTTTGAGCAAACCCTGAATGCCGATGTTCCCATCGCCCATGCGCGTCCAGTTCACCTGCGTGCCGTTCTCGTCGTTCCACAGGTAGCTGTCGCGGATATGGCTAGTGAGGATGTAGGGTGCGAGCGTCTCAAGAGTCAGGTTCGGGTCTTCCAGCACCCAGCACGGGTTGCCGGAATCGAAGCAGGCGCCGACGACGTCCTTGCCCGCGCCTTCGATCAACATGCGGAGTTCGCGGGCCTGCATGTCGCCGGCGTGGTTTTCGATCGCGATTTTGAGATTGAGGTCCTGCGCCTGGGAGCGGACGTTGCGCAGGACCTTGATGCTGTCCTCGATGCGGGCCTCAATGCCGCCTGGCGTCTTGCGGTCGGCTAGTGTGCCTTGAAACGCGCGCACCAGCTTGGAGTTGGTGAGTTTGGCGGCGCGCATCAGGCGGATGAGCTGTTCCTCGGCCGTGCCCTGCTTGGGATCGAACGCTGTCGATGTGGGGCACATCGAACGCATTCCGATCTCGACCTCAATACCGAGCTTGGCCGCGTGTTCGCCCACCTTGCGTACGTGTTCATCCTCGAGGGAGCCCAGGAAGCGGATCTCGGAGAAGTGAACGGTGCGCGCTCCGAACTTGGAACAGTAGTCGAGGTATTCGACGGCGCTCCAGCCCTGGGAGCGGAGGCTGAACAGATCCACACCGAGTTTTGCACCGGACGGGGCGACGGCCAGAGCGGCCGGCGCGGACAAGGCAGTAGCGAGGAATTCGCGGCGCAGCATTTCGCTATTATCCGGCAAGTTCGCGATAAGTGAACAGCCGAACGTTGTGCTTCGCGAGAAGATCCTTGGCTTCCTGGCTGGTCCAGAAGCGGAAGTCTTCCCAGCGGTATTCCCAGGCGCCTGTGACGGCGCGAATCTCGGCGTCGTCCTTCGCCAGGTGGATGATGAGCTTGGTGACACCGGGCTTCAACTCCGCAATGAGCTTGCGGTAGCTGGCGGTGCGCTCTTCCCAGCCCTTGCCCGGGACCCCGGTGACGAGGCGGTCGAGCATCTTGTAGCCCAGGGCCGCCTTCTTGTTCAACATGTCGGCCGTGATGGGGTACTCCTTCATCTCCTTCTCGGCTTCCGGCGTGGGGCGCGGCAGCATGCAGGGGACGTTGAACTCCTTGGCTACCTTCGTGTAGACCTCGAAGAAGTCGGGCCGGGCAAAGAGCGTGCCCATGTGCGTGTCGACATGGGTGAACTGAATGCCGTATTCCTTGGCTCGGATGACCTGGGCACGGAGCTCGGTTTCCACTTCGGTGGGGGTGGCGTGGGTGGCGGCGTTGCGGACGTCGCGCCAGATGTAGCCCTCGGGATCGAGGAGGCCCTTCACCTGATCGATGGGCGCCACAGGCCGCCAGCGGTAGTACTTCCATTCGCTGGTGAGCGTGAGGTGGAGGCCCAGATCCATCTTGGGGTTGGCCTTGGCCCAGGCAGCGAACTCCGACACCCAGGGGCAGGGCATCATGATGCTGGCCGAGCTCACCGAGCCTTTGGTGAGAGCTTCGACGGTAGCCATGTTGACCGAATGGCACATGCCGGCGTCGTCGGCGTGTACGATAAGGCGCTTCTCGCCGGATTGGGCGGAGAGGGCGGATGACGCGGCCGAGGCGGCGGCCAGGGAGAGAAAACTTCTGCGGTGCATCAACACGATTATCGTGCAAGCCGGACCGCGATGTAGGTGGGCTGTCTACTCCGCCGGTTCGGTCCAGGCTTCGGGATTCAATAGGTTCGCCGGGCGCTTGCCCTTCAGCGCGGCGGCGGCGTTTTCGGCTGCCATCATTGACATGCGGCGGCGGGTGGCCACGCTGGCGCTGGCGATGTGTGGAGCCAACACGACATTAGGCAGGGCCAGGAGCTTCTCCTCCACCTGCGGTTCCCGTTCGAAGACGTCGAGTCCGGCGGCCCAGATGAGGCGTTTCTCCAGGGCATCGGCCAGCGCCGCTTCGTCGACGACGGGTCCGCGAGACGTGTTGATGAGGATCGCGGTCGGTTTCATGCGGGCGAGTTCGGCGGCTCCGATGAAATGACGGGTCTCCGGCGTGAGGGGCACGTGCAGACTGACGAAGTCGGAGTCGCGCAGGAGCTCGTCTTTGGACACGTACCGGGCGCCGAGTTCGTGTTCGAGGGCGGCCGGCGCAGGCGCGGCGTCGTTGTAGAGGATACGCATGCCGAAGCCCTTGGCCCGGCGGGCGACGGCGGCTCCGATGCGGCCCAGTCCAAAGAGGCCGAGGGCGGCGCCGTGGATGTCCTGGCCGGCCAGGAGGTCGATGAGCCAGGTCTTCCACTCGCCGGAGTGGACAAAGGCGTGCGCCTCGGGGATGCGGCGGGCCGTGGCCATCAGAAGGGTAAAGGCGAAGTCGGCCGTGGTGTCGGTGAGCACGCCAGGGGTGTTCGTGACCAGAATGCCGCGAGCCGTGGCGGCCGGCACGTCGATATTGTCGTAGCCGACAGCGACATTGGCGATGACCTTGACGCCCTCGAGTTGGGCCAGGATATCGGCGTTCAGCTTGTCGGTGAGCTGGCTGACGACGGCCTTGCAACCCTTGCTTCGCTCGATCAACGCCTCGCTCGTCAGACCGGCGTCGGTGCCCTCATAGTCCACCTCGAAGTCCTTGCGGAGGAACTCGACGGCTTCGGGGTAGACGCGTTTGCTGACTAGAATCTTCGACATGGCTGGGTCAGCCGCGATTGTCGCACGAGCGGCGAGGGGCTTACAATTGAGGATCCTCCATGATTTGTCGGGTGTTGTAAAGAAAAGAAAGACAGGAGATTACACATGGCGAAACTGGGCTTCCTCGGTCTGGGTATCATGGGCGGTCCGATGGCCGGCCATTTGTTGAAGGCCGGGCACGAGGTGGCATTGTGGTCCCACAGGGCGTCGAAGGCGGCGGCGTTGGCCGGTTTGGGTAAGGCGCTGGTATGCGAAACGCCGAAGCAGGTGGCTGAGAACGCAGACGTTATTTTTCTGTGCGTCGGCGACACGGATATGTCGGCCAAGGTCACCCTGGGCGAGAACGGCCTGATTGAAGGGCTGCGGCCGGGAGCGATCATCGCGGACTGCAGCACGGTGGCTCCGAGCTATGCCCGCCGCGCCGCTGCCACTCTGGCCGAGAAGGGCGCGGCGTTTTTGGATTCACCCGTGACGGGCAGCAAGCCTGGTGCCGAGGGTGCGACCCTGACCTTCATGATCGGCGGCGATCAGGCCGTCTATGAAAAAGTGAAGCCGTTCATGGAACTGATGGGCAAACGCTTCTACTATTGTGGCGGGGCGGGCCTGGGGCTGCATGCCAAGTTGACTCAGAACCTGGTTCTTTCCAACCTGTTACAGGCATTCAACGAAGGCATGGTACTGGCCACGAAGGCCGGTGTGGATCCGGAGCTCATGCTGGACATCCTGGATAACAGCGCGGCGAAGAGCGGACTGGTGTCGTTCAAGGCTCCGTATGTGTTCCGGCGCGACTTTACTACCAATTTTTCAGTGAGATGGATGCATAAGGACATCGGCCTGATGCTCGATACAGGCAACGAGATGGAGGTGCCCCTGCCTCTCACCGCGTTGACACAGCAGATGTTCCGGATGGCCATTGCGGAAGGTGTCGGAGAAGAGGATATCTGCAGTACAATCAAGGTGTTAGAGCGGCAGGCGGGGGTTGAGGTCAAAAAATCCTCCCAAAAATAGTAGAAAGTTCTTGCAATCCGGGAAGTAGTATTCTAATATTGGAATCAAGCCAGGGAGGCAACTCCCACCAAAGCGAGACTAACCTCAAAAGACCCCTGAAGCATTCAACCTCCCTGGCGCCCTCTGGGTCTTCTGCTTCTCCCCCCTCAAAAACAAAGTCAATCGCACCATGACGGGCAACTACTGCCTGATCCTGACTGTTCCTCTTACCTTCGCTGATCCCGTCTGATGATAATTAATTCCCACTAGCGAGTGCTGGATCGCGGGGCTCTCACCCACCCGACTATGGGAATCAGGAGTGCCTGTGCATCAAGGAACCAGGTGATTGTGGCCAGTCCGACAGCCCACCCCTGTCGATAACTTGGAGTAGTCGAGAGGGTCCGCTGCAGAATCAATGAGTTAGCCGTCGCCTAGGATCAGCTGTAGTTTTTCCTCCCAAAAACTGTAGAAAGTTCTTGCAATCCGAGAAGTAGTATTCTAATATTGGAATCAAGCCAGGGAGGCAACTCCCACCAAAGCGAGACTAACCTCAAAAGACCCCTGAAGCATTCAACCTCCCTGGCGCCCTCTGGGTCTTCTATTTTCCCCTCCTAAACAAAGCCAAACGTAGCGCAGGTGACGCGTGTCATCCGAGTGCCTTTGTCGAGCTTCGGCCCGCCTCCCTCTATCGATTTTCAATTCCCATTAACGAGCGGAGCTCGTCGTGTTTCCTGCGTTGTTGGGTACCGTCGCCTGCTTAGAAGGCTGGCTGAGTACTGGTTCCAGTCGCGCGGAACCCCTGCGAAGGATGGCCGGTGCCCGTTATGGGAATTAGGAGCGGACAGCGGCCCGAAAATAGCGGGATTCGACTCGACGGAGAAACCGCCTCGGGTGCGGCGAGCGCACGTCTAGGCACGTGACCATTTAAAATCAATGGCTTAGCTCGATGGAGAGGCTTGCCTCAAGATTTGCTCCCAAAAATGGAAGAAAACTCTTGCAATCTTGGAAACAGTATTCTAAGATTGGAATCAAGCCAGGGAGGCAACTCCCACCAAAGCGAGACTAACCTCAAAAGACCCCTGAAGCATTCACCTCCCTGGCGCCCTCTGGGTCCTCTTCTTCCTCTTCAAAAAGCAAAAGTCACCGTAGAGAAATGTGCGCATCCAAATCAGTAGCAGCGCGCAGTGATAGAATTACGGGCGTTCGCTCATGCAAAGAGTAACCCTCCTCGGATCCACTGGCAGCATCGGCCAAAGCACCCTAGATGTAGTTCGACAGAACCGGCACCGCTTTGCGATTCATGCTCTGGTTGCCGGCCGCAACCTCACCCGATTAGTCCAACAGATACAAGAGTTTGAGCCCGCTGTAGCGGTGGTGGCGCAGGCTTCGGACGTGCCCGTGCTGGCCGGAATGCTGAAGGACGCCGGCGTCCGCCTGCCCGAACTGCGTTCCGGCTTGGCGGCGTACACCGAAGTGGCCACGGCTCCGGAGACCGACTTCGTGATGTCGGCGATCGTCGGCGTGGCTGGAATGGAAGCCACCTACGAGGCGATCCGCCTGGGCAAGCGCATCGGTCTGGCCAACAAGGAAACATTGGTCGCGGGCGGCAGCCTCGTCATGGCTGCGGTGAAACAGTACGGCACGGAGCTCATTCCGGTGGACAGCGAGCATAACGGCGCCCACCAGTGCCTTCGCGCCGGCCGGCGGGAAGATGCCACGAAGCTGATTTTGACGGCTTCCGGCGGCCCTTTCAGGAAGACGCCGAAGGAAGATCTGCTTCTTGTTAAACCTGAACAGGCTTTGAACCATCCAACATGGCAGATGGGTCCGCGGATCACCATCGATTCCGCGACTCTGATGAACAAGGGCTTCGAGGTGATCGAGGCCTGTTGGCTTTTCGACTTTCCGACGATTCAAGTAGAGGTAGTAGTACATCCTCAGTCCACAGTTCATGCCATGGTGGAATACAATGATGGCAGCGTGATCGCGCAAGTGTGCGCGACCGATATGCGCATGCCTATCCAGTACGCCCTGACTTTTCCGGAGCGCTCGTCCGCTCCGGTACCTCGGCTGGATTGGGCGCAGGCCCGGACCTGGGAGTTTCACGCTCCCGATCTGGAGAAGTTTCCGTTATTACGACTGGCGTACGAGGCTCAAAACACTGGGGGAACAGCCACCTGTACGCTGAACGCGGCGGATGAGGTGGCGGTGGAGGCCTTTCTGCGGAATGAAATTTCATTCCCTGGGATTGCGGAAGTGGTCGAAGAGACATTGAATAGGGTGCCGTGCCAACCAGCCAGTTCCATCGGGCAAGTGCTGGAAGTGGACAGGGATTCTCGTGAGGTGGCGCGTCGGGTGACGCGTGAACGGTTGGGTGCGCGGGTGATGGCTAGCCCCGCGAAGTACTAGAAAAGGGTGGGGAATGGTCTTCTACCAATTCTTCGAGAACGTATGGTGGCTGCTGGTTCTGATCGGGGTGATGATCATCATCCACGAACTGGGCCACTATTGGGCTGCCAGATACTTTGACATCCGCGTCGACACGTTCAGCATCGGTTTTGGCCCGAGGCTGTTCGGTTTCCAAAAGGGCGAGACCGACTTCCGGGTGGCCTGGATCCCGTTTGGTGGTTACGTGCGGATGGCCGGCGAGCAACCCACGGACGATATCGATCCGCGCGGATTTCTGGCGAAACCCCGCTGGCAAAGGCTAATTGTCGTCTTTGCCGGCCCGGCAATGAACGTTGTCCTGGCGATCGGCCTATTGGCGGGCCTCTACATGATTCGCTACCCGAAACTGGCGAGCGCCCAAGGGCCAGCCAGTATCGGCTATGTGAAACCGGACTCCCCGGCGGCGAAAGCCGGGCTGCAGGAAGGCGACATCATCGTCCAGATTGAGAGCAAGGCGAATCCGACCTGGGAAGACGTCCTGATGAAAGAGGTGGTCAGTGCCAGCAAAGGCCTGCCGCTGATCATCGACCGCAAGGGCGACCGCTTGCCGGTAACGGTAACGCCAGACATGGATCCCAAGGCGGGTGTCGGACTGGCCGGTTGGGCGGAACAGACCGATATCGAAGTGGGCGGTCTGGTGGCAGGCATGGATGCCGAGAAGAAGGGGTTGCAGAAGGGTGACATGTTGATCAGCATCAACGGTCAACCCATCCGCACAATCTACCGGATCCATGAGGTGCTGAAGCAGTCGGACGGCCGCGCGGTCGATATTGTCTACCGGCGCGGGTCGGCTCTGCACACGGTCAGCATCCTTCCGAACTACAGCGATCAGTTGGGTGGGGGCGGACGGTGGCTGATTGGTGTGGAACTGGCGCCCCGCGTGATCTATTCCAAACTGTCGCCCGCCGCGGCTATCAATGAGTCGGTGAAGCAGAACCTGAAGGGCGCCACGCTCATTTACCAGTTCCTGCACGCGATCCTTGAGCGGAGGTCGTCTCCGAAGTCCCTGGAAGGACCCATCAGCATTGCCCGGCTTTCGGGGGAAGCGGCAAGGGAAGGTCCGATGTCGTTCATCAACCTGATGGCGACGGTGAGTTTGAATCTGGCCATCTTCAACCTGTTGCCCATTCCGATTCTGGACGGCGGCGTCATCCTCTTGCTGCTCATCGAGATGCTGATGCGGCGCGACCTGAGCCTGGCGTTGAAGGAGACGGTCTTCAAGCTCGGTTTTGTGTTCCTGATGATGGTGGTGGTATTCGTGCTGTACAACGACATCACGAAGCTGCTGCCAGGCTGATCCGGCACAACGAAGAACGCGGATATCGGGGGTGTGCTACGGCACGCCCCCTTTGCTTTTTAGCGCCCGGTCCACTTCGGTAGGCGTTTTTGGAGAAAAGCCGAAATCCCCTCCTGGGCGTCGTCCGCCTGGGCGTTGCCGGTCATCACCTGCGTGGCGTACGAGTATGCCTGATGCTGGTCCATATCAATCTGGCGATAGAATGCCTGTTTGCCCAGGGACACAGTGAAGCTGCTGGCCGACGCGACCTGATCAGCCAGCGCCCGCGTGGCTTCAGCGAGCTCGGCCGAGCCCACCACACGGTTCACCAGGCCCCATTGTGCGGCCTCCTCGGCCGAAACAACCCGGCCGGTGAGCAGCATCTCCAGAGCCCGCTTTCGGCCGATGGCCCGGCTGAGCGGAACCATTGGGGTCGTGCAGAACAGGCCGATCTTGACTCCGGGCGTGGCAAAAGCGGCCTGTTCGCCAGCCACGGCCAGATCGCAGGCGGCTACCAGCTGGCAACCCGCCGCCGTGGCCAATCCCTGAACTTGCGCGATGACCGGTTGGGGTAGCCGCTGCAGTGTCTCCATCATCGTGGTGCAGACCTCGAAGATCTCGCGGTAGTCGGCCTCCGTCCTGGCCGTCATCTCCGAAAGATCGTGGCCCGAGGAGAAGACCTTGCCCTCGGCGGCCACGATCACGGCTTGGACGGACGTGTTCGCCGCGATCTCTTCCAGACAGCCGGTCAACTCGCGCATCAATTGGAGCGACAACGCGTTACGGCGTTCGGGGCGGGCCAGCGTGACCGTCTGAACTGGTCCGTCCTGTTGCGTGTAAATCGTTTCAAAGTTCATGGAATTCCTGGTTCATTTTCTCGGCGGCTGCATCTAAGGCCACATGAAAGCAATCGTTTCCACCCTGGGAGGCCTGTTACTCGTGGCCATGAGCGCGTTTGCCGCCAATTCCATCTATGACTTTACGATGAACGACATCGACGGAAAGTCAACGCCGCTGAAGAAGTATGAGGGCAAGGTTGTCCTCGTTGTGAATGTGGCCAGTAAGTGCGGGTTTACGCCCCAGTACACCGGTCTGGAGAGCCTGTATCAGAAGTATCACAGCAAGGGCTTCGTCATCGTAGGCGTTCCCGCCAACAACTTCGGCGGCCAGGAGCCTGGGACCAACGAAGAGATCAAGACTTTCTGCTCGCGGAACTACAACGTGACATTTCCCGTCATGTCGAAGGTAAGTGTGAAAGGCGCCGACATGACTCCGCTCTATCAGTACCTCACCGCCGCCAAGGGTGGTGACGTGAAGTGGAATTTCACCAAGTTTCTGATTGGGAAGGACGGCAAGGTGATCGAACGGTTCGAGTCGAAGGTTGCACCGGAGTCGCCTGAATTGACGTCTGCCGTGGAGAAGGCACTGGAATAAGCGGACTACGGAATCTGATAGCGTAGAGGGTTGGGTCGCTCCGCGGCGGCCCAACCCTCTTTCCTTTATGGCTCGAATTCTCGTTACCGGCGGCGCCGGCTATATCGGTTCGCACACCGCGCACCATCTGCTTTCTCTCGGCCACGACGTCCAGGTGCTGGACGATCTGTCGAAAGGTTACGCCCACAATGTGCCGCCGGGGCGCCTGAATGTGGTCAATCTGCACGACACCGCGGCGCTCGACCGTATCTTCTCGAAATCCAGCTTTGACGCCGTGATTCACTTCGCGGCGTTCATAGCCGTCGGCGAGTCGGTGCGCGAGCCAGAGAAGTACTTCCGCAACAACACGGGCGGGACGCTTTCGCTGCTGGATGCGATGAGGCGCCACGGCGTTCGGAAACTGGTCTTCAGTTCGACCGCCGCGGTCTATGGAAACCCCGACCGTGTTCCGATCACCGAGGACCAACCGCTGCGGCCGGTGAATCCCTATGGGGAATCGAAGCTGATGACGGAGACGACGCTGCGTTGGCTGGATGAGTGCTCGTCACTGCGGTACGTGGCGCTGCGCTACTTCAACGCCTGCGGCGCGGAAAGCAAGTTTGGTATCGGCGAGGAACATGAACCGGAAACGCACCTGATCCCACTGATTTTCCAGGCGATCCGGACAGGCAAGCCGATCACGGTCTTTGGCAACGACTACTCCACGGTGGATGGGACGTGCGTGCGCGACTACGTCCATGTGTCCGACTTGGCCGAGGCGCACAGACTGGCTCTGGATGCCCTGCTGGCGGGTGGACCCAGCGGAGTTTACAACGCCGGGATGGGGAAGGGCTACTCGGTGCTGGAAGTGATCCGCGCCGCCGAGGCGGTGGCTGGTAAGTCGGCGCCGTTCACGCTGGGCGAGCGTCGCGACGGCGATCCGGCTGAGCTGGTGGCCGATTCTTCCAAGTTGCAGAAAACATTTGGCTGGAAGCCAAAATACGACAGTCTGGAATCGATTGTGGAAAGCGCGTGGGCGTTCGACTCCCATAAGCATGGCGTTGTCTGAGTCGCCCGCTCTGTAACCTCGATAGTAAGGGATTGCGCCTTTTCGTGTGTTGGCGTGTCGAGCCCAACGAAAGGCTGAGTGTGTCTGTATGCCCGCGATGACGAACCCCAACCCAGATTTAGTGCCGATGCCCAAGTACACCGGCGAGCCACCTAAGAAGCCCAGCGCGTTGCCTGCCATCCTGGGTGGTTTGGGTTTGCTGGCGCTTGTCGGGGGTGGTGCATACTACTGGAACGTCGTACGTCCGGCGCAACGGGCACAGGCGGCGCTTGTCGCTGTGGCCAAGACAGTTCCGATCCGCAAGACCAACATCGAGATGCGGTTGCGGGTGACCGGCCAGACCTCGGCTCGTGACTATGCATTTCTCATTGCGCCCCGAATCCGGTACCGTGGCGTGGATCCCAGCATGGTGCTGCTGAAGTTGGCGTCGTCGGGTTCAATTGTCAGGAAGGGCGACGTGGTGGCGGAGTTCGATCCGCAGGCCATGAAGGACCGCATGGACGACCAGATCGCGACTGTAAAGGACTACGAGAACAACATCAAAAAACGTAGGGTGGAGCAGGAACTCGACATGGAGACGCTGCAACAGTCGCTTCGCCTGGCGAAGGCTGCCGTCGACAAGGCGAAGCTCGACTTCCGCACCATGGAGATCCGCACGGACATCGACCGCGAACTGCTCCAACTCGCCGTCGACGAAGCCGAGGCTGCCTACAAGGAACAGCAGACCGATGTCCCACAGAAGGTTGCCTCGCAGAAGTCCGACATGCGGATTCTGGAGATCACCAAGCGAATTGAAGACATCAACATGCAGCGGCAGGAAGGCGACCTGCAGAAGATGGTGATCAAGGCTCCCATGGACGGGATGGTTGTGTTGCAGACGATGTTCCGGCCGGGTGGCGATCAGGTGACGCTGGCTGTCGGCGACCAGGTGCGGCCGGGGCAGCCGATCATGAAGATCATCGATGCCCGTACGATGCAGGTGGAGGGGCAGATCAACCAGTCGGAAAGCAGTTCGTTCCGCATTGGACAAACAGCCGATGTCAGCCTCGATGCGTTCCCCGGATCTCACTATGAGGCCAAGGTTTACGCGATCGGCGCACTGGCTACCAGCGGTGGCCGGCAGCAGTTCTTCATCCGCAATGTGCCCGTGCGGGTACAGATGGTGAATCCGGACAAGAACGTGATCCCGGATCTTTCGGCGTCCGCCGATGTCCTCCTTGCCAAAGCGGACAACGTACTGGCGACGCCTGCTTCCGCCGTGGAAGAGAGCGGCAACAAGACCTATGTCTATGTGAAGAACGGTGCCAGCTTCGAACGGCGAGAGGTGCGTCTGGGCCTGAACAACGGCACGCAAGTCGCGGTTCTGGAAGGCTTAAAGGAAGGCGAAGTGGTCCGCGTGAACTAGGGTTCCAGGACGACGGTGTGGCTACCGCTTGGTAGCATTCGTATTCCGCCGCCCGGCATTACGGCAATGGCGCGCGCCCGGGCCGTGTAGGTAACCATTAAGCGGCCGTCGCGTACCACTGCACTCTCCAGCTTCCCGTTGAAATCCAGGAGTAGGGGCTCCGTAGACGTCTGACCCAGGCACGGCTCGATCCGCGACTGCCCGGACGGAATCAGGAGCCGATCAGCCTGGCGCACGGGCCACGACCGCCCGTTCACCAAAGCGCACCCACTCCAAACAACCGCAACAGGCTGAGGAGTATCGACTTCCAGGGCGCTGCCTTCGGCGGTTAGCCGGGCCGAAGAGGCGGAGGCTGCCAGCAACTTCCAATCGACCGGCAGAATGGAGTTCTCGAAGTAGAGCGCCACTTGGGGGGACGATTTGGCGGCGCTGTGCACGAGTTGGAACAGTTCAGCGCCGGTCTGCTGTTTTGTGGGGTAGACGTCCTGGTAACGCTCCACCACGTTGATATCAATGGCTATATCCTGGCCCTTCGTGCTGATGAGTCCATAGCGCTGGGCCAGCTCCTGATAGCGCTCCGGCCCAAGATGCCACACCGTCGCCGGATCCTCGACCAGAAACGTGACATTGTGGGCGGCCGCCGCGGGCAGGAGGCGGGCCGCGTCGGCGCCGACCTTGTCGCGCATCGTCGAATCGAAGCGATCATCGACGTGAGTGAGAGTCAAGTCGAGCCAGGGCTTCAGTTTGCGGATCTCCTCCAGGCGGCCCAGCCACTCGGCTTGCAGGCGATAGGCCAAGTCGGCCCGATAGTTGAGAAACTGGCGCATGGGACGGGCGTCACGGGCATGGAACCGCTTGGAGCGTGGATCGTACAGATCCTTGGGATCAAAGCCGTGCTTGTCGCGGAACTGCTCCCGGACGCGGGTGTTGAACGGCGTGAACCGGGCGGGATTCGGATAGCCTTCCAGCGACTCGAAGTACAGTTCACCCAAGTTGATGCCGTCCCAGTCGAAGCGCTGAACGAGGGTGCGGAGATCGGAGTGGATAGCGGCGGCGCAATCCGGATCATTCAGATTCATCAGCTTACGCCAGTCCAGGTGGGCATCCTGGCCGGTTGCGGTCTGCTCCCGCCACTCCGGGTGGAGCTTCCAGAACTGTTCGCTGACGTGCGGAAACTCTACCCAGGCATAGGTGACGATGGCGTGGCGATGGCAGGCATCAATGAGGCGGGTGAGCCAGGCGTCGCGTTCCGTGTCGGACTCCCAATAGTGCCAGGCGGCGATGTGGAGCGCCGCGATTCCGCCAGCGCGCCAGCGGGCGGCCAGGTAGTCCGGGTCGGCCCGGAGGCGGTACGAGGAGTCGAAGAACGCCCACAATGACCGGCTCTCGACGCGTGGGTGAAGGCCCAGTTCCGCCAGGGCCTGGGGGATATAGGGAAATCGTTCGTAGCCTTGGTCACCCAGCGGAACGGCCGTCCAGAACACGACCTTGCCGGCGCGGTGGAAGCCCGCGGCCAAGGGGGCTCCAGTCCAGCGTTCGCGGGTGAACACGATTGCGCCCGGTGGAACCTGATAGCGAGGGATGGTGAGTGCGTCTTTCCAAACGATTTGGAGATCGGGCGCGAGGCGGTCGGTCACGCTGCGCACCTGAACGGTTTCCACGCCGGGGACGAAGCCTTCTTCGGGGGCCGCGCCCTCCAGTATGGCTACTGCTGTGGCGTCGAGGCCGAGCGAACTCAACAGGCGCGGCCAGGAACCCCAGGCCGAAAGCGCAAAGAAAAGAAAACTAACGAGATATCGCATACCAAAGACTCGCGCGGGCATCCCAATAGCTGGGATCAATCGTAGATCTGTTCGGTTTGGTGTACCTTCCATACAAGACGTCGTACCGGAACACCATGCCTCTCGGCATGCCCCGGAGCCGCAGGCGGATGCCCGGGCCCACCTCCACCGCATTAGCCCATTCGTGGCCCCTGCTGTCCGCCGTGAGATTGACGTTCAGGTATGTCATCAACTGTTGGCCGCGAGTGTCTTTCGCCCGGGTGTACCCGAATTGGTTTTGCGAGTACAAAATCATGTCGTTCCAGTCCCGATGGATGTAGACCCCGTCCACGGCGGATTCGGTGAACCACCCTGCCTCGGGGGAGCCGAGCAGCCGGCCCCAACCGCGCGTCCACGACACACCCCCGCGATAGTCTGACGACGCAATGCCCATGGTGTGGCGCCAGCCCACATAACTCACGGCTTCCCCGGCTTCAAACCAACCGAACGCTCGTGGGTGGAGTTGGGCCTTCAGTCCCACGGCGCCAATCACGCTGGTCTCGGAAAGGAAAGTATAGGAGGCGCGGTTCACGGCGCTCTGAGTATCACCAAGAAATCGCAGAGACACGTAGGGCGTCAGAATCGAGTGTTTCAGCCGGTACTCGCCGCGCAGTTGGCCGTACACGAAGGTGTCGTTCCAGCGTGAGGATTGGATGGGGATGACCCAGGCGGAGACGTGAAAGCCGGGTTGTGTGGCGCGGAGAGCGGCATAGGCCTGGGCGGCTTTTGGAGCGATCTCGGGGTCGGTCGAGCGGCGGGCCAGGCTGAACCACTGCAGAGCTTCGGCGTCACGGTGCAGCATGTTGGTGGTTACGCCCAACTGATAGAGGATATTGGCGTCTTTCGGATCCTGCTGGTAGGCCAGAGTCAGGTACTTCAGGGCGTCGTTCAGGTAGTTGCTCTCCAGGGAGCGTTGGCCCATCTCCTTGGCATCAAAGACCTCGGAATCCGACGATTCCTCCTCCGCCGGGATAGCCATGGCTAGTTCCGAAGAGGCGGGCATAGTCCCGTTCATCTGCTCCCGGGCGGATTCCGAGACGCGGGGCGATCCCGTGCGCCAAGCCGTGACGAGCGCGGCGCGTGCCTTCGACGTCTCGCCCTGCTCCTGCCAGATACGAGCCAAGTCGAGGAGCAATTCCGACTTGCTGGGGCGGCGGCGCCAGGCCTCCTCGAAATGCCGGGCCGCGAGATCGAGTTCGTCCCGCTCCTCGGCCAACCGAGCCAGTTCCTCGTGACCGGACCACTGGCCAGGCGCAAGGCGCAGGGCCTCCTGCCAGCGGGCGATGGCGGTGCGCAATGGCTCGTCGACGCCCTCGAACGCGCGTGTGGCCCTGGCCTGTATTTGAGGGTCAGTGGACGCTCTCAGCCGCAGGAAGGCGCGGCGGGCCTGGCGCCGGCGTCCGGTCTCGTAATCCAGAAATGCGCCTTCCAGCGCCGCGGTTTCGTCGGTGGGGTCCAGATGTAGGGCATCCTCAAACTGGCGGCGCGCGGCCAGGCGATCGCCGGTGCGTAGGAGTGTGTAGGCGAAGTCTTTGCGAAGGCGGGCGCTGGACGGATTGCAGGGCAACGCTTCCTGGAATGCCGAAACCGCCGCATCGAGGCGATCTTCCCGCAAAGCTGTATACGCCGCCGTGGCGGGGTCGCGCGGCCACATGGCGCACGAGGCATCCGACAGAAGCAGGAGCCAAACAAGCATTTGGAACAGTAGTGCTGGAGTAGGGCCCCAACTCTCAGGGAATATTCAGGCGATAACATGGAGGGATATGGCCTCCTTTCGGGGTGTTGACTACCTCCACATCGATTCTCTGTTGAACGATGAGGAAAAACTGGTCCGTCAGACGGCGCGCCAGTTCACGGAAGACCGGGTGATCCCGATTATCAAGGACTGCTTCAACGAGGGCCGGTTCCCGTCCGAGTTGATTGCGGAGATGGGTGAGTTGGGCTTCTTCGGCGCAAATCTCGAAGGCTACGGCTGTGCCGGGCTTACGAACGTCGAGTACGGACTGATCATGCAGGAGTTGGAGCGCGGCGACTCGGGCCTGCGCAGCTTCGTCAGCGTGCAGGGCGCGCTGGCGATGTATCCCATCCGCACCTATGGGAGCGAGGAACAGCGCCAAAGATACTTGCCGAAGCTGGCCGAGGGCAAGCTGATCGGGTGTTTCGGTTTGACCGAGCCGGGGTTTGGATCGAACCCAGGCGGCATGACCACCACGGCGCGAAAAGACGGCGACGAGTGGGTTCTGAACGGTGAGAAGACGTGGATCACGAACGGTACGGTCGCCGATGTGGCGGTGGTATGGGCGCGCAGCCCCGAAGGTGTACGTGGATTCCTGGTGGACAAGGGCACGCCTGGTTTCACGTCCAGCGACATTCACGGCAAGCTGTCGATGCGCGCGTCGGTGACCTCGTCGCTGGCGTTTAGCGATTGCCGGATTCCGGAGTCGCAGCGGTTGCCGGACGCTATTGGATTAAAGGCTGCTCTGGGCTGTCTGTCGCAGGCTCGGTATGGCATTGGGTGGGGTGTGTTGGGCGCGGCCATGGACTGTTTCGAGACTGCCCGGCAGTACACGCTGGTCAGGAAGCAGTTTGACGACCGGCCCATCGCCACTCATCAACTGGTGCAGGAGAAGCTGGCCTGGATGGTGACCGAGATTACCAAGGGTCAGTTGCTGGCGATGCATTGCGGACGCCTGAAGGATCAGAAGAAACTCGACTTCGCGCACGTTTCGATGTTGAAGCGGAACAACGTCTCGATCGCCCTGGACTGCGCGCGGCTGTCCCGCGATCTGCTGGGCGGCAACGGAATTATCGACGACTATCCGATCATGCGTCACATGTGCAATCTGGAGACCGTAAAGACCTATGAAGGCACCGACCATATTCACGCACTGGTGATCGGCGAGCGCGTGACGGGTCTACCGGCTTATCGTTGAGGAGATGATGAATCGAAGAAGTTTTGGGTTGGCCGCGCTGGCGGCGGTGTGCGCCGCGTGCGCCAAGAAGGGTGAGAACCGGTTCGACTACGGGGAGGCGAAGAAGAAGTACGAGCTGAAGGGTGTCGTGGTCAGCGTAAAGCCCGAAGATCGCGTAGTGACGGTCAAGCATGAGAAGATCGGGGATTGGATGGAAGCTATGACCATGGATTTCCCGGTGCCTTCGGCCGAGGAGTTCGCCAAACTGAAGCCTGGCCTCGCGATCAAGGCGACAGTGAATGTGAACGACATGTTCTTTTGGCTGACCGGCGTCACCGTGGAGTAATCATGCGGATCTTGCTCGCACTCATTTTTGTTCTAAGTTCGGCGCATCTGATGGCGCAGCCGCATAGGAACTCGGCCGCTCGTTGGGATCAGATCTACCTCAGTTCAGACGCGAAGGTGCCGGTGAATCCCAGCACCCTGGTGCTGGAGACGACTGCGAACCTGAAGACGGGCGTGGCTCTGGACGTCGGCATGGGCAACGGACGCAACGCCATCTATCTGGCCCGCAAAGGTTGGAAGGTGACGGGCGTGGACATCTCTCCGGCTGCCGTGAAGCAGGCCCACCAGGAAGCGTCAAAGCTGAAAGTGGAATTGGACGCACGCGCGGGTGACATCGATCACATGGATCTCGGACGGGACCGGTATGACCTGATCCTGTGCATGTACATCCACATGGTGCCCGTAAAAAATGCGCGCCGGCTGATGGAATCGTTGAAGCCCGGTGGGCTGCTGATTGTGGAAGGCCACCATGCGGACGTGCAGGCGTTGGGGTTGCGGCCTGTTTCCGGTGGACCTCCCGGCTACATGACTAACCAACTGATCAGGTCGTTCGAAAAGCTGCGGATTCTGCGCTACGAAGACAGGACCATGCAGGCGGAATGGTCGAACGGGCCTGAGGGCAAGGCGCCGATCGTCCGACTGGTGGCCAGGAAAGAGTAGCCGCGGCTACCAGTCGCATTGCGACTCGGCAAAGGCGGCTGAGCCGTCACAGAGCCAGCCATCGAGCTGCGCCACCTCCTTCAACTGCTGGCCGCGCATTCGCGGTACGACCGCATAGCCGCAGTGGAGCTCCGGCAAGGCGGTCATGTCGCCCCAGAGCTTCTCGAACTGGGTGACGGGGTAGATGTCCTCCTGGCCCGTGCCCCAACGCTTCTTCACATCTTTCAAGGTGATGTAGGTGGGCATCCGCGCGGCCAGGTTGCGCACCGCCACGGCGGTCTTCTCGTCGTTGGCGAGATCGTCCACACGGAGCGCAAAGACACGCAGTAAGGCGTCGATGCTGATCCACATCGTGTTGCTGTTGTAGTAGGAGAGCTCGAACTCGAGACGTTCGTCCGGCAGGGCCATGCCTTCAATGAGGCGAACGCGGCCATTGACGCGGGCCAGGCCGCCGCCGTGGTCCTCGACTTCGCGACCGATCACTTCCGTCGTGATGGCGGCTCCGGAGTCGATGTGGAGACCCAGCAAGCCAGGGTCGAGGGATACCCCCGTTGTGTCGATGTTGTGGAGCAGGATGTAGCGGAGACCGGGTTGCTCCTCCAACAGCCGGCGGAGAGTTCCATTCCTCAGAAGGTTGGGTACTTCATACCAGTGGCCGACCGGGTGGAGACACTGCTGAGGCAAGTTGTCCGTATAGTCGGACGCCTCGCCGAGCGAAGTGGCCCAGTTCATCAGCGCGGCGCGGCCACTGTCACGAACTTTCTGTTTCTGATCGTCGAGTACCTGCTGCGGCATCTCCTGCCAGGCGAACCGCAGGTCGCGGGCCGTGGGGATGAGCCGAAGTCCGACGCTGCGGCCGGGCGAGAGGTACAAAGGCCCCTTGTAGCCATAGTTATCCGCCGCCTGCAGGTACTGCTGCATGGGCGGATGGGTGAAATAGCTGGTAGTGAAGACGTGAGCAACGGGGCGGCCGAAGCGGCGCGAGGCCTGGCGGGACTTGGCGAGGTGGATCTCGACAAAACTGCGATGGCGGCCGGCCATCATCACGAAGGGATTGAGCGCCTTGACGACACCCGCGCCTTTGGTCCAGCGGCTGCCCGCGCCGCCGGCCAGCGAGACCACGGCGACGGCGCCTTCGGCCAAGGCCTGAGCTCCCAACGACACCAGCCGGGCGGACAGCGGCTGACGTGCATCGGTGACTTCTCCGGTCGACACATCTTCGATGCGACTGCTCACGGGCAGCCGGTTTTGAGCGAGCCCGATGCGGCCACTGCGCAGGTCGGCGCGGATCTTCTCGTGCTGGACGCGATCGAACCCATAGTCCTCCAGTAGCTCGTGGAGGGTGCGGGTGGAGCCGGTCTGCCTGTTCGCGTCCCGCGGCAGCAGGCGGTCGAAGAGAGTCTGGACCATGCCGGTGAGCTCCGGACGGTGACGGCAGGCTTCGCCAAAGGCCATCAGATCGCCGCGCTGAGCGGGCGTGAGTTCGCGGGTCTGGCGGCGGACGAGTTCCGGCACGCGCAGGGCGTAGTAACCGGCGGGGAGGAGACGGTCTTCACCGGTCAGGAGTTCGGCCCAGGTGCCGCGCTCGTTGATGGTGAAGTCGTAAACGACCGGCTCCATGGCGAACGGTACGGCGCGATCCATGGCCTGCTTGGCTTCGCTCATGATCTCAGCCATGCGCTGCTGAGCGAGCGGCTTCACCTCGGGAGCGAAGAGGAAGCCCATGCCGCCGCCGGCCATGCCACCGAGCATCCAGAAGCCCCAGAAAGCGTCACCGAAATCCCTGCGCGCCGCCTCGATGAGGCGCAGCGTGTACTGATTGGCCGCCCAGGGAATGATGGTCTGGATCGGGCCGTCGAAGTTGCGCTGCGTGCATGCGCCGACGCCACGGATGTCGCCCCGGCGCAGACAGTCGATGATCTCGTCGAGAAGGCCCATGGCTTGGAGACGGCCGTGCCACTCTCTCTCGCCGCGCAATAGATATTTCTCAGTGACCATTTCCAGGATCGGCCCGACATCCTGTGCCATGCCGCCGTGGACGAGCACAAGGCTCTGCTGCAGTTTGAGGCGGGTTTCGGCTGTGATCTCTTCCAGAGGGAACACGCGGTGCCGCGGCAGTAGACATCCGCGGCTGATGCCGTACTCCACGTCTCCTTCGCCGGCGACGACTCCTTCGATGAGCTTCATGCCGGGCCAGACGCCGCCGGAGTCCTGCCATCCACCACCGCTACCGCCCAGCCATTCGCCCAGGATTGCGCGGGCGGCCACGAGACGGCGGTCGCTCTCCTGCAGCCCACCCGTGAGCGAGTGGATCTGACTGGTGGCGCGCATGCAGACCGATATCAGACTGGCCAGCAGGTTCGTCGAAACCGCCAGGCGAGAACCTTTGGGAATGTCATTGACCTTGCTGACAACCTCCAGGCCACAGCCTGCGCGGCCGGTGAGCTCGGCGAGCAACTCGGCGAGTGATTGACCGGAGCCTTCCATGCCTGGCGGCACGATGCCGGCGGCGATGATGGCGGCCTTGAGGAGGCCCAGGTAGTCGCGGCCGAAGTCGAACACTTCGGCGAGCGCAGTGATGTCGGCCGTTGCGCCCAGGTCGATGCTCGTCAGGCGGAGGAGGGGTTCGTCGATGACGCGGAGATAGGCTTCGACGGGTGGTTTCGGCGTGGAGTCAGAGACACCGCGAACGGCGAGGTCGATGGACGTGTTGAGAACGCGCGCGCCCTCGGGGAAGTCCATCCCGAGAAAGAAGATATCGCTCCAGCCACTGTGCGACAGATCCATGCGGACAGGGGTGGCTTCGCGCAGGGCGGGGAAGACACCGGTGGAGGGATGGCGCAGCATGAGCTCGGGTCGCACGCGCAGCGGGTAATCCGCTGGATGGCCGGTACGAAACATCCACTGGTTGCCACGCACGCTCCGCACACTGCGACGGACCTGATCGGCGAGGTTCTGGAACGCGAGGCTGCGATAGGCGACGGCCAGGGCACTGCTGGCCGCCTGATTTGCGCCTTGTTTCGCCTGTGCGGCCAGAAAGCTGCGAATGGCTTCTTCAAAGCGGCGCTGTAGAAGGTGGGTGAAGCCATCGAAGGGCACGCGGCCTTGTGGCGCGACTCCGGCCTTACCGGCCAGGTACATGCGGTGGATGGACGAAAGGAAGAACAAGGCGCGTACGCGAACGTACAAGTTGTCGCTGCAGCGGCGCAGTTCCTCCAAAGCCTGGCACTCGCACAGCAGGGTGTCGGCCGAGGCAGCCCGGCAGAAGGAGTCCAGGGAACGGTTGCGGGTCTCCTGATCGGGGGAGAGGATGATGCGGACCAACTCGCTCATTTCGCGGCCATCTCCCGCAGGGCCATTAGTTCCACCATTTGCGAGAGGATCTCGTCGCGGTCGCGACCGCTGAGCCCGAGGGCCAATTGTGCTGTCAGCAACCCATAGCGGACTCCCAGATCGTAACGGCGCTGTGTCATGCGTAGAGCCAGGAAGCGCTCGCGGCGAGCCAACTCGGCCAGGGCCATGGAGAGCGATACGGTGGTGGTTCGCGGATCCGCCAGCAGTTCTTCGAGAATTGTCATGACCGCCGGTGCCAGCACGTGCATACCAAAGAAACAGAGGTAGTGTCCGGAGCGTAGGCCTGGGACGACGATCCTCTGTTCAGCTTCTGTCGGCGTGGGCTTCTCGAGCACGGTGTCGACTTTATAGAGCCGTTCCCGGCCGGCCACGCGTTGGCCGCCGACAGCGCCGAACTGCTTCAACTGGCCCTCGCGCGTGGCCTGTACGCTGGAGACGGAGCAATCTTCCAGTTCCGCCACCTCGATGAGTTCGGTAGCGCAACTTGCCTTGGTGTGGTTGACGTAAAGGTGATCGCTGACGAGGTGGAGGAACGGCTCACCGGCGGTAAACTCGCGAGCGCAATGGATGGCGTGGCCGTAACCGCGGGGCTCGTGCTGCTCGACAAAGCGGACGCGGCCGGCGTGGTCGCCAGTCACGAGGGCGTAGTGTTCGGCGTCGCCGGGGCAGACCACGACGCAGATCTCTTCCACGCGAGCACGGACGACTTCCTCCAGCAGGATGCCAAGGACGCTGCGTTCCTGGCCATCCCGATCAATCAGGTTCTGGAGGGGCAGACGGCGCTGCGAGGGGGAAGCCGCGGTGATTACAGCCTTGCGAATCCGCATAGATTCCTATGTACCATCGAATCGATGAGCGCTGCTAAGACAAATGCTGTACGGTTTCTGGAAGGTTTGGGTATTTCGTTTGAGGTGCGTGAGTACGAGGTGGACGAATCAGATCTCTCCGCGGAGACCGTGGCCGCGAAGATCGCGTTCCCGGTGGAGCAGACTTTCAAGACTCTCGTGGTGCGGGGCGAGAGGACGGGTGTGTGTCTGGCGGTGATCCCCGGCAATGCTGAACTCGATCTGAAGGCGCTGGCGAGATCCATGGGGGACCGCAAGGCAGACACGGTCCCCCTGAAAGAAGTTCAACCGCTGACCGGCTACATTCGCGGCGGCGTGACGGCGCTCGCCTGCAAGAAGGACTACCCCGTCTATCTCGACGAGTTCGCGCAAATCTACGACCGCATCTCGATCTCAGCCGGCCAGCGCGGCATGCAGATCCTGCTGGCGCCGGAGGACTACCGGCGAGCGGTGAGCGCTGTCTACGCGCCTATCTCGAAAGACAAGGAGTAGGTGTCCTACTTCTGCTTCGCGACGATCAGGTCTTTGATCTTGTCGTAGGTCGCCTGCGGCAGGATGCTCTTCTGGACGAGCTCGTCCTTCCGCTTGTAAGGCCGGCCCTTGATGATCTTTCCAGAGTAGGCGTCGCCGATGCCGGGCAGTGCCTTGAGTGCGTCCACGGAAGCGGTGTTGATGTCGAGGAGATCGGCGGCCTTGGTCGAAGCGGATTTCACGGCCGCCTTCGCGTCGGCGGCCTTTTTGACGGCCCCTTGGCCAAACACGAGCGACAGGGCAAAGATCGCCACTGGGATGAGACGGGAGAGCTTCATAGCGGTCAGTTATAGCACGCCCGTCAGGCCGCGGCAAAGGATTTGCGCCAGCCGGGCGATGAGCAGCAACCCCGGGTTGTCCTGGCTTTCGTCGATCTGCTTGAGCCCATCCACAGTAATGGCCATCGCGACGCGACCTTTGGGCGTATAGGCGATGCCGACGTCGGAACGGAGGGCATCCAGCGATCCGGATTTGCTGGCCACAGGCGTCTCACCCAGGTGGCGGCCTATGCCGTCTTTGTACTGCTGGCGTTTCAGAATGGCGATCATCGCGCGGCTGGATTCGGCGTTGACGACTTGGCCCTTCTCCAGCCGCTCAAGCACGGTGACCATCTCGAATGGCGTGGACGAGCCGATGCCGAAGCGTTTGTTCTCTTCCATCAACCCGGCCTTGCTCCAGCCCGAAGGTGCCTTGAGTTGCGTGCCGTCGCCGCGTACCTTACGCATGCTGCGCGTCTGCTTCAGGCCTTGTGCATCCAGGAAGGTGTTGACGGCGTCAGCCTTGATGAGATCGAGGACGAGATTGGTGGCCGTGTTGTCGCTAACCACGATCATCACATTCACCACGTCGCGCAACGGCAGCCGCAACCCGGCGGAGAATTCGTGCAGGACTCCGGAACCCGAGACCTTGTCCTCGTCGCGCAGCCGCAACATCTGATTCCAGCGCAATTCGCCCTTGGCTACTTTGTCGAATACCGCGGCCATGATGGGCAGTTTGATCGTGCTTGCCGTACGGACGCGCCCGTTCTCGCGCAACCCGTAGGAGGTGCCGGTTTCCAGGTTTCTGGCGTAGAGCGAGACCTCGGCGTCCAAGCTCCGGGTCTCGCGTCGGACGGCGGAGTCGAGATCATTTGACGGGGCCAATGCTACAGCGGGTAGAGATAGAAAATTCCGGCGTCTCATGTGATGGTGACTCCCCATGCAGAAGGAGCAGGCAGGCACAGGACTGAGAATGGCTCCGGCTGCCTTTGGGTTGGCAGACGGAGCCATTGTCGCTTGTGGGCTAACGCAGCTTGGAGAAGTCGGTCGGATCCATGTAGACGGAATCGACCTTGCTGACGATCTTGCCGCTGACTTCGGAGGCCTCGCGCACCTTCTTCCACTCAGGGTCGTTCCGGAACGCGTCCCACGAAGCTTTGGCGGCCTCGCGGCTCTTGTGCTCGAGGATGTAGATGAGGGTGTTTTCGTGCTCGGGCCCATCGGATGGCACCCAATATCCGACGCTCTTCATGCCGTGTCTGTTGAAGATGGCGACGGTGTGGTCGCGGAAGCGCGCCTGCAGATTGGGCAGTTTGCCCGGCTCGCAGTGGTAAGTGCGCAGTTCATAGACATGGGTTTCGGCGGCAGCCGCGGGGATGCCGCGAGCCATCCAACCGGCGGTGGCAGCCAGGGCGGCTATGACGAGTGTGAGAAGGGGTGTTTTGTATTTCATGGGTCAGCCTGCTAGTCCCTGGCGAACGTATTGCACGCCGAGAGCTTCCCTGAATTGTATCCCCGCTGGAACCAATCCATGCGCTGCGCGGAGGTGCCGTGAGTGAACGACTCTGGCGAGACGTGGCCAGTCGCCGCTTTTTGGAGGCGGTCGTCGCCGACGGCGGCCGCGGCTCCGAGTCCGGATTCGACGTCACCCTGCTCCAGGATGCCGCGCTCGTTGGTGCTGTGGCCCCAGATGCCAGCGAAGCAGTCGGCCTGCAACTCCATCTTTACGGACAGGGCGTTGCGGGCCGCCGGATTGCGGCGCTGGGCGGAGCGCACCTGTGCCTCGATGCCAAGGAGATTCTGGATGTGATGGCCGATCTCGTGGGAGATGACGTAGGCCTGCGCGAACTCTCCCGGCGCACCGAAGCGGGTCCGCAGTTCATCGTAGAAGCCCAGGTCGATGTAGACTCTTGAGTCACCGGGGCAGTAGAACGGCCCGGTGGCGGATTCGGCCATGCCGCAGGCGGATTCCACGGAATCGCGGAACAGGACGAGCCTCGCCTTGCGGTAGGTCTTGCCTTCGGCCGACAGGGTCTGGGCCCAGGTCTTCTGGTTGTCGTCCAGGACGAAGGAGACGAACTCGACGAGCTTCTGTTCGCTCTTCGTTCGGGCAGCATCAGGCGCGCGGCGCGAAACCGCCGGGGAGCCACCTCGGTTGAGGCCAAGAAACGGGCTGATGAGATCGGTCTTGAAGACCAGGCTCAGCACGCCCAGCACGAGCATGCCGCCGAGCCCCAGACGGAAGCCACCAAACCCGCCGCCGCCACCTCCACCCTCGTCATCGCGCCGATCTTCGATGTCATCACTGGTACCGCCGGGTGTCCATCGCATCCCCGTTCTCTCCTTGAGGGCCCTTGATATCCCAAGTCTCCCATCGAGGAGCCGTCAGCGGCAATTGGCGGGGATCAACCGCTCCACGATGACCACATCCCGCCAGACATCATCGAGTTTGCCGTGCTTTTCGTAAATACCCACCTGACGAAAGCCCAGCGACGCCAGAAGCCCCAGGCTGGGCTGGTTTTGGGTGAAAACCCGGGAGACGAGCTTCCAATAGCCAGCTTTCTCGGCCGCATCCAATAGCGCGAGCATTGCCGCACGGCCTGCACCGCGACCGCGTCCCGAGCGGGCGACGTAGACAGAGAACTCGGCGACACCGTCGTAGCAGGCACGCGGGCGGTAAGTCGACGTGGAGGCGAAGGCGACCACGATGCCTTCTTGTTCGACGACAACGGAAGGGTGGACGCCGTCAAACCAGGCTCGGACATCGGCCTCACTACGGGGCCTGGTCTCGAAGGTGGCAATGCGGTCCTCAATGCCTTCGTTGTAGATGCGGGCGATCGCGGCGGAGTCGGAAGGTACAGCGAGACGGGCTGTCATTTTGGCAGTGTAGCGCCTGTGAGCACTCCTGCAGGCACTACGGCAGCATAGTGGGCGGCGGATCGCCTTCTCGGTAGCTGCGTGCGGGGTGGGCAATTTTCTCCTGGAGGTTGCGCCAGCGATCGAATTCGCCTTGCCAGCGGCCCATGGCGGTTTCCAGGCGGTAGGGCAGATAGTCGCGGAGCCAGAGGGTCCGGAGTTGGGCACGCAGCTCACCGGCCGCGTCCATGAGGTCGAACAGGCGGCTGTGGTCCGTTTCGCTGATTTCGACGCCGAAGAGGAGGCGATAGTTGGCGGGCTTGGGGTCCTTGGCGAGGGCTTCGCGGAATCCGTCCATCTCCAGGGCATACAGCTGGCGGAGGGCGATGTAGTCGAGGAGGCGCGCGCCGTAGAGGAGGGACTCGTAGAAGGGATCGGGGCCGTCCTTGAGGAGGGTCAGGAGGGTGGCCTGGGCGGATTCGGACTGGATGCGGGCTTCGCGGATGGCGGCGGCATGGGCGCGGGCGCGTTCTAGGCGGCGGGGCTCGAGGGGGTTGGCCCAGAGGGTCTGGAAGACGCGGGTGCCCAAGGCCTTTTCCAGGGCGCTCTGGGATTGGGAGACGGTGGCTAGCAGGCGGCTGACGGCGGCGGCGTGGCGGGGGTGCAGGAGGCGGGCGTAGCGATCGTAGACCTGGGCGTGAGTCAGGGTCTCGTGATTCCAGGAGGCGATGGGTCCGTAGGCGACGGCGGGGTCGGCCATGCGGAGGAGGACCTGGCCGCAGTCGGTCCATTCGGTGTGGAGGATGCCGAGGGAGCGGTGTTTGCGGGCACTTTTGGCGAGGCCGTCGACGTTGCGGAGGGTGTGGTCGAAGTCGGGGACGGCGTCGTAGTAGTTCCAGACGCCGGAGCCGAGGAGGGAGTTCACCTTGGCCGCGGCAAGAGGGGCGACGAAGCGGTCGTAATCGGGTTCATCGGAGTAGCGCCAGGGGATGGCGACGGTGCCCGCGGGGACGCGGGCGATGACTTCCGAATGCTGCAGGAGGATGTCGCCCCAGATCATGACGCGTTTGCCTTTGGCGGCTACGAGGGACGAGACCTGTTCGAAGTGGCGGAGGTAGATTTCGCCGGCTTTGGCGGGCTCGAGCTGACGGCCGGGCACTTTGCCGAGCTCGTAGGTCTCGTCCATGCCGACGTGAAACCAGGGGCTGGGGAAGAGGGCGGTGAGCTGGTCGACCCAGTCACGGATGAGGGCCTGGGCTTTGGGGTTGAGCGGGTTGATCTCGCCGCCGTGGGGCATTTCGGCGAGGGTGGAGTAGGTCTCGATGCGGGCGAGGTCGTGCAGGTGGCCGTAGAGTTCGACGCAGGGGACGACGTCGATGAAGCGGTCGTGCGCGTAGGCGATGAGTTCGCGGACCTGGGCCTTGGTGAGGCGGGCGGAGGCGCTGAGGAGGGGGAAGCCGTCGAGTTCGACGTTGGTTTCGGAATAGAGGTAGAACTGGTTGGCTTTCCAGCGGGCGAGGAAGTCGATCTGGCGTTTGAGCTCGTCGAATTTGGGGAAGGGGCCGTGGCTGAGATCGAGCATGAAGCCGCGCAGGCGCATGGCGGGCCAGTCGGCGATCTCGAGGACGCGCAGGGTCGCGGTGGGGGTGAGTAGCTGGCTCAGGGTCTGGACCGCGTAGAAGAGGCCGCGGGCGGTGGCGGCTTTCAGGTGAACGCGGGTGGTTGTGATTTTCAGCGAGTAGGCTTCGGAGGAGTTGGGTCCGGGGGTGTCGTCCCACTGCCAGGAGGATTGCGGAGAGGTGCGCTCAAGGAGGATGACAGGGGCGGTGGTGGAGGCGGCGGGTTGGATTCCGGACTGTTGGAGGATGGCGCGGAGGGCGCGCTCGACCAGGGCGTCGTCTTTGTCCGGTTTGGCGGCGAAGCCGATGGTTGGGTGGAGGAGTTTGAGGGAGCCGGAACCGAGTTGGACTGTGTGGGGTTGAGGGAGAAGGGGGAGGTCCTGGGCAGGAAGGAGCGTGGCGGCGGTCAGCAAGACTGCGCTGAGACGGATCAACATTCGAGAGGTTCTCCAGATTGGTAGCGGCGCAGGGCCGAGTGGTCGAGGCGGACACCGAGTCCGGGACCTTGGGGGACCTGGGCAAAGCCGCGTTCGAAGACGATGGGGGATTCCAGGAGGTCGTCCTCGCGGACGAGTTCTCCGAAGATGTCGGAGGGGATTATGCAGGAGGGGGCGGCTGCGCAGGCGTGAAGGGCGGAGGCTTCCAGGATTCCGAGATCGACTTCGCTGCCGTGCCAGCATGGGAGGCCGGCGAGGGCGGCTGTGGAAGCGAGCTCAACGAAGCGGAACATGGGTCCGTTGAAGTTGAAGCCGTCGACGGCGTCGAGGCGGAGGGCCGCCAGGAGGTCGGCGGGGTTCTGGTCGTAGGGCAGGGCGACGTGCAGGTAGAGGGGGATGCGGAGGATCGACTTGAGCTGGCGGAAGCCGGCGATGTCGGAGCGGAGGACCGGGTCTTCCAGGGCGTACATGGTTTCAGGGCGGACGCCTTCCATCAAGCGGAGCGTGGTGGAGACGTCGTTCCAGCGCTGGTTGGGGTCGAGCAGGATGCGGATGCGGTGGCCGCAGCGGGCCTCGATGGCTTCGGTCCATTCGCGCACCGGGTCTTCCGACGAGCACTTGAACTTGAAGACGCGGTGGCCGCGCTGCATGGCTTCGTGGGCTTTGCGGGCGGCGTCGGCGGGCGTGCGGCGGCCGGTCCAGCCGCTGCATTCGACGGAGTGGCGGAAGGCGCCGCCCAGGAGTTGGTAGACGGGTACGTTGAGAGCCTGGCCGGCGAGGTCGAGGATAGCGGATTCGATGGCGTCGTAGACGCGGGCGTGGGGGACGGGCAGGGCGCGCCAGTTGAGGGCGAAGAGATCGCGGCCGACGACGGCTTGGATGGCGGCTTCGACGTGATCGGGGTCGGCGGCGCGATAGGTTTCGCCGATGCCGACGCGGCCATCGCTGCCCTGGAGCTGGATGATCCACTTGAGCTCGTGGGGGAAGTCCTGCCAGGTTTTGCCGGTGTGGAAGCGGCGGGCGAAGTCGGCGTCGGTGTCGTCGACCTCGCGGGAGTTGAGGCTGTCGGGCCGGGCCGGGACGCGCACAGGGGTGGCGATGGCCTTTTGGATGATGAGGCTCACGGCTTCCTCCGGCGGGACGCGGGGCGGTCGCCGATGTCCTCGGGGTACTCCTGCGCAAGGGTGCGGATGCGGTAGCTGAAGTCGAGGAAGAGCTTCTCCCAGCGTTCGGCCTGGCCGTCGCGGTATTTGTAGAAGCCGCGCGCGTTGGAGACGCCTTTGGCTCCGGATTGGGCGAGGCGTTTCAGGGTCGGCGGGACTTCGGTGGTGTTGGAGAGTTCGGGGAAGAGGTCTTTGGCTACGGCGGCGTAGGCGGGAAGGCCGGTGAGGTCCATGAAGCGGAAGGGGCCGGCGAAGGTGATCCAGTAGCCGAGGTCGTTGCGGAGGGAGCGGTCGACATCGGCGACGGTGGCGTAGCCGTTCTCGACGAGGTAGAGCGCTTCGCGGATGAGGGCGTAGAAGCAGCGGTTGGTGATGAAACCGCGGATGTCGCGGCGGAGGAAAGTGGGCTCCTTGCCCCAGCGGCGGGAAAGAGCGAGAACGCGGCGGGCGACGGCGGGCGAGGTGTCGTTGCCGCAGATGACTTCGAGAAAACGCGTGGTGTGGGCGGGTTCGGCCCAATGGATGCCGAGGATACGGCGCGGGTGGCGAGTCTCCTTCTGAAGGATGGAGATGGGGATGGCGGAGGTGTTGCAGCCGATGGGGACGTGGCGGCCGACGGAGCCTTCGATGCTCTCGATGAGCTTCTGCTTCTGCGCGCCGTTTTCGGAGATGGACTCGATCACGATCTCCGATTCGCCGAGTTCGGTGACGTCGCCGGTGGTGCGGAAGCGTTGCATGGCCTCGTCGACGGGGCTGTGGAGGAGATTCTCCTGACTCATCTTGCGAAGGAGCGCGGCGATACGGCGGCGGGCGGTGGAGCGCTGTCCGGCATCCTTTTCGACCCCGGTAACCGGGTGTCCAGCGGAGAGGAGACAGGCGGTGATGCTGGCGCCCATCAGGCCGAGTCCAGCGACTCCGGCCGGCATGCGGCCCACGTCAAGTGTTTCAGGCATTTCGTAGATCCTCCATGGGTGGCCATGAGGCAAAGTCAGTCAGAAATTCGATGAGCGTGTCGACAGCGGCGGAGAGCAGGTGGCTGCCTTTGGCGGCTGTGGCTTTGTGGGGTTCGCCGCTGGAGCCGTTGCCGGAGAGGAACTCGGTGCGCCGGACGATGGAGATGCCGCGATAGGGGGCGTCGTCTTCCCAGGCCACGTAGTTGTTGGCTGGAGGGCGAGCGGCGCGGGCGGCCCGGTCCGGGTGCACGCGGGTGGAGTCGAGGACGAGCATCATGCTCGTTTCGTATTCGCAGGCGTGGCTGAGGGCCGGGGACTCCAGGGGCGGCTGTCCGGCGAAGACGGCTCCGGCGAGTTCCCAGTAAGTGGCCAGGGCGACTTCAGCGACCGGCGCCTGAGCGAGGATCGAGAGCGCCTGGCGGGTGGGCGTTATGTTGCCGCCGTGCCCATTGAGGATGACGATGCGGCGGAAGCCTGAGCCTTCGAGTGAGCGGACGAGGTCGACGACGAGGCGGGTGAAGAGTTCGGGATGAATGCTGAGGGTTCCGGCGAATGACAAATGGTGGTGGCTGGAGCCGTAGGGCAGCGTGGGGCAGAGGATGACGCGATCGGCCAGGGCTTGCTCGGCGGCATTGGCAAGGGCCGTGACGAGATCGGTGTCGGTGGTCACGGGCAGGTGCGGGCCGTGCTGCTCGACGGCGGCGACGGGCAGGACCGCGATTGCGCCGGGTGCGAGGCGGGCGATTTCGGGGGAGGTGAGAGCGGACAGCTTCAACGGGGTGCTCCCTGGGGTGCGAGTTCGAGGCCGTGCTCCTGCACCAGGCGGACGATGCGCTGGTTGAGGAGGGCGATGTACTGGAGGTCGTGCTGGCTGGGCCGGAGGGTGGCGCGTCGGACGGTGACGCTGTCGAGAAGGCCGCGAGCCTGGAGCAGGAGCTTTTCCGCGTGGTGGAAGAGCTCCATGTTCTGGAGGCTGTAGAGGATCTGGGGCAGGATGCCCTCGAAGAGGGGCTGAGCCTCTTCGCGGCGGCCCTCACGGGCGAGGAGGAAGACCTTGCGAAGCAGGTCAGTGAGGCCGAGGCCGGGAACGACGCCCGCGATGCCGGCTGGTGCGAGTTCGAGGGTATACATGCCGCCCCAGCCTTCGAGGACACCGACGCTGCCGGAGGTGGCGTCGCGGATGGCGGCCACCTTAGCGGCGAGGCGGGGTTCTTCCAGCTTGATGTAGCGGAAGTGCGGGTGGCGGCGGTTGAGCTCGGCGATGGCGGGCACGGACAGGGAGGCGCCGCCGGGGTTGAAGTCCTGGAGGATGAAGGGGACCTGCACAGCGGAGAGCAGGGCTCCGAAGTGGTCGCGCAGGTCGGCGTCGGAGAGGGCGAATTGACGGGGGGCGGCGGAGCAGATGGCCGAGGCTCCGGCGTCAACGGCGCGTCCGGCGGCGTCGATGGCGAGCCGAGTGGAGGCGTAGTTCACCTGGGCGATGACGGGCAGGCGTCCGGCGGAACGGCGGACAGCGCGGCTGGTGATCTGGAGGCGTTCGTCCTCAGAGAGTTTGTAGAACTCGCTGGCGTAGGCCGGCAGACAGACGGCGCAGGCGCCGGCGTCAACGGCGAAGTCGATGAGGCGATCGAGATCGGTCCAGCAGATCTCCTCGGATTCCTCGAAGGGCGTGGGGATGATGGGGACAATACCGTCGATTTGAAAGGTCATGAAGAGGTCACCGTTCGTTTGGATCTCTGTTCGTGCATGGTTACGAGCCAGGCACCGATTCCTACCAGGAGGCCGCCCGCCAGCAGGGCGGAGCTGACTGTTTCGTGCAGAGCCAGGCCGGAGAGCAGGACGCCGAAGACGGGCAGGAAGTAGATGGAGAGGGAGGCCTGGGTGGCGTCGACCTCGCCGAGGACCCGGAAGTAGAGGAACATCGAGAGGGCGAGGCTGAGGGCTCCGATGATGATGAGGCCGAAGAGCGCCGCGGAGGAAGCGGACTGGAGGCGCTGGAGGGGTCCGGGCTCGTAGAAGAGCATGGCGGGCAGCAGGGCGATGAGCGAGACCGTGAAGGTGGCGACGAGGAGCTGCGCGGGTCCGAGCCAGTCGAGAGCGCGCTTGCTGTAGACGTTGTAGAAGGCGCTGCCCCAGCAACTAAGGAAGATGAGCATGTTGCCGAGGAAATAGCGGCCTTCGACGAAGCTGGTTTCGTTCCAGCGGATGCCGGAGGAGAGCAGGACTCCGGGGATGGAGAGGGCGAAAGCAAGCCAGCGCACGGAGCTCATGCGCTCGCCGAGAAGGAGGGCGGCGAGGACGGTCATGAGTACGGGGACTGTCAGGTTGATGACGGAGGCATTGGAAGCGGGGGCGCGTTCGAGGCCCCAATTCAGGCACATCTGGGCGATGAGGGAGCCGCTGAGTCCGAGGACGAGGACCTGCGCCAGCCGGTGCGGCCAGCGGCCTGGCGGCGCGGCAGGGCGGCGTTCCGACCAGGCTACCGGGAGCATGAGGATGGCAGCGAGGAGCATGGCGAACCAGGTGAGTGTGAGCGGGCGAAGCTCTTGGGCCGCCACACGGGACGCAGGAAACTGGATGGCCCAAAGGAAGTTCACCAGGGCCAGCAACACGAAATTGCGCATACGGTTCTAGTGGTCGGCGGTAAGCTTCATACGACCCGAGGCGCCCTCGCGCAGATGCTGCGGCGTTTTGAGCTCGGGGATGGTGAACAGCTCTTCGAGACTCAACAGGCCCGCGCCGAGGACGCCGGCGGTATCGCCGAGCGAGCCGAAACAGATGACGAGATCCTCAGTGAGATGGCTGAGGGCCTGGAGGCGCACGGTGCGCTGGATCTGATCGAGGAAGCCGGCGCCGCAGATCTCGAGGCGTTGATCGAGGACGATGCGGGCGGGGTCGAGCAGATTGACGAGGTTGGCGAGGCCGATGGCGAGGTAGCGGCACATCTCTTCTGAAATGGAGAGGCAGACTTTATCGCCGGCACGGGCGGCTTCGAGGACATCCCAGCCCGTGACACGCAAGGGATCGCCGCCGGTTCTGGACAATGCCAGGGACGAGCCGCCTTCGCGGATGATCTCGCGGAAGCGATGGGCGAGGGCGGGCGAACCGGCCACGGCCTCGAGACAGCCGAAGCTGCCGCATTTGCAGGCCACATTGGCCATGCTGACGCGGGTGTGCCCGAACTCACCGGCGCTGGTGCGGCGGCCTTCGATGACGCGGCCGCCGGAGAAGAGGGCGGAGCCGATACCGGCGCCGTACTCGATGTAGATCATGTCGTCGTTGGATTCACCGGCGCCGAGCAGGCGTTCCGCGTTGCCGCGGCAGCGAGTGGCGTTTTCGACGAAGGCCGGGACGTGGAAGGCGTCTTCGAAGATGTTGACGAGGGGGACGTTGCGCCAGAAGTCCAACTGAGAAGAGAGGACGGAGATGCCCTGGCTGCGGTTGACCAGACCGACGTCGGCGATCCCGATGCCGCGGAGGCTGCGGGCAGAGACTCCGGCCTCGGCGAGCGCCTTGCGGGCACAGCGTTTCAATTGATCAATGAGGGCGGATTCGCCGCCGTCGAGGCGGGTGGGTTCGCGGACGAGGCCGCGGATGTGGGGGGCAAGGTCCATGACACCGGCGACAACGGTTTCGGAGTCGAACTCGATGCCGAGGAGGAAGCCCTGTTCTTGATTGACGCGCAGGAGGACCTGTTTGCGGCCGGTGGGGTTGTCGCTGAGTCCAGCGACCTCAAGGCGGCGCTCACTGAGGAGTTCCTTGGTTAGTTGGGAGATGGCGCTGGTGCGCAGACCGGTGAGGCGATGGATTTCGACACGAGAGAGGGGTCCGAAGTTGCGGACGACATTGAGGATGACTCCGGCATCCCGTTCCTTTTGAGTGTTGACGTACTTCATCGGGCCTCCCAGCGATCGTAGGATGAACGGGATGGTGTGTCAAGAGAAAGTTTCTCTAATAAAACATTTGCTTCGTTACAAAACGGCTTCTATCGATAGAAAGTTCGGTTTCTGTTATTTTCTTCTTGACTGGCGATCGTATTCGCCCCTACACTGCGGCAATGCCGGCCGCTGGAGCTCTGGGCAGAGCGGCGGCATGAAGGAGGTCAACCCATGAAAGCTGTGAAGCGTGGAAGTCTGGCAGGGCCCATGTCCGCACTCCTGCTGTTCGTGATTTCAATGCCCGTCCCGGTGGCGGCGCAATCCACATTTGGTTCGGTAGTCGGGCAGGTGGCCGACTCGACGGGCGGATCTGTTCCCAACGCGAAGGTCGGACTGCTGGAAGTCAGGACCCATGTAACGCGGCAGGCAACGACCTCGCCGGATGGCTTATACGAATTCCTGAATGTGCCCCAAGGAGAGTACAAGATCGAGATCGAGATGGCCGGGTTCAAGAAGTTCGCGACAGCGACGTTTGAGCTGCAGGCGCGGCAGATTGTCCGCATGGATGCGGGCCTGGTGGTGGGGGATGTAGCCGCGACGGTGGAGGTGGCGGGCACGGCGCCGCTGGTGAATACGGAGACGCCTACAGTTTCGTCCGTGCGCAGCAACGAGCAATTGCTGAAGGGCCCGTTCATGTACCGGTCGGCGGCGACGTCGCCGGCGCGTGTGCTGGGGCTGTTCTCGGAGTCGCAACTGGGTGTGAGTGAAGAGCGGCAGTTCTCGCTGTCGGGCGGAATGGTATATCAGAACGACGTCTCGGTGGACGGAATTCTGTCGACAAACATCCGTGACAACGGCATCGGGTTGCGGGCGGAAGGGCTGTTTCCTTCGACGGACACGATCCAGGAGTTGAAGGTGAGCTCGGTGAACAATAATGCCGAGTTCGCGCAGATGGGCAGCATCACGACGATCACGAAGTCGGGGACGAACGCGTATCACGGGTCGGTGCTGTACAACTACTACGGCAATTCGATGCGGGCGAATCCGTCGTACTTCGCGAAGCAGGTGAACAACGGCGTGCTGCCGCGCGAAGTGAACAACGACATTGTGGGCAATGTGGGCGGGCGGATCATTCCGAACCGGACCTTCTTCTTCGCGGCGTATGAGCGGCTGACGAAGTATGGATTGGTGCGCAACTCGACCAGCGGCATCACGGTGCCGGAAAACGACATCCGGCAAGGGGATTTTTCGCGGTTCCTGACGACGGCGCAGAAGATCGTGATCAACGATCCGGCGACGAACCAGCCGTTCGCAGGCAACATCATTCCGGCGAGCCGGATCAACAGCGTGAGCCGGAAGATCGCGGATAAGTACATCGGTCCGGTGAACGTGGCGAGCAACCTGTATTTCTATCTGCAGGACAACGCTCCGGAGATCCAGCAGAACTACGACGTGCGGATCGACCATTACTTCGGAAACCGTCACAATGTCTTCGGCCGGTATAGCTGGAAGGACTACAACCGCAAGGCGGCGACGAATTTCCAGTCGGAAGGCGGGCTGCAGACTTTGACGCCGTCGCACACCATGGTTTTGTCGGACAACTTCGTGATCCGGCCGAATCTGATCAACGAAGCGCGCTTCGGATTCAGCCTGTTGAAGGACGTGACGCTGTCGGGCATCCGGGCGCGGGACTTCCTGCAGGATACGGGGCTGAAGCTGGTGGCATCGAATGTCCCGGATATTTCGGGGGCATCGAATGTGAACATCAGCGGATACACGGCGTTTGGCCGTGCGAAGGATCAACCGCTGGTCACGCACACGTACGAGTTTGGGGACAACGTGACCTGGCAGGCCGGGCATCATACGGTGAAGGCCGGCGTGCAGGTGCACTGGCTGAACTTCCAGCAGCCGGCGGGCGGCTATGGGGAGTTGGGCACGTTCACGTTTGACAACAATCTGACACGGGGGACGAATCACCCCTTCGCCAACTTCCTGCTGGGCGTGCCGACGGTGGTGAACCAGACGCAGCCTGGTCCGGGGGTGAATGCGAATACGAACCACTATGGGTTCTTCGTGCAGGACGAATGGCGGCTGCGGAAGGTGACGGTGAGCCTGGGCTTGCGGTATGAGCTGCACTCGCCGTTCGAAGATGGCTCGGGCAACATAGCGAACTTTCTGCAGGGGTCTGTGAATGGGGACGTGGTGGTTCCCTCGGAGGCTTCGCGGGCCTTGGCTACGCCAAGATTTGTGAACGCGATTGGAACGGCGAAGATCCTGACAGCGGAGCAGGCGGGGATCCCCAGCCGGCTGCGGTTCACGGACCGCAACAACTTCGCGCCGCGCATCGGCGTTGCGTGGCGGCCGTTCAACAACAACAAGACGGTGCTGCGGGCGGGCTACGGGCTGTACACGGTGCGCGTGCTGGGCCCCTTCTTCACCGGAATGACGGATATTCACACGTCCGGCCAGCAGATCTTCACGAACACGTTCAACGACGCGACGAGCGCGCATTCCATTGTCTGGCCGAACACATCAAACTCGCTGGCGGACCTGGGCAACGTCGCCGTGGGCACGTTGAACTTCAGCTCGGCCAACGCGATCCGGTTCCGGGATCCCTACACGCAGCAGTGGAGCTTCACGGTGGAACGGGAAGTGGCGCGGCGCAATTCGGTGCGTATCACGTATACCGGCAATCATGGCGTCGGGCTGGTGACGTCGCCGAACATCAATGAAGTGCTTCCGAATACGGTGGGGTACAACAACCTGCCGGCTTCGGCACGGCCGTATCCGAACTACCGGCAGGTGCGGTTGCGGGCTAATGGCGGCAGCAGCAGCTATCACGACCTGACCATCCAGCACAGGCTGCTGGGCCTGGGCGGGCTGACGGTGACGAACTCCTACAAGTTCGCGAAGGGCATCAGCAATGTGGAGACGGATCCGAACAACGCGAACTTCTCGAACGAGATTCCGGCGGATTTGAACAACCGGTTCGATCCGAGGTACTGGCGCGGTCCGATGGTGGGGATTCCGTATCACCGGGCGCTGACCGATTTCCTGTGGGATGTTCCGCTGGGCCGTGGCCGTCACTGGGGCCGGAGCTGGAACCGGCTGGTGGATGGGATTGCGGGGGGCTGGACGATCTCGAGCATCATGATGTTCCAGAGCGGTCCTCACCTGACGCCATTCTTCACGAGCCACTGCCAGGCGGGCACCGACTGTTCCTCGCGGAACCGGCCGGATGTGGTGGCGGGCCAGGATCCGGATACGGGCTTGAAGACGACGGAGGCGTGGTTCAATACCGGAGCGTTCACGAAGGCTCCGTTCCTGAGCGCGGACGGGAAGAGCGTGTTCGCGGGCCGCTTCGGGAATGCGGGCGTCGGCTCGGTGACGGGTCCGGGCATCATGCAGATTGATGCGGGTGTATTCAAAGACATTCGGCTCACCGAGCGATGGAGCATGCGGGTGCAGGGCCAGGCGAGGAACCTGCCCAACCATCCGAACTTCACGAATCCCAACATGAACATGGACAGCGCGGACTTCGGCAAGATCCGCGGCCTGAACGGCAACGCTTACTCCCGCCTGATTACAGGCGGGGTACGCATCCTCTTCTAGCTGGATGCATCGGAGATGACCAGACGTGACCTGTTTGGTAGCGTGGCATTGGCGGGCATGCTTTCGGAGGAGAGCATGCTCGCCGGGGGCGGTGAGTTTTATACGCCCTGGCTGGACGCGTTGGTGAGGGGGTATCTGACCAACGCGAGAAGGACGAGCGACAGCCTGGCGGTGTGCGACTTCGAAGGCGGCAGCAAGAGGCCGGACGGAGTTTCGCGGTCGGGGAAGACGTATTGCAGCGTGTCGCGGATGCTGCCGGCGCTGGCTGCTTGTGTCGTGTCGGGACGGGATACGGACGGCTCTCTGTTCCAAGCCATTCTGGGCGTTTACCGGCATGCCTTCGATCCGGCGCATCCGGATTACTGGGGGCCGTCTCCGGCGGACAAGCCGGACCTGCGGCAAGTGGAATCATCGTTGGTTGCCTGGACGCTATGGCTGCTGCGGGACCGGTTGCCGGGCGCGCTGACAGCGGCCGAAAGAGAGAACCTGCAGCGGTGGCTGGCCTCCTGCACGGTGCGGGAGGTGCGGTACAACAACTTCGCGTGGTTCACGGCGGTGAACCAGGCGGTGCGACTGGCGCTGGCGGAACGCTGGAGCGAGTTCCGCGGCGATCAAGGGTGGATGCTGGACGACCTGCGGGCGATGGACGCGATGTATGCCGGCGATGGATGGTATACGGACGGCAAGGGGACGCACATCCACGATTACTATTCGTTCTGGGTGTTCGCGAGCCATTTCCTTTATTGGCGTGAGGTGATTGGTGCGAGGTACCCGGAGTGGAACAGCCGGTTTGCGGGACGGGTGAAGGAGTTGATGCTGCATGCTCCGGAGCTGTACTCGGCGAGCGGGGCGCATGCCATGATGGGCGTCTCGCTGGTGTACCGGTTCGCGGCGGTGACGGCCCTGGTGCTGGCCTACCGGCAGGGATTATGGCCGCACTCGGCAGGACTGCTGCGGGGGCTGGTGCGGCGCAACATGGCGTTCTTCTGGGGGCATGACGCGTTCGACGCATCTAAGGGCAAGCTGCGTGAGACGATTTCGGAGCCGGGCACGCCGGAATTCGCAGAGTCGTATATCGACAATGGGCACCCGTATTGGGGGATGCAGGCGTTCGCGTTCCTGCTGATTCCGCGCGGGGATGCGTTCTGGACTGAGCGAGAGGAAGAGTTGCCTTGCGAGAAGCGCGACTTCGTGACAGCGCTGGCGGGTCCGGGTGTCCTGATTTCGGGGTGCAGGAGCACGGGCGAGTCGCGGCTGCATTTTGTGAACAATGGGCGGTTTGATGCGATCTACCGGGACCGGTATACGAAGTTCTCCTACTCCGGGCAGTTCTTCTTTTGCTTCACGAAACGCAAGGACCGGGCTACGTGGGACAGTGCGCTGGTGTTCCGGGATCCGGTGAGCGGCCTGATTGCGGGCCGAGCCGGGGTGGAAGGCGGCCGGCTTGTGGACGGCGGCTATGAGACGGAGTGGTGGGCGGTGTTGGACGGGCTTCGCCTTCGCGTCCGGAGTAGGATCAGGCCGGATCGAGACAGAGAGTTGCGGTCGCATGTGGTGGAGGCTCCGGAGGGTGCGGTTGAGCGGAAGGTCGAAGTCCTGGAGGGCTCGGCGGCCTTGCCGTTCCTGGAGAATGAACAGATCGAGACTAAGGGCGAGGGGCAACAACTGGTGGCGTCCGCGGTACTGGGGGATGTCGGAGTGACGGCGCACAGCGGATATGACGGGCTGAGTGTGGAGTCGAAGTTCGAGCCTGTGTTCGGGCGCGAGAATATTCATCTGTTCGCGCCGCGCTGTGCTGTGGTGACGCTGAAGAAAGTGTTGAAGCAACCGGTGACGGAGTTGAGTGCGACGTTCCAGTGCAGGCCGGTGCGAGGAAAAGGAGGAGTGGCTTGAGCAAGCAGGAGGTGCTGCATCCTGACAAGCAGGTGTCCACGGGTGCGTATTCCGCAGGGGTGTTGTGCGATGGGTGGCTGTATATCAGCGGTCAGGGGCCGGTGGATCTGGCGACTGGCGAGATCAAGCGGGGCTCGATTGAAGAAGAGACGCGATACACGCTGGCTCACATTGACAAGATTCTGAAAGCGGCCGGGTGTTCGGCGAGCGACGTGGTGAAGTGTACGTGCCACCTGGCGGATATCGATGAGTTCGACCGCTTCAATGCGGTGTATGCGGAGTACTTTCCACCGATCCGGCCGGCGCGCACGACGGTGCAGTCGGTGCTGTGGGGCGGGATCAAAGTGGAGATCGACGCGATTGCGCGCATCCCGGAAGGAAAGAGATAACCATGACGGAACGCAGAGAGTTCATCAAGAGCGCCGTGATCGGCGCGGCCGCCGCCCTACAGGGCGTGGCTCAGGACCGGCCGCTGCGAGTGGGGTTTATGGGCACGGGCAATCGCGGCGGGGCGCTGTTGGGCCCTGTGCTGCGGATTCCGTGGGTGCAGGTGACCGCACTGTGCGATGTGGATGAGGCGGCGCTGGCGAAGGCACAGGATCGGGTGCAAACGGCCGGTCAGCCGAAGCCGGCGACGTTTACGGGGTCGAAGGAGGCGTACCGGCGGCTGGTGGAGCGGAACGATGTGGATGCGGTGATCGTGGCGACTCCGTGGCAGTATCACGTCCCGATGGCGCTGGTGGCGATGAAGGCGGGCAAGGCGGTTGGGATCGAGGTGCCGATCGCGCAGACGGTGGAGGATTGCTGGGAACTGCTGGAGACGCGGGACAAGACGGGGTCGCCATGCATGATGCTGGAGAACTGGTCGTTCCGGCGGGATAACCTGGCGGTGCTGAACATGATCCGGTTGGGGCTGCTGGGGGAGATTGTCCACTGCCACTGTGCGCACGGGAACGACTGTGTGGACCGCACGCCGTGGTACTTCGACCGGCAGGGCAATGCGCGGTGGGGCGGCGAGTATCTGATCCGGCGGAACTGCGACCAATATCCGACGCACAGCCTGGGTCCGGTGCTGAGCTGGATGGACATCAACTGTGGCGACGCGCTGGACAGTATCGTTTCGATGGCCAGCCGGTCTTTGGGGATTAACCATTACTTCGAGAAGACGCTGGGGGCGGACCATCCGGCGGCGAAGCGGCACTACGCGCAGGGCGACATTGTATCGTCGCTGATCAAGACGAAGCGCGGAAATACGATTGTGTTGAATAACGACATGCAGTTGCCGCGGCCGTACGACAACCGCTGGATGATCCAGGGGACGGAAGGCGTGTACAGCGAAGAGCGGAACTCGATCTATTTGTGGCGGCGGAGCCCGAAGGTGCACGAGTGGGAGGCGTTTCCGCCGTACCAGGCGAAGTACGACCACACATGGTGGAAGCCGGTGAAGTCTGACAGGCCGGGCGGCGACCAGACGGCGGCGGGGCATGGCGGCACGGATCCGCTGTTGATGTACAAGTTCCTGGAGGCAGTGCGGGACAAGCAGCCGCTGCCATTGTCGCTGGAGGATGGGTTGACGATGAGCGTGGTGGTGCCACTGTCGGAGGAGTCGATTGCGGGTGGGAGCAAGGCGGTATCGTTCCCTGACTTCACCCGAGGCAAGTGGAAGACGGCGAAGCCGTACTTCGCGGTGGATGCGGGTGCGGCGCTCGCATAGAGATGACATCCTGAATCATGCGACGACGACAATTCCTGGTAGCCGCCTCGGCGGCGGCATCGCAATCGTGGGCGGGCGCGAACGACAAGGTTCGCGTGGCGGTCATTGGAGTGGGCTCGCGTGGGACGGCTCACATCAAGGAGATGCTGCCGGCGGGCAACATCGAGGTGGCCGCGGTGGTGGATCCGGACGGCCGGCGAGCGGAGGCGGCGGCGGGGCTGGTGAAGCAGCAGACGGGCAAGGCTCCGAGGGTCGAGTCGGACATGCGGCGGGTGTTCGAGGACAAGAACATCGACGCAGTTACGATTGCGACGACGAATCACTGGCACACCCTGACGGCCATCTGGGCCATGCAGGCCGGCAAGGATGTGTACGTCGAGAAGCCGGTGTCGCACAACGTGTGGGAGGGTACGAAGCTGGTGGAGGCGGCCCGCCATTACAACCGGATGGCGGCCGGCGGAACGCAGCGTCGTTGGTGGGGCCGGTTCCGCAAGGCGGTGGAGGTGGTCCACTCGGGCACGATCGGCGACGTGTACCAGGGGAACTTTGTGTTTCCGGGCAATCGGGATTCGATCGGTTTCAAGCCGGTGCAGCCGCCTCCGGCGTGGCTGAACTGGGATCTGTGGGTGGGGCCGGCGCCGATGCAGCCGTATCACGAGAATCTGGTGCACTATAACTGGCACTGGTTCTGGGATTTCGGCAACGGAGAACTGGGCAACAACGGCATCCACATGATCGACCTCATGCGCTGGGCGATGAAGAAGACGCTGCCGGTGCGGGTGCAGTCGACGGGCGGGCGGTTCGGGTACAAAGACCAGGCACAGACGCCGAATACGCAGAACGTGACGTGGGTCTACGATGACGGCGCGATGATCGTGGGCCAACTGCGCGGGCTGTACACTCCGGAACCGATGTCGTGGGACTTCTTCGGCACGAAGGGGCACATGCACGTGTTCGCGGATGGCAGGATCCAGGTCACCCTGGGCCGGAATAAACAACCTGAGCCCGAGCCGGCTTATCCGCCCGACATCGATCACTTCAAGCAGTTTGCCGAGGCGGTGCGGACGCGCAACCGGAGCCTGCTGCTGTCAGAGATCGAAGAGACCGCCATATCGACGGCTCTGTGTCATCTGGGGAACATCTCATACCGGGTGAACCGGGATTTGCGGTTCGATCCGGCGACGATGCAGTTTCCTGGAGATGGGGAAGCGAACGGGCTGCTGACGCGGAAGTACAGGAGCCCGTACGTTGTGCCCGAGAAGGTCTAAGCGCTGGCCGACGAACTGGCGAGGATGACGCCTCCGGTGCCGCCGAAGGAGATGACCCGCGGCTGGGTGGGTGTTCCTATGCGGGCGGACTGGAAGTTCAGGAAGAAACCGGCCGGGATCTGGAGAGTGTCCACGGTGGTTCCATTGGGGCGCGTGAGGCGGAAGTAGAAGTCCGGGCGCGCCTCGGAGACCGGGGTCCGGCGAGTGCTGGTGGTTTCCTGGTCTGTGTCGAGGTTCAGCCTGGTGGTTTGCACCACTTTGTTGCCGGCTTTGCTGACGAGTTTGTTGCGCGGGATGTAGATGCGGATGCGGCCGGTGAAGTCGGTGGTGGTGGTTTGCACGGTTTCGTCGCCGGTGCGTTCGTAGCTGGTCTTGATGGTCGTGGAGATGTCGCCCGTGGGCAGGTGGTGGCTGGAGTGGGTGGTGGTGGGACCAGGCAGGACCACATCGTCGCCGGCCGGGGCGGGCGAATCGCGATCCATGAGACGGACGGTGACACCCTTCATGGGCCGGGCGATGCCCAGGGAGTCGGCCTCGAGGAAGCGCACGTAGAAATAGGTATTGAGCACGTCAGCGCGGGTGCCGAGGTGGGCGGCGATGAGCATGGTGCTGTCGTCGAGGCGAATGAACGTGCCGGTGAGGGTCGGCAGGAGGTCGGTGCCCGGGATGGGGAAATCGAGCTCGATGAAGGTCGGCTGGTTGTCGCCGCCGTCGCCCAGCACCAGGGAGAAGTCGTTGCTGTCGAATTCCATCATGATGGTGAGCACGCCCACGACGCCCAAGGCGTAGCCGGCCGCGAAGCCGGAGGCCAGACCGAGGCCCTGCGTGATGATGACGGCAATGGCGGCCAGCAGGGCGAGTCCCAGGCTGGTGATGACACACAGGATGACGTCGGTATTGTCGAGGTCATTGCTCGTGTCCTTCTGAACGCGGATCCGCGTGCCTTCCAGCGTGATGGTGAGGGTGGTGGTGGTGGTGAAGCCAAGGTCGACGCCAAGGGGGCAGAGGTCGACAATCTTGCCCTTGGTGATCATCTGAATGGTTCCGTTGCCGAAGGCGATGTCGGCGCTGTCGATGACGGCGTCGGGGTGGGTTTGCTTCGCGATCCGCGTGAGTTCTCCACTGCGGGCGGCACTTTGCACGATGAGGCGGAGGACGGAGTCGTGGACGCGGGTGAAGAAGTTGGTGCCGGCGTTGGGGAAGAGCGCGGTGAGCGTGGCGGGGTTGCCCGGCGAAGGGGTGCCCTGCACTTTGATACCGACAAGGATGGCGTCACCGCGTGTAAGGAGGGCCGTCTCGTGGATCTCCAGCTTGCCGATGGGCAGCGGGATGGAGGCGCTGATGGTCATGCGGAGCGTGGCGGCGAGCTTCTGCTGGAGGGCGTTCTGCAGGATGATGGCGAAGCCGTCGGCCTGGTCGGGCGGGGGCGGGTTCACACGCTTCACCGGTGAGTTGGCATCGAGTTCCAGGCGGGCGTCGTCGCTGTTGGATAGGTCAAGCTGGATCTCCAGATTACGAGCAGCGATGCTGACCGGGACGATGTTCGTGACGAGTCCGACGCTGAGGCGGAGGCGTCCGGTGGCGAAGGTGACTACGGTACGGATGTCGCCGGTGACGATGTGGGCGATGCGTTCGAAGTTGAGGCGGAAGGGGATGGTGAGGGCGACGCGGTCGAAGCCGTCGCGGATGGGTGCAATGGTGGGCGGAGCGGTGACCTGGAAGCGGCTGATGCGGCCGCCGGGTTTGTCGACCACGAAGGCGCCCGCGAGGAGGTCGATCTCGCCGGAGGAGAGGACCTCGTCGAGGAAGACGGTGTCGGGGATGGTGCCGCTGGCCAGCAGGCCGGCGAGGATCTCGTTGGCCGCGGAGGTTCGCAGGCCGGCGCTGAATTCATATTCGCCGGGGGCGAGGGCGCGGGCGGCGAGTTGGGGATGCTTGCCGGCGGTGTAAGTGATTCTGCCCGCTTTGGCTGCAGCTTTGTTCCAGGCCGCGCGCTGGGCAGGCTTGATGACACGGCGGGGTTGGAGGTTGGACTTGAGCGACGGGCTAAAGATGCTGCCGCGCTTCTCGAGAGCTGCGATGGGATCGTCGGCGGTGGCGACGGATCCGAGTAGGGGGAGAAGATCCTGGGGGTTGGAGAGTGTCGGCATGGATATCGCTCCTCTGTCGTTTGTGAAGAGGTAGTGAGGATGAGGAGCGCTTCGTTTCAGAGCGGCGTGGAATTGGCGCCGGGCCGGCTGGTGTTCGTTGAAAGATAGTGGCCAGGCGGGTCTGAAGCCCCACGCAGGTTGAAACCCACCCCACCGGGCGCTGGATGTGAAGAGCTAAGGGCGGGTTTGGAGGTAGGCGCGCCAGCCTCCGAAGGAGGTGATCTCGCGGGCTCCGGTGATTCCAGAAGGTTCGCAGATGAAGCCCTTCACCTGCGTGCCGTCGTCGAGGCGGAGGGTCCCGATTCCTAACGGAGGCGGGATGAGGGCCACGAAACTGCCGAACTCGTTCACGGGCAGGCTCCAGATTTCGACCTCGATGCCGGGGCCGGCGAAGCCTTCTTCGCGGATCAGGCCGGGCTTGGCGGGGGTCGAGTTCGCCAAGGCGTAGAAGCGATAATCCGGCGAAGTGCGGCAGGTCTTGACGAGTGTGCCGCCGCGCGAGGTGAGCTGGCTGTTCAGGGGCTGGCCGGTGAGGTGCGCACCGACTACGGCCACCTGGATCCGCTGTTCAGGCAGGAGGCGGCTTGCCACGCGCGCGAGCGAGAGGTCGGCCATCGCGGGGCCGATCAGAGTGACTCCGAAAGGAGTGCCGTTGGGCCGGAAGCCGGCAGGGATGGCGAGGGCGCTGAAGTCGAGGAGGTTGACGAAGTTGGTGTAGAAGCCGAGGTTGGTGTTGAGGCGGATGGGATCGGCGTCCACCTCTGCCACCTTGTAGATGGTGCCGGTGGTGGGCAGAAGGAGGAAGTCGGTGGAGGTCCAGACGGCGGCGGTTTTCGATTTCAGTTCGCCCAGTTTGTAGGCGGCCTGGAAGGCCTGCACGGCGGTGAGGGCGCCGGCGCCGGTGATGATCTTGCGGGTGACGGGGTGCATCTCCTCGGCGTGATCACGGGCGAAGTCTTCCAGGGCGGCGAGGCGTTCGGCGACCCAGGGTCCCGAGTAGAGCAGCTCGGCGGCGGCGCGGAAGGGCGCGTAGTCGATCTCGACACGCTGGCCGCCGGCTCGCTCGCAACGGGCGACAGCGGCCTCGAAGAGGCGGCGGGATTCTTCGTCTCCGAAGAACTCGAGTTGAGCGGGCTGGGGGACTCCGAAACGGAAACGGGCGCCGGACCAGGTGTCACCGGGATCCTGGAAGCTGCGGGTGGACCAGTCTTCGGGGTCGGGTTGGGCCGCGATGCGGAACACGCGTTCGGCCAGGATGAGGTCGCGGGCGAAGACAGAGACGCAGTCGAGGGTGCGGCAGGCGGGCACGACGCCGGTCATGCTGAAGATGCCGCGGGTCGGTTTGAGTCCGATCAGATTGTTGAAGGCGGCGGGGACACGGCCGGAACCGGCGGTGTCGGTGCCGAGGGCGAAGTGGACGTCGTCGAGGGCGACGGCGACGGCTGAGCCGGAACTGGAGCCGCCGGAGATGTAGCCTTCGGAAAAGACGGAGTTGCAGACGCCGTAGGGCGAGCGGACGCCCACGAGGCCGGTGGCGAACTGGTCGAGGTTCGTCTTGCCGATGGCGATGGCTCCGGCCTGTTCCAACAGGCGAACTACCGTGGCCGAGCGCTGTGGAGTGTAGGCGAAGGCTGGACAGGCCGCGGTGGTGGGCAGGCCGGCGAGGTCGATGTTGTCCTTCACGGCGAAAGCCAGGCCGGCCAGGGGCAACGATGGATCGATGGTTTCAGCGCGCCGGATGACGTCATCTTCGGGCAGCAGGGAGATCCAGACGGGCGCGGCTCCGCGTTGGCGGATGCGCTCATACGCTTGGCGGATGCGTTCGACGGGTGTCATCGCACCACCATGAGGGCCTGGCCCGGGTGGACGATGGCTCCTGGCGCGCAGCGCACCTCGACCACTTCGCAGGCCGCGGGCGCGGGTACGGCGACTTCCATTTTCATGGCTTCCAGAACGACAAGCGGGTCGCCAACTTTGAGTTTCTGCCCGGGCTGGGCCTGGATCTTCCAGACGCTGGCCGTGATGGGGGATCGGATGGAGCGGCAGCCGTCGGGGACGCTCTCTTCGGGCGGCGCGACGGGTGTGGGTTCTTCGATGTGTTCCGCGAGGCCGGCGGCGGCCCAGCGTTCCCGTTCGGCGTGGAAGGCCTCCTGCTGGGTAGCCTTAAAGGCCGCGCCCTCTGCGGCGATCGACTGCATGAAGGCTTGATACTGCGCGAGGTTGAAGACGCCGGGCTCGGTGCGCACTGTGTATTCGCCGTGCGGGAAGCCTTCGCGCATCTCCAGGAGTTCCTTGGCGCTGACGGGGTAGAAGCGGATCTGGTCGAAGAAGTCCAACAGCCAGGGCTTGCCCTGCGTGAAGGAGGCAGTGGTTCGCCAGGTGTTCCACATCTGGATGGTGCGGCCGACGAACTGATAGCCGCCGGGGCCTTCCATACCGTAGACGCAGAGGTAGGCGCCGCCGATGCCGACGGCGTTTTCCGGGGTCCAGGTGCGGGCCGGGTTGTACTTGGTGGTGACCAGGCGGTGCCGCGGATCGATGGGTGTCGCGACTGGGGCGCCGAGATAGACGTCGCCCAGGGCGAGCGTGAGGTAGCTGGCGTCGAAGACGATGCGGTGCACGTCGTCGACGGAGCCGAGGCCGTTGATGCGGCGGATGAACTCGATGTTCCAAGGGCACCAGGGGGCATCGGGCCTGACGGAGCGCATGTACTTCTCGATGGCCAGGCGGGTGGTGGGGTCGTCCCAGGAGAGAGGGAGGTAGACGGTGCGCGAGGGCACCTCTTCCACGTTCTGGGCTGAGGCCGCCGAGGCGCTGACCGCTTCGAGGATTTCTTCGCGGCGGATGCGGGCGGTGTCGTAGTGGATCTGCAGAGAGCGGATGCCGGGGGTGAGATCCACCACTCCATTGAGGCCCTGCTTGCGGATCCAATCGGCCATCGCCTGGGCTTTGAGACGGAGGCCGAAGTCGAGGTGCGCTTCGCCGAATTCGACGAGGAGGTTGCGATCGCCATCAGCGCGGACTACCACTCCGGGGGCCTGCTGCAGGATGGCGGGCTCGGCGTTGACACGCTGGAAGTGGACGGTGTCGCCGGCCTTGAGCTGGCCGATCTTCCAGAGTTCGTCGTGGACGATGGTGGCCGGGCAGACGAACCCACCGCAACTGGGGCCGTCGGGTCCCAGGATGATGGGCATGTCGCCGGTGAAGTCGACGGTGCCCACGGCGTAGGCGTTGTCGTGGATGTTGGACGGGTGCAGACCGGCCTCGCCGCCGTCGGGACGGGCCCACTCGGGTTTGGGTCCGATGAGGCGGACTCCGGTGCGGTCAGAGTTGTAGTGGACTTTCCAATCGGTTTCGAAGAAGCGGTCGATGTCGCGATCGGTGAAGAAGTCGGGCGCGCCGTGCGGACCGTAGGTGACGCCGATCTGCCAATGGTGATCGAACTCGGGGATGGGCCGGGCGGGCTGCGGCTCAGCGGCGATGGCCGTACCGTAATGGAGGAGATCTCCGGTGCGGAGGACGCGTCCGGCGGGACCGCCGAAGCGGCCGAGGATGAAGGTGCTGCGACTGCCGAGATATTCGGGGATATCGAGGCCGCCGCGGACGGCGAGATAGGCACGCGCTCCGGCACCGCTGACGGCACCCATTTCGAGAAGGGACCCGGCGCGGGCTTCGACAGGCTGCCAGCGTGGCACCGGCGCTCCGTCTAGGGTCGCCTCCATGTCCGCTCCAGTGAGCGCGATGACGGCGCTGCTGTGGAACCTCAGCGTGGGGCCCATCAGGGTACATTCCAATGCCGCTGCCGAAGGTTCATTGCCAACGAGTTCATTGGCTTCGGTGAACGACTTCCAGTCCATCGGGCCGGAAGGCGGGACACCGATCGCCCAATAGCCGAGGCGGCCGGGGTAGTCCTGGACAGTGGTCTGCGTGCCGCCATCGATGACTTCCATCAGGCGGGGCGCGTAATGGAACTCGCCGAGGAATTTCGTGGGGAAGCTGCCGGCCTGAAAGCGGGCTTCCGCGCAGATAGCCCGGAGGTAGTCGACGTTGGTCTCGATGCCGGCCAGGCTGGTCGATGCGAGGGCGGCCTGCATGCGCTCGAGAGCCTCGGCTCGGTCTGCGCCATGGGTGATGATCTTGGCTACGAGCGGGTCGTAATAGGGCGGGATGTCCGTGCCGGTTTCGACCCAGGTTTCGACGCGGGCGCCGGAGGGGAACTTGACGTCAGTGAGCAGGCCCGCACTCGGTTGGAAGTTCTTGAGAGGCGACTCGGCGTAGACGCGTACCTGAATGGACGCGCCTTGGGGTGTGACTTCGCGAATGGGATCCTCGCCTCCGGCGAGCCGCACCATCCATTCGACGAGATCGGCTCCGGTGACTTCTTCGGTGACGCCGTGTTCCACCTGCAGGCGCGTGTTCACTTCCAGGAAGTAGAACTCGCCGCGATCGCTGTCGTAGATGAACTCGACCGTGCCGGCGGATTGGTAGGAGACTTCCCTGCCCAGCCGGATGGCGGAGTCGAAGAGGGCTTGGCGAATCGCGTCGGTGAGACCGGGCGCGGGCGTCTCCTCGATGACCTTCTGGTTGCGGCGCTGGGCGGAACAGTCGCGTTCGCCGAGGGCGACGACGCGGCCTTTGCCGTCGCCGAAGATCTGGACTTCGATGTGGCGGGCGTGTTCGACGAAGCGCTCGGCGTAGATGCCGGAGTCTTTGAAATTGGCGCGGCTGAGGCGCTCGATGGCCGTGTAGGCGTCTTCGAGTTCGGCCTCGGTGTGGCAGAGACGCATGCCGATGCCGCCGCCACCCGCGGTGGATTTGAGCATCAGGGGGAAGCCCACCTGCGCTGCCGCTTTGGCTTCGGTGATGAGAGGCGTGCCGGGCAGGAGAGGCACTCCGCAGGCCTGCGCCAGTTCCCTGGCCCGGTGCTTCAGGCCGAACTCGACCATCTGGCGCGGCGTGGGTCCGATGAAGATGATGCCGGCAGCAGCGCAGGCTTCCGCGAAGGCGGCGTTCTCGCTGAGGAAGCCATAGCCGGGATGGATGGCTTCGGCTCCGGTGCGGCGCGCCGCGTCCAGAACGGCTTCGACATCCAGATAGCTTTGCTGCGGTGGCGGAGGGCCGAGCAGCACCGCTTCGTCGGCCTGATGGACGTGCAGAGAATGCTTGTCCGCTTCCGAATAGACGGCGACCGAGGCGATGCCCATGCGGCGCAGAGTTCGGATGATGCGGCACGCAATGGCGCCGCGATTGGCAATCAGAACTTTCCGGATCACCGGCTCTACTCTGCCTCCCAGATGAGAACGCGTGCCGGAGTGGGGTTGTACGCGTTGCAAGGGTTGTTCAACTGCGGGCAGTTGGAGATGACGACGAGAGTGTCGCGTTCGGCCTGCATTTCGACGTATTTGCCCGGGTCGGAAATGCCGTCTTCAAAGGTGAGGCGGCCTTCGGGCGTCACCGGCACGTTCATGAAGAAATTCACGTTGTGACCGATGTCGCGCTTCTCCAGGATGCGGCCGTTCAGATCGGGCTTCCACTTGAGGATTTGCTTGAGGAACGTCTGGCGGCAAGCGTGCATGTAGCGTTTGCCGATGTCGTAGCGGACCATGTTCGACTCCTGCGAGCAGGCTCCGCCGAGTGTGTCGTGGCGGCCGCAGGTGTCGGCGGTGATGGTCATCAGGACATGGCCGTTCTGCGTCAGCAGGCGGGTGCCGGTGCTGAGGTAGATGTTGCCCTGGGCGCAGATGGTATCGACGGCGGAGTAGCGGTCCGTGTAGTCGTGCGCATTGAAGAAGAAGGTGTCGACGGCCTGGTTGCCTTCCAGGTCAACGATGCGGAAGGTCTGGCCCTTCTTTACTTCATGGATCCAGCCGTCGCCGGCCGGGATGGTCATGTCGAGGATGGCGTCGACGGGCTCCAGAGTGCTTTCGATGAGGCTCATGCGCGCGCCTCCCCACCGAAGTAGCGTTCGGTGAGCGTGAAGCCGCGGCCGTTCTCCGGCCGGGCCAGGCGGCAGGCATCATCGGCGGCTACAGGCGCAGCCTGTCCGATGGTGAGCTGAACCGGCTTCGGGGCGTAGACGGCACCGGGCTCCATGGGGTGATGATTGGCGGAGAGCAGCACGAGGACGTTCATCTCGGCGCGGAGTTCCACTTGCGAGCCTGGCTTGGAATTGCCCGGCACGTAGTGCATGGAGCCGTCGGCATCGACCTGCACTTTGCTGAAGAAGTTCACGGTGGGTGTGAGGTCGCGCGGGCCCAGCGAATACTTCGCCAGTTCGAGCAGCAGGCTTTCGCGGCTGCTTTGCGTCCATTCGTTGCGGTGGCGCTGGTAGTCCTTCTCTCCATACTTGGCGTGGACGATGGCGGCGTTGAGGGTGCCGCCGATGGGGTCGTGCCAACCTACGCTGTCCGAGGTGATGGAACACAGGATGTGGCCCATATCGGAGTAAAGGACGAAGCCTTCGGTGAGCCGCGCGATGTGCTGGGCCTTCAGCGTATCGGGCATGTTGTAGCGCTCTTCCGGAAAGTCCGCGTTGTAGAAGAGCGCGCTGACATTGGCGCCGCCTTCGACATCGGTCAACCGTAAAGCGGTGCCGCGCTTGAGGACGTACGACCAAGTCTGCCCGCCGCGCAGCTCCTCTTCCCAGAGAATCGATTGCATCATGAATCCTATTCGACTACACAACCGCCAGGATTGTCGTCACTTGCCTCCGATCTTTGAAAGTTCCAGCCGCCAGATGTTCTGCTCGCGCAGATTGGAGAGCCACACGGAGCCGTGGGCGAAGAGGATGGAGTCGCCGCCCGCGCCTGCGTACTGGCTCGATACTTTGTTCGTTACGGGATCGATGCGGGAGATAGGGATTTGGAAGACGGTCACCCATACGGCTCCGCCACCGGCTGAGATTTCGCCGCCGCCGCCAGGGATGCCGACAGGGATGGTGGCGACGGTCTTGCGGGTCTTGGGGTCGATTTTGGATACGGTGCCGTCGCCCTGATTCAGGGTCCAGACAAAGCCTTCGCCTACCGTGAGAAACCGAGGTGCGGGGCCGACGGGAATGGAATCGGTGACCTTGTTCGTTTTGGGATCGATGCGCGAAACGAGGTTCCCTTTGGTGGAGGTTACCCAGACGGCGCCTTCGCCGAAATCGGCCGTGTAGGAGCCTTCGGGCACGCTGACGCTTGCGGTGACGGCGTTCTTCTTGGGATCAATGCGGGCGACGGTGTCCCCTTTTTCTCCGGTGGGCATCCACACCGCTTCTTTCGAGCAGGCGATGCCGCCTTCGCTGTCGGCTGGACCGACGGGGATCGTCGCCACGACCTTCATCGTTTTGTCGTCGACACGGGAGACAGTCTTGTCGCCACAATTCGGAGCCCATACGCTCTTGAAGCCGTAAGCGATGCCGCTGCACGGTTTCTGGCCCACTTGGACGGTACCTTCGACGGCATTGGTCTTAGCATTGAGCTTGGCGATGGAGTTCTTGGGTTTGTTGGAAACCCAGATGCCATCGGGCGAAGCGGTCGTCCAGTCAGGCACTCCGGGGACCGGGAATACGGCCTGCGGCGTGACTTCCGTCATCGGCTTCTGGACTTCCTTGATGCCGGGCTTGGGCGGCCGGGCAGGCCTCTGTTTCTTGGCCGCCGCCTCGGGCGGAGCCGATTGACCCATGAGCAGACCACAGGCCAGGAAAAAGCTCGCGAACTTCATTACCCCTCCAACGCTTCACCAAATGATTCATCGAGCGCCCGGGCGGTGGCCGGGGCTCCTTGTGTTGCCAAGCATACGGTCATAAAGGCCACCAGACTGACTACCGGCGGCAGCAGAGTGTCGAGGCCCGCCAGTTGTGGCGGCATGACGAAGTGACAGATGGCGCGCGCCAGCGTGCCCGAGAGGATACTGGCGATGGCGCCGTTGGAATTGGCCTTGCTCCAGTAGACTCCGAGGAACAGGGGAATGACGCAGCCCGCGAAAACGATGTCGAAGGCGATGACGAGAAGTATTCCGGGTTCCGGGCGAACATAGGCAATCCACGCCGCGGCGACTGCAGTGGGCAACGCCAGCGCGCGAGAGAGGAACAGCATGAACTCGTCGTCGAGGCGGCGCTGACTCCAGCGTTGATAGAGGTTGCGGGCGGCAACTACCGAGATCACGAGCATAGCGCCGTTCGCGGTGGACATCGAAGCGCCCAGCACGCCGACGAAGACCATGATGCCGATGATCAGAGGCAGATGGCCCGAGGCAAACATCGGCAACACCATTCGGGGATCGCTCACTTTGCCTAGCGTGGCGACGGCGGCCAAGCTCAACACGGTGCAGCAGAGGCCGATGACGATGGTCCAACCGCCGGCGTAGTAGCAGCCACGGCGGGCCGTGCCGGGCGTACGAGCGGAGAAGACGCGCTCCATGAAGTCGAGCGCCATCGCGTTGCCGAAGGCGAGGGAGATGATGGTGGCCCAGTTGGCCAAGCCGCCGTCCTTGACAGTGGTCAGTGCGGTCAGGCTGGTGGTAGCGGCTGGCACGCGCGCCAGGATGGCCGACCAGTCCTGCGTCCAGAGGACGTAGCCCGCGGCCAAGAGGAAGCCGACGATGGCGACGTGAATCTGAAAGAAATCGGTCCAGATCGCAGCGTAGAGTCCGCCGGCGATGGTGTAGAGGAAGATCACGCTGGTGGCAATGAGGAGACACACACCGTAGCCCCAGCCGCTCACCACCGAGAGGATCCACGCGACAGCGCTCAGGTTGCCCGCCACGAGCACGATGAAGCAGACGATGGTGAGGAGGGATGCGAGCAATTCAGCGGTCTTCGAGTAGCGGCGATAGAAGAACTCCGGGAGTGTGAGGAGGTTCATCTGGTTGAGCGGCGCGGCCAGAAATCGCCCTACCACGAAGAGGCTCAACGCCAAGCCCAAGGGGATGGCAGCACCTGCCCAGAGGTTGCTGGAGTAGGCCAACGCTACGTTGCCGAGCGTCGCATTGCCGTCAATTGCCTGCGCCGCCAGAGCGGTACCCACCACGATGAACGGCATCGACTTGCCGCACACAGTGTAACGCCGGCTGGATCCTTGCACCTGGGTGTAGGTATACAACCCAATGCACAGAGAAATGGCCATGAATATCACGACCGGCCAGAACATGACCGACATGGCAAGGGTGTCCTTATGCTGTTGGATTTGGAAACGATGCTGACGGAGCCCAGTGGCCGATGACGGGGGGAGCCTGCGAACACTGCAGGTAGGTGGATACAGTCTAGCGCATTTCCTGTTGACTTTGTAACGGGACTAACGCAAACTCGTGTGAAACTGGGTCAACCAATTCGTCACGCACTGACGTCCGTTTGAATACCCCGCTCGTGTTCTCCCCGTAGAGCCAAGTCTTCCCGTCATCGGCCCAATCCGACTCCGCTCGAAATACAAAAACAGGGGAAGTAGACGTGTATCGATTGCTGTTACTACTCGCGGTCATGCTGTTGCCATTGGCCGCTCAAACCAGCTCGCTTCAGGGGACTGTCAGTGATTCTCAAGGGGCTACCGTTCCCAATGCCATCGTTAATCTGACCAATACCGAGACTTCGCTCGCGCGCAAGACAGTTACCAGCGAATCCGGTTCCTATACCTTCGTCCAGGTACCCCCTGGCAACTATCGTGTCGAAGCCCAGGCGCCGGGTTTTCGTACCCAACTGCAGGAAGTACGGCTCCAGATCAATGTTCCGTTGACGCTCAACATTAAGTTGGAACTGGGGTTGGTCACCGAGACTGTCAGTGTCGAGGCGGATGCAACCTCCGTCAACACTCAGAACGCTACTATCGGCAGTCCGTTTACACAGACGCAGATTCGTCAGTTGCCTCTGCAAACTCGCAACGTCGTTGAGTTGCTGAGTCTGCAACCGGGTGTTACCTCTCAAGGCAACGTCATGGGCGCCAAGCGCGACCAGAACAACGTCACACTCGATGGTGTTGACGTCAACGACAATCAGAGCGCGGGCACGTCGAACGATGATCGCGGCTTCTTTGCCGCACTGCCTGTACCGTTGGACTCCGTACAGGAGTTTCGTGTGACCGTGGCTGGTCAGGGTGCCGATCAAGGCCGCTCCGCGGGCGGTCAGGTCGCACTGGTGACGAAGAGCGGGTCGAATCAGTACCATGGTTCGCTCTATGAGTTCCACCGTAACGTGAAAACCGCAGCCAACGACTGGTTCAGTAACCGCGCCGGCATCCCTCGCGAGAACCTTATTCGCAATCTTTACGGCGCTTCGTTTGGCGGCAAGATCATCAAGGATCGAGCATTCTTCTTCTTCAACTGGGAGGAGCGCAAAGACCGTTCCGCCACTGCTCAAAGCCGCGCCGTACCCACGGAGACGATGAAGGCCGGCACAATGCGCTTCCGCATGAGCAACGGGCAGATTGGTGAGCTCACTCCGCAGGAGTTGAAAGCGGTGGATCCGCTGACTCTTGGTGCATCGCAGACGATGCTCGACATCATGAAGCAGTATCCGGTCGGAAACGACTTGGCCGGCGGCGCTGATCGTGGCCTGAACTTCTCGCTGTTCCGTTTCAACGCTCCGCTGACGCGGAACGACCGGGCTCTCGTTTCCAAGATGGATTTCAATCTGGACCGCAGCGCCAAGCACACGCTGATGTTGCGCGGCACGCTCGCCGACAACTCGCGCGACCAGGTGCTGGCGCAGTTCCCAGGCCAGGACGCTGCCGCGCGTAATCTGGACAACTCCAAGGGCTTGGCCGCGCGCTATACCGCCGTGCTGTCACCCACGATTGTGAACGTATTCAGCTATGGCTACACGCGGCTCGGTATTGCCCAGTCCGGCACGCAGGGGCCTTCACTGACCTTCGGCACGCTGGCCACTTTGCAGAACTTCACCCGCGGGTTTGGCCGGTTCATCCCCACTCATAACCTGACTAACGACACCACCTGGATGAAGGGCACTCACACGGTGCAATACGGAATCAACTTCCGTCTCATCCAGAACGACCGTAACTCATTCACTACGTCTTACCCGAGCTACAGTTTCAGCCGCAACACACTGCGCGGTCTGGGTTCGGACATCACCGCATCGGTCACTGACTACATGCGCACGAAGTATGGCAACTCGTCCCTGAACCTCTCAGAGGCCACACAGGTGACCAATGCGATGGGCGCGTTGTTGGGATTGGTGAACCAGTACAGCGTTACGTACAACTTCGGCGCCGACGGCAAGGCTGTCCCCGTGGGCGATCCCATTTCGCGCAGCTTCGCTACGAAGGAGTATGAGTTCTACATTCAGGATTCGTGGAAGGTACGCAAGGACCTGACCCTCACTTATGGCCTGCGTTACGGCAGCTACCAGGTGCCCTACGAGAAGAACGGTGTCCAGGTGGTGCCCACGGTCGATCTGGAGCAGTACTTCGCCGAGCGCGTCGGTGCCTCGATGGCTGGCGTGTCTGGTGCTACCATGCCGAACGCCTCGCTCACTTACGCACTGGGCGGACCGGTGAACAACGGCCGCGGCTGGTTCGGGCGCGACAACAACAACTGGGCGCCGCGCGTCGGCTTCGCCTATGCTCCGGTCAGCGACTCATTCTGGGGCCGGCTGTTCGGGAAAGGCAGCGTGCTGCGTGGCGGCGCCGCAATGCTCTACGACAGATATGGCAGCGATATGGTCGTGAACTTCGATCAGTCGGGCTCGCCCGGACTGGCCACTCAGGTGACCCAGCCTCGCAACACCAATTTCTCAGACTCGGCGCGGTATACCGGTGGCAATTTGCCCACCTTGCCTTCCGCGCCCGTCAACAACGGATTCCCGTACACGCCTCCGACGATTCTGGGTGGTTTCAACTCCAACACGGGGGTCGCTGCCCACCTGGTGGCGCCATATTCCTACTTGCTCAACCTGAGCTACGCACGCGAAACGAAGCAGCACATTACCGTGGAAGTGGGCTACGTGGGACGCCTGTCGCGCAAGGGCCTGTTGCAGCAGGACTTCTTCCAGCCGCTTACGGAGTTCAAGGACCCCAAGTCCGGCCAGACATGGTCACAGGCGGCCGGTATTCTGCGCAACTACTACGAGAAGGGCATCACGCCGGCGCAAGTGAAGGCCAATCCCGGGCTCATCCCCACCGTTCCGTTCTTCGAGAATATGTTCCCGGGCGCCGCTGGTTACGAGTTCGCGGGCAGCCCGACAGCCAACTACTTCTACACCACCTACGGCACGTATGCAGGCAGCGACCTGGATGCTCTCAACGATATGGATCGCGAACGCCAAGCCGACGGCAGCTGCATCTCCGTGCTGGGCTGCAACACGTTCTTCCCGCTGCAGAACGCCGGTATGCGGGTTTGGGTCAATGCCAACAATGCCAGCTACAACGCGGGTACTCTCGTTATTCGCCGCCCGGTGTCCAAGGGCTGGGGTTTTGACTTCAACTACACGCTCTCGCACTCCTTCGACATCCAGTCGTCGGGCGAATCCGGAGCCGGCAGCGGCGGCGCTGTGATTCAGAACTCGTTTAATCCGAAGGAGTCCTACGCGTCGTCGGACTTCGACATCCGCCATAACATCACCGCGAACACGGTGGTCGAACTCCCCTTCGGCAAAGGCAAGATGCTGTTTCATGACATCCCCGGTTGGGTGAACCAGTTCGTGGGCGGATGGCAGGCATCGATGCTGAGCCGGTACCGCACCGCGATGCCCCTCAGCATCTCGGTGGGTGGCGTCTATCCTACCAACTATCTCAACGGCTCCATTGCGGTCCTCAAGCCGGGAGCCACCATGCCGTCCACCGGTGTGCAGTATAACCAGAACGGCAATCCCAGCATCTTCGCCAACACCAACGCTGGCGACAGCTTCTACGGACAGTTCCCGGGCCGCGTTGGCACCCGCAACATTGTTCGGGGCGCACCGCTCGTGAACTTTGATCTGTCCTTGGGCAAGTCGTTCCAGTTGCCCTTTGAGGGCCACTCAGTGCAGTTCCGTGCTGAGGCCTTCAATGCTTTCAACAATGTGAACTTCGCGGATTCGACGATGTCGCTGACGCTGTCGACTCCTGGAACGTTCGGCCAGTTCACATCCACGGCCACTCAGGCCCGCGTGATGCAATTCGCCCTGCGTTACGAGTTCTAGTCTGCGAAAGGGGCGTTCCCGGGTGTCTCACGACGCCGGGGAACGCCCCTTCTTTGTGTCCCAACTCCGTGTGGAGTGGTCAGTTCTCAGTCGCTTGCGCCGGAGGGAAGAGCACCTTGCGAACCGCGTCCAACACGCCGTTGAGGAACGGCACTGCTTCTTCCTCGGAGTAACGCCGGGCCAGTTCCAGCGCTTCGTCGATGACCACCGCTGGCGGTGTTCCGACGTGTTTCATTTCGTAGACGGCCATTCGCAACAGGTTGCGGTCGACAATCGGCATGCGTTCAAGCCGCCAGTTTTCCGCCCGCTTGGCGATGTAGCCGTCAAGCTCCACTACATTTGCCGAAGTTCCGCGAACCAGGCTTTCCATGAACTGATCGTGGGCGGGTGGTTCGGCCGGCTCTTCACCGGTTTCTTCTTCAGTCTCGGCTGTGATTAGCGAGTCGTAGAACGCCTGAATGGCGTCGTCAATCGGCAGCTTGCGGACATCCCACAGGAAGAGAACCTGCACTGCGCGGTGGCGCGATTTGCGTCTGGCTGGCATTCTGACGTTTCTGCTAGCTCAGCGTGCTGAGCGATTTGACAAGGTTTGCCATTTCGATCGCCGTCATCGCGGACTCGAAGCCCTTGTTGCCGCCCTTGGCGCCGGCGCGGTCAATGGCCTGTTCGAGGGTGTTCGTGGTGAGAACCCCAAATGCGATAGGAATGCCGGTTTCGAGCGAGACGTGCGCGAGTCCCTTGGCGGCTTCACCCGCAACGTAATCAAAATGAGGAGTTTCTCCACGAATGACGGCGCCCAGGCAGATGACGCCATGGTGACGTTTCTGGCGGGCGAGTTGGGCGGCGACGACCGGCATTTCCCACGATCCCGGCACCTTGGCGATCTCGATATCGGCCTGGTCGACTCCGGCACGGCTGAGTGCATCGAGCGCGCCGTTCAGCAACCGTTCGGTGATGAAGCTGTTAAAGCGGCTGACGATGAGGGCGAATTTCAAGCCCTTCCCGTCGAGGTTGCCCTCAAAGACCTTGTGCGACATATGGGATAATTAGGGGACTCTCCCAGTTTACAGCATGGATCCCGCCTACATCAGGAACTTCTCGATCATCGCCCACATCGACCACGGCAAGTCGACTCTGGCGGATCGGTTGCTCGAATATACCGGCGCGCTCTCGCAGCGCGAAATGAAAGAACAAGTCCTTGATTCCATGGATCTGGAGCGTGAGCGTGGCATCACGATCAAAGCTCATGCGGTGCGGTTGGAATACCACGCCGACGACGGTCATCTGTACCAACTGAACCTGATCGATACGCCCGGCCATGTGGACTTTACCTATGAAGTCTCCCGCAGCTTGCAGGCGTGCGAAGGTGCATTGCTGGTGGTGGACGCGAGCCAGGGCGTCGAAGCGCAGACGCTGGCGAACACCTACCTGGCGATCCACCACAACCTGGAACTGATCCCTGTTATCAACAAGATCGACTTGCCGTCGGCGGAGCCGGAGCGGATCAAGGAACAGATCGAAAATATAATCGGGCTGGACGCGAGCGAGGCTGTTCTGGCCAGCGCCAAGAGCGGCATCGGTATCCATGAGATCTGCGAGGCGGTGGTGAAGCGCGTGCCACATGCCAAGGGCGATCCGGACAAGCCGCTGCGGGCGTTGATCTTCGATTCCTGGTTTGACCCGTATCGCGGTGTGATCATCCTGACGCGTATTCTCGACGGCAAGGTGAGGAAGGGGCAGAAGATCCGCCTGTGGACGACGGAATCTACATATGAAGTAGATGGACTAGGATTCCAGTCGCCGAAGCCGATTCCGTGTGACGAGCTGAGCGCGGGCGAGGTCGGATTCCTGTTCGCGAACATCAAGACCGTGTCAGACGCGAAGATCGGCGACACGATTTACGAGGCGGCGCGGCCGATCACCGAGCCGCTACCGGGCTTTGAAGAGATGAAGCCGATGGTGTTCGCGGGTCTCTATCCTATTGAGAGTCATGAGCACGGGCTGCTGCGGGACGCGCTGGAGAAGCTGCGTCTGAACGACTCGGCGTTTAACTTCGAGCCGGAAAACTCGGTGGCGCTGGGCTTTGGGTTCCGGTGCGGATTCCTGGGGCTACTACATTTGGAGATTGTTCAGGAGCGACTGGAGCGCGAGTTCCAGATCGACCTGATTACGACGGCTCCGGGTGTGCGGTATCTGATCACGTTGGGCAGCGGCGACGTATTGGAAGTGGACAATCCCACGAAGTGGCCGAATCCTAGCGAGATCATCAAGATCGAAGAGCCCATCATCGACGCGACGGTGATCACCAGGGAAGAGTACCTGGGCGAGATTCTGAAGCTGCTGGAAGAGAAGCGCGGCGATCAGAAGAAGTTCGAGCACATCGGCGGCGGCCGCGTGATGCTGGTTTACGAGATGCCGCTCAACGAAGTGGTGCTGGACTTCTACGACCGGCTGAAATCGGCTTCGCGCGGATACGCCTCGCTCGATTACCATCTGTCGGGCCATCGCGTTTCGCCGATGGTGAAGATGGACGTGCTGGTGGCGGGCGATCCAGTGGATGCGCTGTCGATCATCGTCCACAAGGATTTCGCGTATGAGCGCGGCAAGGGCCTCATTGAACGGCTGCGGAAACTGATTCCGCGGCAGCAGTTCGAGGTGGCGCTGCAGGCGGCGATCGGGGCGAAGATCATTGCCAGAGAGTCGATCGCGGCGCTGCGGAAGAACGTGATTGCCAAGTGCTACGGCGGAGACATTTCGCGCAAGCGAAAGCTGCTGGAAAAGCAAAAAGAGGGCAAGCGCCGGATGAAGCGCGTGGGCCGGGTGGAGATTCCGCAGGAGGCGTTCCTGTCGGTGCTGAAGGTGAGCCAGGGCAGCAGCGAGGACTGAGTTTCGCCGCTACTTCGCCAGACCCTTGAACTGTTGGCGAACCTCGTCCAACGCCTTCGCGGTTGAGATACCCGAATAGCTCCAAACCATGCGGCCCTGTGCGTCCAGCAGGACCACGAGTGGATCGTCATCCTTGGGCGGCTTCAGGATCTGGCGCCACTGCTTTTCGCCTTGGTACAGGAGAATCGTGTGTTCCTGCTGAGGGGCTGGCATGTCTTTGCGCATTCCACTCCGGATCATGGGGCGGACGAAACGCGGCGCCGATTCCAGCATCGCTACCGACCAGACCGGTAAGCCTTCCTTTGCCAGTGGAGTCGTCCAGCCTCTGGTGGTTTCTCCCGCTTTCCTGCTGAAGCTCCAGACGAGAATGACCGGCTTGCCCCCGAACGCCTGAGGGATGGCCAGTTTCCGGCCGGACAGGGTCTCCGCCTGAGTAGCGGGCAGCGGTTGAGCCGTCGCCACGGCAGTCAATGTGGCTGCCAGGAAGAGGTAGCGGATCAGGAGCTTCACGGGAGCAACTTAGCCACGGACGCAGCTACCTGGGCCGCGAGGGCCTCGTAGCCTTTGGCGTTGAAGTGAACCCCGTCGGGGCCATGGTAGTCCGGATGGTCCTTAATCACTTCGAAGAGGTCATCCACGGGTAGGCCTTCCCTCTTCGCGAACGCGCAGGCGAGTTCGTTCCTTTTGATCATGCGGGCAGTCTTTGGCGCTACCTGATCCAAGTGCTCCTTGACACGGACATCCGTGGTGGTCGCCCAGACGACGCGGGCCTTCGGCGCAAGACGGCGCAGGGTGGCCAGCATCTCCGGCAGGGCCGCCGCGTATACGTCCTCGCTGTACCCGTCGCCGTGCATGCCGTTGTTGAAATGAATCACGTCGAAGGTCTGCTCTTTGAGTACGAGGGCGACCTGATCGAGAAGAGCGGGATCGCCGAGGCTCTTCGAGGTGGCCAGGCGGGCCACATAGGCCTTGTCCTTGAGCAGCGTTTCCACCTGTTTCCCGTAGCCCCTGGTAATGGAGTCGCCGATGAGCAGGACACGCGGCAGAGCGTGGACATTGGTGTCGGGCATCCAGACATCCAGCCATTCGATGTTCTCTCGGACAATCTGAGCCTGCAGAGGGAGCAGGAGGCTGGCGAGCAGGAGGAGGGTCTTCATGCTTATGACGATCATGCTAGCAAGCGGGCGGCACCGCGGCCACGCGCCGAAAAAAGCTGTCGCTAGTATGTGATCTGTCCGCATGAGTTCACACGTGATCTGTCCGTTCGAGCAGAGCGGCGGGCGAGTCTTGGAAGGTGGAAGCCCCCAAGGATTGCCCGGCCGCGGAAGTGGAGCGGATGATGAAGCTACAAGAAGTGCTGCTGAAGGCCATGGCGAAGAAGATCACATGGTGGAGCGCGGCGGAGATCATCGGAGTGAGCGACCGAACGATGCGACGCTGGCGGGAGAGGCTGGAAGAGCACGGCTATTCGGGCTTGGCCGACCGGCGGAAAGGCAGGCCGAGTGACAAGAGGGTGCCCTTGGCGATGGCGGAGGAGGTGTTGCGGCTGTACCAGGAAACCTACTATGACCTGAACATGCGGCACTTTCACGAGAAGCTGCGCGAGCAACACGGCATCCAGCTGAGCTACACGTGGGTGCAGAAGGCGCTGCAGGGTGCGGGCTTGGTGGCCAAGCGGGGTAGGCGGGCCAAGCATCGGCGGAGACGGGAGCCTCGACCGCTGCCGGGGATGCTGCTGCACATCGACGGGAGCAAGCACCAGTGGTTCAGCGATGAGCGATGGTATGACCTGATCGTGATCCTGGATGATGCGACGAAGGAGATCTACTACGCACAGTTGGTGGAGGAGGAATCGACGCGGACGGTGATGGCGGGCCTGCGGCATGTGATTGAGTCGAAGGGTCTGTTCTGTGCGTTGTACAGCGACCGGGGCAGCCACTTTTTCGTGACGCCGAAAGCGGGCGGGAAGGTTGATAAGGGCCGTCTGACGCAGGTTGGGCGAGCGATGAAGGAGTTGGGCGTGCAGATGATCGCGGCCTACTCGCCACAAGCGCGAGGCCGGTCAGAGCGGAGCTTCGGGACCTGGCAGGGCCGACTGCCACAGGAGTTGCGGCTGGCGGGGATCACCACCGCGGAAAGGGCCAATGAGTTCTTGGCCGAACGTTACATTGGCGAGTTCAACGAGAAGTTCACGGTTGAGGCGAAGGAGACAGGGACGGCGTTTCGGAAGACGACGCGCGCCGATCTGAACTGGGTGTTCACGGTGCAGACTGAGCGCGTGGTAGATCGGGATAACACGGTGGCGATCGGCGACCAGAGCTGGCAACTGGAGAAGAGCCGTTTCCGCCACTCCCTGGCGAAGAGCACAGTGACCATTCACGAGCACCTGGATGGAACGGTGTCGATCCGATTTGGACCGCATGTGGTAGGCCGCTACACAGCCGAGGGCGCACGATTGCGGGACACTCGACAATCACGAAAGGAAGACTGTGGAAAAGGCGGGCCCGAGGAAGCCGAGGAAAACCGCGAGGCGGTTTCCCACGGCTCCCACCGTCCCTTGGAAATCCCGCCGAGCCGGGATTCCCACTTTCCCACCGCCCCGACGACGACGAGAAAGGTACGTCCGAAGACCCGGAAGCCGCCTTCGGCGAGCAGAAAAGGATCATCGGGTGCGGTCAACTGATGCGGACAGATCGTGTGTGAATAAAAGCGGACAGATTGACTTACTACCGACACGCGCCGAAAAAAGCTCGCTGATGTTGTCGATTTCCGGAAGGGCAAATCGACGCATGTATAGAGCCCAACAGGAACGGCTGAGGGATGCAGAACGTACCGGCGGGCAAGGAAATTCAGAAGGGACGTGACCTAACATGCGATTCATGATGATTGTGAAAGCGAGCGCGGAGTCGGAGGCGGGTGTCATGCCGAGCCGCGAGTTGATTGAGGCAATGGGACGGTTCAACCAGGAATTGCTGGACGCCGGCGTGCTGTTGGGCGGCGAGGGGCTGCAGAGCAGTGCGAAGGGTGCGCGGATTGTTGCGGCGAATGGCCAGAAGACGGTGGTGGACGGGCCGTTCCCGGAGACCAAGGAGCTAATCGCCGGCTACTGGATGTTGAAGGTGAAGTCCCGGGAGGAGGCGATCCAATGGGCGCTGAAGTGCCCGGGGCCCATGGAAGGCCAAGAAGGTGTCCTGGAACTGCGCCAGGTGTTCGAAGCAGAAGACTTTCCGGCGGATGTGCTGACACCGGAAGAGGCCGCCCATGAGGATGCAATGCGGGCGCAACTGGAAAAGAATGCAGCGAAGAAATAGATCAGGAGACGACTATGAAGCTGGTTAGCTATCTCACATTCGATGGGCAGGCCGAAGAGGCCTTCAAGTTCTACGAAAAAGCCCTGGGTGGAAAGATCACTGCAATGATGCCGCATTCCGGCACCCCCGCCGCGGAGCATGTGCCCAAGGAACAACTGGCGAAAATCATGCACGCACGGTTGGAAGTGGGTGACCAGATCCTGATGGCATCAGATGCCATGGTGGGCCAGTACCAGAAGCCGGTAGGGATTTCGGTCGCGCTGCAGGTGAAGAGCCCGGATGACGCGAGCCGCATCTACAATGCCCTCGCGGAAGGGGCGCAGGTGATTTCGATGCCGATTCAGGAGACGTTCTGGTCGCCGCGTTTCGGAATGCTAACCGACCGGTTCGGGATCCCGTGGATTGTGAACTGCGATCCGGTGATGTAGAAGACAGGGGCCAGGGGGCGCCGTGGTGGCGTCCCCAAAGGGCCGGGAGCGATGAGGATGGCCTGTTGCGAGGGAAGACGCGCGGGGAGGATTGGCGACTATGCGATTCATGATGCTGATGATTCCCAAGGGTTACGAGGACGCGAAGCCCGGGACTATGCCCGAGGCCCAAGCCGTGGAAGCGATGATGGCCTATAACGAGCAGTTGCAGAAGGCAGGCGTCCTGCTGGCGCTCGACGGCCTTCACCCGCCGTCCATGGGAGCGCGGGTCAGCTTCGCCGGAGGCCGCCCGACGGTTAACGATGGACCTTTTGCAGAAGCCAAAGAGGTGGTCGGCGGCTACTGGATGATTCAGGTGAAGTCCCGGGAAGAGGCGATTGAATGGGCGACCCGCTGCCCAGGTTCGGACAATGAGACGATCGAGATCCGGCAGGTGATGGAATTTACCGACTTTCCTCCGGATGTGAAGCAGGCGGCCAGCGGCTTCGTGGAAATGCAGGAAAAGACGGGACAAAGCACGTAAGGGCCGTTACGCGCTTGCGGGTGGGCCGTGGATGGTGGTGTGATCGGTAGTTGTGACAGCTACCGACATACACCGTGCAGTGGAGGCTGTTTGGCGAATTGAGTCGGCGCGCTTGATTGCGAGTCTGGCTCGCATCGTGCGCGACGTGGGTGTAGCTGAGGAACTGGCCCAGGATGCCCTTGTGGCCGCACTCGAGCAATGGCCGGAGTCTGGAGTGCCGCGGAACCCCGGCGCCTGGTTGATGGCGGCCGGCAAAAATCGGGCCATCGATCATCTCCGGCGCAACAAGCGGATTGAGCGCAAGCACGAAGAGATTGGAATCGAACTGGAAGCGCGCCAGATGGCTTCGCCCGAAGTAGAAGCGGCGTTGGACGATCCGGTGGGCGACGATCTTCTACGGCTTGTGTTCACCGCCTGCCATCCTGTTTTGGCACCCGAGGCTCGTGTGGCGTTGACGTTGCGCATGCTGGGCGGCCTGACAACCCCTGAGATTGCGCGGGCCTTTCTCGTTTCCGAGTCGACGGTCGCGCAGCGGATCGTTCGCGCCAAACGAACTCTGGCGGAAAAGCAGGTGCCGTTCGAGGTGCCGCGCGGCCCGGAACTGGCGGCGCGTCTTGCGTCCGTGACCGAGGTCATCTACCTGATCTTCAATGAAGGCTACGCGGCGACAGCCGGCGATGACTGGATGCGGCCCGGTCTCTGTGAGGACGCCCTGCGGTTGGGGCGTATCCTGGCGGAACTGGCGCCGCTGGAGCCGGAGATCCACGGTTTGGTCGCCCTCATGGAACTGCAGGCGTCGCGCGGCAGGGCGCGCGTCGGGCCGACCGGCGAGCCCGTGTTGCTCTTCGAGCAGAACCGGTCGCTGTGGGATCACCTGCTGATCGGGCGCGGGCTGGCGGCGCTCGATCGGGCCTACCGTCTGGGCCAGGCCCAGGACGGCGAGGTGGGGCCCTATGTACTGCAGGCATCGATTGCGGCGTGCCATGCCAGAGCTTTGACTCCGGAAGAGACGGACTGGCGGCGCATCGCGATGCTCTATAGAGAACTGATGCGGCTGCAGCCTTCGCCGGTGGTGGAACTGAACCGGGCGGTGGCCGTCGGCATGGCCTACGGGCCGGCAGCCGGGCTTGAGCTGGCGGATGCGCTGGCGGCGGAAGCCAGCCTGGAGAACTACCATCTGCTGCCTAGCGTGCGCGCGGATTTTCTCATGAAGCTGGGGCGGATGGATGAGGCGCGGTCAGAACTGGAGCGTGCCGTGGCTTTGGCGCAAAATGGCAGAGAGCGTGCCTTGCTGGAAGAGCGGGCACGGAAATGCGCCGCCGGAACTACTTCTTAGCGGAGACCGCGGTAAGCTCAGCCCGATACCGGGCGGCCTTCGCGCTGTCGCCCGAGGCATCGTACAGCGTAACGAGGTCCTGTCTGGCGGCTTGTAGCCAGGTGATGGACGGGCTGGTCTGCTTTGTCAGAATGGCATACCCGGCCAGGATCTCGGTCTCGGCGTCGCCATATTTGTGCTGCCGCACCAGGGCCCGGCCGAGCTTGATCCTCGCGATGCCGGTGTTCAAGTGATTCGGGGACAAGGCTGTGGTAAACCGTTCAACGACTTCCCGGTATAGCTTCTCGGCGCGCGCGTTCTCCTTCTTCGCCAGATATACGCTGGCAATGTTGGACAGTCCTATGGCGACAAGATAGTGCCGGTCTCCGTTGGCCTTGCGATAGATGCCGACCATGCGGCCGAACTGGGATTCCGCGTCATCGAGCCGCCCTCGCTTCAGGGCCACTGTGCCGAGCTCATTCACCGCCGAGGCGACCCTGGGGTGCTCGACGCCATACACGCGCTCCTGAATGGCGAGGGACTGCTGCAGCAGATCCACGGCTTCGTCATAGCGCTCCTCCCGAACCAAAGCCCGGCCGAGCATGGTGAGATTGGAGGCCGTGGTGTGGTTGTCCTTGCCGTACCATGACTGATTGATCTCCAGAGCCTGGCGGTAGAGTGTTTCGGCCTCCGGATAGTGGCCCTGCTCGTATTGGATGGCGCCCAGGTTGATGAGGTCCTCGGCCACGCGGGGATGCCGCGAGCCGTAGAGTTGGCGGTGCATGCTGAGTACTTTCTGATTGAGTGCCTCCGATTCCTTGAGGTGACCCGCATAGAAATGAGCATTGGCAAGCTCGTATATGCTGCCGGCGAGCTCAGGAGTTACCTCCCCCTCCGAGCGCAGTTGGACAGCCTCGCCAAGCACCTCGACGGCTTTGTCGTAGGAGCCACGTTCGCTCAACACACGGCCCAGCGCCGAAGCGGCCAGTGCGATGGCGGGGTCGCCGGGCGGCAGCGTGCGGCGGCTCATGTCGAGACCGTCGCGGACCAGCTTCTCCGCATCATCGAAGCGTGCCTGATCGACGCGCAGCAGGCCTAGGGCTACGAGGCTTTCCGCGACGCGGGGATGGTTGGGTCCGAATAGGGCCTGGCGCCGTTCCAGGGCGAGCTTGAGCAGCGATTCCGACTGAACAAGGTTGTCGAGCTTTTTGTAGATGCCGCCGAGGGTCTGATAGAGGTCGGCTTGGACGGCGGGTTCGGAGTCGAGCTCGCGCGCCTCCTGCAGGCCGCGATCCAGCAGAGTAACGACACGCAGGTCGTCTTTGGGCCCTGCAGCTTCGTCGCCACCTTCAAAGAGCCGGGTCATGAACTGCTGGATGCGTTGCGTTCGGGCGGCTTCGGCTTCGGCGAGATTGCGAGCCTTGGCCAGACGAACGGTAAAGAAGATAACCAGGCCAATGACGACGGTGGCGGCAAGCGAGGACGTGACGACGGCGCTGCGGTGGCGGCGGATGAACTTGCCGAAGCGGTAGCGGAGAGAGTCGGGCCGGGCGTCGAGCGGTTGGTTGGCCAGGTAGTGATCGACGTCGCGGATGAGCGCCTCGACAGAGCCGTAGCGGCGCTGGACATCCTTGTGCATTGCCGTCAGGCAAAGGACATCGAGATCCGCCCAGGATGAGTCGCTCACCGATTGCACAGTCTGCTTTCGAGCGATGGCGGAGGGGCGTTCCGGGTCCTGCTGAACAACGAGGGTCTGGGCCTCGGCGGGCGTGCAATTGGAGAGGTCGAACGGAAGGCGGCTGGCGAGGAGCTCGTAGAGGATCACGCCGAGGGCATAGACGTCATTGTGGATGCTGGCGCGCTCGCCGCGGATCTGTTCGGGCGCGGCATAGGCGGGAGTCATGAGACGGAGCCCGGTCTGCGTGAGGGCAGCCGTGGAGTCGAGCGCTTCCTGGTGTTTGGCGATGCCGAAGTCGAGCAGACGGACGGAGCCATCGTCCTTTACGAGGATATTGGAGGGCTTGAGATCGCGATGGATGACGGCGTGGCCGTGGGCGTACTGGACCGCTTCGCAGACAGCTCGAAAAAGGTGCAGGCGCCGCTCGATGGAGCAGGCGTGCTGTTGGCAGAAAGCCGTGAGCGGTAGGCCCTCGACATACTCCATGGCGAACCAAGGCGTGCCGTCGGGCAGCGTATCGGCGTCGTAGAGGCGGGCGATGGAAGGGTGATTGAGTTGAGCGAGAGTCCGCTGCTCCGTGGAGAAGCGCTCGCGGCGGGCGGGGGAGAGCCAGGCGTCGCGGAGGATCTTGATGGCGACGAGGCTGCCGAGGTCGAGGCGCTCGGCGAGATAGACGACGCCCATGCCGCCTTCGCCCAGGAGAGAAGTGACGCGGTAAGGGCCGAACTGCCGGGGTTGCGCCGGATCGGCCAGAAGCTGATCGGCCACATTGCTGATGGGCTGATCGAGCAGCGAGGAGGGACGGGCATCCTCTTCGAGAAGAGAGAGGACCTCCTGGAAGAGCTCCATGTCTCCGGCGCAGGCCGACTGCAGATAAGGCACACGTTCGGCTTCCGGCAGATCTGCCGTTTCGTGAAATAGATTCTGGATCTGTTCCAGGCGTGCGCTGTCCAACCGGCCTCCCTGGTGGCGATCTGAACTTCAGGCGTTGCGGCGCAGCTCGCGAGCGAGCCAGGCTTTGGCTACGCGCCAGTCGCGGAGGATAGTTGCCTCCGAAACATTGAGCATGAGCGCGGTTTCGGCGACATCCAATCCGCCGAAGAAGCGGCTTTCAATAATAGCGGCCTGGCGCGGGTTGAGCCGGGCCAGATCCTCCAGCGCAGTGTCGAGCGCCAACACCTGTTCCTCATAGGGTTTCGACTGATCGATGAAGTCCTGTAGGGTTACAAACACAATGCCCTGCTCGCCGCCTCGCTTATTTGCATGGCGGCGGCGCGCGGCTTCAACCAGCAACTGGCGCATGGCCCGGGCGGCGATGCGTTTGAAGTGGAGGTGGGACTCCGCGCTGATCCGCGGCGAATTCGCCATCTTGAGCCAGGCCTCATTGACGAGGGCTGTGGGGCTGAGAGTGGCGCTGGGGTCGCCTCGACGAACGGTGGAGGCGAGGCGCCTCAGTTCTTCGTAGGTGACGCTGAACAGGCGATCGAGTTCGCGGCGTTGTTCCGCCGTGACTGGAGCGCCAGGCTCGAATCCGCCGTCAGTAAGTGAATTCTCCGAAGGCATGACGGTTTTTCCAGAATCTCCGCGCATTGCGAGGTGGAGGACAGGGACCCAGATGAGACGACCGTGGGCAAGAGCCTGCGACAGGTGTGCCCTGATGCCGCGATGCTAACACCCAAGGATATGCCTATGCAAGCACTTACGTACTATACCCAGTCATCGTGCGCGCGCCTGGTTCGCATTGGCCAGATTGTGGCGCTGAGTTTGGCCCTGACGGCCTTGAGCGGATGCGGGCGGAGTGGAGACTCAGCCGGCGTACGTGCTCCATCGCGCAGTGGTGACGTGTGGGAAATCGACCGGGCGGCGGGCCGGCCGGACATGCCCGGCGCGGTACTGGCCTATGTGAATGGGCTGAACCTGATCGTCGTGGACGGCAACGACATCTATGCCGGCATGACGCCACTTAAGGCCGAAACGCGCTCCGACGGCGGCCGGGCGATCAAGCTCTCCAGTGGGTTGGAGGCGGTCCTGACGCCGGATGGACCAGACCGCCTGCAACTCAGGTTCTCGAGTGGAGAATCGATTGGTCTACGGAAGAAGGCGGAGGCAAAATAGCCATGCGGATCACACGAGTAATAGTACTGGGTCTGTTGGCGGTGACCGCCTACTACGCGCAAAACGAAGACGCCGAGAACCAGGCGATCGCGCTGGCCTATCACAAACTCACAGGCGATCCGCTGGATCTGCAGACTGTGGCGCAGAGCAGCACCGCCGTCCGAAACGCTTCGAGCTTCGATCGCCCCGACGCGGTGAAGACTGAGACAGCGCGCCTGCAGGCGCAGTTGAATGCGTCGGATGCAGGCAGAGAGTTCGTGATGCGGGTGAATGACTCGATCTCGGAATACGACCACGACCGCGGCGAATTCTACGTCGTCCTCTTCCGGCCCGGCTACTTCGTGCCCATCCAGGCGTTTCGCCAGCAATACCAGTTAGTGTTCGCCAATGTGGAGGGCGCGAGGGCCATCCCGATGCCGAAGGAAGAGGCGCGCAGCTTCGATCTGCAGCTGCAGAAGCTCTCTCGCCACGTGACGAATGAGATTCACTTCCGTGTCGTCGGCAAAGGCGATCCAGCGGGAGGAGTAACGGGCGATCGCGTGATTCGGGCCGAGATTCTGTCGTCCCGACTGTTGGACACGAACGGCAACGTGGTGTTTCTGCCCAAGGTCGCACCTCTGGCCGCCAGTGCCCCGGCCACCCCGTTCGACGTACTGAAAGCGGATGTGGCGGGATTCCGGGTCGGCGTCAAAGTGAAGGATCTCGAAGCGACTCTGGCGCGGACGGCCGGGAAGCCGCAGCGCGTGACGCCAAAGAACGGCGTGGATAAGTTCTCCGGAACTCTGGAAGTGAACAGCATGGGGTGTTCGAGCTACATCGGGCGCCGTAGGCCGGAACCGGGACCCATCTGCGTGACGGCCTACTTCGACAAGGACGAAATCGTCCGCGCCATCCGCGTGGAGCGCCTGTTTCCCTGGTTCGACTCGGAGATCTTCCGCAAGTCTCTTACGCAGAAGTACGGCGCCGTCGCTTCGGCGAGGAATAGCGGCAACGGCCTCGAGTTGGGCTGGGGACCGGATGTGAATGAAACGAACCACACCGAACGGAACTACTTCCACAGCGCACTGCGCGCGCAGTACTCGGCGGATGAAGACTTCATGAGCCGCGGCGGAAACAGCCTGCCACGCATCAAGGTCATGCTCCATTTGGTGGACGCGCAGTGGGCATCGCAGCACTAGGTCTTCTGGGGGATCACAACATGACGACACGAAAGAACAGCTTCTATCAGGTAGGCTTGGCGGCAGCGCTAATGCTGATGGTGAGCCCGATTCGGGCGCAGATGGGACCGCTCTGTGGCGGACGCAATGCGTGCGCCGAGGTGACTCCGTTCCTGGCCACAATCAACGATTTCAGGACTAGTACCGCGGGACGCTACAAGGTCATCACAACGTCCATCCGATTCCAGAACAAGACGAACCGGCCGCTGATTCTGGGCTATGTCAGCGGATCCGGTGTCGCCATTGACGACCAGGGAAACCGCTATGGTGCCAGCACCGTTCGCGGCATAGGCGAGATCTCCGGCCGCAACGCGGACTCCAAGTTCGTCCTGCAACCGGGCGAGGCGAGTGACGGGCGATTCGAACTGCTCTGGGAACCCACGCGTGGCGTGGTCTTTGGCCTCACGTTCGAACTGGAGCTGACGATTCGCGAAATCGTCCCGCTGCCTGCCAATCAGATCCGGCTCGGGCCGGAACACGCGCTGCATTTCAAAGCGCTGGCCAACAACGTGAGCTTCAACGCTCCGGGGCAGGCGGCGCCGGCCGCACCACATATGCCGGCCCCCGCACCCACGAGTGTCCCCCAACCCACACCGGCCCCGGCCGTCGCCGTGCCAGCCGCCCCCGCGGTGGATGCCTGCGCGGGGCTCGCCCACTGCTACAACGCGGGTTCGTTCATCGCCGAGGTGCGCAGCGTAATCCCAAGCAATGAGAGTCGCTACCATGTGGTGCGCCTGAACGTACGCATCCGCAATGTCTCTGGTGAACAACTCATCCTCGGCTACAAAGCAGGCACGAGTACCGTCATCGACAACATGGGCCAGCGCTACTACTGGGGCCGCGCCGGCACGTACGACACCAGCGTCACCGGCATCGGGGTCGTCCAGGGCAACAAAGCCGATCCGCAATTCGTCCTGAATCCTGGCCAATCACGCGAAGCCACGTTCCGCCTCTTCCGCAACCAGGCTCCTAATGGCGGGGTCGGGTCGGCGTACAACTTCGACGTTGCCCTGGAGCAACTGGCGGTCTTGCAGAGCCAGCAGATCCAGACCGTGCGGGAGTACAGCCTCAACTTCCCTAATCTGCCACTGGCGGGCATGGCTGCCGCTCCCGCACAAAGCGTGAGTGAGGCGACCAAGGCGTTGAAGGACATCTTCAAGAAGAAGCGCTAACTCCCGTTCTCCAGCCGTGAACGGGCAAGGACTGTGATCAGATGTTATCTGTCATGGGACTTGCCCGTTTGTTTGTTGCCGTTTGCCTGGTCTCGCTCTGTCGCGCCCAGAGCTTTGAGATGAAGTCGCCGGATGGGCGGCTGGTGTTCCGCCTGGAAGCGAACCAGTATCGTGTGGACTATGCCGGCCAGTCGCTGATTCTGCCATCAACGATCGGGCTGGTGCTGGATGGGGCGGCTCCTTTGGGGCCTTTCCTGCGGGTAGGCACCGCGACGCACACCACGCATTCCTCCGAATGGAGACCGGTCTATGGCGAGCGGGCGGTGATCCCAGACCGCTACGAAGAAGCGGTTGTGGAACTGCAGGAAGCGATTCCGCCGCGGCGGTCGCTCCAGTTGATTGTGCGGGCGTACGACGAAGGCATCGCCTTCCGATACCGCCTGCCCGCTGCGTGGGCGATTCAGGATGAATCCACCCAGTTCGCCCTGCCGCCAGGCACGCTCGCGTGGGAGACGCATGGGGCCCAAGGGCGATATGCGAAGATCCCTGTCGACGACCTCCAGCCGAATGTGGAGCGGCCGCTGACCCTGGAGTATGTCAATGGTGTGTACGCCGCCATCGCCGAAGCGTCGCTCGACAACTACCCCTCGATGCGCCTGTCGCACCCGGGGAAGAAGCGCGGCGTAGTAGCCGTATCGCTGGCCGGCACAGCCCTCACCTCGGAATCACCGTGGCGGGTGATCCTGGTAGGCCGCAAGCCAGGCGAACTGTTGGAGCACAACTACCTGTTACTGAACCTCTGCCCGCCCTCGCGCATTGCGGATACCTCCTGGATCCGCCCTGGCAAGGTACTCCGCGAAGTCACCCTATCGACCAAAGGCGCGCGGGAGGCCGTGGACTTCGCCGTGCGGCGCGGGTTGAGCTACATCGAGTTCGACGCCGGTTGGTATGGTCACGAATACAGCGACGACTCCGACGCAAGCCGGGTCCGGGTGGACCCGTTGCGTCTGCGCAAGGAGCCGGACTACCAGGGTCTCGACCTGCCCGCCGTAATCGCCTATGCAAGGAACCGCAAGATCGGTGTGCTGCTCTATGTGAATCGCCGCGCCATGGAGCGGCAACTGGACGAAATCCTGCCACTGTACGAGAAGTGGGGCGTCAGCGGTGTGAAGTACGGCTTTGTGAACACCGGCAGCCAGGCCTGGACGCGCTGGCTCTACAGCGCTGTGGCGAAGGCCGCTGCCCATCACTTGATGGTGGATATCCACGACGAGTTCCGGCCCACGGGACTGAGCCGCACCTGGCCCAATCTTCTGACGCAGGAGGGCATTCGGGGCAACGAGGAGTTCCCCGACGCGACACACAACACCATCATGCCGTTCACCCGTTACCTGGCCGGCGCGGCCGACTACACCATCTGCTGGTCAACACCCCGTTTGAAGAACACAGCGGCACATCAGATGGCGCTGTCTGTCGTCTACTACAGCCCGTTCCAATTCATGTACTGGTATGATCGCCCCTCGGACGTGGACGAATCGAACCCAGCGTTGACGCTCTTCGACCACGTCGCCACGGTGTGGGATGAGACCCGTGTGCTGGACGGTCGCCCGGGCGAATCGGTGGTGGTCGCCCGCAGGTCGGGCCGCCGCTGGTTTGTCGGCGGGATCACAAACAACGAGCCGCGGACTGTGACGGTGCCCCTTTCTTTCCTCAACAGCCCCACGCCGGTCACCGCTACTGTATACACCGATGGGGCATCCGCGCGCGACGTGAAGGTCGAACAACGGCAGGTTACCTCCAGCGATAAGCTGGTCCTGTCACTCGCTCCGTCGGGCGGCTTCGCCGTGGAACTGCAATAACTTACCTGCCTTCTTCAGTTGTCCGCCTCGAAATGGGCACGATTGGATCCCTACTTCGAGGTAGTCGCGCCCTACGAGGAATGGGGGTGCGTCCGGTTACCCGGTCAGACTATCCTAAGGGAACACTGGGAATTCATTGCCCCACCGGTCCTTAATCCGGCTGAGGCGGTTCATGTTGTTCAACCGACCGACATTTGAGAGTGAATCGCTCGGGGGCATGGTGTTCCTGTTGCAGACCGGAGGGAGCTATGGGATGCAGCACTGTTTCCCGCAACATTCTGTTTACACTGGCATGCGTTTGGGTTTGTTCGGCGCAGCAGGACCGTGCCGTGCTCACCGGGCGCGTCAGTGATGCCTCCGGAGCGGCGCTCACGGACATACAGCTGAAGATCGAGAACAGCGCCACCAGTGCGGTGTATCAATCGCAGACCAACGATGAGGGACTTTACACCGTTCCCAATTTGCCGGTCGGCTCCTATCGGCTGACGTTTCAGGGCAAGGGTTTCAAGACCTTGATTCGCGAAGGAATCGTCCTGAGCGCCACCCAGGTGGTGCGCATCGACGTAGCGATGTCCTTGGGTGCTCTCACTGAGTCCATTGAAGTCACCGCGGATACGCCCCCACTGCAGACCGATTCGCCCGAGGTGGGTACGGTGCTGAATCGACGGAACCTCACCGGGCTCCCACTCAGCTTCAATGGTGGCCGCTATGCGGAGAACTTCGCCTTCAAACTGACACCTGGTGTGGGTGGCAACAACTACGAGAGCCGTATCAATGGCAGCGCCGCGTTCTCCAAGGCGGTTGTGCTCGACGGCGCGGACGCGACTATCTACATTGGCGGGCAGTTCGGGGAATCCAGTCCCTCGCTCGAAGCCTTCGAGGAGATGAAAGTCCAGACCTCAGGCATGAGCGCCGAATTCGGCCGCACCGGTGGCGGGGTATTCAACTTCGTGATGCGATCCGGCACCAACCAGGTGCATGGATCCGCGGTAGGCTTCCTGCACAACGAGTGGATGGACGCGAATTCGTTTGCCAACAACTTCTATGGCCGGCCCCGGCAGCGCGACCGGCGTAACGACTGGGGCGGATCACTAGGCGGACCCATCATCCTGCCGCATCTTTACAACGGAAGGGACAAGACCTTCTTCTACACGGCGTACGAACGTTACAAGGAGTCCTACGCAGGCGGTGGCTCACCGACAGTCACTGTCCCCCTGGACGAGTTCTGGGATGGCAATCTCAGTCGCCTCCTTTCCGGCGCCGTGCTCGGTCAGGATGCGGCAGGGCGCGACGTCGGCCAGGGTGCGATCTATGATCCCGCTTCCACCCGCACGGTAAACGGGCAGGTGATGCGCGACACCTTCGCCGGGAACGTCATTCCCCAAAGCCGAATCTCCGGACCGGCCTTGAAGCTGGGTGCTATCTTCCGCGAGCACTACTCACCGGCCGTCAAAGGCGCCAACGGTCTCGTGCCGCTCCTGAACAACTCGTTCTTTCCCGTGTCGAGCCAGGCCGGCTTTACCCAGAACCAATTCTCCGTGAAGGTCGACCACTACCTTTCGGCGGCGCACAAACTCAATGGTTCGTTCTCGTACATCGACCGGCCGAGAACCATCCTGGATCAGGGCGGCGTATGGGACTTCAACGATTCCTCGGGTGGGCCCCTGTCTCGCGCACGCTTCCAGTGGGTGCGCAGTTGGTACGGCCGTCTGGCCTACGACTGGACTCTGTCGCCCTCTGTTCTGAACCACCTGCAGCTTGGGTTCAACCGGCAGCGGAATCCCAGCCTCTCGACCCACCTGGGCGAAAACGGCGTCGCCGCGCTGGGGCTCACCGGACTGTCGAAGGACTTCAACTACCCGGAGATCCAATTCGGCTCCAACAACTACCCGGCGAACTACCCCACCCTGGGGTTTCAGACGAACGATTTCGGAGCCGGCCAGAACTTCCAGGTGATCGACACGGTCTCGTGGGTACGGAACCGGCACACGGTCCGCGCCGGAGCCGATTGGCGCAGGTCCTACCTGCGTTGGCGCACCGACAACGGCCCCGCCGCCATCAGCTTCAGTCAGGCGCAGACCGGCTTGCCCGGCTTCACTCAGACCGGCAACGGATTCGCCAGTATGCTGCTGGGAGAAGTGGCCGGCGCCACCGTCCCCACACCGACCCCGACAGGATCCAGGTTTACCAATTTCGCCTTGTTCCTCCAGGATGATTACCGTGTCAACAGCCGTCTCACCTTGAACCTGGGTGTCCGTTGGGACTATCAGCCGCTGCCCGTCGAGCAGTACAACCGCCTCAGCAATTGGAACGCCAGCGTGGTCGACCCCGTGTGGGGGCTGCCCGGTGCACTCGAGTTCGCCGGCGCGGACCGTCGGACGTTCGCTCCGAACCACTACACCGACTTCTCGCCGCGATTCGGTTTCGCCTATCAGGTGACCGGCAAGACCACGTTGCGTGGAGCCTACGGCATCTTCTACCTGGCTCGCAACGGCAACGGCTGGTCGGGTGTTCCTTGGGCCCAGACCGCCGGCTTTGGCCAGGAGAACCGCGTCAGCACCACAGTCGACTATCAGGCGGCCTGGAACTGGAACAACCCGTATCCCGGAGTTGTTCGGTCCTTGCCGCAAAACGCCTCCTTGGCCAACGGGTCACCCGGTATCTGGGGCATCGTCAGCTACGACCCGAATGCCGGCAAGAACGGCTACACCCAACAGTGGAACCTCAACGTCCAAAGGGAAGTCGCCGCGGGGCTCGTGGTGGACATCGGCTACGTCGGGTCGAAGGCCACCGGCATCCAGGCCAACGAACTGCGGCGCCTCAACCAACTGGATCCGAGGTATCTGGCTCTGGGCGACGCTCTGGGTGTTGTGGTTTCGCGTCAGTCCGAGCTGCCCGCGTCCGTTGCCGCGGTGGGGGGCCGCTACCCATTTCTAGACTCCGGCATTCGCGTGCCCGCGTACCAGACCCTGCTGCCCTACCCGCAGATGCTGGGCACCAACGAGATCAAAAGTGCCGACGCCCCGTTGGGCTTTTCCACGTACCATGCGCTGCAGGTGCAGGCCAACAAGCGTTATTCCGCAGGCTTGACGTTCCTGTGGAACTACACTTTCTCGAAGGCGATCGACAATGTGCGCTCGGCCTTTGGCGACACCTGGGGCGCCAACGGCGGCCGTCCTCTGGACTATTACAATCAAGGTCTGGACAAGTCCATATCGGATGCCGATCGCACCCACACGTTCAAGACGGCTGTCCAGTACGAGTTGCCGTTTGGACGTGGGCGTCGGTTTGCTGCAGGCGCTTCAAAGTGGCTGGATTGTGCGGTGGGCGGGTGGACTGTGTTCTACATCGGCACCTACAACAGCGGAGCGGCATTGGGGGTGACCGGTTCGGGCACGCCCAACAGCAACTTCGCCACGAATCGCGGCTCCGTTATGAACCCTGACGGCGCGCCTCTGGACGCCGGCTGGAACTCAGATCAGATCGACATGAGCCGCATCAGCCAGCCCAACGCGGCGAATCGTTACGTCAACACATCGTTGTTCGTGAATCCCTCGACACTCGGGCGCTATCAACGGGGGAACACATCGTATAAGCTCTCGAGCTTGCGCAGCCCGTGGGAGATGTCCGAGGACTTCGCCATCCAGAAGGCGTTCCGCCCGGCTGAAGCGGTGCGAATCCAACTGCGGGGCGAGGCCCTCAACGCGTTCAACCGGACGCTGTGGGGTAACATTAACGTCAGTACGGCTAGCCCGCTGTTTGGTCAGGTCGTAGGTGCAAGTGATTGGTTTTCACCACGGAAGCTACAACTGGGACTGCGAGTCGACTGGTGATCTGGAGTTGGCGAGGCAACGGCCGGGATTCTGTGCTGGAGGCTGGAACGCGACCTAGCTTGGCGCGAGTGCGGGATATGCTCGCCGGTTCGGTGCTGGCGGCGCTATGCTTCCTTCCGACGGGCTGCCTGCGGCCACGGGCAGCGGACGAAGTACCTTCGATCGAATTCACCAAGATCCCCGCGACCGGCACCGGTGGGCCCAAGCTGATTGGTGAGATTGCTGGTCGCGTCAAGGGCGCGCGCCCGGGTCAGCGTCTCGTCCTATACGCCTATAGCGGAGTCTGGTGGGTGCAACCGTTCTCCGCCCAACCCATCACGCAGATACAGGCGGATTCCACGTGGAAGAGCCCGACTCACATGGGCACCGAGTATGCCGCGCTGTTGGTGGACAAAGACTTCATCCCCGCCTCCAAGCTAAATAGGTTGCCGGGGCGCGGAGGCCAAGTTAGTGCGGTCGCAATGGTGAAGGGGCATGAATCGACGACGGTGGCGCCGGCGCCCATCCAGTTTGGTGGGTACGCATGGGATGTCCGGCGGCTGCCCAGCGATCGCGGCGGTGTGGCGAATCCGTATTCGGCCGAGAATGCGTGGACCGACGCGCAAGGCATGCTGCATCTGCGCATATCCAAGTCGCAGGACGGCTGGGCCTGCGCCGAGGTGAACCTGCAGCGCAGCCTGGGGTATGGATCGTATGTGTTCGTCGTGAAGGAAGTGACGAAACTCGAGCCGGCCACCGTGCTGGGATTCTTTACGTGGGATGACCAGGGAGCCGAGGAGAATAACCGTGAAATCGACATCGAGATCAGCCGTTGGGGCGATGCGAGCTCAAAGAATACGCAGTTTGCGATCCAGCCCTACTACGTCCCCGTCAACGTAGTCCGATTCGCCACGCCGGGCGGCCGGGTGACATACTCCTTCCGTTGGGAGCCCGGGCGAGTATCCTTCAAGGCGGTTCGTGGAGTCGGGGAGCAGCATGGTGTGAACGTGATTTCCCAGCACGTCTTCACCTCGGGTGTGCCCTCGCCCGGCAGCGAGGCCGTTCACTTGAACCTGTATGTCTACGGGAAGACCCGAATGCCCCAGCAAAACGGGACCGAGGTGGTGATTGAGAAGTTCGAGTATCTCCCCTAGGAATCCGGGATGCCTCCATCGTCTGAGCCGGCGCGGCCCGCGTTTGTGTCTGGCGGTTGCCGCGGCCGCGTGCTACCTTGCCCTGCCCGCCTTCGCCATCGATCCCAACCGCGCGATGTCTCAGTATGTCCGCGACCGCTGGAGTACGGAAAGCGGATTCCCCAAAGGCGCCGTTTACGACATTGCCCAGACGACAGACGGGTACCTCTGGTTCGGCACGGAGAGGGGACTGGTACGGTTCGATGGAAGGTCATTCCACCTCATCCGCGATGCGGATCCGAGGCTGTCTACCGGGCATGTCCTGGGCCTGATCGGCGATCGGGACGGTGCGTTGTGGGTGCGTTTGCGCCGGCCCACTCTACTGCGCTACAAGGGCGGCCGCTTCGAGAATGTGATGGCCGAACTGGGGCGCCCGGCATCGACTGTAACCGCGATGGGCCGGATGCGTGACGGCTCCCTTCTCGTCTGGGTGTTGGAGGGAGAGGGTACTGCTATCCGGTACGCCGGCAACCGTTTCGAAACGCTGGTGACCACCACGGGGCTGTCGCGCTCACCCGTGATGTCAGTGGCCGAAACGACCCCGGGGACGCTGTGGATAGGGACACGGGACGCCGGCCTCTTCCGGCTCCGGCCGGGCGGCGGTGACCCCATCACCGACGGCTTGCCCGACCCCAAGATCAACTGCCTCCTGTCCACGCAGGACGGTCAACTCTGGGTGGGCACCGACAATGGGATCGCCCTTTGGAATGGGCACAAACTGACGCAGCCCAAGCTGCCTGTGCTGCCGGCGCCCGTTCGCGCCCTGGCGTTGACCAGAGACCGCGATTCAAACATCTGGGTGGGCACGAACTCGCAGGGGTTGATGAGGTTGAACGCGGAAGGCGTCGCATTTCTGGACGACGCCTCCAGGCGGAGCTACGAGGCCGTGACGGCCGTCTTCGAGGATCGCGAGGGCAATCTCTGGATCGGCAGTGCCAGCGGCGTCGAGCGGCTGCGGGACAGCGTGTTTGTCACCTATGGGGAGCCGGAAGGACTGCCATCGGAAGACAACGGCGCAGTGTACGCGGAGAGCCGTGAGCGAGCCTGGTTCGCCCCCGTGGACGGAGGGCTGTACTCGTTGATCAATGGGAAGACGGCAGCCGTTCACGCCGGCGGCCTGGACCGGGATGTCATCTATTCCATAGCCGGTGGCCCGGGCGTGTTGTGGGCTGGCCGGCAGAGGGGCGGCCTGACTGAACTTCGCTTAGGCGACGGCGTGACCACCGCAAAGACCTACACGCAAGCCGATGGTCTGGCGCAAAACAGCGTCTATTCCGTGTACCGCAATCGCGATGGCTCGGTCTGGGCGGGTACTTTGAGTGGAGGCGCCAGCCATCTCGAACACGGACGATTCACGAACTACACGCTCTCCAACGGCCTGGCGTCGAACACCGTCGTCTCGATTCTGGAAGGTGCCGATGGAACAATGTGGTTTGCCACTCCGCAGGGGTTAAGCTCTCTCTCGAACGGAAAGTGGCGCACCTTCACAACGAAGGAGGGGCTCCCCTCGGACAGCGTGAACTGCCTGGCGGAGGATGCCAAAGGGGTCCTATGGATTGGCACGTCGGCCGGGCTCGCCTGCTTGCGCGGCGGACGCATCCAGAACCCGCGAGGGAAGTACGCGCCTCTGCACGAACAGATCCTTGGCCTGGCGTTTGATCACGGCGGTTCATTGTGGCTTTCGACCGCCGGCCACGTGCTGAGGCTCGACGCCGCCGCGGTCCTGAACGGCGGCGTCGCAGCCGAATCGGTCCGCGAGTATACGCGCGCCGATGGGCTGCACGGAACAGAGGGCGTCAAACGCCACCGGTCCGTTGTGGCCGACCCTGAGGGACGTATCTGGTTTTCTCTGAACCGGGGCCTCTCCGTTGTCGACCCGGGGCGGCTCTCCATCAGTTCGGCACCGGCGATCGCTCATATTCAATCGATCCAGGCCGACGGTGAGTTGGTCGACTTAGGGAAGGCCGTGCACATCGCCGCCGGACGCCGTCGCATCGTCTTCGATTTCGTCGGCCTGAGTCTTGCCGTGCCGGAGCGCGTCCAGTTCCGGTATGCGCTGGACGGCTTCGATCACGGGTGGAGCGCTCCCGTGGCGGAACACCAGGCGGTTTACACCAACCTGGGGCCGGGACCCTACCGCTTCCGGGTCATCGCCAGCAATGTGGACGGTGCCTGGAATGGGGAGGAGGCGACGCTTCAGTTTCAGATCGAACCCGCCTATTGGCAGACCTGGTGGTTCCGGTTGGGCTGCGCGGTGGCATTGATCCTGGCGGTTGTTGCCTTGTACCGCCTGCGGCTGCTGCAATTGACCAGACAATTGAATATCCGCTTTGAAGAACGGCTGGCGGAACGAACCCGCATTGCACAGGATCTGCACGACACTCTGCTGCAGGGCTTTCTCAGCGCATCCATGCAGTTGCACGTGGCTGCCGACACCCTGCCGGACGAATCGGCTGCGAAGCCGCGATTGGAGCGGATTCTGAAACTGATGGGTCAGGTGATTGATGAGGGACGACATGCCGTGCAGGGGCTGCGGTCGTCGCGAAGCGACAGCCACGATCTGGATCAGGCCTTCTCCCGGATTCAGCAGGAGATGGGGATTCAGGAGGATGTGAACTTCCGTGTCATTGTCCAGGGACATCCGCGGGCGATGCATCCCATTTTGCGTGATGAGGTCTACCGCATCGGCCGGGAAGCGGTGGTAAACGCCTTCCGTCACGCGCAAGCGAAGAGTATTGAGGTGGAGTTGGAATACACGTCGAAGCAATTCCGCTTTCTGGTCCGCGACGACGGATGCGGCATCGATCCGCACGTGCTGCGGCAAGGCAAGGAAGGTCACTGGGGACTGCCTGGCATGCGCGAACGAGCCGAGTGGATTGGCGCCAAACTCCATGTCTATAGCAGCACCTCGGCTGGCACCGAGGTGGAACTGTCCGTACCGAACAACATCGCTTTTGCCGGCAAGCACAGCCGGCTGGACAAAAGCGCGGCTAAAGGAGAGGGATGAGCGAAGAGAAGCAGATTCGTGTTTTTAGCGTGGACGACCACCCGCTACTGCGCGAGGGGATCGCGACGATTATCAACAACCAGCCGGACATGACTCTGGTGGCGGATGCCGCCAGCGGCTCTGAGGCGATCCAAGGCTACAGAACTCATTTGCCGGACGTCACCCTTATGGACCTGCGGTTGCCCGATATGAGTGGCATCGATGCCGTTATTGCCATTCGGTCGGAGTTCCCGGAAGCGCGCATTATCATGCTGACGACATTTGAAGGAGACGTCGAGATTCAACGCGCGCTCGCCGCCGGCGCTCGTGGGTATCTGCTGAAGAGCATGCCGCCCAAGGAACTCGTGGAAGTGGTCCGCCAGGTGAACTCAGGTAAAAAGCGGCTGCCGGCCGAGGTGGCCGCCCAACTGGCTGAGCACCTCAGTGACGAAGCGCTGACTGAGCGCGAGATCGACGTCCTTCGGCATCTGGCCGGAGGCAACCGCAACCGCGATATCGCCGAACTCCTTCGCATCTCCGAAGAGACGGTGAAAGTGCACGTCAAACACCTGATGGAAAAACTCGGGGCCAGCGACCGGACGCAAGCCGTTGCCATTGCCGTGCGCCGCGGGGTGATTCAGCTCTGACGGACGGTCCAACTACCCCAATGGTGTTACAACTGGATGCCGAGGTCTAGGGATTCGCTTTTTGCCTCCAGCCGCTACCTTACTGTCAGGTGTGTATTTAGCGCATGGCGAGTGGTGAAGGAGACCGAAGCTGCAAAGGCTATTTTCCACGTTCCCAGGCGGCTGGCCTGGGGTAGGCCTGTTGCTGCTACGTGCCGCGGCTGGCGTAACGGCAGGCATTCAGGGTGCGGTATATCTCTCGGGTGGAGCTGGTCTCTCCCCGTGGATGATGGCCGCGGGTGTGGCCGGAGTGTTGGCGGGCATCGCGTTGAGCATTGGCCTGATGACGCCCGTGTCGGGTGCCGTGGTGGCCATGGATGCGGTCAGCATCGGCCTGTCCTGGTTGCCCGCGCCCGCTGAGAACCTGTTCAGTGCTCCTCTGCCCACGCTCCTCGTCGTGATCGTCGCGGTGGCTGTAATCTTCCTGGGTCCCGGCGCGTTCTCTCTCGACGCCCGGCTTTTCGGACGCCGTGAGATTATCATTCCGCACTTGCCCCGAAACAACAGACTCTAGCGGACATCAGGTCCGCTGCTTCTCCCTATTGCCGGATCTCGGTTAACCCAATAGTGGTAGCGTGGGCTGCCGCTTACAGTGGTACATATCAATCATTACATCTTGGGATGGATTGTTTGCGCAATTAACGGATAGTAAGAAAGAAGAGAGTTGAGGCCGCAATAAGGGCCTTGACGGAAGGAGACAAGGAACATGGCGGCGATTGCCAGCTCGATGCCCCAGGCCTCCTGGACGGCGCCCGGGGTCCGTTGGGGTGCTCGATCCGTTCAGGCGGAAATTCGAGTCCTAACTGTGGATGCACATCCACTCGTGAGGGAAGGACTCGCAGCGGTTATCAACAAGGAAGAAGGCATGCAGGTTGTCGCTGAGGCGGCCAGCGGCGAAGAGGCCGTGGAATGCTACCGCCGGGTCCGGCCCGATGTAGTAACTCTCGATCTGCAATTGCCCGATCTGCCAGGCGAGAGCGTGGCGCGCCGGATTCTGGCCGAATTCCCCTCGGCTCGCATCGTGGTGATCACCAGCCTGCAGGGCGACGCGCACATGCTGCGAGCCTTGGAGGCAGGTGTACGAGGACTCGCGCTGAAGGGCATGGCGAACGAGGAACTGCTGGACGTCATTCGGCAGGTGCAATCCGGACGGAAATCGATTCCTCGGCAGGTTGCTTCGGCCCTGGCCGATCATCTGGGGGAGGAGTCGCTGACGCCGCGCGAGGTGCAGGTGCTGCGGCTGGTGGCACGCGGCAACCGCAACAAAGAAGTGGCGGCGCATCTGTCTATCGCCGACGAGACGGTGCGGATGCACATGAAGAACATTCTTGGTAAGCTGGCGGCCCACGATCGTACGCATGCAGTGACCATCGCCTTGACGCGCGGCTTCATTTCCCTGTGACGAGATGAACCCTGGCCCGTCATAGGGCAAGGGCACAGTGCCTGCCGTTCCGCCCGGGTCCTCGTCTCACCCGTGGCTGAACGGAATCCAAACGATACAATCAAACGAAAGCCAGTAGTGCACGCGAACGCGCCATTTGTGCCGGCGTGACACGGGGGGGAACAAGCTATGAATTGTCCGGAACCACTAGCAACGGCAGGAGGGCGAAGCCATGGAGCCGTGGTGTGGCTACAAGCGGCGGCAATGCTGCTGTTGGTGGCTGGCGCCCGGGCTCAGGAGCCCACCCGCGCCGAACAGATCGAAAAGCAGCGGGCCGAGAAGGCTGCCCATCTGAAACCCGACGAACTCTCGCGCGCTGAGCAGCGGCTCCTCAATTTCCGCGACCAGCACTACATGGAGCGCTTCTCGGCCGGCTACCACGGCTTCCGGCCGAAGATCGGCAACATGGTCACGGGCGGGGGCTTTGCCATTGGTCCGGAGTACTACCGGAACGGTCTGGGCAACGGGCTGATGAATATACGCGCCTCGGCACAGATCTCCACCCGCAACTATCACAAGCTGGAAGCGGCCATGGTGATGCCGTCGCTGGCCAAGGGCCGCCTCACGTTTGACCTGGTCGGGGCCCATCGCTACTTGCCGTCGCTGCAGTATTACGGCACTGGCCCGGACCGTCCCAAGGAGTTGCGCACCAACTACTTGCTGGAAGACACCAGTGTCGACGGCACGCTCGCGGCGAAACCCTGGCGAAGTCTGGTCCTGGGCGGAACCAGCGGATACCTTTGGACGAACGTCGGTCCTGGGCGCGACACGCGCTTTGCGTCGGCGGAGACTGCGTTCTCGCCCGCCCAGTCGCCCGGCATCGACATCCAGACAGACTACGCGCACAATGGCGTCTTCGCGCAGTGGGACTATCGGGACAACCCTTCGGGGCCCAAGCAGGGCGGCAACTACGTGATGCAGTACACCTGGTATCACGACAACCGCGCCGGGCTCTATAGCTTCCGCCGGCTCGACGTGGATCTGCAACAGTACATTGGGTTTCTGAACAAGACGCGCGTCATCGCCCTCAGGGCCAAAGCGCGCTTGAGCGACTCCGACCGCAACGAGCAGATTCCGTTCTACATGATGCCGTTTCTGGGCGGCTCGGACGACCTGCGGGGCTACCGGCCGTTCCGCTTCAACGATCGCAACTCCATGGTCTTGAACGCCGAATACCGCTGGGAGATCTTTAGCGGTCTGGACGGTGCGATCTTCGCCGACGCCGGCAAAGTGTTTCCCCGGCGGGGTTTTCTCAACTTCAACGATCTGGAATCATCGGTCGGCTTTGGGCTCCGGTTCAACGCCCGCAACCGGACGGCGGTGCGGGTGGACGTCGGATTCAGCCATGAGGGGTTCCAGGTCTGGTTCAAGTTCAACGACATCTTTGCGACGCGCCGGTTCGGCACCAGCGCCGGGCAGCCCTTGTATTGAGGAGAAGAAACATGCGTCGACTCATGCTGATCCTAAGCCTGGCGGGCCCGTTGGCGGCCCAGCGCTTCTATTCGGACGATCCCTTGGGTAAGGAACCCGCGCCCCGTCCGGTGGGTGACATTCGAACTCGCAAGTTGAGTGATTACTATGACTTGTTCTCCAACCAGTTCGGCGACGTTGGAGAACGTCAACCGAAGCAGGGCACGCCCATCCCCGCCGCGGGCGTCAATACGTTGGGCGAGCCGATGGATGGCAGTTGGTATCAGAAGCGGCACTACTATCGGCGGATGACGCGTGAGGAACTCGTGCGCGGCCCCGGCAACGAAAACCCGCCTTCCACATCGGGGAAATGGACAATCATAGCCGCGAAGGAAGAGGGGGTGACACCCGGTTTCGCCATCGTCGACTCCGAGAAGCGCACCTACTTCGTGAAGTTCGATCCTCCGAAGAACCCGGAAATGGCGACGGCGGCCGACTCCATCGGCGCCCGTTTCTTCTACGCCCTGGGCTACCACGTACCTGAGAACTACATCATCCAGTTTCGTGCTGACCGATTACAGATCGGCGCCGGAGTCCAGGTGGAAGACGGAGCCGGACGCAAACGGCCGATGACGCCGAACGACCTCGAGCGGCTGCTGGCGAAGGTCTCAGCCAGTTCCGATGGACAATACCGGGCCACCGCCAGCCGCAGCGTTTCGGGCAAGCCGATCGGACCGCCTCGCTATCACGGGACCCGGTCCGACGATCCCAACGACATCGTCCCCCACGAGCATCTGCGGGCACTGCGCGGCCTGCAGGTCTTCTGCGCGTGGCTCGATCACGATGACTCCCGCGCCATCAATAACCTGGACGCCGTGGTGACCGAAAACGGAGTGTCGTCTGTCCGGCACTACCTGTTGGACTTCGGCTCGACGCTGGGCAGCGCCACACAGATGGCCAACAGTCCGCGGTCGGGCGACTACTTCTTCACCTGGAAGACCAGCGCGGTCCAGTTGTTCACCCTTGGTCTGAAACCGCCCTATTGGGCCTTCGCCCGCTATCCGGACTATCCGTCGGTCGGGCGCTTCGAGTCGAAGATATTCGATCCGGAGAAGTGGGTACCGGAGTACCCCAACCCCTCCTTCATCAACCGTTTGCCGGATGACGAATTCTGGGCGGCCAAGCAGGTGATGGCGTTCACCGACCAGGATATCGACACCATCGTGGGCACCGGCCAACTGAGCGACGCCAAGGCTGCCGCTTATCTGGCTCAATGCCTGAAGGAGCGGCGCGACAAGATCGGACAGGCCTACTTTGCCAAGGTGCTGCCGTTTGACAGATTCCGGACAGAAGGTGACCGCATTGCCTGGGATGATTTGAGCAAGCTGCACGGATTTGGAGTGGTAGCCGGTGTGCAAGTGTCCTGGTCGCGGCTCGACAACCGCAGCGGGACTCTCTCGCCGATCATTGAGGCAAAGGGAGAGCGAATCCCCCAAGAGAGCGGCTATCTCGCGGCGGAGTTGAGCACGCCTTCGCGGCCGAAGCAGCGGATGACCGTCTTTCTTCGGCGCAGTGAGCAAGGAACAGAAGTCGTGGGGCTGGAGAGAACCTGGTAGCAGGATGGTAACGCCATGATTCAAAAGCAAATGACGACGGAATCCCTGGGAGAAATCTACACGGTGGCGCTATTGCTGGCTGGCAGCCGGCGCCGGGCCGAGGCGGCAATGACCGAGAGTCTGCGACTGCTGGAAGGCAGCCGGATCGAATGCGACACCCTGGAAGAGCGGCTGTTCCGGAGTGTGGTGAAAGCCGCGATCAGCGGCCCGCAACACTCCGAGGACGAGCCCGGCCTGCCGGACGAGATGCGGAAAGTTCTACTGTTGCCGTCCAAGTTACGGCATAGCTTCGTCCTTCGATACCTGAGAGGGCTGCGGCCCGAGACGTGCGCCTGGCATCTGTCCATGTGCCCGGAGCAGGTCGATGAATACGCCGTGTCCGCGGCGCGGGCATTGGCGGCGGGTACAGTTCGGGAAAAAGCGGCCTGACAGTTTAGTATTGATTCAAGGGGCGGCCTCCAGACAGGCCCGGCCACACTAGTGCTACCCGGATGAAAAAACCATACATTCTGGCCATTGATGACGACACCTCCGTCCTGCGGGCGGTGGAGCGCGATCTCAAGGCCAAATTCTCGAACGACTACCGCGTGATCGCCATCGATGCGCCGCAAAAAGCCGTCGAATTGGTCCGTCAACTGACGTCGCGCGGCGACAAGGTGGCGCTATTCCTCGTCGATCAACGAATGCCGCTGATGAGTGGCACGGAGTTCCTCCAGCAGGTCATCGCCCTGCAACCCCAGGCGAAGCGCGTCCTGCTCACCGCCTACGCCGATTCGACGGCGGCCATCGATGCCATCAACAAGGTCAAGCTGAATCACTATCTGATGAAGCCTTGGGAACCGCCGGAACACAACCTGTATCCGGTATTGGCGGATCAGTTGGAAGACTGGCAGGCGGGCAGCCGGGAGGAGTTCGACGGGGCCATCGTCCTAGGCACCCGGTGGGCGCCGGAGACTCACAAATTAAAGGACTTCCTGGCGAAGAGCCAGGTCCCCTACCGCTGGCTGGAACCCGAAGGACTCTCGGACACTCGGGTGCTGGCCGCCTTGGCCGGAGGCAGTCCGGCTCTACCCGCTATCATCTTTCCGGACGGGGCCGTCCTGGAACGGCCCGATCTCTCGCAAGTCGCGCAAAAGCTGGGCTTAGCTACCGTGCCCAGTCGCCGTTTCTACGACGTCATCGTCATCGGAGCCGGCCCGGCTGGCCTCGCCTGCGCCTTGTATTGCAGCACCGAAGGATTGAAGACCGTTCTCATCGAGCGTGAGGCGGCAGGTGGGCAGGCCGGTCTCAGCTCCCGCATCGAGAATTACCTGGGCTTTCCGTCCGGATTGAGCGGCGCCGATCTCGCCCGCCGCGGCGTGGCGCAGGTGAAGCGCTTTGGCGTCGAAGTCCTGGCCCCGGCCGATGCCGTCGGGCTCTCGGTGGAGGGCGAGTACCGCGTCGTTAAGTTATCCAACGGCCAGGAGTTAGCAGCGCACAGCGTGGTGATTGCCGCAGGTGTGCAGTGGCGGCGGCTGGATATCCCGGGCATGGAGAGCCTGACGGGCGCGGGCATCTACTACGGCGCGGCTACGACCGAGGCTGCCTCCTGCAAGGACGAAGACGTCTACATTGTTGGCGGTGCGAATTCCGCCGGCCAGGCGGCGGTGCATTTCTCGGAAGTGGCGCGCAGTGTGACCATGATCGTGCGTGGCGATGCGCTTTCGAAGTCCATGTCGCACTATCTGGTACAGCGCATCGAGACGATTCCGAACATTTCTGTCATGCCCAACGCCGAGGTGGAGTCGGTGTGCGGCAATGGCCACCTGGAGGAGATCAGCGTCCGGCACCATCCTGACGGCCGCGTAGAGAAGCTTCCGGCGTCGGCGCTGTTCATCTTTATAGGCGCCGAGCCGCACACGGATTGGTTGGACGGAGTGGTGCGCCGCGACAATAAGGGCTTCCTATTGACCGGGGCGAACGTGCTCTCTGACGGCCGGCGGCCCGCGGCATGGAAAATGGACCGGGATCCGTATCTGCTGGAAACCAGCGTGCCTGGCGTGTTTGCCGTGGGCGACGTGCGGGACGGCGCGGTGCGGCGCGTGGCCAACAGCGTGGGCGAGGGTTCCATCGTCCTGTACTTTATCCGCCAGTACATGCGCAATCGGTAAGGGGAAGATATGCCTGAAGATACGCACACACCAGTGGCTATCGAGGAGTTGCTGCAATCCCCCCTGTTTGAGGGAGAGAACCCTGAAGCCGTGGAGTGGATCGCCAATCATATGCACCTCCGCGAGGTGGAAGCCGGCGGTGTCGTGTGGCTGCAGGGCCAGCCGGTGACCGAGTTCCAGCTGATTCTCGAAGGCGAGCTGCACTTCCGCAAGGATGACGATCCCTTCGCCCACCTGATCGTCGGTACGGCCGGCCAGCCCACCGGCGTGCTGCCGTTTTCGAGAATGAAGAACGCGACCGGCCGCGTATGGGCGGTAGTTCCGACACGGCTGGCCGTGATGGACGCTGGACACCTACGAGAGCTCGTGTACCGGGCGCCGATCGTGGCGCAGCGTCTGGTGGCCCAAATGACCGACCGGACACGCGAGATTACGCGGATGGAAGAAGGTTCCAACCGCCTGCTGGCGCTCGGGAAACTGGCGGCCGGTCTGGCGCATGAGCTGAACAATCCGGCGTCGGCGGCCGTGCGTTCGTCCGCTTTGCTCAGGGAAGTGCTGAACGATCGCCGGAAGGCGGCGGTGGCGCTGCACGGTGTGGTTGTGCCCGAAAGCGTCCGAGGGCAGATGACCGGCATGATCCAGTCGGTCGCTGACTGCCTCAGTACCCCGGGCGGTATGGATGCGCTGGAAAAGGCGGACCTGGAGTCGGAACTGACAGACTGGCTGGACAGCGAAGGGCTGCCTGGTTCCCTCGCCTCGGAATTGGTGGAGGCGCGCGTCACGGTGGCCGACCTCCGACCGCTGGCCGCGGACATTCCCGCGGACATCCTGGCGCAGTTTCTTCGCCTGATCGTCGCCGACCATCAGACCCTTTGCCTCACCCGGGAACTGGAAGAGGCGTCGAGGCGCATCTCCGATCTCGTACAGGCTGTGAAGCTTTACTCCTACATGGACCAAAGCCCCGTGGCGGAGGTCGACGTCGAGCAGGGTATCGACGTCACGCTGCGGATGTTCCAACACCAGCTGAAGCATGGTTTCCAGGTGGTGCGGCAGTTTGCGGGCAACCTGCCAAAGATGCACGCCAACGGCAGCGCGTTGAATCAGATCTGGACGAACCTGATCGACAATGCCATTGATTCGATGGAGGGAAAGCCGGCTGGCGAGCCCAAAGTGCTGACTGTCAGAACCTGTATCGAACCTGACGACATCCTAGTGGAGATTGGGGACAATGGGCCGGGCATACCCCAGGAAGTGCAGCGACGGATGTTCGAGCCGTTCTTCACTACCAAAGGTGTTGGCGAAGGGACGGGCCTGGGGCTGGACATCGTTCGCCGCATCATTCGCAGCCACCAGGGGTCCATCTGGGTGGATTCCGTTCCGGGGCGCACCGTATTTCAGGTGCGCCTGCCGCTGAAAGCGGGCCGGTTAGCCCCCGGCGACGACCAGCATTAGGACTAGAACGTAAACTTCGCCGCGAAGCGGATTTGCCGCTCGCCGCTGGCGCCAGTGATCTCCGTGTACCCATTCAAGGCGCGCACGGCGCCGTCGCTGGTCAACGTCATAGACGAGACCGTAGCACCGGGATTATTGAACTGCGGTGTGTTCGTGACGCCGAACATCTCCATGCGGACCTGCAGGCCGAAACGCTCTGTCATCTTGAAGTTACGGAATATGCTGGCATCCATATTGAAGATCCCGGGTCCGCGAATGAGGTTGCGGCCGCTGGTCCCGAACCGGACGTCCGTTACCGCCTTGAAGGCCAGGGGATCGAAGTACGGTTGCCCGACGCCATGCCCACCCAGAATCTGGACGTCGCCTTTCACCTGGTCCGCTGTTTGCGTGTTGCCCGGCGCATTCACCGATGTGCCGGACGAACCCACGGTGAACGGAGTGCCGCTCATCCGGCTGAGGATCCAGTTCAGTTGCCAGCCGCCGGCTACGGCTGCCAGCACGCCCTGGTTGGCGAACCGGTACTTGCGGCCGAACGGAATCTCATAGTTGCCGTAGAACTGGAAGTTGTGGGTACGGTCGAAGCCCGCCACCGCTCGGTTCCGTTGCAGCATCGGGACCCAATGCCAAGTCAGGCCCGAGTCGGTATCGTCGCCGTACGCCAGCGTCTTCGAGAAGGTATAGGCGGCGCCCAACTGGGCCGCGCCCACCCGCCGTGTGGCCTGCATCTGTAAACTGTCGTAAGTGGTTGTGTTGAAAGGCGTGTGATAGGTGATGTTCGAGATGCGCTGGAACTTCGCGTAGAGCGCCCGCCCGGTGTTGCCGCCGCCGGGACCCGCCGCGTTGATGTTCTGGTTGACGGTTTGGCGGATGGCGCGACTGCCTACGTAGGCCGTCTGGAGATTGAAGCCGGCACCCATGTCTCGCTCGATGGTGAAGTTCCAGCTCTCGATGTAGCCGCGATCGAACTTCTGTGGAAACGTTGTCGTCCCTACCGCCGTGGGCAGCGGGAACTGATCCAGTTTGAGGTCGGGTCCCACCACCTGCGGGATGCCTGTGCGCAGCGTGCCTGCGGCCTGGAAGCTAGTGACACCGGAGTACTGCGTTGAGATGGTCGCCGGGTAGGCATCGCGCAGGTACCGGAATGTGTTCGGATCGACGCTGATGCCAGCTCCGGCGCGTAGCACCGTTTTCTCGTTCAGGCGGTAGGCGATGCCAGCCCGTGGGGCGAACTGGCCCCAGCCGATCTCAAATCCGCCGCGATACACCATGTCGGTGTTTGGATCGTAGCGCTCGCCAGCCCAGTGGTCGCGCCTGGGCGCCGGGTAGTATTCATACCGGACGCCGTAGTTGATGGTCAGCTTGCGATTGACCTGCCACATGTCCCGCGCGTAGAGGCCGTAGGAGGGCATGCGCACGGTCGCCGGGTTCAGATACTGCACGTCTTTCCCCATGCCTTGCGGCAGGCCGAGGAGGAAGTCGGCCCAACTGTTGAAGCTCTGTGTCGCGGCGCCGCCGCTGAGGGAGGTGAGGCCACCGTTGAAGTTGAACCCTCCACGCGGACCGTTTGACGCCTGGGGTTGGAAGTGGTTGATGTCGTATTTGCTGTACTCGAACCCAAAACGAAACGAGTGTGCGCCCCTGACCCAGCCAAGGTTGGCGCTGGCTACGTACTGCGGATCGCGGAACTGGAAAGGGTTCGAAACGTTGGGGTTACCAATGCTCGCGAACGTGCTGAAAGTGAAGCGTGGATATCCGCCCTGCAGACGGTTCGAACCGTTGGTCCCTGGGATCTTCAAGACATCGAGCCCGTAGTTCTTGTCAATGTCCACATTCTCGGCGCTCAAGGCGAGACGCGTGTAGCCAATGTTGGCGTCCAGCACGATCGTTGGGGCAATGGTATACGTTCCGCCGATGCCCGCCGTCTGGATCAACCCTGGCGCGCGCCCGGGTTGCCCGCCGCCCGTTGCATCGCCGCCGGCCTCCCCCAGCGAAGGTGGATCGAAGAACTCAGTCGGCGAAAAGCTGTAGCGTCCAAACATCTGCATCTTGGCCGTCGGGCTGTAGTTAACCTTGAAGTCCACGTTGTCACGCAGGGCGGTGTACCGGCCCACGGCCTGATAGTTGTTCGGGAACACCGGTTGGTTCGGCGCCGGGATGAGATTTTGCATATAGTCCGCAGCCGGATCGATTTGCGACTTCGGAATGACGTTGCCGGCAAACGGTGTCCGGCTCGTACCATTCGCGTTTCCGGTGCTGGGGTCATAAATGGTCGCGCCGGTTCCGGTAAAGTCGCCGGTGCGCATCGCGGCCGTGGGCACCGTCCGAAGGGCGGTCACCGCTCGCCGGCGTGTGGTTCGCTCCCAATCGCTAAAGAAGAACAACTTGTTCTTCACGATAGGTCCGCCGATCATCCCGCCGAACTGATTCTGCAGATCCTTGGGCGCACGGTTCGGGTCGCCCGTGCATGAGTATAGGCAATAGAAGTAGTTGCGCGCCTTCAGGGCACTGTTGTTGTGATACTCCCACGCACCGCCATGGAACTCGTTGGTGCCCGATTTGATGCTCACGTTCATGGCCGCGCCGCCCGCCATGCCCTGCTCGGCATCGAAACTATTCGTCACGATGTTGACGGTTTCCACCGCCTCAACCGGTGGGACGTAGGCCACGATCCTGGGCAGCCACGGGTGGCTGATGGTTGCGCCATCCAGCTTCGTATTGTTGTTCGACTGCGGCATGCCATTGGCCTGCGTGGCCATCGACCGCTGTGGATTGCCCGAATCGGAGTGCACCTCCCCGGGCGGCGTGAATCCTGGCAGGATCTTGTACAGAGCCTGAAAGTTCCGGCCCTGCGAGTTCATGATCGGAAGGTCCGTCACCTGCCTTGTCTGGATCACGTGGTTGATGTCCGACCGGTCCGTCTGAAGCATCACGGCCGCCGCGCTGACGGTGATGCTTTCCTGCACCTGGGAGACCTGCAGCGTGAAGTCGAGCCGAACAGTTGTATTCTGAGCAATCGAAACGCCTTGGACGACTCGTGGGGAAAACGACGGCGCAAGGAACGTCACCTTGTACTGTCCGACCTGCAAGTCGTTGAATACGTACAAGCCTCGTTCATCCGTCTGGGTGGTCTTCACGATCCCGGTGCCGACGTTCAGCACCTCCACCTTCGCGTTGGGAACCGCCGAGCCGCTGGCGTCAGTCAGATTCCCGGTCAATGAACCATAGAGCGTCTGGGCCCCCACCGGGGCCGACAGGGCCATTGCCAGCAGCGTCAATCCCACCTGGCTGCTGAGTTTCGCGCATAGGGACATAGCTCACCTCTGAGTCAGATTTTTTTCGTCAAAAACCCGCCACCGCATCGTGCCTAACGGCGTCGCCAACACCTGGAGCGACTCATGCAATCGTGTTTTTTACACCGACCAAGATAGGGGACCCCTGTGAACCGAGGAGGATTGTATCAGAGAAACGGCCAATTGAAGCCGCGCAAAGCGCATGTCCGAGCCGGGATTTTAGTAGAACGTACGAACCTGTCTACGGTTCTTTGTGGGGATTGGCGGGAGCACACTCGAAGATGAGCGCTTCGTTTTCCACCTTTGTTCCGGAAGTCGTCCCGATCTCGTAGCCCGAATTCCGGGTCCCGGCCGGAATGGTATTTGCAGCAGACCGGTCTACTCCATTCTCCTTCCAGAGATGGGTGATCCTGAGCGGGCAGGAGCCAGCCGGCGGCGTTGTCTCCACACTGAGCCTGACGTCGCCCAGCGCGACTCCGGCGAAGCGGAACTGCACGTAGACCTCACGCGAACCGGGCGTGGTGATGTGGCGGTCGACTTCGGGCCAGCGGAGAGTGCGGTCGATGGGGGTGCCATCTCTCCAGGTAAGCCTCGGATCGTAGCTCCAGATTGTCTGAAACGGTCCGGTAGGTGTACTGCTCCAGGCGATGGAGGCTTCTGCCCCTTTCGAGTCGAGGGCGGACACAGAGCGGACCTCGGCGGTGAACTTGTCGGGCGCCAGCGAGCGGCTAAGGTCGAGGAAACGCCCGCCAGCGTTGAAGCCGGACAGCGGCGCACCATCCGGCGCGGTGAGGCGAAAGACGAACTCCGCCGGGCTCGTTCCGCCGGGCAACCAGAAGCCCTGACCCTGATTGGAAATGAACCGGGCCACCGGATTGTTCATTGTGGATTCGCGAGCCGTCGCGATGGAGACGGGCCACGGGGTGCGCACAAGCGGTGGCGAAGATTCGAAGACGAGTTGGTTTCGACCGGGTGCGAGGGCGGGCAGGTTGCGCGGGTTGTGCTGGAAGCGCGTCAACAGCAGCATCGACCGGACGTCGGCGCCACCGCTCGATTTGAGGCGGACGAGGTAGCCGTAGTGGCCACTGACGGCGGTTCGCCGGCCATGCGCGGAACGCTGCAGAACAGCCGGTTCGGCCGTCCAAGACCCGGTGAAAGGACCGCGTCGCGTTCCGGCGGGCGACCACGTGCTGCCCGCGTCGACGGATGTCTCCAACTCGGCGAGGGAGGATTCCGTGGGGAGCGAGACGTCAAGACGGAACTCGCTGTCAATGATGACGAAGGGGCTTTGGACGGAGATCGTCTGGGAGGGTGCCCTTTGGAGCGGCGGCGTGTATTCGAGCCGGCCGGTGCCCCAGGTTCGCTCGTCCTTCTGGGAGTGGGGACCGTCGCCGGTGCGGATGCCATACTGGGCGACTTCGCGGGGGAACTCGGTCCAACTCTTGCCGTCGAAGCGGTAGGGCAGATAGTAGAGGCCGGGACGCTCCGGGTGGAAGTAGCGGATCATCCGCTCGTGGGGACGAAGGACAAAGTCGGGGCGGTAGCCCGCCGGAGCGCGCTCGAAGGGGAAGACGGAGTTGTCGGCGCTGGTCGAGAAGAGTTCGGCCAGGCCAGCGATGGCGCCTTCCCGCAGATCGGCGGGGTACCAGGGCTGGTCCACGAGAGCGGGGTCGGCGTCCTTCGGGCTTCTAAGTTTCGAAAGCAGGATGGAGGGATCCGTCTCCAATTGCCGGACCGAGGCGACTACGGAACTGTGGGGCGCGCCGCGGCCGATGGTGGTGTAGCCGAGCATGTCGGAATCGTAGTAGTGGTAGGCCCCGTCGTAGAAGACCTCGGCGACGGTATGGCCGGTGAGGAACCAAACCCGGGCATCTTCCAGTCCAGCAGCCTTCCAGGTGGCGGCGAGCACCGGAGCCAATTGATAGCAGAGCCCGAAGCCATAGCTATTGATGAGCTTGAGTGGGTCGAGGATCTCGCCCAGGGGCTCCTCGTAGGCCCACCCCGCGATGTGATACCAGGCGCCCGGGGCAACGAACCGGCCGTCGGTGAGGAGGTAGCGCCAGATGGCCTCGGCGCGAGCGCGCGGTGTGACCGCGTGGGCGCGGGCGCAGATGCCATTGGCGAAACGTGCGAGGTCGGATGGATCGGGCTGCCCCTGCAGCAGGACACGGGGCGAGTAGACTTGCCCTTGTGAGACGGCCGAAAGGACCAGCAGGAGCACCAGGGCGCGCATTAGTCGCGGTCCTCCCGCACGCCGCACCAGCGGCAGACGAAGAGTAGCAGCGCCTGCGTGGCGGCTACGACGGAATCGAGATCGACAGACTCGTCAGGGCCGTGAGCATTGGTTCCGCAGGCGCCCCACAGAACGGCGGGGATGCCGAACTCGTGGAAGACGTAAAGATCGCAGGGGCCTTCGATACCTGTCACGGGCGGCGGGCCTGGAAGTACCTTGGCCGCGCAGGACTGTAGTTCGCGGACAACCGGCTGGTCCGGACCTATGGCGGAGCCCGGCAGCCACCGGATGGGAAACTCCAAGGACGGACGACGTCTGAACAGGTTGGGGGCCGCGGCCAGGACGGAGTCAAGCCAGGCGTGGAACTGGCTCTCTATGGCGGACTGCTGCTCACCCGGCATCAGTTGCCAGAAGATCTCGAGCTTGCACTCCTGTGGAACGGTGATGGGTTCGGAGTTGCCCCAGGGACTGGTGAAGATCTTGGTGACGGAGACGGGTACCGGATCCACACACCCGGCATACAGCGGATGGACGGCGGTGGTGCGGCGGATCGTCGCGAAGTCACGGAGCGCCACAAGAAAGTGTGTCACCTGTTCGACGATGTCGCCCGGCGGGTGGAAGGTGATGTGGGTCGTGCGCCCGCCGCGTTGACCGGCGCAGATCCGGAGTGACGATGGTTCGCTGATGATGGCGGCGTCGGCCGTGATGCCGGCGACGCGCCCGGCCAGAGTGCCGTTGACACCGCCAAACTCTTCGTCCACTACTGCCTCAATGGAGAGGTCGCCACGAAGTTGGATGCCCAGCGCCGAGAGTGCCTGGGCGACAAAGAGGTTCGAGGCGATGCCCGCCTTCATGTCGTTGGAGCCACGGCCGTAGAGGCGGTTTCCCTCTACATGACCTGAGAAAGGATCGGCTGTCCAGTTCTGTGTGCCTCGGGGGACGGTGTCGATATGGCCGGAGAGGATGAGCGACCGCCCGCCGCCCGAGCCACCGCGGCGTGCGACGAGGTTGGGGCGGTTGGAGTAGTCGCGGCCCGCGCAATAGACGGGATGTGACAAGAGGCCTGGAACGTCAGTGATGGGGTAGAGTTCGGGTTCGTAACCCGACCGCTGGAGCGCATCGAAGAGGTAGCGCTGGCAGGCACCCTCGTTACCGGTGGGCGGGGTGTTCTCCGATGGGCACCGGACCAGGTCGGAGAGCGTGCCGACGAGAGCTTCGCGGTTCCGGCTGACGTAGCCAATGAGTTGTTGTTCGAGTTCGGAGGTCATGTCAGGTCACTGGCAGAGAGGCTGTCCATCGGGCGCGGTGACAGGCGGAAGCCGCGCGTGAGGATGGCCAGGTAAATGAGTCCGCAGGCAAGCCAGCCGAAGCCGGCCAATTGCGCCTTGGCGCTGAGATTGAGCCAGATGTAGGCGCAGAAGCCCGCGCCCAGAAGCGGAAAGACCAGACTGCCGAAGACGGCCCGGCCGGTGCGCTGGTTCTGGCGCAGATAGAAATGACGGATGACGCTGAGGTTCACCAGAATGAAGCCGGCGAAGGCGCCAAAGTTGAGAAGTTCGACGACCAGTTGGAAACGGAGGAGCAGGGAGCCGAGTAGCGAGACGACGCCCATGAAGTATATGCCCCGCACGGGGGTGGAGAACCTGGGGTCGACATGAGCGAAGATGCGGGGTGAGATCACGCCATCGCGGCCCATACCCAGCAGAAGCCGGGAAGCCCCCGCCTGTCCGGTGAGCGCGCTGGCGAGCGCCGCGACCAGCAGAATGAAGGTCATGAAGCCCAACATCCACGGCCCGCCCGCCAGGGCGCCGATGTCGAGGATCACTGTCTCCGGGTCCCGGAAGCTGCGGAAGTCCGGCCAGACCAGCGCGGCCATGTAGACGGTGAGGACACAGAGAAGCGTCTGGATCGCGCAAACCAGGATGGTGGCGATAGAGATATCCCGTTCGGGGCGGATCGTGTCTTCGGCGAGGGCGGAGATGGCGTCAAAACCGATGTACGAGAGGCTGGCAATGGCCGCTCCCAGCAATAGTGGCCGCAAGCCGAACTCAGAGGGGTTGTAGATGTTGCGGAACTGCAGAAGACCAGCCCACCCATGGTGGGTGACGGTGTGCCAGGCCGCGAGGATCACGAATAGCGCGGCGCAGGCGCACATCAGGGCCATCATGACGTTGCCGGCACGGGCCGTGACCCGCAGGCCACGAACGTTCACCAGCGTGATCGCGACTGTGAACAGGACGGCCCAGACGGCGTAGGGTACCTGGGGCACTGTCCGGCTGGCCGTGAGCGCGGCGTACACCACACTGAGCAATGGAATGAGGAAGTAGTCGAGCAGCATGGCCCATCCAGCCAGGAAGCCGATGTGAGCATTCAGCGCCCGGTTCGTGTAGGTATAGGTCGACCCGGCGGACGGGAATGCGCTCGACATTTTGCCGTAACTGGCGGCGGTGAACAGCATTGCCGTCATCGCCACGAGATAAGCCAGCACGGCATGGCCATGCGAGGTCTGCTGGACGATGCCGTAGACCGGGTACGCGGCTGTCGGGCCGAGTAGAACCAGTCCGTAGAGGATCAAGTCCTTTCGGGTGAGAATACGCTTCAGTTCGTGGGGGGGCGCGTGGGCTTGGGACATCTGGATACCTACTGCTGGGCCGGGCGCCGGTCTGGCGCCTCGTTTATTTCGAGCCAATGGAAGACAGCGGAATCGGTGGGCAGCGAGTTGGCCGCGGCGTAAGCGTTGCGCGCCGTACGGATGGATTCGACCCAGTCACCAAAGGGGAGGTCGAGTTCGCGCTGGATCAGATAACGCATATCTACTGTGCGGTCTGGGACGTGATCCTTCACGTCATCGAGTTCATGCAGGAAGGTTCGCCCGTTCGCGGCGGCAGCGCGCGGATACCAACTCTTCTGCCAGGTAGCTACGGTGTCCCGCAGCGTCGTGTTGCGCCGTTGTTGAATGCCACGAGCCAGGCGGAGGACACGATCCAGGGCTTCGACCGCCTCGCGGGCCTTTTGATTCCGGGCCGCTTCGCGAGCGTTTTGGAGCTGTGATGAGATGCGGCCCAGGTCGAGGAGCATCTCCAGGTTTTGCCGGCAGAGGTGTGCAACCGACAGGGCTACTTCGAGGTTGTACCGGTTGAACGCCACCTGTCCGGCGTTTTCGTGCAAAAGCGCCAGTAATTCGTCGTTCTCGCCAAGGAAATCGGCCGCGAGTTCCAGGCGGCGTGCGTGGGTTTTGTTCCAGTCTGTCAGATCGATGTCGAGAGTGGCGGACGGGGCAGGGGGTAAGCCCAGGGTCTGGTCCTTTACCGGTTGGCGCGGATGGAAGACCTCATCGGAATCCCCGAACAGGGGCTTGCGCGATGACGGGCCCCACTCCCAACTATCGGACCAGAAGCGAGCCTGTTGGCTCAGTAGCTGGTAGACGCGGTTCATGTTCCGAGCGCCACCCCCGTAGAAGTTCCTGTAGAACGCGGCCATTGATTCCTGCACCGCAGGCGTTCCGGGGTGCCAGGCAGCGGCGGAAATGGCGGCGTAGCCGAGCCAGAAGGTCTCAGGATGGAGGCCCGCGTCGGCCCACCCGGCGACAATCGACCCGATGAGCTGGGCCTGGCCGCGAGCGGGCTGAGCCGAAATCTCGCGAAATCCTTCGCTCACGCGTTCGCTCTGTGATGAGGCAGGGTGGAGTAGACGGGCGTTGGGGAGGGTGAAGTAGTTCGGGAAGAGCCGTTCCTCGCCTTGTGTGGAGGTGTAGAGCATCTGGCGAATGCCGCGCTGACGGAAGACCGGATCATAGCGGGGACCATAGACTTCGCCATTCACCAGGTGGCTGGGCAGCGCTGCGATGTCTTCCGGTTTGAGCGGGTACTCGCCCCAGAAGATGACCGTCCGGCCTTGTGCGTGAATCGGATCGGCCACCCGGCCAATGAAGTCCGCCAGCAGCCGGCCAACGCTTCCGGCCTTGGCCGCGGCCGTCTTCTCCTGACATTGGGCGCTCTCCGCCAGCCCGATGTAGTACGGTTCATCGGTCGAAAGGTAGACGTACTTACCGCCCCGATTGGCGTTGATCAGGTCCTGGAACATGCCCGACAGAAGTTTCACCGCCCCTGGGTTGACGGCACAGAGTTCATAGTTGCTGTCGGGGAATGATCGGAACGGGGCATACTGCGGATGCTTCAGGAGAAACGCCAGATGGGCCGGGCCGTCGAGGAAGGGAATCAGTTGGACCTGGTGGCGGAGAGCGTAGTCAGTCAGTTCCTGATACTCGGCCGGCGTCATGGCGTATGGCTCCACGACGGCGGGCGCGGACGCGAATTGGAAATGGCCCTCGAGTTTCAGCGCGAAGCCGTTGATCTTGAAGAAGGCTGCCTGGCGAACGGCCCGTTTCAGTTCGGGCAGGCGCTCCAGATGGTGGGCGTCGTCCCAATAGATGTGGCGTCTGTGCAGGTCCGGCCAGTCGGTGATGCGGCCTGAGGGCAACCAGAGCGTGCCATTACGCCATTGGAGCAGTTGGACGAGGGTCTGCACCGCGTAGAACAGTCCGGCCGGCGCGTTTGCCCGCAGATGGATTCCAGCCTGGCCGATCTGCAGGGAATACGCCTGTTCGGCGATCGCCGCAGTGTTGGAATCCTCCGTGGGGCCCGGCACGACCGAGCCGGCGCGGAGTTCGAATCGGAGGGGCGTTCCGCCGGTAAGGGCGGGCTTCAAGCCGAACCGCTCCGCCATATGTTCCTGAAGGCTGGCCACCGCCTCGGAGGCGCTGGAGCCGGCGTTGTTCTGTATCGAAAAGGTAGGCCCGAATCGAAGATCGGACGGTTCGAGCTGAATCTGCTGCGGCAGTGGAAGTACGTGATAGCCCCGTTCGGCCAGCGCTGAGAGCGACTGCGCCCCGCAGGTGGACGCCAGAAGGGTCACCAGAATCGATGGGACCAGCAGGTGGAGGGGCTTGAACGTCCAGGAAGTTGCGCCCCGGTCGATGTGTCGTATTCTACTCATATGTTTCGCATTGAACCGTGTTGGCGAAAGCAAATTCTATCTTGTAGTTTGTGTTTGCTTTTGTTTGGTATCGTTTGTGCCGCTCAGGAGCTGTTGCTGCTGCCCGAACACATGCGCCCGGACCCTTTCGGCAAAGTAGTGGAAGTGGACCGGACGGCTGGTCTTGTTCCCGGGAAGAGCATCACGCTGGAGGCTGCGCGTGCGTCCTTTGTTTCCTGTCATGTGCTTGTCAGCATGCCCAAGCAAGGAGCGTATCGCCTGGAAGTGACGCCGTTCCCGTCTTCGAGCCAGCTCCAAGCGGAACTGTTTCGCGAGTGGTATCACTTCCTGCCGAAGTCGAAAGGTTACTACCCGGACGCCCTGGAGCCAATTTCGCTCACTGTTCAGTCGAAACTGCCGGCTCCTGACAACCGGATTGCGGATCAGACGGCGCAGGGCTACTGGCTGGACATCTGGATTCCGGCGAATGCTGTTCCGGGCGTCTATGAGACCAAGGCCGTCCTGGCAATGAATGGGCGCAAGTCGACCGCTGTTCTCAAGGTGCGCGTGCTGGACGCCACGGTTCCGGCGGAAGATGCGGTGACGATGGATCACAATACGTACGGGACGTCGTGGCTGGCTGGCGACTATCCCACACTCAGCCGTCAGGGAAGTGACGACTTCTATCTGAGCGACCGGTTCTTTGGGCTCATTCACGCCTATCACCGGATCTTCTATGACCACCGGGGCACGTTCCATCAGCTTGGCTACGGGCACGGAGGCAAGGTGGGGCCGGAGTTCGCGCCCGAGCTCGCCGGCACAGGGCGGAACAAACGGATTGCGAATTGGGCGCTGTTTGACCGCCACTACGGGCCATTGTTGGACGGATCTGCTTTCGCGAATACGCATCTTGGGTCTAGGCCGACTAAGTTAGTTTACCTTCCTATCAATCCGGAATGGCCAGCCTCTTACCTCTGGTGGGGTGAGCCCGGGTATGAGCAGGAGTTCGTCAATGTGGTCTCCGCGATGGAGCAGCACTTCCGCGAGAAGGGTTGGACGAACACCCGCTTCGAGATGTTCTTCAATCACAAGAAGAGGTACAAGGCGTTTCCCTGGGATGGTGACGAGGCGCGGTTTCTCAACGACTTCCCCTATCTGCGTGAGTACGACAGGCTACTGAAACTCGCGGTGAAGCGCGATTCTCCGGTCAAGTTCGTGTTTCGCGCCGACGTGAGCTGGATGCTGGAGCGCGAGATCCAGGAGTTCGCGGGCGTCATCAACATGTGGATCTGCTCCCACAGCGACATGTCCTACCTGCCGGACGCGCCGCGGCTCATGAAGGACAGGGGCGACATTGTGTGGACCTACGGTGGCACGCCGGAGGTGACCAAGCCCGCCTCTCACGTCACGCGGGAAGTGCTGTGGCCGTGGATCTGGGGGACCGATGGTTTTGTGCACTGGCTGGCGACTGCTCCGGGGCCCGATCCATGGTTCCGGTTCGAGGGCGGCGGCGAGACACTGATCTATCCGGGCGACCGTTTTGGCATCAACGGGCCCATCCCCTCCATCCGGCTGAAGATCCAGCGTAACGCCGTGCAGGACGTGACGCTGCTGAACGAATTTCGCAAGACCAAACCCATCGATCAGCTCCGAGCGGAGGCAGCCAGACGGTTCAATGGCACGGAGTTGAAGGACTGGCGCTCGCCGCGACCCGCCTACGCCGACAAGGATCCGCTGGAACGAACTAATGCCGATCCGGGGCCCGAGCGGAGCCCCAAGTTCGACGCCGGACTGGACGCCGCGGCTTGGCAGAGAGTTCGAGAGTATGTTGTGGAACTCGTCAAGGGAGAGCAGCGATGAAGTGGAAATTACCGGCGGCCTGCATGGTCTGGGCGTTCGCGACGGCGCAACCGCAGGACCTTGCCAGGGAACTCGACAATGTTGCCCGGACCGCCACGGTGATGGTGGACGGCGACCTCTGCCAGCGCATCCAAACAGAACGGTCTCGCGGATTCATGTCGAAGGAGGATCCCCGGGATCCTTATCTCGCGAGTGACAACTACGACGTCGATCACGACGCCTTCGACCGCACCAAGAAGACTCTGATGCGCCTGGCCCGCCTGTGCCCGCTGGCCTGTGACGTGAATCTATGGACGCCTCTTGATACCAGCAATGCGCGTGTCCAAATTGTTATTCGCAACGTTCACGAGATGAGTTCGTTTTGGAAGTGGGGCGATTTGCACCAGCCGATGCCGCCTGAGATGAAGAGTGTGCTCGAGACCGGGCAGCGGGTGGTGGTATCCAGACCGGGCGGCAAAGTCTCCGTCCTGGCGCCGGTGCGGAACAGCCTGGATGACGTGGTCGCACTCGTCGAGGTGGTGGCGCAACAACGGGTGGACCCGCAGGAGAACGTGAAATGAGGCGTCTGCTTTGCGGCCTGGCTTTGTCGGGCGTGTTTGTGTGGGCTCAAGGCCCGGCGGCGGTCCGAGTCGAAGAGGGTTCGCTGGTGATTCCAACCTATGAACACTCCGGGCGCGAACTGGAGCCGGCGCTTTTCCCCACGTCCACAGTGACGGGCCTGTATCCGTTCACGACGTACCTGATGCCGTTTCAGGCCGGTGGTCCGAAGCCGCGGCGCTATCAGGCGCTCTTCGTTGAGAACGAGTATCTGAAGCTCACGTATATTCCGGAATTCGGCGGGCGCGTGTTTTCGCTCTATGACAAGCTGCGGGGGCGTGAGGTTCTCTATCGGAACGATGTGATCAAGCCTGCGTCCTACAATCCTCGTAACAGTTGGCCGCAGTCGGGGTTGGAACTCACGGGGCCGCACGATCTTCACATGCTGACGCTGCATTCCGAGCCCTATTGGTCGCATGTCGCGGTGAGGAATGCCGATGGCAGTGTGACGCTGGCGCTGGGCGAGACGGATCCCATATACGGGATGGAAGTGCAACTGTCGGCGACATTGCATCCCGGCGTCGCGGCGCTGGAGATTGGCGTGCGCTGCTACAACGGACGCCCCGCGCGGATGCCGCAGATGCTGTGGATCAACACCGCCATCCGAGCCACGCCCAAAACACGATTCCTCTATCCCATGAGCCGCACCGTCGGCCACACAACGGCCGACATCGCGGACTGGCCGCTGTACAACGGTCTGGACTACAGTTGGGACCGCAACAACACGCACATGCTGGGCGTTTTCGGAATCGATAGCTACGACAACTACCAGGGCGCCTATCAGTTCGATCTGGACTACGGCATCTTTCGCTACGCCGACCGGCGCGTCGTGCAGGGAATGAAGCTGTGGACGTTCGGATACGGTGACAGTGGCTCCAGCCACGAGGCGGGCTACACCGATCATGCCGGCCCATACGTCGAACTCCAGAGCGGACGCTACGTCTGGGACGGCCACTATGAGTGGGTGCAACCCCACAAGACCGAGAGTTGGAGCGAGTGGTGGGTGCCGGTGGCGGGCACGAAGGGGCTCACCAGTCTCAGCGCCGATGTCGCGCTGAATCTTGAGATTCCCGAGCAGGTCGGCGCGAAGGCGACCATGGCGCTGGCCGCGACCCGCAAGCTGATTGGAGCCAAAGTCGCCGTGCGCAGTCAGGCCGGGGAGCTTCTGAACTCCAAGGTCGACCTGGATCCCGCGCGGGTGCTTCGAATGGACATTTCGCTACGTGGCGCGCCGGTGGGGCTGGTAGTCACGGTGGCGGATGCCGGCGGCCACGTGGTGTTTGAGTACCACCGGCCTGACGCTCCGCCCGGCCGCAAGGAGTATACGCCGTTCACTCTGTCCCTGGAACGTCCACGCAAGGCGGTAGGCGAGATGAGTGTGGAGGAGTTGGTGCTGGCGGGCGAGTACCGGCTGAAGGAGCTGGATGATGCCGGCGCGACAACGCTGTTCCAGCAGGCGCTGGTGCGAGACCCCGGCGACTCCCGGGCGCACCGGCAACTCGGAATTCAGGACTATCAGCACGCCCGCTTCAAAGCGGCGGCGGAGCACTTGGAGAAGTCGATCGATCGGGATCCCTATGCTGCGGAAGGTCACTATTACCTGGCGCTGTGCCATTTGGCGTTAGGCCGGGAGTCACAGGCCGAGCGGGCGCTGTACCTCATCGGAACCGACAGTGGCTATTTCGGAGCACGGGAGTACCAACTGGGACGGCTTGCGCTACGGAGGAAGGAACTGGCGGCCGCCGTTCGCCACTTCCGAGCCGCATTGGGCGCCAACGAGGGCGATCTTTCCGCACGGGTTGCACTCGGTTTGGCATTGGCAGACCTTGGGCAACGAACCCGCGCCAACGAGGAACTGCTCGCTGCCTCCAGGATGCAGCCGTCCAGCCGTCTGGCACCTGCCGGGCGATATCTTCTGGCCGGGGATCCGCAGACAACGGCGGAACTGCCGCGCCTGTTGGGCAGGCAGAGCCAGGAGGCGATGTCCGTCGCGCAGTTCTTCATGGACCTGTTGCGTTGGAATGACGCCGTGCGACTGCTGCAGTTGGTGGAGAAAAACAATGGCGACCCCTGGGGGACTCCAAGCGAGTTCTACTACACGCTGGCCTACTGCCAGCGCCGCGCGGGCGATATCTCCGGTGCCGACAGCTCGCTCAAGAAAGCCCGTGCCGCCGGTGGCACGATTGACCGGTTTCCATCGAGACGCGAGAGCCTGGCTCCCCTGGAAGAGGCGGTTGCTTTGGCTCCCGCCGACGGCCAGGCGCACTATCTACTCGCGTGCCTGCTGTATCATCTGGGACAGCCGGCGCAGGCCATTGAGCAATGGCGGGCGTCTGTGGAGAATCGACCTGCGGACTTCTCGACACGGCGGGCTTTGGGGCTCGCGCTCGCTGAGAACGGTGATGCGGATCGAGCGGCCAGTGAGCTCCAGCGCGCCGTCGACCTCAACCCCGCCCACATCCGCACACTGAACGACCTCAGCAATCTCTACGCGCGCGCCGGGCGCTTCGATGAGCAACTTGCATTACTCAAGAGGGCCCTGGCCAGCAAGCCCGGTGATGACGATCTGGCCGAAGGAGTGCTCACTTCGTACCTGATGAAGGGGCTTTATCCGGAGGCTGAACGACTGATTGAGGAGCATCGCTTCAGCCCGCGCCATCGGAGCTACGGCCTCCGTGACAAGTTCCGGCTGATGCGGTTCGCGCAGGGAGCGGGGGCACTCAACCGAGGCGACGCCGCCGAGGCATTGCGGCTCTTCGAGGATTCTCTTCGGCCTCCGGTCAGCCTGGGAATTGACGACTTCGCATCGCAGAGTTCGCCGCGGCAGTTGTACTATCTCGGACGAGCCTACGAAGGCTTGGGACGGCAGTCCGAGGCGAAGTCGGCCTTCGAGCGTGCCTGTGCAGGATACGAAAAGCTGTCCGGGGACCGGGACAGTTGGAGCAGTGAGAACTATTTCATCGTACTGGCACTGGACCGGCTAGGCCGCCGCGAGGAAGCGGCCTCACTGCAGAGCCGTTTCGTCAACTTTGGTCAATCCGAGGTTGATGACAGGGTGCGTGAACGGAGCGCCGAGGCGAGGTATCTGTTGGCCCTAATCCGAAAGCGGGAGGGCAAGACGTCTGAGGCGCTGACCCTGCTTCAGAACGCAGTCGACGCCAAGCCGGACTTCCTGGCCGCGCGCATCGAGCTTCGCGGTGAGGCGCCGGATCCGCTGAAGCCGTCCGGCAGAGACTAGCCAGCGGTCCATGGTGACCTTCCACCTCGGTTCCCGCAATGAAAGAAAACTGTGATTAACAGGGTTGACACAAGCGCGGGGTTATCGTAACTTTATCTAGGTTCGGAAAGTTAACTTACTATCTGGCGCCGCCGAGTAGCGGTCTCGACGAATAGGTTACCTGACCCGGCCTTGTCACTACAGGTGGGAGAGTCTGGTTTGGCTCGTAGTTTCCATACACTGGGCATGGCCGAAGGCCGGGCATTTACCGGTGGCGACGGCTTGGGGCGGGTTGCGGTGGCTGTCCTGCTGCTGTGCGCCGCTTCCGGCATCGCCACGGCGCAGCCCTATTACGACCTGACGCACGACTCCAAGGTGTTTGGCGAGGCGCGCCACTACCGCATCTTCCTGCCCCAAGGCTACGAAACTTCAACGCGACGCTATCCGGTGATCTTCTACTTTCACGGCCACAGCGATCGCTACACGCTGGAAAAGTACGACGACGGCAAGGATACGGTCCCGAAAGTCGCGGCCTTCACCGCATCACACGAGGTGATCGTTGTGGCCGCCGACGGTTACGTCGCTCGCGATTACACCGGCTTCTACGGCGGAGCGCCCTATGACGTCCGGCGCGACGGCGGGCAGTACGACTATGGTGAGTACTTTCTGGAGCTGCTGCGCCACATCGACGCATCCTTCCGAACGCTGCCTGGCCGGCGCTACCACGCCACCTCGGGTCTGAGCATGGGTGGTTTCACCAGCCTCTATCTCAGCGCCCGCTACCCCGATCTTATTGGCAGCGCTTCCGCATTCAACCCCGGGCCGGAATTCTATGTGGGTGAACCCGGCCGCCGCTCGCTCTGGCGGCCCAAGGACCACACTTCCAGTCACGGCCACACGATGGTCCGCTTGGTGCGGGCGAGCGGAGACTACATCAGTCAGTATCACGAGGAGACTCGAGCTGCCTACGCCTCCGCGCCTGAGGTGGACTTCGAATTCCGGCAGGATGAGTATGACCGTCACTGGGCCACCTCGATTGCGGAGACGTTTGAGTTCCATATGCGGGCCTTCCGGAATCCTGTGCTTGATGCGCCGCCGGCACAATGGAACTACGCCAGCGCTCAGCGGCGGTTTGATGTTTACGGATACGCGGTCTCGTCCGATGTCGACGGACCAGGACTCATCCTGCTGGAGCGTGTATCTCAGGACGGATTCGGCTTGAGGACGCGGCGCTGGGCCCCCGATGGACCCTCGGCAGCCTGTTCGTCTCTCTCTGTGCGCACCGCTCCGCGATATCGTCCCGGTGCTTCATACAAGGTCCTCGATGCCGGGGTTGCAGGCCAGGTTGCTTCCAGCACGGACACGCAGGCCGATGCGGACGGCCGTCTGCTGATCAGACTGGACTGCCGCGCTCACGAGATTTCACTCATCGGGCCGGACACGGCTCCCCGGCCGCCCACTCTGCTTCCTTTGTCAGAGCGCGGCCCCTTCCGGCCCGCGCCCGGGTCCTCCGTTCACCTCCCCATCCACATCCTGAATCATCGCATCGATCCGCTGACGAATCTGAAGGTGGAACTGACTTCCAGCTACCCGACCGTCCGGATTCTGAAAGGAACGGCCACGCGAAAGACAGTCGCCGCCGGGGGGACGGCGGACTTCAGCGGCGACCTTCTCGTGGAGTTCACCGCAGGCGCCGGCGACTTCGCGCGCACACGCCTCGAATTGGCGCTTTCCTTCGACGGCGGTACGGCCAAAGAGACGTTCGACGTGATGGTGCAGCCGGACCCCTTGCCCACGCCAGCGGAGATCGTGGTGCTCGATGGCGTGACACGCACGTTCCGGGTCTTCCATCAGACAGGCAACCAGGGTGGCGGCTCGAGCATTCAGCGCACCGTTACGGAGGGGGCCGGCAACGGCAACGGCCGTCTCGAGCCTGGCGAGGCGGCTACCATCTGGCTGCGTATCCCTCAAGGACTCGATCCTTTTGACAAGAACAACTGGTGCCGGGCGAAAGTGTATTCCGACTCCCCATGGATCACGGAGGAGGACGACATCCAGGAAGAAAAGCAAAGAGAGTGGACTGGTGCCCAGAACCGCACCAGTCTCGTCCGACTGTCCCCCACTACGTCCGCGGAGGCCAAGATCCCGCTGATTCTCGACTGCGAGAGTTGGAGTTTTGCCTACACTCCGGACGTACGATTCGGCACTGAACCGCTGTATCAGGCCTTCCAGTTCCACAGGCATCACCTGTTCGGATGGAGTTGGACGGCGAAAGAAACCAAGCTCAACGACCTAAAGGAGTAGTTCCAAATGCGTGAAAAAACCCTCAGGATCTTTGCCGCCCTGCTCTGTATGGCATGCCTGAACCCGTCCTACGCTCAGTCGTTCAACGCCACTATCAAAGGTACGGTGGTGGACGCTCAGGGCGGTGTCCTGCCCAAGGCCGACGTAGAAGTCAGCAACATCGCGACCGGCGAGCGCCGCAAGACGCAAGTGTCGCCCGTCGGAGTGTACATCTTCAGTGCCCTTCCACCCGGCAACTACGCCGTGAAGGTGACCTCGACAGGCTTTGCCGATTGGAGCGGTCAATTGACGCTTCGTGTCGCGCAGGAGGCCGTCATTGATGTGATGATGCAGACGGCGACGGTTCAAACCACCGTTGAAGTGGCGGATGTCACGCCGGTGATTAGCCCGGAGACCTCGTCGCTCGCCGACGTCAAAGAGGCCTCGCGCATTGAGACGCTGCCTCTGCAGACCAGGAGCTTTCTGGGCATTCTAAACTTCACGCCCGGTGTTGTGGCCAATAGTTTCGCCGGACAGGGCCAAGGTTATACACGAGTCAACGGTATTCCCGGTGGTTCGATCGAGTTCCTCGTGGATGGCGCCACGGCCTCTGAGCGCTACACGAACGAACTGCAGCGGCTGCCGCAGTCGTTGCCGACCATTCAGGAGATCCGCGTCAATACCGCGAACACCAACGCCGAATACAGCCGGCCGGGCGTTGTCGAGGTGGTGACGAAGTCGGGTTCGAACTCCTTCCATGGACAGATCTTCGAACTGAATCAGAACAACCACTTCGCGGCCAATAGCTTCCATCAGCAGACGGTGAGCTTCCTGACACGCAACGAGTACGGCTTCAACCTGGGTGGGCCGGTGCTGTTGCCGAAGATCTACAACGGCCGCAACAAGACATTCTTCTTCTTTGACTACGAACAGATCCGTCAAAGATCGGCCGCCAGCCAGAATTTCTACACTGTGCCGGACGCTGCCTGGAAGGCCGGGGACTTCGCCACATTCAAAGACGCCACCGGCGTGCCAATCACGATCTACGATCCGCTTTCCACGGCCAAGGACCCGGCGACGGGCAGCTACACGCGCACTCCCTACGTCGGCAACAAGCTCCCGTCGAGCGCCCTGAGCCCGATTGGCCAGAAGATCGCCAGTTATCTGCCGGATCCGAACATAAATACCAAGTGGTATGACGGCCCCAACTGGCAGGACCCCAACGGAAAGCTGACGGACGACCGGTCGATGCTGACCGCCAAAGTCGACCAATTGCTCGGGAACAACCGGCTTTCCGGACGCTATACCTACACCGACCAGAGCCAGGTGGCGCCGAGGTACTTTCTGAACCCCAATGTCCGATCCTATGGTGGTCACAACGCCAGCCTCGCGTTCACTCAACTCCTCAACCCGACCATGGTGAATGAGATTCGAGGTGGCGTGCAGCGCTTCCATGCCTATCGAGGTCCGGTGCCAATCACGCCGGCGATCACGGAGACGCTGGGGCTGCCGACCTATCCCGGTACCATCGCCTGGCCGGGCATCTACTTCGTCGACTACAGTTCCTCGTGGCTGACGAACTACTTCGATGGCATTGATCGCGACAATCCGCAGGATGCGCCCGGCCTGACGCTGACGGTAGCGGACAATTTCTCCTGGAACCGCCCGAAGCATGAAATGAAGTTCGGGTTCATCTACCAGCGCAGCATTGTCAACACCTTTGAAACGGGCCAGCCTGGCGGCGACTATTCGTTCTCGGGCGGCTTTACGGCCCTGATGGATCCGGCCACCGTGGCCAACGGGATCGACGGGTCGGCTCCGCGGGCCAACACTGGGGCGGGCCTTGCCGACATGCTCATGGGCTACACGGACTACGCCGGTCTGAATACGTATCCAAGGTTCTACACACGGCAGAGCGACTTCGCGGTCTACGCCCAGGACAATTGGAAAGTAAGCCGGAAGCTGACCATCAACGTGGGACTGCGCTATGAGGTATGGTCGCCGTTCCAGGACAAGCGCAATCAGGCCACGACCCTGAATCTGGGCGCCTCGGGCAGCCCCACGGTCGTCTTTGCCGGCGACGGAGACATCACCAGCCAAGGATTCCCGGCCGGTGTCGTGGCCGCCTACACAGCCGCGGGCATGAAGTTCCAATCGGCCAGTTCGGCCGGCGCTCCCTCCAGCCTCTGGAAGATGCAGAAGAACAACCTGGCGCCGCGCATCGGCGCTGCCTACCAGCTTTCCCCCAAGACGGTGTTGCGCGGTGCTTACGGCATCTACTACTGGGTGATGCCGCTTGTCCAGTACCATCAGCAGACCCGCAAGAATGCTCCCTTCTCCTACAGCGCACAGAGCGTTGTGGATACCAACTTCCCTGGCGGCTACGGAATCGTGCCTCCGGAGCTAACCTGGCCCGTCGGCCCGAGCAACTACGCCAACCAGGCCCTTGGTTCGCGCACGCTCGGCCAGGACTTCCTGAAACCCAGCGCCCTTTCCGTCTGCCAGTGCGGCGGCTGGAACATCGCTCCTTGGGACACCAATTACAAGACCCAAATGGCTCAGGAATGGAATTTCACCATTGAGCGCGAACTGCCGGGCCGCTTCGGCTCCCGCGCTTCCTATGTGGGGACCCACGGAGGCAATCTGGTGCAGTTCGACCCAATCAATGCCCTCGTTCCGCGTGCCTTGGCGCCCGGTGCGAGCGTGGCACAACGGCGCGCCTACCCCGACTTCAACACGTCCAGCACCAGCACGATGGACTTGCTCCGCACCAATGGCTATTCCAACTCCCACCAGTTGCAGACGGAGGTCAAGCGCAACTTCTCAAATGGATTCGTCCTCCAGGGGTTCTACACCTTCCAGAAGACGCTCACGACGTCGGAGGGCTCGAATGGCGCCTTCAGCGCACTCGAGATGCTGCCGGCGGCCCTGACCAACAACGCGTCCTCCGACCAGCGGCTGCGTCTTATCTACGGCAACGATAGCGGCCTGCCGAAGCACAACATCAGCTTCAATGCGAACTACGAGCTACCCTTTGGGCACGGTAAACCGTTGCTGGACCATGCAAATGGCCTTGTCAACCGGCTGGTGAGCGGGTGGAACGTCGGAGCGTTCTATTACTGGCGGAGCGGCCTGTTCTTCTCGCCCTACTACAGTGCCCGCGGATCCAATACGTATCTGGCGCCGGGTAAGAACGCGATCCTGCCGGCCGACCAACGGCAGGCCGCCCGGTGGTTCGACTCAAGCGTCTGCCGGGCCGACATCGGTGAGGCCTGTGCGGGCCAGAGCTGGATTCGGCGCACCTCGCTGGACAGTGATTTCCTGAACAACGTGCCGCGCAACTACATGACCGGGCCTGGCTTCTACAACATAGACGCCTCGTTCTACAAAATCACGCCGATTACCGAGCGGCTGAAACTCCGGATTGAGGGCCAGGTGTTCAATCTCCTCAATCACAAGAACTTCAACCTGCCGAACCTCACCTCTGGTGTCGTAACCAGCGGCCTTGGCAGTGCAAGGCTCGCTCAATTCCAGGCCAAGCTGGAGTTCTGATCCCCGGCTCGTGATTGAATCTAGGAGTGGCCTTCGGTGTAAGCCGCAGGCCACCCGCAGCCCCGGGTGCGCGCGCAGGGGCGGCCGGTTTCGGTCCCGCTCCGATGTACAACCGGACGACGCCGAGAAGGACCAGAGGCACTAGTTACATGCGTTTACCGCACGAACATCTCATATCTCAGAACCTGAGCGCGCCGCTGATGCGCAGCATCAACGGCATTGGGTTGCTGAATCTGATCAGGGAACACGGGCCGGTCTCCCGCGCGAGTCTGGCGAAACTGAGCAATCTCAGCAAGCCGACGGTATCCAGTCAGGTTGAGACGCTGATGCAGCGAGGCTGGGTGGTCGAGCTCGGAAGGGGCGAGTCCGGATCCAGGGGCGGCAAAAAACCCACGCTGCTCCACTTCAACGCCAATGCCGGCAGGCTGTTCGCGGTCGAAATCGGAGCGTGGCACGTCCGCCTCGCCGCCGCCGATCTGGAAGGAAACATTCTCGCCCGTCTGGCGCTCTCCATCGGCAGCGACCGAAGAGCGGCAAACGTGCTCTCGCTCGCCAAATACGGGCTCGAGCAGTTGATGGCCGCGAACCCGTGCTCAGCCGACCAGCGAGTGATCAGTGTGGCCGCGCCCGGACGTGTGGACGTTGTGCGAGGCATGGTGCTGCAGGCCGGGAACGTCTTCAACTGGCAGAATGTGGCCATCCGCGAGGAGTTCGAATCGGCGTTCGGCACGACAGTGTTTGTCGACAATGATGTCAGGATGGCGGCGCTGGGTGAAGTGCAGTTCGGAGCCGCGCGCGGCGAGCAGGATGTCGTCCTGGTGAAGCTGGAGACCGGTCTCGGCGCGGCAGTGATCAACCGCGGCCAGTTGATGCTGGGTAGCCACTGGGCTGCCGGCGAAGTCGCGCACATGTTGCTCGATCACAGGAACACCAGCACCGATTGGAGTGTGCGCGGATACATGGAGTCGATCGTCGGTGCCGATCGGATTCTGGCTGCGGCGCAGGTGATAGGCAGCTCTGCTCAAACCGCCCTCGAGTTTCTCACAACCGCACGCCAAAAGACCGGACCCGAGCGCGAGCTGTTCGATCACCTCGCAAATCACCTCGGGATCTCCATCGCCAATCTGATTGTCGTGAACGACCCGGCCATGGTGGTTCTGCAAGGTGCCTTGCTCGCGGCCTTGGAGCCGGAACTGCGGGCCATCGTCGAACGTCTCGTGCCGTGGGAGACCCGAATCGAGATTTCCACGATCGGCGACGAAGCGGTGCTGCTGGGCACAATCGTCGCTGCGCGAAGGCAGGCGTATGAACACATTGCCCGGTTATTCGAAAGTAGCGGCCAACAATCCATGGAATCCGGAACGCCTGTACTGGCGGAACGTTGACGGGATTGACGCGTGAGCTGGCCACAACGCTCGGAGAGGACACAATCGATGACCACGCAATCGCAGGCGGGCAGGGACCTGCCCCGCCGCACGTTACTTCGTTCCGCGGCAACAATGAGCGCCGCATTCGCTGCTCCGCTCTTCGCGGCCAACGATCGGATTTCGCTGGGCTTCATCGGGACTGGAGTCATGGGCTCTGAGAATCTCGGCGCGGCCATGAAACAACCGGGCGTCGCTGTTAGTGCGGTTTGCGATGTCTATCAGCCGAACCTCGAACGTGCCGCCGCGCTGGCCCGGCGAGCGGGACATCAACCCAGAGAGGTCCGTGACTTCCGCGAGATTCTGTCCGACCGGTCCATTGACGCCGTCTGCATCTCGACACCCGATCACTGGCACCCCTATATCTGCGTCGAGGCTTGCAAAGCTGGGAAAGACGTCTACGTGGAGAAGCCCGCATGCGTCGCGGTCTCTGAAGGGGCCGTGATGGTGGCGGCGGCCCGGAAGTACAGCAGGGTGGTCCAGGCAGGAACCTGGCAGCGCTCGGGCGCACACTTTCAGAAGGCTTGCGAGATTGTGCGTAGCGGCGAGTTGGGCAAAGTGACTGTTGCCCGCGCGTGGATCTACAGCAATCAGCCCCAGGCGGGTATTGGCAATCCACTCGAAAAGGAGCCGCCGCCCGGCCTGGATTGGGATCTCTGGCTCGGACCCGCTCCGGCACGCCGGTTCAATCCCAATCGATTCGGCGTCTATCCGGACGCGTATTCTTACTTCCGGTTCTTCTGGGACTACGCCGGCGGGCAACTCACGGACTCCGGCATTCACATGCTCGACATCGTTCAAATGGCGTTCGGTGATCCCATGCCACGCGGTGTTGTGGCGCTCGGGGGCAAGTACTGGTTCCAGGATGACAGCGAAACACCCGACACCATGCAGGCCACCTTCGAATACCCCGGCTTCCTGGGCTCATGGGAGCACCGTTCGAATAACACGGAGCTGACCGGGAACCGCCTCGTGGGCGTGACCTTTCACGGCTCTCGTGGCACGGTCTACGTCGATCGCACCGTACTACGTGTCACTCCGGAAAAGGGCTCGGATCTTGGGCCTCTCGAAATGGCGCGCGCGGCCAATCCACATCCGCTACATTGGGCCAACTTTCTGGATTGCGTGAGAACGCGGCAAAGGCCCAACAGTGACATTGAGACCTGCGTCCGTTCTTCGATCACGTCCATACTCGGCAATCTCTCACTGCGCGCGGGCATGCGCTTGGATTGGGATGACGAGCACCACACCGTCAGGCAGGAAGCCGCACGACCCTTGCTGCACCGGGAGTACCGCCGGCCCTGGAAGCTGGAAGCGTAAGGGAAAGCGCAGACCAGGCCTCGACCCCCAGAACCGACCTTTGTATCCCGGAGTAAGCTGAGGCGCTATGCAGGGCCCCGGGCTATTTTTTGAAGCCCGCCTCCGTGCCTGAGCGCTTGATGCCTGTCTCATCAATCGTGCCGGGTTTCCAGTTGCGTGCCAGTTGCACATCGGCGGCGACTTCACTGGTGAGCTTCGGGATGTCGACCCAACCGGTGCGGTTGTAGAGCACTGGTTGCACATACTGGCGGGCGTAGACGTCGGAGTAGTTCTTCCAGTGACGCAGGGCCGCCTCGAGGTGGCGCACTGCGGAGGCCTGTTTCGTTGGCGTGCCTGTCTTGTCGAAGTATGCGAGGTCGCAAGCGCCACGGATTTTTGCCGCGTAGTAGAGGCCAAGGTGCGACATGGCCTCAATATCCGCGAGCGTGGCTGCATACTCTTTCCCATTGGAACGCAGCGCCGCTCCATCACGCCTGAGTTGCGGCAGAGCCTGGAGTGCCCTGGTGGCATTTGCCTCCAGCGTCGCGGCAATCTCCAGCGGGGTGACGCCCGCGGGTTTCTGATTGGCAAGCAGGCCGTTGCGCCACTCGATGATGTTGAGCACTCCGGCTCCCGGCATTGTGCCGCCTTCGATGAAGTGGCGCACATTGTAGTAGCCGGTCTTCCTCCGGCTAGCCTCGGGAAACCACTTGAGATCGATGTCGCCCCAGAAGAACCGCGTGATGTACGGAAAGGTTCGCGAAGCCTGCGCCCACGCCGTGGTGAGCCTGGGTATGTCGGCTCCGGGAAAACGAGCCGCGACGAGTCGCGAGAATGTGGCTTCCGACAGGTCTGGTTCATAGGCAAGACGACCCCAAAGGGTAAAGGAGAGCCATTGCTTCTGCATCACCGTCTGGCGCGGTGAAGCAGCGTCTTTTGTCAGAAAGTCGCGGCCCCAAATATAGCCATCGGGTCCCATGTAGAAGCCGGCAACCTTGTCGGCCCCGGGTATCGCCTTAATGAAGGCGCGGGCGTAGTCGAGGTCAGCCCACCGAAAGCTGTAGATGTCGTCGTTCCGTACAGTGAGCCAACTTCGGAGCTGAGGCGATAGCAACGGCAGCACGGGGTCGATCATGCTTGGCCGGGCCATGGAGTACATGTGAGCGATCGCATACTTGAAACTGAGGTCGAGAGGACAGGGTAACTCGGCGAAGGACTCCCGAATCTCGGTCAGGCCGGTCATGTGGAACCGGTGAATCAGGCGAAATTTTCGCTGAGGCGTGTCCTTCAGAGCATCGCGAATTCCCTCGCCATAGGTCTTCCAGAGCCATTGCTCCTTGGTAATCCCACCCATGTCCACGGGCATGCTCTCACCGGCCGTGATGCCGAGTCCCGCCAACAGTGGGTAGGTCTTGATTGTTTCGCGGACGCTGGCGCGAAAGTACTCGATCGTGCGAGGTGCGCCTTTGTCGCTGGTGATCCCATCCTTGCCTTCGGCTCCGTGCAGGAAGACATTCCACGTGAACCAATACACGTCTATGCCGCGGTCTTTCGCGAGTTGCATGACGTCGCGCCAAAACCGGATCTTCTCCTCGATGGTCAGCGACTTCACCACTTCGTGGTGGGCCAGCATTTCGGGCCGCACGAAGTTATTCCCGGCGTTGTCGAAGCTTTCATCCAACTTCACGGTGGTACGCCAGACGTCGTTGAGGGCGACGTTGGCAAACTCCGGCACTTTCACAATGCTCGGGAAGGGATGGAGGTTCCAAAGGGAAAGGACGTTGTATCGATGCCGAGCCATATCGTCGAGGAACTCGCGCCAGAAATCGATGCTCCACATCTCGGGGACATTTGCCTGTGCGGCATCGGAAGGGTCGGTGTAGCTGGGTGTGCGCAGATCGAGTGGGATGTTGAACTTGATGCCCCGCTGGGCGATATACGGGGCGTGGCTGGAGTCCTTCAGCGTATCCAGCGTGCCGGTCTGAATCGACTCCGCGATGTCCAGTCCGCCATACATGACTCCAGCAGCGTCGGCGCCGTGTACGTGAATGGAGGCCCGGCCGTTCTCGCGCCGCACCTGGATCCGATAGCTCTGTGCGGTGGCATCGCTCCCAGCCGGCACGCCCACGGCGAGTGTGATGAGTGTCGCGCCGGCAGGTGCTGTTTCGCCGGAAGCCGCCACCTGTATTCCGCGCGCGGCGGCCGCACGGCGGATCTCCTCCATGGCAAACTTCCCAGGCCCCGCGGCCGCCGGATCGAGGGTGATGGCGATGGTGGGGATGGCGAAGGCCGAACTCGCCAGGGCGCAGAGCAGCACGCCCAGTGTGGTGATGCGTCGCTTCATCGGGGAGTGGATCATCGAGGATCGGTTCATGGTGATGCCGGCCGCCTTCTCTGATGGCCGAAGGGTCCGCCATCTGCCATCGATTCTCTCTCAACTCACTTCCATATCTATCGCAAATCTCGAAATGTCCACGGGTGCTCATGAATCGCGGCGCCGAAGACCGCGCGGCCGAAGACACGGGCCCGTGTGGTCGTGCGGGACGTGTCAGTCCACCATCGGCGAGCAGCATGGCTTCCGGACAGGCTTGGGCTCCATCAACTCGGCCCTGGTCAGGTTGGGGTCGTAGAGGTTTAACTGCCATTTGCCGTCACGCCCGATCTTCGGGCCTTCGGCTGGAGTCAGGCCCCGGCTCAAAACCGTCTTGTATCCGGCCTGGACGTCGGCAACCCCGAGTGCCATGTGGTTCATGACGCCGAGCGTGCGTGCACTTGGGTTATCTACGTTCAGCATGTACTCAAACCAATCGGTGCCGTCGGGCACGCGCATATCCACCCAGTCGGTGCGGTCGTCCCTCATTCCCCCGTGCCAGAACTCACGGAAACCTAGAATGTCGCGGTAGAGGTGGTCGTAGGCCGCCCGGTCGGATACGGTTGTGCCCACATGAATGATCCGCTCGGACACGCGTGTCGCCGGTAGAAACTTGCCGAAGGCGCGCGAGTGGAGCGACCCCGGCAGATACTGCACGAACTCGATGTCGTGGCCGTCGGGGTCCCTGATCATGAAGCTCATGTTGCCATCCATACCCTTCTTAACGGTCTCGGGGACCTTCACTCCGTTGGCTGCCAGGTAGTCACGGAGCTGCGGCGCGTTGTCGGTTTCGAAAGCGACATGGGAGAGGACGAGCTGTTCCGGCCCTCTCCAATCAGGGAAGACCTCCACGTACTGGTGGTCGTTCACCTTGAAATAGACCAGCATCAGGCCTCCCTCCGGCCGGGCCAATTGGAACGCTTCCTGAAATCCGAGTTGCTGGCTATAGAACTTACGAGCGGCGTCGAGGTTGTCGGTCCGCAACGCGATGTGCGCGACACCCACGATGCGGGGCCGCTTCGGAGTGGGGTTCGTTTGCGCCAAAGCCGCGGCTGGGATAGCGCCGACGGTAATCCAGAAGAGGAGGGAAGTCTTCATTACGGACCAGTATATGCGGGAGCAGTCGGCGGTCAACCGACCGAGGACATGAGGAACTCCGGGAAGGAGGGCGATGAAGCCGCAAACCCACCTGCTCATACTGTTCCGGAAACTGAGAATGTGACGGCTAAGAGACAGCCAGTCTCTTTAGAATCAATGAGAGTTTGGTCGGGGCGGGGCGATTTGAACGCCCGACCCCCTGCGCCCAAGGCAGGTGCGCTACCAGGCTGCGCTACGCCCCGACATTTGCTGCTTATTTGATTCTAGACCACTTTGGCATTCCCCGTGGAATTCTAAGCGCGTGCGGCGCGCTGAACCCCCGGTTCGGGGTAGACTTCCGGCTCAAATGGAAAACCGGAGCCCCACTGGGGCTCCGGTCTCTGTCCTTGGCTGGAATGAAGTCAGGTGCTGGTCGATGTGACCGTTACCGCGCGGCGAGGAGCGCGCGCAAATGCCGGGCGCGTTCCGGGGAGCGGAGCTGGCGCAGGGCCTTCGCTTCGATCTGGCGGATCCGTTCCCTGGTTACGTCGAACTGCTGGCCAATCTCTTCCAATGTGTGTTCCCGCTCGCAACCGATGCCGAAGCGGAGTCGAATGACCTTCTCTTCTTTGGGCGACAGCGTCTTCAGGATGTTTGCCGTCTCGTCGCGTACATTGGAATCGATGACTGCGTCCACCGGAGAACCCACCCAGCGGTCCTCGATCAGGTCGCCCAGGGCGGATTCGCCGTCCCGGCCAACAGGCGTTTCCAGCGAAACGGGGTCGCGAGAGATCGTCTTCAGCTTCTGGACCTTTTCTACCGGAATGTCCATGCGCCGGCTGATCTCTTCGTTCGTGGGCGCGCGGCCCAGTTCCTTTTCCAGTTCGCGGGTCGCGCGCAGGAACTTGTTCATCGACTCGTTCATGTGCACCGGAATGCGGATAGTGCGGGACTGGTCGGCGATGGCACGCGTGATCGCCTGACGGATCCACCAGGTGGCGTAGGTCGAAAACTTGTAACCGCGGCGGTACTCAAACTTGTCCGCGGCACGCATCAGGCCGATGTTGCCCTCCTGGATCAGGTCGAGCAGGTGGAGGCCGCGATTGACATATTTCTTGGCGACTGACACAACCAAGCGGAGGTTGGCTTCTACCAAATCTTTCTTGGCTCGCTCAGCTTCGTGTTCTCCATGGCGGATGACCGTTAGCGTGTGGCGCAGGTCGGTTAGCGTGGCGCCAGCCGTCGTCTCGCGCTTCTTGAGTTCGCGCTTCAACTCGCGGATTTTTGACTGGTTGTCGTTCTTATTGGCTTCCAGTCGCTTCACTTCGCCTTCGAGTTGGGCCATCTCCTCGGCGGCCTTTTCGATCGCGCTGGAGAAGACACGCCACTTGGGCAGCAGCCAAGGCGTCTGGCGGATCGCTCGAGACGTCTCAACCCGAGCCCGATTGAGCTTCATGATCGCTTTGCGGCGGCCCTTTTTGTTGTTGGCAGCCGTAGCGTCGACCTTTTCGTGCGCCAACTCCTGCTTTTTGTACAGGTTCCCGAGCTCCACAAACTGCTCGCGCAGTTCCTTGGCCCGCTTTTCGAAGGCCGAGGTGGACTCTTCCACGTCGCCAACGTCCACGTAGTCGTCCAAATCGGCGGCTTCGAGGCGGATCTGCTCGGCGATCTCGACGACCTGCAACTGAACCAGAACAGATCGGCTGATGGCTTTCTGCATGCGCAGCTTGCCGCGTTCCATCTTGCGGGCTAGATCCACCTCACCCTCGCGGGTGAGCAACGGCACGGCGCCCATCTCGCGCAGGTAGACGCGGACAGGGTCGTCGGTGTAAATTGATTCCTCGACGGGCTGAGAGGCAGCAAACTCCTCTTCCTGCACGTCTTCCGGATGGAAGTAATTCGTTTCCTCGTCGAAGGGTAGGCCAAGAGGATCCGTCGAGTCGGCTAGAAACTGATCTTCAAAATTGTCCACTTGTGGCAAGCCTCCAGGTTCAGACCTCAAAAGCAGATTCCTTCAGCAGCCTGAGGCCCGGTGAACCGGTAAATTGGGGCGTAATCAAACGGGGTTCGAAACTGAGCCACGGGGCTGATACACGACAAAGAAGATTCCATAAAGTCAAGCGATAGCAATAGCCTGTTCGGACTCCTTGCCGACAGCCGAGGATGCTCAAAGGTCGTTCGGTGGCAGACCTCCCAATGACCGGGCCCGCAGACAGACCGACCGGGCACCCACGAAATTGGAAGTTGGTTTGGGACGGCTAGACGCTCCGAACAAGGATAGCATGGTTTCAACCGCTTGTTAAGTTCCTATTGTTAGGATGCTCTGGGCGGCAAATAGTTACAGGCATCGTAGGTCCAGCCCGCTTTTCCTCCCGTCTTGGTGTGGTCGATCAGCCACGCTTCTGGCGCATTAAGTCCTTCAATTCACTGAGGAAAGCCTCTACGTCCTGAAAATCCCGGTATACAGACGCAAATCGTACGTACGCGATCTTGTCGAGCGGGATCAGCTGCCTCATTAGTAGTTCTCCTATTTCTGTAGTAGAAATCTCCCGCTCGCCCTTGTCCGCCAACCTTCCTTCCACCTCATCGACCAACTCGGCCAGCTTCGTCATGCTAATTGGACGTTTCTCGCAGGCCTTCAACAACCCGCTCAGCACCTTCTGCCGGTCAAACTTCTCCCTACGGCCATCCTTCTTGACAACCATGTACGGTACTTCGTCAATTCTTTCATATGTAGTAAAACGACGTACGCACTGCAGGCACTCCCTGCGCCTGCGAATCACGTCGCCCTCCTTGCTCTCCCGGCTGTCGATGACGCGGTCTTCTTTGAAGCCGCAAAACGGGCAGTTCATATGGATGCCTCTCGCTCCACTTCGCGCAATTTACCCCAACTCAAGCCTTCCCGGAAGGCGAGAATGACACCCAGGGGCATGATACCGATCAGTGTGATCGCCCAGGTGACCAACGCGATCCCTGTGGCCTGCTCCATGCCGATGTGAAAGAACTCGGTCAGAACGAGCACCGCCACGATCTGGAAGCCCCCGCCTATACCCGGAATCTGCACGAAGCCACCAAAAGCAACGAACCCGATGTATACCAGGGTGCTGGTGACGCCCAGTTGGGTGGTTGCGGGAAACGCAAGAAACAGGGCATGGTAGCACAGATAAATAATGAACCATTCCAGCGCCGAATAGCCGTACAGAAGGGCCATCGACTTGGCGCTGCGGGTGGATCGCAAACCGTCCATGGCGGCCGCCAATACCGGAAGGAGGCGCTCCTGGTGGTGCTCCTTCAGGATTGTGAGCGCGCCGCGCAGCCGGTCCTCCAGCCGGTCGGAGTAGCGCTGCAGTCCGATGAGCACGGCCATGCAGAGCGTGCAGGTGATCCCGGTGAACCACCCGCCGGTTTGCAGAACCCAGTGCAGTGTGGGGCCGACCTTCTGGCCGGATTGCACGACCGCAGCTAGGGCATATCCAAAGATGGCAAGTACAATCAATGTGTCGTAGATTCGTTCCAGAAGCCACGCCGCAAGTTGAGATGCCACAGGGACTTGTGCAGCACGTGCAATCAGATATGGTCGGACGAACTCGCCTGGACGGCCCAGGAGAACAACCGCTGAAAAACCGATGGCGGTAGCCGCAAAGATGTCGGCAACCCTGGCCGCCGGCGCAATTGGCCGCAGCATGACCATCCAGCGCAACACGCGGCCGTAGTAGCTGGCGATAGCCAGAACCCAGGCGGCCACCAGCCAACGCCAGTCAGCGTGACGTAGGGTAGCCAGGAACGCTTCCGAATCAAAGCCGTTGACCCAGGCGCGACGTATTAGAAACCAGCAACCTACGGCTGCTGCCGCCAGCATCACCCAGATGCCCAATCGCCAGTGCCCAGCCGTCGCAGGGGAGGTGGTCGCCTCGTTCCTAGATATGATGTCCTCTCTTCTCCCCTAAACGGGGGATTCGGGCATTGCTGGAGGTTCCGGCTGCAAGGAATTGAACTAGAATAGGAGATCCGACAGCCGGCTCCCGCAGATTGAGCGAACTTCTCATGATAAATCCTCGTTTCTCAAACTGGAAGGCAACGGATGGACTAACCGGCACAAGCGGAGTCCGAATGTTGGTGAAGGCTGCGTTTTCCGTTGCTTCTTCCACGAGAAAGGGAAGAAGGCATGGCTGCGGTACCTCAAGCAATCGTCACCGGGATCCGGACCAGCGCGACGTCGCTGGCGATGGTCCCCGGTTCGGGCTTGGGGAACGCCTGGGGCCGCCCCACCGTGAGTGATCTGGATCTCGACGCGCAACTCGTGGAGCGTTGCCTCCAGGGCGACGAAGGCGCCTGGGAAGACCTGGTGAAGGCGCACACGCGGCGCGTGTATGCAATCTGCTACCGCTTTACCGGCAAGGACAGCGAGGCGCAGGATCTCACACAGGACGTTTTCCTCCGTGTTTTCAAATCAGTAAAGAGTTTTCGGGCCGGCGAGGGTTCCTTTGCGGTGTGGCTGACGCGGCTGACGCGGAACCTGCTGATCGACCACTATCGGCGGACCAAGATGGAGCGGGCAACGGATTCCATTGAAGAGCAGTTGCCCATGCTGGAAGAGAAGACAGCCCTGGAGTCGCGGACAGATGCGATCCTGGCTGGACGCGAGGCAAGCGAGGCATTGCAGTCGGCTCTGGCGAAGCTGTCGCCGGAGTTGCGTGAGACTGTGATTCTGCGCGACTTGCAGGAATTGGAGTACCGTGAGGTCGCCGTGATTCTGGGGGTGCCGGAGGGTACGGTGAAATCGCGATTGAACCGCGGACGGGCGGAACTGGCCCGCATCCTGCGACGGCAGAAGGTGGTCGTATGAAGTGCATCGATCTCGAGGCCTTGCTTTGCGACTACGTCGACGGCGTTTTGGCGGCGCCCGAGAAGGCGACGGTGGAACTGCACCTGTCCACCTGTCAGGCCTGCCGGGAACTGGTCGAGGATTCGCGCGCGGCGGTGGAGTTCATGGAAAAGGCGGCGGACGTCGAACCGCCGCCGGCCCTGATCAATACGATCTTGTTCGAGGTCCGGAACGGCAAAGCCGCTCCGGTGAAGAAGTCAGGCACGAAGAACTGGATCGGGCGGTTGCTGGAGCCGGTGCTCCAACCCAAGTTTGCCATGGGGATGGCGATGACAATTCTCAGTTTTTCGATGCTGGGGCGGTTTTCAGGTATCCCGATCAGGCAGCTGAAGCCTTCGGATCTGGAGCCTGCGCGGATCTGGTCGGCGTTGGAAGACAAGGCCTACCATTCCTGGGACCGCGCCAAGAAGTATTACGAGAGTCTGCGGCTTGTCTATGAAGTGCAGCAGACGTTGCGGGACTGGAACGAGACCGACGATTCCCAGGCGGCGCGGAAGGGTGGAGGGGCAGTGGTACCTGCCTCTGGAAAGACAGACGCGTCCGCCATGGAAGGGCCGATCGAGACGAAGCCCCAGGGGGAACAGCTAGGGAATAAGCAGGACGGGAGGGCGAAACAATGACGGCTCCTAGTGAGAATGTGAAACCCGTGACGGCGTATTGCCGTTCATGCGGAAAGCCGTTAACAGAAGACACGGCGAAAGTGGCCCACGGTACGGTCTACTGTGAGGAGCATCTGCCTCAGGAGACGCAGGAGCAGGCTCCGCCGCAGGGCCAACCGGCGAATCCCTATGCGTCGCCTTATGGTGCGGCACGCCCGGTGCCCAATCCAGGGGTCTCGCCAGGATTGGCCTTCCTGCTAGGTCTCATCCCCGGCGTGGGCGCCATCTACAACGGCCAATATGCCAAGGGCCTAGTCCATGTTCTGGTGCTGGGCCTGATGATCAGCATCAACTCGACGGACGCGGCCGGCGGGCTGGAACCGCTCTTCGTGATGTTGACCTCGGTCTTCTGGTTCTATATGGCGTTTGAGGCCTACCATACGGCGCGGCGGCGCGTGTTGGGCGAACCGGTGGACGAATTCTCCTCCCTGGTTCAATTCCGAAATTCTCCCGGTTCGGTGCCGGTGGTGCCGGTGGCGCTCATCGGATTGGGCGTATTGTTCCTTCTCAATAACCTGGAGCTACTCCGGTTGCGGGTCGTGCTCCGATACTGGCCCGCCCTGTTGATCCTGGCCGGCGTCTGGATGCTCTATTCCCGGATGAGCGGACCGCCGCCAGAGCAGCCATCTGATGGCAACAGCCCGAGCATGAATCCGCCCACGGGCCCAGGGGGCGTGCTGTGAACAATACTTACCTGCTGGTACGCGCCGTGCGGGGGCCGATACTACTCATCGCCCTGGGCAGCCTTATGGCTTTGCACCGGTTTCAGGACATCAGTTTCACGAAGACTTGGCCGGTTCTATTGATTCTGTTGGGTTTGATGAAACTGTTCGAGCGGATGGCGCTAAGCTCCGGAACGGGGCCCGCGGATGGGCCCTTCATGGGTTCGAGCGGTCAGATGTAAAGAAAGGAGGACATGGCCATGAGAAGAGGTTCGTTGGTTGGTCCGCTGGTCCTGATTGTGATCGGCGTCGTCTTCCTGCTGAAAAACATTCGGCCGGAGCTGCCGTTGTTTGAGCTCTTTATGAGCTACTGGCCGTTCCTGCTCATAGCCTGGGGCGGGCTGCGCCTGGTGGAGATTCTGGTCACTTACTTCCGCGGCACGAAGCTGCCGGTAAGTGGCATCTCCGGTGCGGAATGGGCCCTGGTGATTATCCTCTCTGTGGTTGGCTCCTCCGTGTGGGGCGTTCGGCAGTTCACCCGGGACGGGTTGGGCCGCTTTCATGTCAACGGCGTTGAGGTCTTCGGCGAGAGCTTCGACTATAGTGTCGACTCTCAGAACCTGAAGGTGGGCACCGCGCCCCGTGTGGTGATTGAGAACGTTCGTGGCAATACGCGCATCATAGCCGGTGATACCGATCAGGTGACCGTCTCCGGCCGCAAGACCGTCCGCGCGATGGGCCGCGACGAAGCAGACAGGGCCAACGATCTAACGAAAGTCCAGTGCACGGCTGCCGGAACCACCGTGACGATTTCGGGCAATCAGGACCGCGCCGACGGTCAGCGTGTCTCCACCGATCTCGAAATCACGGTGCCCAAAGGCGCCTCCATCGAGGCCCGCGGCCGCTATGGCGACTTTGAGATCTCGGACGTCACAGGTGACGTGAACATCAACAGCGACAACGCTGGGGTTCGCCTGCAGAACATCGGTGGCCGTGTGAAAGTGGATACCCGCAAGAGTGACATTATCCGCGCCGTCGACCTAAAGAGCGATCTGGACCTGAAAGGGCGTGGCCGTGACGTCGAATTGGAAAATATCGCCGGCCAAGTCACAATCAACGGCTCGTATTCGGGCGAAACGACGATGCGGAAACTAGCCAAGACGGTGCGCTTTGAGAGCGCTGTGACGGATTTCCGGGTGGAGCGAATCCCCGGGGAGCTGCAACTGAGCCTCTCGTCGCTGACGGCGAACAATGTGGTCGGGCCGATGACCGTGCGAGCCCGGTCGAAGGACATCCGGCTCACCGACGTCTCGGACTCAATCGACCTGAATGTGGACAATGGCAACGTGGAAATCCTGCAGTCGAAGTTGCCCGTGGCTAAGATCAACGTGAAAGTGCGTACCGGGGCAATTGAGCTGGCCCTGCCGAAGGACGGCCGTTTCACATTGGATGCTTCTACCCAGCGCGGCGAAATCACCAATGATTTTGACGATCGTCTGAAGGAAACGAGTGAAGATCGTGGCTCGAAATTGCGTGGCTCGCTGGGAGCTGGACCGGAAATCAAGCTGGCCACCTCGCGCGGCGAGCTGACACTTCGGAAAATGGGCGTGGCGGAAGCCGCGACGCACGACATGCCAGCACCGCCGAAACCGCCCAAGGCACCGGCTCCGCCGGCTCGCGCCGACAATCAGTAGGGCGAAACAGAACTCGTTCCGAATCATTGACAACCGGCTGGCCTTCGGGCCGGCCGGTTTCGTTTTCGGCTGCTTTAGGGCCTGAGCGTTGTTGGCCAGGGGCATTTCACTTAGCGGCTCTAGGTAGCACTGCCCTGCCCGCCTGGGTACTCCACTCGCTGTCTTTCCCACTGTGAATCCCACAGAATAAACCATCAAAAGTATTGCGAACATCTGATCTATTCCGCGGATAAAGGAAGACGGGAAGATCAGATCGATTGGGCTGCCAGGCGCAACCGGTCCGAAGAGGCCGAAGCCGGGCACCCATGGCTGGCGCAGCACTTGTGATCCGGTCACTGCCTCTGAAGTGGGAAACAACCGAACAGAAACCCTCGGATGGGCGCCGAGGCGATGACCTGAAACCACAAGTCTGCCCTGCATTGGTTTTTGGCTGGAAAGAACATGGCGGAAGTGGAACTGGCAAACAAGCACGTGCGGCTGCGGGAGGCCGTGGCAGCGGCCAAACTGGGCCACAAGAGCATGGCCAGACGTCTGTTCCGCGAGCTCGTTGAATCCGATCCAAGAAACGAAGAGGCTTGGCTGTGGAGTGCGGCGCTGGCCGAGACGCCGGACGAGGCGCATCGCAGTCTGGTGAAAGTTCTCGACATCAACCCCAACAACCACCATGCCTTGAACGCGCTGGCTTTGCAGCGCCTGCGAGAGGCCGCGCTTCGGCAGCAACGCGCCGAGCTGGCGCTGGACCAGAAGACGCAGGCGGCCCAATCCGCGCCGGCAACTGCCGCCGTACAGGCCGGGCCGGTTCCGAGAGTCGCGGCGCAGCGGGCCGTGCCTGAGCCAGCAGCGTGGCATTGTCCGCTCTGCAACGCGGAATCATCCCGCGCCGTGAAGAACTGCCCACGTTGCGGCGCACTGTTGACGCTGGAGAGTCTCGACGATCTGGCCGCCAGCCGTGATGTTGACGAGAACACACTGCTGGAGGCCATTCAGAGAATCCTCAAGGAGCTCCGCAGCCAGCCCACATTTGAGGGACACCTCAATCTGGCGCGGGCCTATCTGAATCTGAACCGTTCGGCCGAGGCCCTCCCGCACCTGGAGAAAGCGTCGCAACTCAAGCCGGGTGAGACCTCGGTGAAGCAGGCGCTGGAGAAGTTGCGCAACCGTCGGCTCATCCTGGCGGTGGACGACAGCACCACAGTTCGCAAGATTGTCGCGGTCACACTCGAGCGCTACGGCTATCGTGTGCTCACCGCCATGGACGGAATGCAGGCGCTGGCCAAACTCGACGAACAGCGCCCGGACCTGATCCTGCTCGACATCACAATGCCGCGCATGGACGGCTACCAGGTCTGCAAGACGATCAAACAGAACGCATATACCAAGCCGATTCCCGTCCTCATGCTCTCGGGCAAAGACGGGTTCTTCGACAAGGTGAAGGGAAAACTGGCCGGAGCGACCGATTACCTGACGAAACCGTTCCAGGAAGAAGCGCTCGTCAAGGCAGTGGAAAAACATCTGAAGCCGAGGTCATAACGGCCGCGGCCTGAGCGAGGGAAGGATTATGGCGAGAACCATTCTTGTGGTGGACGACAGTCCAGCTCATCTGAAACTGATGCAGTCGGCGATCGAAGGGCGGGGATACGAAATTCTCACCGCCGCCGACGGAGAAGAAGCCCTGCACCACGCGCAGGCCTTCCATCCCGATGTGATTCTGTTGGACGTAGTGCTGCCCAAGAAGAACGGCTACCAGGTGTGCCGCCAACTGAAGGCGGCCGGCGATACCCGGGCGATCAAGATCATCATGGTCAGCAGCAAGGCGCAGGACTCTGACCGGTACTGGGGCATGAAGCAAGGTGCTGACGGCTATGTCACCAAGCCCTTTGAGCCGGCTGACCTCCTGGCCGCCGTGGAGAGCGCTCTCTAGTCGCCACGCGAGGTACGCACCATGAGCGACTCTGAGCGCGATGACCTGTTTCTTGGCTTCGACGGCCAAACCCCGGCCGAAAGCAGCGACCTGCCTATGGATGGTCTGCTGGCGGAGTTGCTGGGCAACTGGCAGGACCTGGATTCCAGCGAAACTGGAGAACCGGCCGCGAGCGACGATGAGCCCGCACTGGCTGAGCATGTCTCCGTTTCGGCGTTGATGGATCGCCTGCTGCAGGAGGAGACGGAGCCCGGGGCCGAAGTGCCCGTGGAAGCTGCCGCCCCCCTGCCCGAGGCCTACGTCGATCTGGAGTCTCTCTCGATTGTGCCCGCTGGGGCTGTGACTGCCGAAAGTGTTCCTACATCCGAGCTGCAAGTCGCGGAACCGGAGCCGCCGGAGCCTCTTCCGCTGTCTGACGCTACGCCCCCCGAGCCATCACCCGCTCCCTTGGCGGACCTCCTCCCGGACGAGCCGGAGCCGTCCGTGTTAGCTCTGCCCATCCAGCCGCAGATAGAGTCCATTGAGCTGGCAGCCCCCGCCGTTCAGAACAATACGTTCTCTTCCGAGCCGGAAGGTCAGACGGACGACGGCGTGTTGCGGCAGTTGCTGGGTGTCATGAGAAAGGAACTGGCCGAGAGCGTCCGGCCCCGGTTGCCCGAATTGCCCGTGGGCTCCGGTCGCGTGACCGAGCGCTTTCTCGCCTTTCAGTTGGCCGGTGAAAGCTACGCCGTGCCGTTGACACGCGTCCTGGAGACAGAACGCCTGCCAAAAGCGACCAACGTCCCAGGGCTGCCTGCGTTTGTCATGGGTGTTGTGAATCTGCGTGGTTCGGTGCTGCCCCTGGTGGATCTGGCGATGCTCCTGGAGTTGGAGCATAACAACCGGTCCCACGACGCCCGCATTCTCGTGGTGAAGCCGTCGCCGGACGATTCGCCCGTGGCGCTGGTGGTCGATGCTTTGCAGGGCGTCGCCCTGCTGGTGCGAGAGGAGTTGCACCGGACGCCGCACTGGCTGGACGGCCGCACCACTCCGTTTCTAGAAGGGATCGGCTCGCACAAGGGGCGATTGCTGAGTGTATTGGACCTGGACCGGGTATTTGCCGCGTCGGAGCTGCGCGAACAGCCGGCGGCCTAGTGATCACGATCGGTTCCGGCCTTGGACCGGAGCGGGGTTTGAACGGTTTGGAGAGGTAAGGAGAGTCCCGTCGTCATGAAGAACCTGAAGATCTGGCAGAAGCTGATGGTGCTGGCCCTGTTGGGCGCCACGCCGGTCATCGTATTGATGTTTCTGTTCGTCACCAGCCGCAACGAGCAAATCACGAAGTCGCGCGCCGAGCTCGCCGCACTCGAATCGCTCCAGCCGGTCAGGCGTCTGTTGGAACACCTGGCGCAGCATCGCGCCCTGGCCAACGTGTATCTCACGGGCGACATGTCCGTGCAGAACGAACTGGCGAGGCTGCAGCGTGACGTGACCGCCGATGTTCAGGAGATCGCCGCATCCACGGGTAAGCAGAAGGAATTCGGCAAACAGTGGGATCAGATTACGGCGACATGGAACATCCTGAAGGCGGGTGTGTTGACGATGCCGCCGAGCGAGGCGTTCGCGCTGCATACCGCGGCCGTTCAGAACACGCTGGCCCTGATCCGGCAGATGGGCGACACCAGTGGCTTGACCATGGATCCCGATGTGGAGTCGTTCTATCTGGCCGACAATCTGCTGGTGCAGGTCGTCCAGACGGCTGAGGCGCTGGAGGAGTTGCGGGCACAAGGCGCCAGCAGCGCCAGCAAGGGTAGGCTTTCGTCCGAGGACACGGCGCGGATGATGTTCCTCTCCCGGCAGATTGAGAACACCAGCGACATTGTGGAGCGCAACGCCGAGATGGCGATGTCCAAGGACAAGGCCATGCGGGAGACGCTGGAACCGAAGGTGCGTGCCGCCCGCGAGAACGCCGGCTACTACTCGAAGCTCACGCGGTTTCAGTTCATTGAGGGGACTCCGTCGGTGAGCGCCAAGACCTATTACGAAGACGGGTCCAAGGCCGTGGCTGCCTACTTCGCGGTTTGGGACGCCAGCAGTTCCGCCATTGCCGGGTTGGTGGAGGCTCGGATTGAGGAGCTGAACAGCCAGAAGTGGCTGCAGTTGGGCTTCGTCCTCTGCATTCTGCTGCTGGCCGGCCTCTTCACGTCGCGCATTCAGCGCGGCATCACACAGCAGGTGAGCAACATCATGGGGTTGCTGCGCGCGATCGACGCAGGCGACTTCCGGGCGCGCGCCGAAGTGTTGTCCGGCGACGAACTGGGCAGCATTGCCCAGGGCCTGAACGGTACTCTGGACAGCACTCTGAGCCTGATGCAGTCCCGTGAGGAGCGCGACCAGATTCAGCACAGCATTCAGCGGCTGCTGGACGAGGTGAGTGGTGTGGCCGAAGGCGACCTCCGCAAGGAAGCCGAGGTCACGGCCGATATCACGGGTGCCATCGCCGACTCGTTCAACTACATGATGGCCGAGCTTCGCACCATCATTTCGACGGTGCAGAAGACAACCTTTGCCGTGAACAACTCGGCCAATCAGGTGCAGACCACGGCCGAAGTTCTGGCGCGAGGCAGCGAAGAGCAGTCCGTTCAGATCATCCAGGCATCGTCGGCCATCGAGCAGATGGCGGGTTCGATCCAGCAGGTGTCGAAGACCGCTTCGAGCGCCGCGGTGGTTGCGCAGGAAGCGCTGGGCAGCGCGCAGCAGGGCGCGCAGTCGGTGCGCAAGACGATCGAGGGCATGAATGCCATCCGCGGCCAGGTGCAGGAGACATCCAAGCGCATCAAGCGGCTGGGCGAGAGCTCGCAGGAGATTGGCGAGATCGTCGAGCTCATCGGCGACATCGCCGACCGCACCAGTATCCTGGCTTTGAACGCGTCCATACAGGCCGCCATGGCCGGGGAAGCAGGCAAGGGCTTTGCGGTAGTCGCGGACGAAGTGGAGCGGCTGGCCGAACGTTCCACGGAAGCCACCAAGCGCATCGGCGCACTGATCAAGTCGGTGCAGGGCGACATGACCGAGGCCATCTCGGCCATGGAGGAGACGACGCGCGAAGTGGTGGGCGGGTCGCAACTGGCCAACGAGGCCGGCCAGCGGCTATCGCAGATCGAGGCGGTTTCGAAGAGTATGGCCGATCTGGTGTCGCAGATCTCCCTTGCGGCGCAACAACAGGCCGTGGGCTCGGACGCTGTTGCGCGCAACGTGACCGGCATCTCGGACGTGACACAGCAGACGGCCGTCGGCGCCAAGCAGGCCGCGTCCTCCATCCGCCAACTGGCGGCGCTCGCTGAGGAACTCAACCGCTCGGTGAGCCGGTTCAAGCTGCCGGCCAGCGATTCGAGGACGCCTCTAGCCGCTTAGGCGGAACTGGAGGAAGTGAGAAGGAGCGAGCTATGAGCAATGCGCTCGATCCCGAGGTATTGCGCGGCTTCCTGGAAGAAGCCCGCAGCTACCTGCCCGGCATGGACCGCTGCCTGGCGGCCCTACTGGTCACTCCGGGCGACCAGAAGGCTGCCGAGGAGTTGCACCGGTTGTCGCACTGTGTCAGCGGAGCCAGTCGCGTCATCGGTATGGGCGACCTGGGCGACGCCGCGCGTGTAGTGGAGACGCTGCTCGATCCCGTCGTGCTGGATGAACAGCCGCTCGATCCCACTCTCCTCGACCCGTTGACCCTCGGTGTCCGGCGCATGGCGGAGTTGTTGGCGGCCATCCCGGAGCCCGAAGTGCAGCCTGAACTCTCCGAGCCTCAGCTCGACCGGATTCCGGCCGACCTGCTCGCGGGGTTTTTGGAAGAGGCGGATGAGCACCTGCAGAACACCGGCCTGCAGTTTCGTGAGCTCGGCACGCGTACGTCCGATCGCGGCCCAGTGCTGCGCGAGATCCGCCGTTCCATTCACACGATCAAAGGCGCCGCGGCCATGGTCGGTCTGGAGACCTTCAGTCGCCTCGCGCATCGTATGGAAGATCTGCTGGATCTTCTCTATGAGGGACGCCTGGAGTATTCGCCCGACCGGCACGAACTGCTAGTGGCCACCTACGATACGCTCAGCGATCTGGTGCGCCAGCGCGGACGCGTTGGGCACCTGTCGCACGTAATCCGCGAGTTGCTGCAGGTCTACGATCTGGCCGTCGCCGATCTCGAAGAGCATGGAGCTCCCGAGCCGGAGCCCGCCCCCAGCGCCCCCGTTGAGGCGGCCTCTCTGCCCATGCCGGAGACCGAGATCGCCGATTCCAGTAGGATGGTGCGCGCGCCTCTGGAGCGGCTGGACGACCTGGTTCGCCTGGTCGGCGAGCTCTTCGTGAACCGTGCCGGCTTTGAACGGCACCTGGCGGCCTATGCCCGCGAGGTGGAAGAGCTCACGCTGAGCCTGCAGCGCATCCGCCGGCTAACCAGCCAGTTTGATGCCGACCACCTGGCACTGCCTTCGAACGACCGGGTGGCCCCGGCGCCGGCCAACGGTCACTACGCACCCGAGTTCGACGCCCTGGAGTTCGACCGCTACACGCAGCTCCACCTGCTCTCGCGCGAATTGACCGAGACCACCAACGACCTGGCCACGGCCACGTCGCAGCTCAACCAGTTGACCGGCTCGTTCGACAGCTACCTCAGCATACAGGGCCGCCTCACCAGTGAGGTGCAGGACAAGCTGGTGCGCCTGCGCATGGTGCCGTTGAGCCTGCTGGCCAATCGTCTGCACCGCACCGTCCGTGTGGCTTCCCAGAAGAGTGGGAAGCTGGCGGATTTGGAGGTGGAGGGCATGACGGCCGAGCTCGACAAGAGCGTGGTGGAACAGTTGGCCGCTCCGCTCGATCACCTGTTGCGCAACGCCGTCGACCATGGCATCGAGCCGCCGGAAGTGCGTCGCGCCGCCGGCAAACCAGAGCACGGCTGCGTTCGTTTGCGGGCCACCCAGGAAGGCACCGAGGTGGTCATCCGCCTCAGCGACGATGGCGCGGGCGTCGATCCCGAGCGCATTCGCGAGACTGCGGCGCGCCTTGGCTTCCTCAGTGAGAGCGAGGCCGCCCAGGCGACACGGCAACAGTTGTTTGCCCTCATCTTCGAACCCGGTTTCAGCACATCGGCAACCGTCAGCGAGATCTCCGGTCGCGGCGTCGGTCTGGATGTCGTGAAGGGCGCGGTGGAGGCACTCAAAGGCAGCGTTACGTTGGAGTCGCCGGTGGGCGAGGGTGCCACGTTCACCGTGCGCATGCCCACCACGCTCGCCATCACCAAGGTGCTGTTTGTGGAGGACCAGCAGGAGACCTATGCCTTGCCCCTGGCCGCGATCTCTCAAGTGGCGCGCCTGGAACCTTCACAGCTTGAGCAGGTGAGTCACAAGCCGGTGGTGCGGCTGGGCTCCAGCCTGTTGCCGTTGCTCTACCTGTCGGATGCGCTCAATCTGCCGCGCGCCAAGGCCGACCTGGCGGCGCGCCAGCCACTTTTGGTGCTGCGATCGGGGAATGAAGAGTTCGCCCTGGCGGTGGACCGCATCTCCGGCGCCCGTGAGGTGATGGTCAAGCCGTTGGCCGGCATCATGCGGCGTTCCGCCAGCGTCGGCGGCGCCACGCTGCTGGGCGACGGCAGCGTCGTTCTCATCCTCAACCCCTCCGCGCTGTCGCCGGGCTTCCAGCAGACCCAGAAGGTGCGCGCCGGGGCGGCCCGGGTCGTCGCCACGCAACGCAGGCCGCTCAACGTCCTGATCGTCGACGATTCGCTCAGTGTGCGTCGCGTCGTGGCCAACCTTGTCAAGAACAACGGTTGGAATCCCTTGCAGGCCAAGGACGGGCTGGAGGCGCTGGAGATGCTCCAGCATATCGACCATAAGCCGGATGTGATTCTGATGGACATCGAGATGCCTCGCATGGATGGGTTCGAACTCACGGCCACGCTGCGGTCGCAGCCCGACTACAACAAGACGCCCATCGTGATGCTCACCTCGCGTGCTGGTGAGAAGCACCGCAACAAGGCGCTCTCATTGGGCGCCACTCACTATCTGGTGAAGCCCTATCAGGAAGAGATGCTGCTTTCGATCCTTCGGCGCAGTGCCGAGACGGGATCCTCGACGAGGGTAGCCTGATGCCGCAGCACGTTTTGCAGGTGCTGCTCTGCGACCGGCAGGGACAGTCGTACGCCGTGGGCGTCGAGGAGATCGCCTCCATTGAACGCGACCGTTCGGCGCTCTACCGCACATTGCTGGTGGATCGCGTCAGCGGGCACCGCATCGCCGTCGATCGCGTCGGAGGCGTGACCGAAATCGAGCGGACGGCGATCTGCGAGCCGCCGGCACGTCTGGGCCGGGCGTCGCAGGGCCTGCTGGGCATCGTCGATATCGAAGGTGCCTCCGTGCCGTTCGTGACCACGCGGTTCCTTTCCACCGCCGAGCCCATCGAGATTCAACCGGAAGCGGTTTCGCGTGCCATCCCGAAGGACCGCGCGCTGCCGGAAGACACCCCGCAACTGCTGGTCACTAATCTACGTCTGGCCAAACTGGAATTCCCGATGCCGGAAATCGTTGTGGGGATCCCTCTGGAACAGGTGCTGGATGTGTCCGAGCCTTTGCCCTGGGTCCCTCTCACCGTCAGCGGTGGCTGGGTGCGCGGGGTTCTGGCCTGGCGTGGGCAGACAGCGCAGGTGGTGGACCTGGCTCGCTGCTTCGGGCTGGAACCGCAGTTGGGCGCGGGCGAGGAACGTGTGGTGATCGTGCGCGGCACGGGTCGCCACGAACCGCTCGCTTTCATGACATCACCGACGCTCCAGCGCGTCAGTCCGTCCCAATCCACGGCGGTGTCGCCGGAGACGGTAGGGCTACGAACTGAAGCCATCCGCGGTGTCTTCCGGTGGACCAACCGGTTGTTGATCATTCCGGACTTCGATGCGCTTCTTTAATACTTCGGCGCTCCGCTATTACACAACTCTTACAGAACTCAGGACAAACCCCTGGTACGTTGGGATCATAGATTCCTCACTGGTCAATCTAACCCGACAATCCAATGACTGCTGACCTTGTAACACTGACGAACCGCCGGCGTATGAACTGGATTACCATCGTCGTGCTGGTGCTCTTCCACCTCGGGGCTGTCGCGGCCCTGTTTATGTTTAGCTGGCGGAACCTTCTGGTGGCCGCTGGTCTTTACTACCTGGCGATCGGCCTTGGCATCAGCATGGGTTATCATCGCCTCCACACGCACCGGTCGTACAAGGTGCCGTTGTTCCTGGAGTACTTCTTTGCGGTCTGCGGCGCTCTGACGCTGGAGGGCGGCCCCATTTTCTGGGTGGCGACCCATCGCATCCACCATCAGAAGTCCGATCAGCCCGGCGATCCGCACTCCCCCCGGGATGGTGCATGGTGGTCGCATGTCGGCTGGATCATCTTTGGCGAAGCCAACCACAACAATACAAAGATGATGGCCAAGTATGCGCCCGATCTGGCGAAGCACAAGTTCTACGTCTGGCTGAACAACTGGCATTGGATCCCGATGGTGGCCCTGGGTTTGATCCTGCTGGCCACCGGCGGTGTACCGCTGATGCTGTGGGGCATCTGCCTGCGCGTCGTCGTCGGCTTGCATGCCACCTGGCTGGTGAACTCCGCTACGCACATGTGGGGCGGCCGCCGGTTCAACACGCGCGACGACTCCCGCAACAACTGGTGGGTGGCCTTGATGACCTTTGGCGAGGGCTGGCACAACAATCACCACGCCCATCCCACGTCGGCGCGCCACGGTTTGGCTTGGTATGAGTTCGATCCGTCCTGGATCCAGATCAAGGTCCTGAAAGCCCTGGGTATCGCCAAGGCGATTCGAGTGGCCTCCATCACTTCCGCCGTCGCTGACCGCGAAGCCGCCTAGTTTCAAGTAGTTCCTCATCGCCCCGCTGCCTGCCGGCCAAGGCTGGTGGCGGGGCGATTCCATTTCCCCCGAAACATCCTCATGACCTCCTTCGCTCTGGCATACCCTAGAGGTATGGTTGTCGCTGGACGCCGCAAGTCGATTGCCTTCTTCATCTCGCTGGGCGTCGGCTTGATTGCCGTCACAGTTTTGCTTTACGTCGGTTGGGTGTTGCTGAGTTGGCGCACCGGCCTGCTCTTGGCGCTCGGGGTCGTTTTGCTGGCGCTCATCATCAGCGGAGTGGTGCTGAACACCATCTTTCTGGTTCGTGAGATTCGCCGTAACGAGCAGCACGACGCCTTCATCAACGCCGTCACCCACGAACTGAAGACGCCCGTAGCCTCCATCCGCCTCTACCTGGAGACCCTCCAGACTCGGCAGGTGGACGAAACCAAGCGCCACGAGTTCTATCGCATCATGCTGGAGGATAGCGACCGCCTGTTGAGCACAGTGGAGCAAGTTCTTCGCGCCGGCCGGATCGGCGCCTCGGGCAAGCGGTTGACCGTTTTGCCTATCGACTTGGACGCCGTGGTGACCGAATGCCTGAACCGTGCCAGGACTCTGCATCGTGTCCCGGTCGACTCGCTGAAGTACGTCCCCGGCTCCCCACTGCAGGTTCTCGGAGATCCCGAAGAGGTCCGAGCCGCCATTTCCAACCTGATCGACAACGCGGTGAAATACTCCGGCAAAGAGGTGGATGTTACGGTGGAAACGACGCGTTCCGACGAGAAGTTTGCGATGGTCCGCGTGATTGACCACGGTCCGGGCATCGCCAAGTCGGAGCTGAAGTCGATCTTCAAACGCTTCTACAGAGTTCCTGGCCCGGTGGCCGCGCGTGTGAAAGGCACAGGTTTGGGTTTGTTCATTGTCCGGTCGGTGGCCAAGCGCCACGGCGGCCGCGTTTGGGCTGAGAGCGAGGGGCCCGGCCGTGGCAGTACGTTTGTCCTTCAATTGCCCATAGCGTTATGAGCCGTATTCTTGTCGTGGAAGATGAGCAGCACCTCGCCGAGGGGCTGCGCTTCAATCTGGAGGCCGAGGGCTACCAGGTGGAGGTGGTGGACAACGGTGAATCCGCGCTGGCGATGCTGGTGCCGGAGAATCCGTCGCCTCAGTCAGAGGCGTTTGACGTCGTTGTGCTGGACGTGATGCTGCCCGGCAAGGACGGCTTCACCGTCATCTCGGAACTCCGTCAAAACGGACAGTTTATCCCCACGCTGATGCTGACGGCGCGGGGCCATCCCGACGATGTCCTGCGCGGGTTTTCCGCGGGAGCCGACGACTACCTGACTAAACCGTTCGATTTGGGCATCCTCATCGCCCGACTGCGCGGATTGTTGCGCCGACGGGAGTGGCTCCAGTCATCCATCTCCAGTGTGGCCGCCGCGCCGCCGGAACCCAAAGACGCCTATACATTTGGAGACAAGTCGGTCAATTTTGATCGGCTCGAACTCGTGGTGCGCGGAGAGGCGTTTCCGTTGACGTTGATGGAGGCGAATCTTTTGCGGCACCTCATTCAGCACGAGGGCGCTCCAGTCTCACGCAAAACGATGCTGGAAGAGGTGTGGGGCCTGCGCGAAGACACCGATACCCGAGCGATTGATAACTTTATTGTGCGGTTGCGCCGCTATATCGAGGACGTACCAACCCGACCGCGGCACCTGTTGACGGTGCGCGGAGTGGGGTACCGGTTCGTCGCCGATCCCCCGACATCCAAATAGGCTAGACGAGTTCCTGGACTTTGCTGAGCATGACGGCCAGAACGTCGGACGCATGGTAACGGCTGCCGTCCTCCCGCATAAACCTTTTGATTTCAGGTAGATCGTCGCCGCTGGTGATGACGCCCGCTTCGACGTGCTTGCCGCCGCGGATTTGCGGTTGGCCGACGGTGGCCATCAGAGCGTTACAGACGCACTTACGGCCTTCCGTCTCCGCAATGTCGCCACCCTTGGACAGGAAGATCGAGACCGGCTCAGAGGCACAGCGGAAGCCGACTTGTCCGTCGGGCGTCCGGTACGCTTCACGCAGATAACCCAGATCGCAGATGCGAGGCCGGGATTCGTATACGGCGGAGTCCGAGATGGTGCCTTCCGCCTGCACCACTTTGAAGGGGAACCCAGTGGGGGACGCCAGCCGGTCAGTGAAGACAGAAGCTTGGCCCGTTCGAACCAACTCCAGAACCTGTTGCTTGTAGTCGTCGCGCAGCCCGGACTCGTCCGAGTAGGCAAAGGCCGTGCCCATCTGGACGCCCGCGGCGCCTGCGTCCAGCGCCTCCACCAGCATCTCCGGGGATCCATAACCACCAGCCAGCCAGAACGGCAGGCCGAGCTCGCACATCTTGGGTAGATCGACTTTGTCGCGCTCTCCGTAGATCGGCTCATTCCGTTCATTCAATTGAAGTTTTCCGCGCGGCGGGGCGTTGTGGCCGCCAGCCGTAGGGCCTTCGATGACGAAACCATCCACACGCCCATTGGCCTTCTTCACCAAGGTGACAGCCAGGGTATTTGAGGCGATGATGGCCAGGAACATCGGCCGTTTCAGTGGTGGAAGCGAGTGCTCACGGAAGTCACGCGGGTCAAACACCATTGTGGTGTCGTCGCCCGGCTGGGCACCCGCGACATAGAGCGGGTAAGTGGCCGACTCGTGATTGACGAAGCGGTCGAGCACGCCGGGGATCTTCATGGGGATGCCGGCGCCCATAAGGATGTAGTCGACACCGGCCAGCATGGCACCGTAAATAGACGCCAGATGCGGCGGCTGAATCTTCTCTAAATAATTGATGCCAACCGGATTGGAGTGGCCAACCTTCGCCAGGAAGATCTCGGCGAAGTTGGAGGCAACGCATAGCTCCGCTACCTCGCGGGGCATCACCTTGTCGTGGAGTGGCGCGTTCCGGTAGGGGGTTTTCTCGTCCTTGCCGCCCTCAATGTAGTATTTGGCCCAGATCGATTCGGCGATCTCGGGGAAGGGAAAAGCGTCCAGTGCCTGGCGCATGTGGCCGCCGGGATCGCCGTCCTGCAACCGGCGAATGAAGACCCGGTCCAAGGCCGTTCCGGAGACTACCCCGAGTTGGCCCAGGCTGGAAACCGTGCGAGCCAGCCGCCAATTCGAAACGCCGACACCCATCCCACCCTGGATGATCTTGGGGAGGGTAAAACTGGAAGAGTTGCCCATCTATAAGGCATCATCCTATACCCGCAAGGGCTGGATTGTCAGAGTTTTGTAATAACGGATCTCAAAGGCTGAAAACAGGGAAGATTCTACTCGTCCGATACGGGTCCCGCCAGGAATCGGACACCTGTTTTGCGGTCCCATGGCCGCCCCGTGCAGTGGCACACCATGGCTCGTGTGTAGATCGCCTGGGACGGCACGGCGCACCAAAGGATCGTCCCGACGTCCCATTTGTGCTGTGAGCGGAAAGCCATGCCGGTTGGGGAGACATTCGACACAACTCCGCGGAGCTGCCAGTTGCCCCGGGACCCTTCACCGAAAAAGTAGACGCTGCAATCCGCGGCCTGTCGGGCCGACACTCTGCGCTCTTGTTCGTTCGCCATACATTCAGGAGACCCTATTCACTGAAAACAAACAAGATGCTGCGAGGCAATGATTCTCCTGAATGGTACTAGGCTGAGCCTGGTACGGTTTCAGGGTGTCGACACGCTTTGGTCGAACTGGCGGGTCGACTGGCAAATAAAGTTGGCTGAACGGTTGAAACGAACCCGGGCTAGGCTTCACAGTAGTTCTGATCGGAGTCCCCATCTGGGAATGGGGGGATGGATGTCGATGCGATGAGTGCACCTCAAGCCGGACATCGGACCGTGGCCGAACTTGCCCAAGTGAATGACGAGACCCTAAGAGAGGTCTTCGCGCGGATGGGCTTGATCAGCACTTGCGGTTCGCACATGACGCCCTTGCTGCGCCAAGCCTGGAAGGCGGCGCGGATCAGCGATGTTCCCCTGCTGGTGGAAGGAGAAACGGGTACCGGTAAACAGGTTCTTGCGAGCGCTATCCACGAATTGGACGAGAAGCGACGACGTAGCCCGTTCGTCACGGTACCTTGCGGCGCCATCCCCGAGAGTCTGGCCGAGTCGGAACTGTTCGGCCACGCACGAGGCGCCTATTCGGGCGCGCACTCCGCGCGCTCGGGGTTATTCCTGAGTGCGCGCGGCGGCACCGTCTTTCTGGACGATGTCAACGATCTCTCCCCGTCGATGCAGGCCAAACTGCTGGACGTGCTGCAACGCGGCCGCGTGCGGCCCATCGGCAGCGACGAAGAGATCCCGGTAGACGTCAGGGTGATTGCGGCCGCTAATACCGCGCTGGAACCGATGGTCGTCGAAAAGAGGTTCCGTCCGGACTTGTACTACCGGCTGAACGTTATCCACCTGCGGATCCCGCCGCTGCGGGAGCGGACGCAGGATCTGGCCGCCATGATTCTAGAGTTCGCCTGCCGGCACAAGGCGCTGTACGGCCCGATCTCCGGAGTGGATCCCGACCTTCTGCGCCACCTGGAGAACTATCCATTCACGGGCAACATTCGTGAATTGGAGCATGCTGTGCAGCGCATGCTATTCGCCAAGACCGCCGGCGACCGCCTGACGCTGCCCGACTGGCAAACCCAGGGGCCGATCCAACAGAATCAGAAGGATACGAAGGCACTGCAGGAAGTGGTGACGCAGACATGGCTGCGAATTCAGCAAGGCCTGGTTTCGCTGGACGATGCGCTCGGGTCGTTTGAACGCGCCTTACTGGAGGAGGCGCTGCGGTCCAACGGTATGACCCGTAAGGCGCTGGCCTGCAAGCTCGGAATCAGCGAACGGAGTCTCTATCAGAAGCTCCACGAGTTCGATCTGGCGATGGGGCCGGAGCGCACCGAAGACTCCGGCCAGCACGACACGGGTGGCCGCCGCCTGAATGCGGCCAAGGGCCTGTCGCAAATCGCCTAAGCGGTCCCTCTGCAGATTCCTGCAGGTCGCGGATGGCTCGCCTGCAGTTTTGCGCAGCCCGTGCGCTTCGAGAAGTGCCTCGCGATTCCTGAAGTCCAACAAAACCGGTTTGCCGAGTACCGTCGCAAGAATGGCGACTGACGTGCCAATGAAGCCCAGGCAAAGGATACCGGCCTGTGGCGCGTAAAGGCGAGTACGTCGCATTCCAGATCCAGGATGTTTACCTGCCAGGGCCGCACGAACTGTTGCGTGCACTGAGTGAAGGAGAGCGTCTGCTGGGTACGCTGTCGACCATCACCCGCTCCGAAGTGGAGTCGGAGGCGTACGGAGTTGTGGAACTGAATGACAAGTCCAAGGTGATCGTGCCCATTCACAAGCTGCATCCGGTGGAACTCGCCGGAGCCTTTACCGCGGAAGTCCAACTGGAGGGAGATGACGATGCCGATTAGCGCGAATGCCACGCTAGGAGTGCAGGTTTCGGGCGGGCCCAATGTCGGATTGAGCTGGCAGATCAGCGCCGACGGCCTCGACCGCGTTACGGTGACGGTGCCGAAGGCAGGGAGCAAGAGCGTCGACCTGCAGCCCGCGGCGGCCGACAAGCTGCTGCTGCTGGTCATGTCGTCGAGCAAGTACGACGCGCTGCTCACCTACAAGTTCGACCCGGCCGGGTCTGCGTACAAGTTGACGCAGCCCCAGGTCTTGTCCGGCGGGGACCTCGCGGTGAAGGCAGGCGCGGCGGCCGGGCCCATCTCGATTGCCAACGGCACCACCGCCGATGTGACGGTGGATGTCTTCGTTCTCCGCAAGAGTTGACCGCACTGAACCGCGAAAGGAGCCATCATGCCGAGCACACTCAACTATCCCGGCGTCTATATCGAAGAAGTGCCCAGTCCAGTGCGAACGATCGTGGCCGTGCCCACGGCCGTCGCCGGATTTGTGGGCCGGGCCAAGCGCGGTCCTGTGAACCAGGCCATACGAATCCACAATTTCACCGACTTTGACCGGACTTTCGGCGGCCTGTGGACCCAAAGCGAACTGGGTTATGCCGTGCAACAGTACTTCCTGAATGGCGGCGCCGACGCCTATGTGGTGCGTAGCGTGGATGCGGCCACGGCGGCTGCCGCGGCTGTGACCTACAAATTGCCGACTCCCACGGGCAATCTGTTCCTCTCCGCCAAGACACCGGGCACGTGGTCGAAGGACCTGTTCTTCACCGTGGACCACAACACCCGTGTGCCGCTGCAGGCGGACGAATACAACCTGATTGTGGTGCTGAAGATCACCGATCCCATCACGAACGAAGTCACCGTGATTCGCGAGGAGTACCGCAACGTCACCGGTGATCCGAACAAGGCTCGGTTTGTGCAGGCCGTCGTCGCCAACGAATCGAACCTAGTGGCGGTCACCGGCACCGTCCCGCCTGACCGGCCCAATGCCGTGACGGACTTCAACACCATCGACAGTGGCACGCCGAGTGATGGTGGCCCTCTTGGTGACACAGATATTGCGCCCGTCGCCGGCGCGGCCTCGAAGAAGGGCATGTATGCGCTGGAAGACGCCGAGATCTTCACGATCCTCGTAATCCCGCCCTATTCCGAGGGCGAGAAGCCGGGCGCGCCAGACATTGGCAGCGCCGTGTGGTCGGCAGCCGTCGTCTACGCCGAGACGAAGCGGGCGATTCTGATCTACGACCCTCCGGCTGGCTGGAAGGACAAAGCCGCGGTGGATGCCGGCAAGGCCGCCGTGGACGCCTTCCGCAGCAAGAATTCGGTGATCTACTGGCCCAGGATCCTGTTCTCCGATCCCTTGAAGGAGAACAGGCCGCGGCTGTTCGCGCCATCCGGGGCGATGGCCGGGCTGTACGCGCGGATCGATACGAATCGCGGTGTGTGGAAGGCGCCGGCCGGGGAGGAAGCGAAACTGCAGGGCGCGCAAGGCCTACAGTACACGCTGACAGATCTGGAGAACGGCGACCTGAATCCGATCGCGATCAACTGCCTGCGGACCTTCCCGATTCTCGGCAACACGTGCTGGGGCGCGAGGACGCTGGTGGGCTCGGACTCGCAGGCCTCCGAATGGAAGTATCTGCCGGTGCGACGCACCGCGCTGTTCATCGAGGAGAGCCTGTTCCGCGCCTCGAAGTGGATCGTCTTCGAGCCGAATGACGAGCCGCTGTGGGCGCAGATCCGCCTGAACTTCGGCGCGTTCATGAACTCTCTGTTCCGGCAGGGCGCCTTCCAGGGCCAAACGCCGAAAGAGGCCTACTTCGTGAAGTGCGATTCGGAGACGACGACCCAGGACGACATCAACAAGGGCATTGTGAACATCCTGGTGGGCTTCGCGCCGTTGAAACCCGTCGAATTCGTAGTCATCAAGATCAGCCAGTTGGCCGGAAAGGTCCCGGTCTAACCACGGGAGGAGTTGAGACACCATGCCATCTTTTGTCGTCAACAAGGCTACGCGCCGCGACCCTTACAAGAATTTTAAGTTTCGGCTGAAGTTCGAGGACGGCGCCGATTACATCGCTGGTTTGTCGAAGATGACTCCGTTGAAGCGGACCACGGAAGTGGTCAAACATCGCGAGGGGGGCGATCCGAATAATCCGCACAAGGCTCCGGGCCGCACGGACTACGACGCCATTACTCTTTCGCGCGGAGTGACTCACGATACCGACTTCGAGAATTGGGCGAATCTCGCTTTTCTTCACGGGGCGGCCTTCGGGGCCGAAATCGCGCTGAAGAGCTTCCGCAAGAATCTGATTCTCGACGTCTTCAACGAGTCCGGTCAAAAGGCGATCTCGTACAACATCTTCCGCTGCTGGGTGAGCGAGTACCAGGCGCTGCCGGAACTCGACGCCAACGCCAACGCCGTGGCGATCGAGACCATCAAGATCGAGTGCGAGGGTTGGGAACGTGACACCAATGTCACCGAGCCCACGGAGAAGTGAGACCCTGATCGACCTTCGCGGCGGCTTCCCGCGGGCGGGACTCGTCCAGCGGCAGGCCGCCCTGCAAGGCATCGCCCGCAACACCCAGGCGATTTGGAGTGTCGATTTCACGCAATCTCTGGAGCATGTCGTGACCAGTCTGCTGTCCATTGCGTCGCCAGAACTCGAATGGACCGACTTGCACTCGCTGCCGCTGACTGACCGGCACGCGATGGTCCGTGCGGTGTGGCTGCTGGATGGCGGCGGGCCGGCGCGGGCCGAGGCGGAGTGCCACGAGTGCGGGGAATGGGTGGAGTTTGAACTGGATCTTCGCTCGATCCCGGTGCCCGGCGGTTGCGACGTACTGACTGTGCATCGTAATGAAGAAGAACGCGCCTGTTGTCTGCCGACCCCTCTGGTGACAGAGGCGGCGAACGACGGTGTGGACGTGGCGGCTGCCTGCCTCCAGTGTTCGCGTGAAGAGGCTGAGCCTTGGGTTGATGCCGTGGAGGAGGCGCTCTCACAGAACGACCTGCTAGGGGAGATTCTGCTTGTAGGGCCCTGCGTTTCCTGCGGCCGGACGCTGCAGACTGAGTTCGACTTGAAGTCCGCATGGGCCGCCTGGATGCGAGGGATCGTCCGGCGGCTGATGGCGGATGTCCACACCTTGGCCCGGAACTACCACTGGAGCGAGGACGAGATCCTGCGTATCCCAGAAGCGCGCCGGGCCGTTTATCTGAATTTCTGCGATGTGGAAGAGCCGGTGGAGGCGTGAAGTGCCAAGCTATCTGACCAAAGCGATTGGGCAGGCACGGAAGCCGCTAGGCGCCGGAACCGTGATTATGCGCCGGGTGCAGAGGGGCACACCGAACGCGCCCACGGCCGTGGCGGCTGCGGAAGTGCCGGCGCAAACACAGATGGTCCCTGTTGTCTCGGTACCGCAGCCTGAGGCGCAGCGGCCACCGGGGCTGAAAGCGGATGTCGAGCAGCCGGCCCGAAGGGTCGAGATCCCGCACGGCCTGCGTGTGCAGCGCATTGTCACTCCGGTGCCATCGGCGCCCACGGTGACGGAGCGGGTTGTGGCGCGCATGGAGCTTCGCGAGAAGCAGGTAGTGGAAGCGAAGGAAGTCGTGCGCGAGGCCGTCCGGCCTGCCGTTGGGCCGACCACCGCACCAACCGTGCAGGAGTGGGTGGAGGTGCGGGAGGAGTCCATGCCCGCCGCTGCGCGTGCCCTGGTGGCGCCCCCAAAGCACGACATCTCACAGATCCCATTGAGTATTGAACTGCCCCGATCGGCGCCGTCGCTACCGGCCGACGTGCAGCGCCAAGTGGAAAAGGAGGTAACCCGCGTAGTGCGGGAACGAGTTAGAAACACGGGTCTGCCGAAGTCCGCGAGCTCGCCGGAACGGCTGGAGGTCCGCATCGACCAGGTCAATGTACGTGTGGAGAATCCGCCCGCGCCTCAGCCTGCAGCGGCAGTCGCGCCCGCGCCCAGTGGCTTTGCCGATTACTTTCTGGCCCGGACCGTGTCGAGGTAAGCCATGGCGGGCATCAACGGCATCCAACGCGTGACACTGACCCTGGCCCGGTTGCTGGCCGACCGCATGGAACGGCGCACCGATGTCGTCTTCACGTTTGGCATGCCGAAGCCCACGCCAGCGTCGCCGCGTTTGAACATCTTCCTCTATCACGTGAAGGAGACGCCTTACCTGCGCAATGAACAGGATCCGCGCAGGCCGCCAGCCCCGGATGGCTTCGCGCCCCTGGCATTGGAACTGGGTTACCTGATCACGAGCTACAGTGGCGGCAATCTGGCGGATCCGGGTGTGCCGTCCGGAACCCCGGCGGACAGCCTGCCGGAACTGGATGCGCAGGAGATCCTCGCCGACGCCATGCGTGTGCTGCACGACGAGCCGATCATTACTTCGAAAACCCCGAAGTTGAACGGTGGTGGCGTCGTTCTGGACGAAGGGCTGAAGAACGAATACGAGCCTCTGCGCATCACGCCCCGGCAGTTCGATATCGATGACATCACGAAGCTTTGGACGGCGTTTCGGGAAGATTATCAGCGGTCCGTGGCCTACCAGGTGTCCGTGATCCGGATCGAACCCGCGAAGCCCAAGGTGACCGCGCTGCCCGTGTTGACGCCGGTGTTGGTGGTGTCACCGTCCGCCTCAGCCGCGCCCGTGCTGGCCAGCGTGGACCCCATCACCGTGCTCCCGCTGGAAGTCGTTCGACTGACAGGCGAAAAACTGAACGATCCCACCATCGCCGTCTACGTCACAGATGGGGTGAACTCCGGCTTCCCGGCCACGCCCGAGCCGATGACGATCACAAAGACCCCGGATGGCATCACCTTCCAGATCCCGAACAATGCTTCGAAGTTCCTGCCGGGGCCCAAGAAGGTCGAAGCGCGAGTGGCGCCATTCACCGGGCACGAGATTGCTTCGAACCAGCTCACGCTGAATCTGGCGCCGGGCGTCGATGCGATCTCTGTGACGTCCGGCAAGTTCGATGGCTCAGTGACGCTGGACATCACGGGCAAGTTGCTGGGCGCGGATCCCGCTGTCGCCGGTACGCTCAGCCCGCTGATCCCGGTGGTGCTCTTTGGGTCCTACGTCATTCCGAAAGCTGACGTTACGTTTGCGGCGCTGCCGGCCAAGTTGACCGTGAAGCTAAACGTGCCCGACGCAAACGCCGCGAACCTGCCCAAGACCGGGCAGGCGCTGCCAGTGCGTGTGGTGGCGAATGGCGTGGAGAGCCGCACATGGCGGCTGAACGCCGTGACGGGCGCCCCAGAGCAGAATCCCAACCTCGTGTTTACGGTGACGTGATGGCGGTGCTTCTCGACAGCAATGACGCGTTCCTGGATGCCGCTCTCGGCTGGCTGCGGCGGCGCCTGGAGGGGGAGCTTGCGCCCGTGGGCGAGATGCTGGAGTTCCTCGCCCAACAGCCCAGCGGCGTTGCGTTCCATCGCGTCTGCACCATCTTCCGGTTGAACGCCTTTGAGCGGCATGCCTTGCTGCTGTCGGCGGCTCCCGAAATCGACGAGGTCTTTGGTGCCCTTGTTGAGAAGGCGCAGAGTGGGGGGGGGCGCTGGCCCAGGGTGAGCCTGGCGTGGCGATTGTTCTGCCGCGACCGCGCGGAATGGCTGGCGTCGCGGGACTCCTTGCGTACCGACAGCAACCTGTTGCGCTTCGAGTTGCTCCATCTGGAAGACGCGGGGTTACCTCTACCGGACCGAGCGCTGCGTGTAGACAGACGCGTCGCTGACGCGTTATTGGGCCGCACCCTGCCCGACGAGCGGATTGCCCCGCTGCTGCGGCTTGCGCCGGCCGACGCCGGGAACAACTGGCTGACCCCCAGATTGGCAGAGGCCAGCGGGCCTCTCTTTATTCACCTTCATGGCTCCACGGCGGGTGACCTGGAGAGATTCGCGGCTCAAGCTATCTCCGGCACGGGCGCAGCTTTGCTCTGCGCCGACGCGGCCCTGTTCACAGGATCCCAGGCCGTGGCGTTAGTGCGCGAAGGATTGCTGGCGCAGTCGGCCCTTCTGCTGCGCGTGCCGGGTGAGCCGGACATCGCGTGGACCCGTCTACTACGCGACTCAGGCGCGATCACGTTTCTCATCCGCCAGGAGAAGCTGAGCAAGCCGTCTGACATCTCCGGCGCGGAATGGCTGGAAGTGGAAGTCCCGAGGCCCGGCTCCGCCGGACAGCGACGGCTCTGGTCGGTAGCATTTCCGGGCGCTGCCGAGCGTCTGGTCCGTCAGTACAATCTGTCGGCTTCGGAGATCCACGAATGCCAGAATGCCGCTGCCACCGCGGCCTGGGCCCACGGAAGAGAAGCGACCGATGCGGACGCCGTTCAGGCGTGCGCATCTCACGCCAGGCACCGGATGGCGGAGTTCGCCGACCCTGTGGACTTGGTGAACGGATGGGCCGATCTCGTTCTGCCTGCAGAGACGCTGGGCAAGCTTCACGAGCTTTGCCAGCAGGTGGAGCAGCGAGAGCGCGTGATGGAGACCTATGGGTTCGGCCGCAAGATGGCGCGCGGCCGGGGCGTGTGTGCGTTGTTCGCAGGCCCCAGCGGGACAGGCAAGACAATGTCCGCCGAGGTGATCGCCGCGCATCTGGGACGCGAACTCTTCCGCATCAGCATTCCGCGGACGGTGAGCAAGTACATCGGGGAGACCGAAAAGGTCCTGCGCGGAGCCGTGCTGGAGTGCGAACGGTCGCGGTCGGTTCTGTTGTTTGACGAAGCCGACGCTTTCTTCGGCAAGCGGACTGAGGTAAAGGATAGTCACGACCGCTTTGCCAACATCCAGGTGAGCTACCTTCTCCAGTTGGTGGAAGAGGCTGACCACGCCGTTCTCCTCCTCGCCACCAACCGCCGTGATGCCATCGACGAGGCCTTCCTGCGGCGCTTCCGGTTTGTGGTGGACTTTCCAGCGCCTGACCGTGGACTGCGCGAGGCGCTGTGGCGCGCCAGTCTGCCAGCCGGCGTTCGCATGGAGGGGATCGAAGTCGGAGCCTTGGCCGACAGGCTCGCTGTCACCGGCGCCAGTATCAAGAACATCGCGCTGGCCGCCAGCTACATGGCTGCTGCCGATGGGGGCATCGTGACCGCCGCGATGGTTGCCCGCGCGGCCCGGCGGGAGTTGGAGAAGTTGGGCAAGCCAGCTACCTTCAGCGAGTCGGACATTGCGGTGCGAGGGACGCCTGCATGAACCAGCAGCGCCAGTTTCTCGCTGTGAAGCCGGGCACGCTGCAACGCAAGTGCGAGTGCGGCGGCAGCTGCGATTCCTGTGCGGAGAAGGAAAAGAAGGTGATCCAGCGGCAGGCGGCGCCGGGGGCGGCCGGCCGAGCCACCTTGGCACCCGCGGCCGCCAGCCAGATCCAATCGGCGATGAGCAGTGGTGGACAGGCGTTGCCCGCTTCGACCCGCGCCACGTTGGAGCCGCGCTTTGGCGGACGCGACTTTTCCGGGGTACGCGTCCATGCCGACGGCCAGTCGGACGGCTTGGCTCGTCAGATCGGCGCTCAGGCGTTTACGGTCGGCAACAGCATCTTCTTCGCTTCCGGGCAGTACGCGCCGCAGACCCCATCGGGCCAGCGTTTGCTCGCTCACGAATTGGCGCACACCGTACAACAGGGCGGACAGTCGCCCACTGTGCAGCCGAGCCTGGAGGTCGGCGCGGTGAACACGGCCGCCGAACACGAAGCCGAACGTGTTGCCGAGTTGGTGACCAGCGGGCTCAGTTCCGGCCCCATCAGCGCCGCACCCGTAGCCGGTGGGTTGCTACAGCGCTACGCCACGCCAACTCTACGTGAGCCCATCGGGACGACCGGCGGCGAACGCATCGTCCTCCCACCCGAAGAGCCGCTGCAAGTCTACGGATCGAAATGCAAGGACGCAGCCGACTTCACACGCATCACGCAGGCCTATGACAATGCAGCCCGCCGCGGAGCATTGCGAGCGACTCACGCCGGGCGCGTGGGCAACACGGACCATCTCTGGGACCGGTGGGCACGTTCCCGTGGACCTGCTGGCCAGGCTGTCTTGAGCAGCGCCAGCCCCGACTACCGCCATACCTGTTCGCCCGATCACATCATCGAGCTGCAAGTAGGTGGATCGGACGACCCGAACAACCTGCGGATTCTCAACCGCAGCCGCAATCAGACGGCTGGCAGTTCGCTGAACTCTCAACAGATCACGCCGATGTTCCAGCACTATTTCGGCAACACGCCGACGAATCTGGACCGGTCGTACATCCAGTTCTCCCGCGCCATTCAGAAGGCCGACGATCCGCCCAGTGCCGACCCCTGCCTGGCGGGCGACCCCAATCCTTACCCGTGGAGCGGCATCACGCAAAGCACCGACTATGCCTCCACGCTGAACGTCAATGCAGGCGGCAATCCCATCGTCATCGGCTATGGCCGGCGTACCGAAACCGCCGCGCCGTTTACTGTCAATCCCGACCATCAGTACGCCGTAGCCGGGCTCGAGCTGAAGCGCGTGACAGCGACTGCCCCGGCGCCGGTGATCAGCGCCAATGTCTCGGCGCGTGTCCGCCGCCTGCCGCTGAAGAACCACACCATCCCGGATTTCGACTTGACCGTGGGGGCGGGCAACAACCTGGTCCTCTCACCAGCGGCGGCCGCCAGCGACAATCTGCGGCTCACGTTCCCCTTCCTGAGCGAAGCTGCGATGACGCCCGCCATCGGCGCTTCGCAGTTGACGGCCCGCGGTGTGCTGCGCCCCACGCTGCCCCTGTTGCGCTTCGCGGAGATCAACATGGAGATTCGCGACCAGTCACTGTTCGCGAACGCGCAGATCCCCAACGATCGGATTCGCCAGGCGTTGCCCGTGCCCGGGCTCGTCATCGAGAACTGCAACCTGGGCATTGCGGTGACGCAGGGCGAGTTCTCCGCCACCGGCGGATTCGGTTTCCGCTTCGGATCCATGGCGACCGGTTCGATCACCGCGTCGCTTTCAAATACGCGCGGATTCAGTGCGTTGGGCACCATCAACATGCACATCCCCGGCATCGATCAGGCTACCGGCGAGGCATGGGTACGGAATCGTGTCTTCGGCGCGCGCCTCACAGTGGGCAGGGACAATCTGCGGCTGCCCGGAGTGCAATCGGCGCGCCTGGTGGTGGAAGTCAACGGCGACGGCGCGCTGTCCGGAACCGGCAACGTGGTTCTACGCATCCCCGGCCTGCGCGATGCCACGCTGAACTTCACCGCCAACTCACAAGGGCAATACGCCATCACCGGCGCAGCTACCGGCACCATCCCCGGGTTGCGGGATCCTCGGCTGGAGCTCAGTTTCGCCAACGGCGCCTTCTCGGGCACCGGGTCGGCAGGGTTCGTCATTCCCGGCTTCGAGGGCGGCCGCGTCAATCTACGATATGCACAGGGCGCGTTCTCGGGCGACGCCAGCATCGACTATAGGCGCGGCCGCCTGTCGGGCCGGCTCTTCGCGCGGTTGAGTCCGCAGTCCAGGCTTAGCGGCGGCGGCGAACTCACCTATCAGATTGTGCCCGGCCTGACGGCGGCCATCGGCATGGAGATCCGGGAAGACGGCACCACGCGCATTCAGGGCGAGCTGCGTCTGCCGGATCCCATCGTTCTGTTCCCCGAGTACGCCTACGACCGGCGCCTGTTCGGGGTGTCCATCGATATTCCGATCTTCGGTATTTCGTTCGGCAGCCGCAGCGTTGGTATCATCGCGAACATCTCCGCGTCGATGAACGCGCACGCGGGTATTGGTCCGGGGCAGATCCGGCGGCCTCGCATCATGGCCGCGTTCGAACCCAGCGAAGAAGCGAATCCAGCCAGCTTCCAGGCTTCGGGCGAATTGTACGTGCCGGCCTCTGCCGGTCTGTCATTGGTTGTCAGTGGCGGCATCGGCGCCAGTCTACTGATCGTGAAGGCGCTCGGAGGAATTCAGGCGACGGGCACCGCCGGATTGGAGGGCGCCCTCTCGGTGCCCATCACATTGGCCTATCAGGCCGGCAAGTTCAACGTTACTGGAGCTGCCGAACTGTACGCGCAGCCTAAGCTGCGATTCCAACTCGACGCTTTTGCACGAGTGGATGCGGACCTCCTGCTCACCACCATCGAGCTGTACTCAAAGACCTGGCGGCTGGCGGCGTTTGAATGGGGCACCGACTTCCGCATCGGGCTCCGCTTCCCGGTTAGCTACACCTTTGGCGAGCCGTTCCGCCTGTCGCTGGATCAGGTTCAGTTCATCGCGCCCCAAGTGGACGTGCGCCGGCTCATGCGCGATCTGTTGCCGAGATAGAGGAAGGAAATGGTCACCAAGGGAGCACTTATCAGTTTCGCCGGCGGCTTCATCGGGCCCATTCCCGACATCATCGTCTTTCAGTACAACCCCTCCGAGCTGAGCCGCAGCCTGTCGCAGCGCCGAGTGGCGCCATGCGGCGGTGGCGACCCGACGCAGGCGGAGCCGTTTCGCATCGATGGCCCGCCGAACGAGACTATCACGCTGAAGGCCGAGTTTAACGGCGACGACATGTCGATGGACGGCAACCCCATCACACCGCTCGTAGGCGTCCGGCCGGCATTGGGTGCGCTGGAAATGCTGCTCTACGCGAAGGGTGAACAGGCGCTCAGCGCGATCCTGCGCGCGCCGGGCTCGTTGACGACTCCGCCCGACGAGTTGCCGCTGGTGATCTTCGCCTGGGGGCCCGGACGTGTGCTGCCGGTGCGCCTCACCGCTCTCACCGTGCGCGAGCAGGAGTTCGACGCGTTGTTGAACCCCATCCGCGCGGAAGTGGACATATCTCTCGAAGTGCTCAAGCGGCTGCCGCGCGACCATGTAGCCCGCGGCATCTACGACTACACGGAAAAGCAGATGCGCGTCGTGGCGCGAATGCAAATGATCAACAACGTCCAATCGCTCCTGTCAGGACTTCTCCCCTAAGCCATGTTTGAACGCGGAAGCAGATACGAGAAAGTACCCACCTATACGGTGCCCAATGCGCAGGGTGAACCGGTATCCATTGTCAAAGTACGCCTGCTACCGGAGGTCGAGGGCGTTGTGACACGCACAATTCTTCAGCAGGATCGCGTCGACTTGCTCGCCTATGAATGCTATCGGCGCGCCGATCTCTTCTGGCGCATCGCCGATGCCAACGAGGTGATGGATCCGGCCGAGCTGACCAATGAAGTCGGGAAGGCCATAGAGATTCCATCGCAGCCTGAATAAGCCATGGCCGTTCCCAGCAACATCTCGATCAAGATCAACGGCGCGCCGGTTGACGACCAACTGCTGCTCACGCTGCAGTCGCTCGAGGTGGAGTTGGGCGTCCGCGAACAGGGCATCTTCCGGTGGAAGACCACCATGGGCCAGGACTCCGCGGGCGACTGGGCGACCTTCGCCGAACAGCGCTTCGCTCCCGGCAACATTGTCTCCATCGACGTCGGTCTCGATACCAATCAGCGCAGCCTGATCCGCGGCTACCTGACGGAGTTCAAGATGAACTTCAATGCGGACCCGTGCTCTTCGTCGCTGGAAGTCGTCGGAATGGACGCACTGGAGAAGATGAAGCGCAGCGAGCGCCGCCGCAATCTGGCCGGGCTCACGTTGAACGCGGCTGTCTCGCTGCTCTTCAACGACAGCCAGATTCTGCCGCCCACGTCCGGGGTCCCGAATACCGGAGCGGCCGACCCGAATGGCCAGCCGCCCACCCAGGCGCAGAATGATCTCGAGTTCATTCGCCGTCTGGCCGACGAGAACAACTGCGAGGTGTACGTGGAGCCCATCAATGGCACGGATCAGGGCTTCTTCCAGCCGCTTAACCTCGCCGGCGCGCCGGAGATCCCCACCGCCATCATGATTCAGCAAGGCCCCATCAACCATGTCCGCAACGCATCGTTTTATTACGATCTCACTGGTCCCACGGCGGTCACTGCGAACTTCGTCGACGCAAACGGCCGCGCGCTCGGCGACCCAGTACGGGTGGATCTGCGGGACAACCTCTCTTCCTTCGACAAGACTCTGTTGGGTCCGCCGGGCTTTGCGAAGGTCGAGCGCCTGCAACGCTCCGGGTCCGAGACGCGTGAACACCTTCAGGCCCGCTGCGCCGCGCTTCTGGAGCGGAATTCTTGGGTTGTTCTGGGCAAGGGCGAACTGGATACGCAAGCGTACGGTGACCTGCTATTCCCCCGTCACCGGGTTCGTGTCCAGGGAGCGGCCGGTTCGTTCAGCGGTAGCTATCTCGTCTGGAAGGTGAAGCACACGCTCACCCGTGAGCAGCACTGCCAGACGTTTGAGCTGCGAAGGAAGCTGGGGGTGAACTGATGAGCAGTGGCGATGTGATGGGACGGGTGCTTTCTGAGTTGGTGCAGGAACGCAACCGCAAGTTCTATGGGAAGTATCGCGGCGTCGTGAGCGACAACAACGATCCCGCCGCGAGCGGACGCCTCAAGGCCAAGGTGCCGGAGCTGTTCGATGACCAGGAGACAGGCTGGGCCCTGCCGTGCGTGCCCTATGCCGTCGACGGTGCGGGCTTCCTCATGATGCCGGAGGTCGATGCAACCGTCTGGATCGAGTTTGAAGCCGGCGATCCGTCCCGCCCCATCTGGGCGGGCTGCTGGTGGCCCTCCGGCAAGGCGCCGGCCGTGACCGAACCGGACGTGAAGGTCATTCACACGTCGGGCGGAAACAAGATCACGTTGGACGACACGTCCGGCAGCGAGAAGATCACGATCGAGGACGCCAGCGGAGCGACGCTGACGATCAGTCAACAGAGCATCGAGATCAAAAAAGGTGGCATGAAGATCGAATTGACCGACAGCCAGGTGTCGGTCAACGACGGCGCATTGACGGTGATGTGATGGCAGCGGCAATTCTCCAACAGGGCTGTACGATGATGTGCCCGCACGGCGGACAGGTCACGGTCATCCCGTCCCAGACAAAGATGAAGCTCAGCGGCGCGCCGGCGCTTCTGGCTCGTGACGCCACCATCGTCGCGGGTTGCGCCTTTGCGCCCGGTCCCAAGCCGCAACCGTGCGTGACAGTGCAGTGGGTGGGCGAGGCAACGCGCGTGAAGGCGGATGGACAGCCAGTACTGCTTCAGTCGAGCAGCGGCCTCTGCAAATCAGCCGAGGGCATTGTACAGGGCACCGTGATCATCACGGGAGCGCAGACCAAGGTGAGCGGCGAATGAAGAAACCCAGCAAGTACTACGGCTCGCCATTTCGCATCGACCCGCGTGGGCGGGCAGCCTCCGTCAACACCGACGAGCATGTGAACGACCTGATCGAAGCTGTTCTGTTCACACGTCCCGGGGAACGCGTCAACCTGCCCGACTTCGGCTGTGGCCTGCGTCAGTTGCTGTTTGCGCCTAACGGCGAACTGCTTGCATCAGCCACCGAAGCGCTGGTCGCCGCGGCTCTCAATCGCTGGCTGGCGGACTGGATCGTCGTCGAAAAGATCGAAATCGAAGCCGTGGATGCCCGCCTGTATGTGCGCCTGAACTATACACGGCGTGATACGCGCGAACCCGGCCGAGTGGAGTTTGTACAGTCATGAGCTGCTACCCGCCCGAAATCTGCAACGACAATCAGAGGCGCCGCGAACTCTCGGCGCCAGGTGCGCCGGTCAAAGGCATCCGCGCCGTTGAGGTCTTCAAGACCGCCCCGGGCGATCCGCTGGAGCAGCGCGTCCTCGTCGTCTACTTCTTCAACAACGCCATTCCCGCTCAACTGGACAACGCGCACTTGCAGAAGTTCTCCGTCCGCGGCGGAGTTCGTGTCACTGATGTGCGTGTGCAGTCGGTGCAGGCGTTCGCTGACCGTGTGGAGATCACCCTCGACAAATACGGCGACTTCTCTGAGTACATCCTCGAGATCGACAGCAGCGAGTTGGACCCCATCTTCCGTTGCCGCAAATTTAGCTTCAAGGTCGATTGCCCCAATCCGTTCGACTGCCAGCCGCCAGACGCCCCGCCTGGGCCGCTGCCGATCGATCCGCCCATCGACTATCTCGCCAAGGACTACAAGAGCTTCCGGCGTGCTCTGCTCGACTTCCTGTCGCTGAGAGTACCCGGTTTCGACGAGACCAACGAGGGCGATCTGGGTGTCACCCTGGCGGAGCTGTTTGCGTATGCCGGAGATCAGCTCAGCTACTATCAGGACGCCGTAGCGAACGAGGCCTACCTTCATACCGCCCGGCAACGGGTGTCGGTCAAAAGGCATGCGCGTTTGGTCGATTTCCGCATGCATGACGGGCTCGCTGCCCGCACTTACCTGCAGTTCCAGGTGAATCCGGCCATCGTCGTGCCTCAAGGCTGGGCGGTCCGAACCCGGGAAACGGACCCGGCTCGCGCCCAGATCTTCGAGACCGAAGCTTCAGTGGCCTGCGAACCCGAGCAGAACGCCATCACCATTCACACCTGGCACAACAAGCAGTGCTGCCTGTCGAAGGGGACCACTTCGATGGACCTGCTCGGCAAGCTGTCCACTCTGAAGCTCGGGCAGTTCCTGCTGCTGGAAGAGATCCTTGGACCGGTCTCGGGTGTCACGCACCTCGCCCCCGAGGCAGCTGATGCGCAGCGCCGCCAGGTGGTGGTGGTTACTGGGATCGAGTTCCTGCAGGACCCGCTGCAGCCATCCGGCCAGAAGGACATCACCCGCGTCACGTGGAGCGAAGGGGATGCCCTCCGGTTTGACTTCTGTCTGGAGCAAGTGATCATTGACACGATGCCCGTCGCGGCGACCGTAGTCCGCGGCAATCTTGCGGTCGCCAGTCACGGACAGACGGTAATCGAGAATGCCCTCGAGGGCCTGACGTTGAACCAGGGCCCCATCACCTGGCTAGCGCCGTGGCCCTCGACAGACCCTGCGGCCGGCCGGGCCCAGGCACAGGTCGAGGTAGCTGGAGCACTGTGGCGCCAGCAGGAATCCCTTCTCGACGCGGGGTCCAACGATCAGGTCTACGTTGTCGATACCGATCTACAGGGCCGCGGCATCCTGCGATTTGGCGATCACGGTCTCGGACAGCCCTTGCCGGAGAACGCCGTCGTGGATGTTGTGTACCGCGTCGGCAACGGCACGACGGGCAACGTAGGTGCCGATTCCCTGGTGCTGCCGGTGACTCCGCTGGGCGGAATGGGATCCGTCCGTAACCCCTTGCCTGCCTGGGGCGGCACCGATCCGCAATCGATCGTGGAGGTACGCCGGGATGCCCCCGAGGCCTTCCGTCAGGTCCAGTATCGCGCGGTAACACAGGCCGACTACGCCTCCGCGGCGGAGTCTGTGAAGGGTATCGCCGGGGCTGTGGCCGACTTCCGCTGGACCGGTAGTTGGCTCACCATTTTCGAGACCCTCGACCCCGTAGGCCGGGAAGGCGTGCCGCAGGCCTTGCGCCAGGCCGTCCTCGGACGCCTGAATAGCTGGCGCCAGGCAGGCTACGACCTTGAGGTTCGCGATCCGGTCTATGTGCCCCTTGAGATCGCACTCACAGTCTGCATTCGCCCGGACTACTTCCGCGGCGACGTGCTGCGTGCCGTTGCGGATGCGCTCTCCAGCGGCTACCGTCTGGATGGCCAGCTCGGCTTCTTCCACCCCGACAACTTCACCTTCGCGCAGCCTCTGTATCTCAGCCAGCTCTACACAGCCGTGCAGAAGGTGGCGGGTGTGACCGCCGTGCACGCGACGAAGTTCAAGCGGCTGAACCGCATCGACTACGGCGAACTCGCCGCCGGTGTTCTGAAGACGGGTGCTCACGAGGTCCTGCGACTCGATAACGACCGCAGCCTGCCCGACAACGGGTTGCTGATTCTCACAGCGGAGGAAGGCAAATGAGCGGCTGCAACTACTTCGAGAAGGATCCCTGTACTGCCTGCGATCCACGCGTGCCGGCGACTCCTCTTTCGCTCTACAACCCTCCAGGGCAGGGCGCCCTCAGATACCGCGCCGGGACGTTCAGCACCTTCCGGCAGGCCATGCTCGATGCCCTGGTCGTGCGTCCCGTCATCAGCCAGGATCCCGTCAACGCAACGGCTCGCTATCAGCTCACGACGCGCGATGAGACTGACTTCGCTGTCGCGACGCTTGACCTCTGGGCCTACGTCTGCGATGTCCTCACGTTCTATCAGCAGGCCATTGCGAACGAGGCGTTTCTGCGCACGGCAGTCCTTCGCGAGTCACTGGCACGGCAGGGCATGCTGTTGGGTTATAAACCGGCACGTGGCAAGAGCGCCACTGTATACGTCGCGTTCACGGCCGACAAAGACACGCGCACCACGGTGCCGGCGGGGACGAAACTGCAATCGGTTCCCGCGGACGGCAGCCAGCCCGCGACCTTCGAAACCTCAGAATCTCTCCTCATCAGCACAGCAGCCAATCAGCCGCTGTTGATGGGCGCGCCCGTCGCGGCAACCTTCACCACGTCCGCGGAACTGAAGTCCGATCTGGGCGGTCCGGCTGTCGCTCCTGGCACCCGGCTGTTGTTCTACAAAGAGAGTCCGGCGGAGCGTTACGAGAACACGGTCGCAAAGGTGACTCCCACCACGCTGGGCAAGCGGGTGGAGTGGCTGGGCAATCTGGGCGGTAAAGCCATCACCAGCCTGAAGGTGGCCCGCATGGGCCGCAAGCTCCGTCTCTTTGGGGCTGCTGCGCCCGACAAGTATCTGGTGCCGGATAGCAGCAATCCACCCGTATTCACGGTCTCCAACACCGACTTCAGCTTTAGCGCCTCGAACATCGTTTCTCTCGACGGGACCTTTGAGAACATCTCCAGCGGCAGTCGCCTGCTGGTCGTACACGACAACGGCAGCAGCGTGCTCTCCTACGTCCGCACAGTTCAATCCGTCAGCCAGGGTAGCTCCGCGCGCGGACCAATCACCGGCGCCTGCACCACTCTCACCCTCGACAGCAACCTCGACGCATGCAGCGACATCCGCCACTACCAGCTCTTCGAGTTGATCGGCGACGACCTCGTCTTCTTCCCCAATAGGCGTGCCGAGACCGTACTCAAGAACTCGACAAAGCTGTACCTGCTCGACGTCTCGGGCCTTGCCAAAGATTCGCGCCTACTCGTGAAGTCGGGCGAGAAGACCCAACTTGTCCAAGTGACGCAAGTTGTCACGGAGTCGGGTGGCCCTCCCGACTCCGTGCTCATCACGCCGAAACTCGAGTTCGACTGTCCCGTCGCCACCACCGTCGTTTATGGCAATGTAGTCGCGGCTACGCACGGTGAAGCGCAGCAGGAGAAGATCCTCGGCAATGGTGACGCTTCTTCAGAGTGGCAGGTGTTCAATCTGCCCGTGTCGCCCACCACCTACGTCGACGATCCCGCCGCGCCCACGGGTGCCGCCAGCACACTGCATGTCTACGTCAATGATCAGGAGTGGCACGAGGTGGACAGCTTCTACGCTCGCGGACCCTCCGATGCCATCTTCCAGACCTCCGTCGACGACAGCGGGAAAGAACAGGTGCGGTTCGGCGACGGACGCACTGGCCGCCGCGTGCCAACCGGTTCACAGAACGTTCGCGCCGTCATGCGGAAGGGCTTGGGCGTGGCGGGCAACGCCACCGCCGACACGGTCACCGCGATCCTCCAGTCGCGTCCGGGCATGAAGGCCGTCACGAATCCCGGTCCGGCCACCGGAGGCGCTGACGCCGAGACGGCGGACTCCATCCGCCGGGCCGCCCCAGGCACGGTAGTGACCTTCGATCGCGCCGTCTCACTGAAGGACTACGAAGCTCTGACACTTGCCTATTTCCGCGGCGGTAAGGCGAAGGCGGCATGGGCCGACTTCGGCTCCAAACGAGGCGTCAAACTGACGGTCTCCCCGCCTGGCGGATCACCCCTCAGCGCCGTAGCCAAGGATCTGCGCTCCTATCTTGACCTGCACCGCGACCCGAACGTGCCGCTGTCCATATCGGAAGCCACGAAGGTTCCGTTCGTGCTTCGAGTCACTGTACACGTGCTGGAAGGCTGGAAACAATCGGCGGTGATGGCGGCCGTTGAGATGGCTTGCGGCACCGCCACCGGCTTCCTCAGTTTCGACCGAATGCCCCTGGGCGACACTGTGTTCCAAAGTGCGATCCTGGCCCAATTCCAATCTGTGCCCGGAGTGGAATGGGTCTTCCTGCGCGGATTCTCCACATCGGTGCCCGACCACGGCTTCCCGCCCGCCGCATCGAAAATGGATGCCGTCTTTGTGGGCCCCGACGAAGTCGGCTGGCCCGCTCTCGACGGTTCAACCACCACGCCCAGCATCGACATCATTTACCAGGGCGGAATTGCCGACGTGGAGGTGATCTAGTCATGCCGCCCCGTTCCACTGACCTTTACGGCCTGCTCCCCGAATACCTCCGCCGTGCCGACTACGAGCGCGGCAAGCCACTGGAAGCCCTGCTGCAAGCGGCCGAGAAACAGGGGCAGATCGTCTACGACGACATCACGCGTCTCTGGAGCAATTTCTTCGCTGAGACCTGTGACGACGCGCTGCTACCTTATCTCGCGGACCTCATCGCGCTCAACCTCATCGACGACGATCCCGCCAACAATCGCCGGGAAGTCGCGCGTACCATCGCCTACCGCCGCCGCAAGGGCACCGTCCCTCAATTGGAGACGATGGCCGGAGACGTCACCGGCTACTCCTGCCGCGTGGCGGAGTTCTTTGAACGCCTGCAGTGGAATCAGAGCATGATCCACTTCCGGAGCGATTGCCTGAACACTATCGACGTGCGCGATCGGTCAGCCTTGGCGCGCATCGGCGGAGCCTTCGATCGCTCACAGCACATCGCCGACCTACGCCCCTCTACGCAGAAGCGCGGCTGGCATAACATCCGCAAAATCGGCTTCTTCCTCTGGCGCCTGCGCGCCATTCCGCTCCGCGGCGTGGAAGCGAAACAGGTGCCGGCCAAGCCCGGTGCGTATCACTTCAACGCCCTGGGCCAGACGCTGCCGCTCTTCCAATCACCTGACCCGCTGGAGCGCGGCGCCAGCGCGGATTGGCCCCGTACGGGGGAACACAACGTCATGGCTCCCATCGCGCCCTTCTGGTTTCGAGAGGATCCCGCAGCTTACATCCATACACCGCTCGGCTTCACCATCTACCGGAACGGCGTGCCGGTGGCCTCGCCGATCATCCCAGCCAACCTCTGTGCGTGGGTCTCGCCGGATCCCAACAAGGTCGCAGTCGATGTCCGCCTGGGGCGTATCCTCTTTGGCACGGGCCTTCCGTTGCCTGCCGGCACAGTCGTCACCGTCGACGACTACTTCGGCTTCAGTGGCAATGTCGGCGGTGGCGGCTATGATCGCCGATTCAGCAATCCAGGCGCTGACCTGATACAGGTGTCCAAGGCCGGTGCGGTCAAGACCGTCTCCGACGCGCTCGCACTGCTCGCCGCCTCCACGGCGCCAGTCCGCATCGTCGAGATTACGGACAGCCGGACCTACGCCGAGCCGAAGAGCTGGCAACTCCCCGCGTCCTTCACCACTCTCATCGTGCGTGCCGCCAGCGGCCAGCGGCCCACCGTGGTACTGTCCGCCACACAGCAGGCTTTCCTCGGCCCCACGGCCGGCCAGCATCTGGAAGTCAGCGGCATTCAGTTTACGGGCACAGGCCGCCCGCTCACGATCCCACAGGGCGTCGCGACTGTGAGCTTCCAGGACTGCACCATCGATCCCGGCGGCGGCACCGGTGAAGACGGAGTAACGGCACGGCCCGCTGGCGTTACCCTGCAGGTGCAGTCTCCAGGCAATGGCGTCCAACTCGCGCTGGACCATTGCCTCGCCGGTGCTCTGAACCTACCAGACGCCATGGATTGCCTCACCATCAGCGATTCCGTCATCGATGCCCAGCCGTTTGGAACAACCGCCTTGGCGGCGGGACCGCCCGCCGTGGTGCTACGGTCTACGATCCTCGGCGACTTCCGCTGTGTCCGGTTGGAAGCGAGCGAGGCGCTCATTCGCGGCACTACCAAGGTGCTGATGCGCCAGGAAGGCTGCGTCCGCTTCAGCTATTTCGGCCCGGGTTCCGACGTTCCGCGCCGCTACGAGTGCGCGCCGCCCGCCCCGCCGCCCGTGTTTACCACAACCCTGTTTGGGGCCCCAGGCTACACTCAGTTGGCGCTCGATTGCCCCGCCTCCATCGCCACCGGCGGTGAGGACGGCCGCGAAATCGGCGTCTGGGCCTCGCTCGGAGCCCCACGCCGCCTGGAGCACCTCAACCTGCGCCTGGCCGAATACCTGCCCGCCGGCCTGCAGCCGGCCATCGTTTTTGTGACTTGAGCGAGGAGATTCACCATGAATGGCGATTTCAGCCGATTGACGTTTGATGCCCGGAACCACTACTCCGCAGTTCTGCAGCAACAGGGCCGCGTCGGCCTCGATGCCGACTGGAACAACATGGTGGAGATCATCCTGCGCCGCCTGGCCGTCGAGACTGTCGACGTCATCGGCAAGTGTGGACGCCCGCAGGACCCGGCCGTAGGCGGCTTCAAAGTCACGGTTCCCTCTGGTCCCAAGATGGAGTTCTCCAAGGGGCGCTTCTACGCTGGAGGACTGCTGGCCGAGAATGCCAAACAGCGCGACTACAACCAACAGCCAGACTGGCCCGTCTGGCAGAAGGCCGAGTGGGAGGCCGTCTTCGGTGCGGGCTCCTGGCTTGGCTTTGATCCAACCAAGATCACGGGTGCCCGCCGCGATCTGGTCTATCTCGAGGTCTGGGACCGTCATGTCACCGCGCTCAACGAGGAGGCTCTCCGCGACGCCTCCAATCGCACGGCTGACTTCCCCGACGCGCCCGTCGATGCCTCCTGGGTTCGCGAGCGCGCTCTAGGGGGGCCTGATACCTGCACTCGCCTCCGTACCGTTGCCCAGGTGAAGCTCTATGCCGGCATCGGCAACGTGGCCGACTGTGGTGCTGCCTGCGCCAAGCTGGAGGCTGACCGGCCGCCGAAGACGCGCGGCACCATGCAGCTCTTTGTGCTCTCCACCCCACCCGTCAATAAACCCTGCGAAGAGCCGCAGACCGGCGGCTATGGCGGAGCCGAGAATCGCCTCTATCGTGTCCAGATCCACGATCCCGGACCCGCCGGCACCGCCACCTTCAAATGGTCCACCGAGAACGGCGCCTTCACCGTCCGCGTCATGGAAGACGCGAAGCAGAAGATCCCGGCCGGCACCGCCATCACAATTCAATCCTTGGGCAACGACCAGGTCATCCAATTGCACAAGGGCGACTGGGTGGAACTCTGCGGTGAAGAGACCGAACTGGGCGGCTTCCGCAACCCCGTCGCGCAGATCACCGACGCGCCTGTCGCCAAACCAGACGGTATGTTCACGGTGAAGCTCTCAGCCGCGGTCGTCGTACCCAGCGCACCCTTCCTGCGCCGCTGGGATGCTCCGGTGAAGATCATCACACTGAATGTCGCGAACCAACTCGACGACGGCAGTGGACTCAACGTGAAGTTCTTCGATGAGAACGGCGGCCTCACTGGAGTGCAGTATTTTCACGACCTCGACTATTGGGTTTGGTCCGCCCGTGTCGGCACGCGCGATGTGGAACCGCAGGCTCTGGTCGATGCACCACAGCCCGTGCGAGGCATCGAACGGCACTACTGCTGTCTTGCGCTCATCGATTGGACCAGCGGCACGGCCCTGACGCCGAAGCAGGTGATCGACTGCGCGCCTGAGTTCCCTCCGCTTACCGATCTGCCGGAAGGCGGCGACTGCGGCTGTTGCTGCACTATCACCGTCGGCGACGGCAAAACCAGCCACGGTCAGTTCCAGACCATTGTCGAAGCCATCACCAATCTTCCGCCTTGGGTTGATGAGAAAACACCCACGGCCGTCATCTGCATCCAGCAGGGTACCTACAATCTGCCCGGCATTCTTCCGCTCATCCGCGACAAGGTCATCATCCGGGGTTGTGGGCCGGGCACCATCGTCCGAACACCCGTAGGCGGCTTTCTCCTCAAAGACCGCAATCGCGTCGTCATCACCGGTGTTCAGTTCGAGGAACTGCTCGAACAACCCGCCGTCCTCGTCTCGAACGGCCGTGAGATACAGATTCGCGACAACTCTTTCGTCGCCCTGGACAAGGCCAAGACCCCCTGTGTCGCCTTGGCCGGCAACCAGATCCGGTTCACTGGCAATCAAGTCAATGGAATCGAGGGCAACCATGAAGCCGATAGCGGGCTATTTGTCACCGGCTTCACCGATGACATGGAGATCCGCTGCAACTCTTTCGGGCCATACCTTGCCGGCGGCATCCTGATCGACCAGGAGAAGTCCGACGATACGAAACTCTCCACGGCGCGAAACATCCTCATCGACGGCAATCACTTCCTGAGCTTGGCCGGACCAGCCATCTTCTCCACAGGCTTGAACCTCGATTTGGCGGACGTCCGCATTCAGAACAACTCCATTGTCTCCAGCGGCCGTGGCAAGACCGTCCGTTCGACCATCGTCGCGCCAGGACTCATCGAGCTTCAGGACGTTCGTCATGTAGCCATCGTCGACAACGACATTGTCCGCAACAATATCGCCGAATCCACGGCCATTCTGTTGGGCACTGCGGCGGGTGCCGTCATCCGGAACAACCGCGTCCAGGGCAATGGCGTCGAGAACGATCGCCGGGCCCAGATGGGGGTCTACGTCGCCAACGCCATTCCCTCCAGCGACGATGGCGTCACCATTGACGACTGGCCCGCTCTCGATATCAGCGGCAACCAGATCCACACCGAGTTTGGCACCACCGTCTATGCTGCCGGTTTCGGACGTATGCGAGTTACTGGCAATACCCTGACGCGCGTCGGACTCAACCTGGCGGAACTCAAGCTTGCCTCCACGGTTCAGATCAACAACTCTGGTGTCGACGAGTTCAAAGCCGGAGCCGCGGGATTCGCGGCCCTTTCGTCCAACTATGCCGTCTACGTGCCCACCGTTGAGGCGCAGGCCCAGGCAATTCCGATGGTCGGCGGCGAGGTCCTGTTTGCCCACAATCAGTGCACACTTGTAGTCGCCAAGCCTGGCCAAGGGGACGGCCCATCATTCATCTCCGTTCGCATCCAGTGTCTGGATGATCTCGGCTTTCACGCCAACCAGCTGCGCATCCGGCTAAACAAAGACGTACGCATCGACACGAATGCGTCGCTGGAGGCCACCACCTTGCGCATCACCGACAACCGTTTTGTCGAAAGCCCTGTTGAGTCCTTCCGTTTCTCCTGTCGAGGAAAAGGGGAACTCCTCACCGCCACAGGCAACCAGTCCACACATTGCCTCGACTTTAGCGGTGGCCTCACCGCCATCAATCTGAACCTGATTCGCCCGCAGTTGGCCACCATCCTGAAGTGTGCCGCCGTGAACTTCCCCACTACGACGCAACCCGCGCCGCCTGTCACTGCCGGCATCGTGGTCCTCGACGCTCCCCTCTCAATCCAGGCCATAGGCCAGGAGGACCTGACGAAGCGTGCCACGCGCCTCGCCAAGCTGGCGAAGGCCGAGGAGGATCCGCGGCGCCGCACCCAGTTGCTCTACCAGGCAGCTGTCGCGCAAACCGGGAAAGACCGGCTGGAGGCGGCCGGCAAGGTCGCGAAGACCGACGCTAATGCCTTCATCCTCCAGGTGAACGTGTCGCGCGCCGACGGCAAGCCGCCCAAGGGCTTCATGGTCTCCATCAGCGACGCAGCGGGCAAACTGAAAGACCGGCGTCCCGCCGTCGCCGTCAACGACCAGGGCTCCGCCATCTTTACCTTGCCTGCCGGCGAGTTTCCAGATCTGGCGAAAGACAAACTCCCCATCTTCGTCCGCGTGACTGATGCTACTGGAGCCGAAGTTCCCACTCAGAGCGCCGGTATCCCCTTCGAAACTGGCAAGGTGGCCATCGTGGTGGTGACGGCATAGTAGCCGCCGCGGCCCACAACCCCCTAACGGGGGTGTTGCCGAAACGCGAGCTCTCACAGAATGGGGACATGGATTGCAGTGATCCAGCTCCCTGGGCCACTGCCGGATCGTGGAGGGCCGCCGCCACATCGGGCAGCGCCATCCGTCTCAGTGCAGACGAACAGCCGCTGGCGAAGCCTACTATCTCAGGAGCTCTATTTCAATGACTACCCGCACAATCAACCCCGCCGCTATTCCATCGACGGAGTTCTTCACTCCCGATGCTGTCGATGAGATTTCCCGGTCGCTGCAGGCCCTGCTCGCCGACTGCTTCGCCCTCTACATCAAAACCAAGAACTTTCACTGGCACATGACCGGCAGGCACTTTCGCGACTACCATCTGTTGCTCGACGAACAGGCTGGCCAGATCTTCGCCATCACCGACGACATCGCCGAGCGCGCGCGCAAGCTCGGTGGCCCTGCCATCCATTCCATTGGTGAGATTGCGCGCCTGCAGCGGCTGAAGGACAACAACGCCGGATCTGTGAGCCCCCTCGACATGCTCACCGAACTCTGCACTGACAACCGTATCCTGGCGAATGAACTCCGCGCCTCGCATGAGATCTGCGACCGGCACAACGATGTCGCCACCGCCAGTCTGATTGAGGTCTGGATCGACGAGGCCGAACGCCGTGCCTGGTTCCTGGCCGAGACAGTCCGCGATTGCTGAACATGGCCGGAAGTTGCCCGAACATCCAGACGCCGGGTCGCCGGAGATGGCGATGAGCGCGGCGGCACAGCCGTCCGGTGCACCCGCGGCTCAGCCCGATCGCTCCGCCGCGTTGGTCGTCGCGTTGTTGCTCCTTACCTTCGGCACTGGCTTGATCGATGCGGTGAGCTTCCTCGGGCTCGGCCATATCTTCACGGCGAACATGACGGGAAATATCGTCTTTCTGGGCTTTGCATCCGCCGGAGTACCTGGCCTGTCGATTGTCCGCTCTCTGACTTCTCTCGGTTCGTTCCTCCTTGGGGCGGTGGCCGGAGGCCGTTTTGCGCAGGCCTTTGCGTCAATATCGAAGCGGCGCTGGCTTTTCGTCTCCACATTGACTGAGGCTGCACTGCTGGGAGCGGCGTTGCTCGCCGCCGACGGTTTCGACATCCGCTCCGGCGCGCCGCCGCAACGTCTGTACGTCGTCATCGTGACCACAGCCGTAGCCATGGGTATGCGCAATGCCACCATTCGCCGCCTGGCCGTGCCGGATCTCACGACGACGGTTCTTACACTCACACTCACTGGCATCGCCGCCGACTCGGCGCTCGCCGGTGGCTCCCATCCCCGGCTCAACCGCCGTCTGGCGGCCGTCCTCCTGATGTTCGCTGGAGCCGCTGCTGGCGCCTTCCTCCTCAACTACGGATTAGCCGCGCCGTTGGGCCTCTGTCTGGTCTCCACGTTGGCCGCCGGTACCGCTTTCCGGTCGGCATCGCTAGAGAAGTAGAAGCCCGAAGGCCCCAGCCCGCTTGAGCCCGCGCTCGGATTCCGTCATGATGGACCTCCGTAAGGAGTCCCACGAATTCATGAAACAGATGCTTGCTGGCCAGATGGCCGCCATGAAGGAATACTTTGACCGTTCCACCCGCGCCCTGGAAGAAGCCGATTCCGGGTTCGCTCCGCAAGCGGGATTATTCACCACAGCCCAGGTTGTCGCTCACGTCGCCCAGACCGTCGAATGGTTTCTGGATGGGGCGTTTGCCGCCACCGGCTTCAGTCTCGACTTCGAGAAAATGGACGCCGAAGTACGAGCAGTCACGTCGCTCACTGCGGCCCATGCCTGGTTCGAGAAGGCCTGCGCCACGGTTCAGGCGTCCATTGCAGCCCACTCGGAAGAGGAATGGCTCGCCGCTCTCCCCCCTGGTCCCATCATGGGCGGCCTCCCGCGGGTTGCCATTTTCAACGCCCTTACGGATCACACGGCCCACCACCGCGGAGCCCTCACTGTCTACACGCGCCTCCTCAACAAGGTGCCGCCCATGCCGTACATGGACATGTAGGATAAAGGGAGGATGCAACCAGTCAATCTACGCGAGAAATTTGCGCAGTTTCACGAGCACTGGAACCCCCAAACCGTTGGCGAACTCAACGGCCAAGCCGTCCGTCTGGTCAAGTTTCAGGGTGAGTTCGTCTGGCACCACCACGACAACGAGGACGAGATGTTCCTTGTCGTGCAGGGCCGCTTCCGTATGGAATTCCAGGACCACTCCTGCTGGTTGTCCGAAGGAGAATTCCTCATCGTGCCGCGGGGCGTCGAACACCGCCCCGTGGCCGAAGAAGAGGTCCATGTCTTGCTGTTCGAGCCAACAGCCACTGTAAACACCGGCAACGCCGGGGGCCCCAGGACCGCTCCGAACGTGCACTTGTAGCGAAGGCCCGACCAGCGTGCGTGTGCTTCGGGATGCACCGTTTCGCGATTGCTAGTTGGTGATGTCGCTGGTGATCGAGCGCTCGCGAACGTTCATGTACACCTTCTCCCAGGTGCGATGGGCCGGATGGTCGGCGTACGCCTGGAACGCGGCTTCGTTTTCAAATTCAATCACGAAGGCGTCGGTGACCGGGCGGAGTTTGATGCTGCCGTCGGGCTGTTTGTAGGGGTAATTTCCCTGGACGCTGGCGCCCTTCAGCCACACGTTCTTGATGCCGGGTACTTCCGCGGCCATCCGTTCGATGCCTTCGAGCACGTCCTTCTTCTGCTCTTCCGTCGTGCCGTCCTTATAAAGCAGCGTGACGACATGCAGCACCGACTTGGGTTTGTTGTACTTGTTGGCGGCCACGCCGATGGCGGCGCCCAGAAGCACCACGAAGAGCGTGGCGCCGATCATCTTTTTCCATTCACTCGACAATTGCATCCTGGCTTTCCCTTTTGACAGTGAGTCCTGACCAATCTTCGCAGATCACGATCGAATTGGCAGGGTTCCTCGGATCATACTTCACGCTCACTGCACCGATCAACCGATCGGGGTGTGGCGGCAGGAGCGTTCGAAGTGCTGTGACGTCCTGCGAAGCGAAGTACATCACGCCGCGCAGTTCATATTGGAAGTGAATAAGGTCCTCGCCGGCCTCCGTGATGACTCCTTCAATGGTGCGGTTGCCGCGATTGACGAAGACGCGTCGCCGGCGCTCTTTCTCGACCGGCGTGAGACGCCGCTGGAAGACGATATAGATGGCTAACGCCGCGAGAACGACCGTCGCGGCGATTCCGGCCAAATAGCGAGGATCTCGAATAGGCACGCGTTAACTTCCGGCCGGAGCCTCGCGGGACACTGGCATGGCCCCGCAGATGCTGATCCAGCTCCTTTCCGGCAAGCAGGTCAGGCAACGTCCTTGTCCCTACTCCGGCAAGCGCTTACTCAGCAACCATGGTGTTTTCCAGAACCCCAATACCGGGCACCTCTACCTGGATCACGTCGCCCGGGTTCACCGGACCGACGCCAGGAGGAGTGCCGGTGGCGATCAGATCACCCGGCTCGAGCGTCATAAACTCCGTTACGAACTGTAGAATAGCACCCACACTGAAGATCATATCGGTGACCGGGGCATCCTGACGGACCTCGCCATTCACCCGCGTCGTAACACGAAGCGTTTTAAAATCAATCTCTTCGCGGGGCACCCAGCATGGGCCAACCGGACAGAATGTATCGAAACCCTTGCCACGGGTCCACTGGCCGTCCTTCTTCTGCAAGTCGCGCGCGGTCATGTCGTTGACGATGGTGTAGCCTGCAACATAGGCGTCGGCATCCTGCTGTTTGATGCGTCGCGCCCGGCGGCCGATCACCACGCCCACTTCCCCCTCGAACGAGACCATCTGGGAGATCTTGGGGTAGACAATATCGCCCCGATGTCCATTCAGTGAGGAAGGCGGCTTCATGAAGATGAGGGGCTCAGTTGGCACGGCATTGCCAAGCTCCTTGGCATGTTCGGCGTAGTTTCGCCCCACACAGACAATCTTTGTTGGCGAGACGGCGGGCAGCATCCGGGCTTGGGCGAGGGGTAGGGACCGGCCGTCAGGCAGGAGAATACGATCATCATGGAGGATTCCGCGAAGGACGCCGGGATGGGAGTCCGGGGCGGTGACGGGTACGGCGGGCTCGGTGGCAATTCTGACGTAGCGGCGCATTTCCCTTTATGTTGCGATATTTGTAGCCGGGATGTCAGTGGGGCGGCGGTACACTGAGGGCCGGAGACCTGTTTATGGCCAAACAACGTGGCAATCCTAGTTCGCATCCTTCTACCGCGGTGCTGACTCGCGGGTTCGATCCGCGGCTCTCGGTTGGTTCGGCCCGGCCGGCGGTGTTCCGCAGCTCGACGTACGTCTTTCATACCCCCGAAGCGGCCGAGCGCGCCTTTGACCTGGTTTCGGGCCGCAAAGACGTGGAACCGGGTGAGGTGCCCGACCTGATCTACTCCCGGTTCAATCACCCGAACGCTGAGATCCTGGAGGACCAGATCGTTCCGCTGGAGGAAGGGTCCGAGTGGGCGGTGGTGTTCAACTCCGGGATGGCCGCCATCATGACATCCCTGATGGCGCTTCTGCGGCCAGGCGACTGCATGCTCTACACGGTGCCGCTGTATGGAGGCACCCAGAACTTGATCCACGAATTGCTGGAGCCCTTCGGAATCGAATGCCGGCCTGTGGTCGCGGGCCACGCTGCCGATCTGGATGCAGCCATCCGGAGCACGCCCAACTTGAAGGTGATCCTGATCGAGACCCCGGCGAATCCGACGATGGTGATGACCGACATCAAGCGGGCCTGCATTTTGGCGGGGGACCTGAGCTCGAAGCCGGTGGTGATGGTGGACAACACGTTTCTAGGACCGACGTTCCAGCATCCGATGACGTTGGGCGCTGACCTGGTACTGTATTCGGCCACCAAGTATCTGGGTGGCTTCAGCGATTTGCTGGCTGGCGTGGCGCTTGGGGCGGATCCGGAAATCCAGAAGAAGCTCCGGGCAAAGCGGGGTTTGTTCGGCAACATTCTTCAGCCCGACGAGTGCTGGATTCTGGATGGGCGGTTGCCGACCGTGTCCCTGCGAATGAACCGCCAGAGCAAGAACGCGCAGCGGATCGCCGAGAGCTTGGTGAACCGCAAGGAGATCCGGAAGGTTTACTACCCGACCCTGTTCGACGATCCGGAGCAGATCCGGGTCAGGTTGTCGCAGTGCGATTACCCGGGGGCGATGATTGCGTTGGAACTGCAGGGTGGAAAGCCCGCGGCCTTTGAGTTCCTGAGACATCTGGAGCTGGCCCACAACGCGGTGTCGCTCGGTGGTATGGAGACGTTGGTGTGCCATCCGGGCAGTACCACTCACTCAGGCTGTTCCGAGGAGGAACGGAGGATAGCGGGCATCACCGGCGGGTTGGTGCGGATCTCTGTGGGTGTCGAAGACTGGCGCGATCTGCTGCGTGACTTCGAGCAGGCGCTGGATCACATCGCGGCGACCGTGCTCACTTGAAAAGGACCCGCCAGGTGGTGACCGTGAGGGCATGGGTGACCATCGCCGCGCGGATCCCGCCGGCGCGGCGAAAAGCCAGACAGTAAAAGACGCCGGTGACGGCCGCGACTAGGGCGAAGCGCCAGTTGGGGAAGTCGCGGTAGCCCAGGTGGACGAGTCCGAAGAGTACGGACGTGGCCGCAATACCAATCCAACGCTGGAGCAGACCGCAAAAGAAGAAATCTTCGCTGAGGGCCACAACCCAGAAGATGCCGGCAAAGGTGCCGACGGCGCGGAGGGTGGTTTCCTGCCACGTCCAGGGGGGCCAGGTGAAGGTGGCAAAGCCGGTGAGCGCGGCGAGGGCGGCCACGACGGGGAACAGCGCCAGGTAGAAGACGGCACCGATCTTCCATTCCCGGAGTTGAGGCCAGAAGCCGAAGCCGACTCCGTCCACGCCACGATCGTGCAGGACGGCAAGGATTCCCGCACGGATCCACAATAAGTGGCCGAGGAACTCCAGACGCAACCCGGGATGCGGCCGGGCATAGACGAAACCGAGGAGCTTGAGAGCCACCGGCGCGGCCATCAGGATGACAAAGCCGGTGTCGGTGAACCGGTTGCGGGGCAGCAGGGCGAACCAGTAAGTGACCAGGCCGACGGCGGTGAGGATGGCGACGACGCTGGCCCAGTTGAGGATGTGGAGCGGCCAGGCGTAGAGCAGGTAAGGGAGGGGCGCGAGGATCGTTACGCGCTCGTGGGTCCACCACTGGCGAGTGCGTTCGGAGGCAAGGCTGAGGTAGGCGGCGACTTCCAGCAGAACGGCGGCGGCTACCCAGGGGAGCACTCCTGCGATATCCTCCATTCCAGTGGGGAGCCACATGGTCGCAATCATCCTAGCCATCCTATCGTTACAGACGGACCCACCGCCGGACTTATTGCGGCAGGTCGCGCAGCGCGAAGCAGAAACCGAGGCGGTGCGCAGCCAGTACCTCTACAGACAGTCGGTCCACATGGAAGAGTTCGACCAGCGCGGACGCACCACGGGGGCCTACAAAGAGCTTCGAGAAGTGATTTTCTCGCCCACAGGAGAGCGTACCGAGCAGTTTGCTGAGAAGCCGTCGTCGAATCTGCAGCGCCTGATTCTGACGGACGAAGACTTCCAGGACATCCGCAACATCCAGCCGCTCCTGTTGACCCCCGATCTACTGCCGCGATATCAGGTGAAATTTCGAGGCGAAGAAGCGGTGGATGGCGTCGATTGCTGGGTGCTCAGTGTGCAGCCGCGCCAGATTCTCCAGGGGATGCGGCTGTTCGAAGGCGAGGTATGGGTGGACAAGAAATCGCTTGGGGTGGTGCGGACCTACGGGCAGGCCGTGCCGCCCATCTACTCGAAAGGGCGGGAAAATCTCTTTCCACGGTTCTCCACGCTACGGCGAGCGCTGGACGGGACGCATTACTTCCCCGTATTGACTTACGCCGACGATACGCTGCCATTCAAGGCGGGGCCGCTGCGCATCAAGCTCACCATCCGCTATTCCTCTTACCGGAAGTTCGGGACCGAGACGACGATCACGTTTGACCCGCCGATAGCGAAGTGATGCGGTTGATTGAGGTGGCCTATTTCGGTTTGAGCGCGGCTTCGAGCAGCGCCACGGAGTCGGCGAAGCCACCGGCCCGGGCCAAGTCCAGCGGAGTGCGGCCCGCCTTCGTCTTTAGCTTGGGATCCGCTCCTCGGGCGAGCAACACCTGAACAACCTCCACTCGGCCCCAACTGGCGGCTACGTGCAGCGCGGTGGAGCCGCTGTCGGCGTCGGGGACGTCGATCTTCGCGCCTTTGTCCAACAGCAGTTCGACCACCGCCTTCTGCCCGGCGAGAGCGGCGTCGTGAAGTGCAGTGGAACCGGCCGGTGTGACTGTATTGACGTCCGCGCCGTGTTCGATCAGGAGTTCGACGATCTGGCGATGGCCCTTGAGTGCGGCATCGGAGAGCAGTGGCTTGGGATTGGCACCGAGAGAGAGCATCATGGCCACGACATCCGTCTGGCCGCGTAGGACGGCTTCACGCAGTTGGCGCTCCATACTCAGTGGCGCACCCTTGGCCGAGAGAAGCTCCATGACACGTATGTGCTTGTAGCGCAGGGCCTCGTCCATGGGTGTGGCGTTTGAGTTGTCGCGTGCGTTCACGTCCGCGCCGGCATCCAGCAGCACCTTAACGACGTCCTCGTGCCCTTTGACGCAGGCTTCATGCAGAGGGGTCTGGCCGGACTCCTCGTTGCGGATGTTAACCTTGGCTCCGCGCTCTAGCAGGAGCGCGGCGACATCGGCCTCCCCTTTCCAGGCCGCCTCATCCAGCGGAGTGGAGCCACTGGCATCGCGGACGTTGACGTTGGCTCCCTTGTCGAGTAGAAGGCGAACGAGTTCCACATGCCCACGGTTGGCTGCCAGGTGCAGCGCGGTAGCTCCGTTCTTGTAAGCCGCGTTGAGATCTGCCCCGTTCTTGAGCAGGATCTCCACTACCTGCTTGCGATTCATCAGGACGGCGTAGTGGAGAGGAGTGGATCCAGCCTCTTTGTGGCGAGCGTTGACGTTGGCCTTGTAGGTGATGAGAAGTTCGACGATCGCGGCCTCGCCGCTCCATGCGGCGTCATGGAGCGGGGTCCCGCCCAGGGCGTCATAGGCGTTCGGATCCGCACCTTTGGAGAGAAGAGTGCCTACGGTTTCGATATCTCCGCTGCGGGCGGCTGTATGGAGGTCAGAGCAACAGAGGAGAGCCAGCAGCAGGGGGGCGATCATAGTTGGACCGGGAGACGGCACCAATGAGGCGCCGCCTCAGTTCGATCTGGTGTGCTAAACGGATTGCGTGGTTTCTTCGCGAATAGCCATGGGGACGTAGTCGCGCGCGTCGGATCCGAGGTAAATCTGACGCGGCCGGACGATGCGCTGCTCCGGATCGAGAATCTGCTCTTCCCACTGCGACAGCCAGCCAGGAGTGCGGGGGATGGCGAAGAGAACAGGAAACATCTCGGTGGGGAAGCCCATCGCCTGGTAGATCAGGCCAGAGTAAAAGTCGACGTTGGGATAGAGCTTGCGGCCGACGAAGTAGTCGTCTTCGAGGGCGATCCGTTCGAGTTCGAGGGCGATGTCGAGTAGCGGATTGCGGCCGGTGACTTCAAAGACCTCAAACGCCACCTTTTTGATGATCTTGGCGCGGGGGTCGTAGTTCTTGTACACCCGGTGGCCGAAGCCCATCAGGCGCTGGCCTTCTCCGGCCTTGACACGGCGGATGAACTCCGGGACACGGTCCTTGGATCCGATCTCGACCAGCATCTTCAACACGGCTTCGTTGGCGCCCCCATGCAGTGGGCCATAGAGAGCGGCCGCGGCGCCGGCGAGCGCGGTAAAGGGATCGCAGTGGCTCGAACCGATGCCGCGCATCGTCGTGGTCGAGCAGTTCTGTTCGTGGTCGGCGTGTAGAATGAAGAGCACGTCCATGGCGCGTTCCAGCACCGGATTGGGTTTGAACTTGGTCTCCGTGCCCTTGAACATCATGTTCAGGAAGTTGCCCGCGTAGCTCAGGTCGTTGTCGGGATACGCGAAGGGCATGCCGATGGAGTGGCGATGGCAAAATGCTGCGATGGTGGGCATTTTAGCCACCATACGTTCGAACTGGACTACCCGGTTCTGGGCGTCGAAGATGTTCTTCACCTCGCGGTAGAAGGTGGAGAGAGCCGCCACGGTCGAGAGGAAGGCACCCATTGGGTGGGAGTCATGGCGGAATCCGTCAATGAACTTCTTCGTCTGCTCATGGATGATCGTGTGGCTCAGCACCGTTCGCTTGAAGTCATCGAGCTCTGAGCGGGTGGGGAGTTCTCCGAAGTAGAGAAGGTACGCCACCTCGAGGAAGTCGCTCTGCTCGGCAAGTTGCTCGATGGGGTAGCCCCGGTACCGCAATATGCCCTTATCGCCGTCTATGAACGTGATCCGGCTCTTGCAGGCCGCGGTGTTCATGAAGCCGGGGTCGTACGCCATCAGGCCGAAGTCCTCCACGTCGGTCTTGATCTTGCGGAGATCGGTGGATCTGATGGTTCCATCCTCGATCGGAACTTCGTAGGTCTTTCCAGTTCGGTTATCAGTGATTGTGAGGGTATCAGGCATAGGGCTACCGCTAACGAATGTCGTGCCGGGGTGAAACAACGACAATTCTAGCTCATCAGATGTTTGGGAGGCGCGAACGGACGCAAAAGCCATATAATCCGACACATGGCTGAACGTTTCAGGTCTTCCGCCCCTCGTGTATTCACAATAGCTCTTTTCCTGACAGCCTTGGCTTTCGCGCAGGGGAAGCGGCCCATCCTGCACAAGGATTTTGATGCCTGGCGATCGATCTCCGGGCAGGTGCTATCGCACGACGGCAAGTACCTGGCGTATGCCTACATGCCGCAGGATGGCGACGGAGATGTAGTCGTCCGCGAACTGGCCACCGGGAAGGAGTGGCGCGAGAACGTGGGCGCCTTGCCCCCGCCCGCCATCGTTCCTGTCGACGTCGAAACGCCGCCCCCACCGCGAACGGTCAAGATCCTGTTCACCAGCGACGGGCAGTATCTGGTGGCCCAGACCTACCCGGCGAAGGCTGCGACGGAGCAGGCCAAAAAGGCCCGCAAGAAGCCCGAAGAGATGCCCAAGCAGGGGTTACTCATCGTGAAACTCGGCAGTGCCGCACCGGCGGCGCGCGTCGACAATGTGAAGAGTTTCCAGGTGCCCTCGAAGGGTGGACCGTGGGTGGCTTACCTCAAGGAGGTGGCGGCCACGCCGGCTGCGGCCGCCAAGCCTACAGAGCAGGATAGCGACGATGAGGATCAGGGCCGCAGTGCTGGTTCCCGCGCATCAGCCAGCGGCAAGAAGGAATTCGGCACGGACCTGGTTTTACGTGATCTCACCAAGACCGAGAGCGCCGAGCGGACTTTTGCCAGCGTGTCCGAGTACACCATCGCGCGCGACGGGGCCACTCTCGTCTACGCCGTTTCTTCGAAGAAAGAAGAAGAGAACGGGGCCTACGCGGTGTCCACGGCCACCAACTCCGCGCCCGCGGCCCTGGCGTCCGGCAAGGGCAAATACTCCAAGCTCACCTGGAGCCGCGAGCAGGACAAGCTGGCGTTTCTGTTTGACACGAGCGCGATGCTGTGGGACGGCTCGGCCAGCAAGGCCGTCGAGGTGGTGGCTGCGCAGACGGCAGGACTGCCCGACGGGATGGTTGTGAGCGAGAAAGGGGCGGTGGGTTTCTCTCGCGATGGCAAACGGATGTATGTGCCTGTGGCGCCGCCCGCCAAGCCGGAGAAGTCCGAACCGGCTCCGGCCGACGAACGCGTCGTGATGGACCTGTGGCGCTGGAACGACGATCTCGTCCAGCCAATGCAGAAGGTGCGCGCGAACCAGGAGCGGAACCGGACGTATCGCGGCGTCTATGACATCGCCGGAAAGAAGTATGTCCAACTGGCTACTCCTTCGATGCAGGTCGTGGTTCCGACCGACGACGGCCTCGGCGCCGTGGGCCTCGACGACCGGCCCTGGCGCAGCAGGATCGATTATGACTCGTCATATCAGGACGTGTACTTCGTGGACGGAGCCAGCGGGCAGCGCACCCTGTTGCTACGACAATTGCCGGGCGGTGGCGGTCCGGGGGGTAGTGTGCAGATCGCGCCGGACGGCAAGCACGCGTTCTACTACAACACAAAGGCCTGGCACCTGATGACGCTGCCGGATGGTGCGTCGATCAACGCAACGTCCTCTCTGGGCGTGGCCTTCTTCGATGAGGAGGACGACACGCCGAATCCGCCGGGCTCGTATGGACATTCGGGTTGGGCGAAGGACAGCCAGAGCTTCTTCGTGAACGACCGCTACGACGTCTGGCAGATGTTCGTCGACGGCCGCCCGGCCCGCAACCTGACGTCCGGTGAGGGGCGGAAGGCGAAGATCCAGTTCCGCGTCCAGCGTGTCGACGCCGTCGATGAGGAGGCCGACCGTGGGTTGGACTCGACGAAGCCATTCACGTTCCGGGCCGAGAGCGAGGACACGCGCGACACCGGATTTTACCGCGTGACGGGTCTCGGCACGCCACAGCGGCTGTTGTGGGGCCCGAAGAACTACCGCTTCGTAACGCGTGCGAAGGAAGCTGACGCTGTCCTGATCACAGCCGCGCGCTTTGACGAGTTTCCTGACCTCCACTGGACCAACGTAAACTTCACCGCGCCAAAGAAAGTCACGAACGGCGGCGCGCAGATGGAGCCGTTTCTCTGGGGCAAGGGTGAGCTGCTCTCGTTTAGGAACACCGATGGGGTGCCGCTGCGAGCTGCACTCTACAAGCCGGCCAACTTCGACCCGAAAAAGAAGTACCCGATGATCGTGTACATCTACGAGAAGCTGTCCCAGGGTGTCAACACGTTCGTGGAGCCGCGGCCCGGCCACAGCATCAACTTCAGCCAGTACACGTCACAGGGCTATGTGATCCTGACGCCGGACATCGTGTACACCATCGGAAACCCCGGGCACAGCGCGCTCAAGTGCGTACTGCCGGCCGTGCAGACCGTGGTCGACATGGGCTTCATCGACGAGAAGAAGATCGGCATCCAGGGCCACAGTTGGGGCGGCTACCAGATCGCCTACATGGTCACGCAGACCAACCGGTTCCGCGCGGCCGAAGCCGGAGCCCCCGTGGGCAACATGACGTCGGCCTACAGCGGAATCCGCTGGGGCAGCGGTCAGCCCCGGCAGTTCCAATACGAGAAAACCCAGAGCCGCATCGGTCCGTCGCTCTACGACAATCCCCTGAAGTATGTGGAGAACTCGCCCATCTTCCAGGTGAAACGCGTGGAGACGCCGCTGCTGATTCTGCACGACGACAACGACGACGCCGTGCCGTGGTATCAGGGCATCGAGTTCTTCCTCGCTTTGCGACGCACCGGCAAGGAGGCGTATCTGATGAACTACAACGGCGAACTGCACGGCCTGCGCCGCCGGCCGGACCAGAAGGACTACGCGATCCGCATGCAGCAGTTCTTCGATCACTTCCTGAAGGATGCCCCGGCGCCCGAGTGGATGGAGAAGGGCATACCCTACGTCGACCGGGAAGACGAGAAAGAGCGCTTCGAGAAAGCGACGGATCAGCGCTGAACGATGGAAACTGAACGTCTGCTCCTGCTGCCGTGGCGCTTTGAGGATGAGCCGCTGTTTGCGCCCATTGCCACCGATCCCGAGGTGATGCGGCACCTCACGGGTGGCGTGCCCTGGACCAGCGAGCAGATGCAGGGCTTCATCGCCAAGCAGATCGCTCTCCACGACGAACTGGGTCTGTGCCGCTGGCGGCTACAGCGCAAAGACACGGGCGAGACGATCGGGTTCACGGGCGTTGGCCGGCTGACGGACGTCGAGGACCTGGAACTCGGCTGGTGGCTGGGGCGGGCCCACTGGGGCCAGGGCTACGCCACTGAAGCCGGCCGCGCCGCTCTGCGCGATGCCTTTGAGCGATGCGGGCTTACCCGCGTCATCTCCATTACGGTGCCACAGAACCTTCCGTCGCAGCGCGTCATGCGGCGGCTTGGACTCCTGCCACGGGGCCGGATGGTGTACGCCGGCAAGGAACAGGTCGTGTTTGGGACGACGCGCGACGAGTGGCGCGCCAGCCCGGACTCAGACGGCGCGGGCCACGCTGGTTGAAATTGCCTGCCCGGCCGCTTCGCGCAGGAACGTCACGCCCTCGCGCGCGATGGCGTCGACCGACGGAGCAAGGTCGCGCCAGATGCACGCCGCGGCCGCGATCTCCAGGACGCGCGAGCCGAAGCTTTCGATGACGCACCAGTCGTCATAACCGGTGTCCCGCAAGGCCGCAAAGACCTCGGTCCATTCCACATTGCCGGTACCCGGGATGCCGCGATCGTTCTCGCACGTGTGAACGTGGGCGATGTGCTGGCCCAAGCCGCGAATGGCGTCGCCGGCGTGCTTGTCTTCAATATTTGAGTGGAAGGTGTCGAACAGGATCCCGATGTACGGGTCGTGAACGTCGTCGCAGAGCCTTGCACCATCGGCCGCGGTGTTGAGTACGTAGGTTTCGAAACGATTGAGCGGCTCCACCGCAAGGGTCACATCATGAGCGCGCAGTGTTGGCGCGAGCGCGCGCAGTTCGTCGACACCGCGCTTCCATTCGTCCTCAGTACGGCGGCGGCCGGGTAGCTGCCCCACAGGTGCGAGGTAGGGGCCGACGAAAACGGGCGAGCCGATCTCGGCGGCCGCCTCAATGCCGCGTTTGATGAAGTCACGGGCGCGGCCACGAATCGACTCGTCGTCGCTCACGAGGCTCAGATCAGCAGTCAGGGCAGAGCAGAATGTGACCTCCAGCCCCTCATTGTGCGCGGCCTCCCGAATGAGGCGCGCCGGGAACCCTTCGAAGGCGAAGCGGGCCACCTCCACGCCGTCAAAGCCCCACGATTTGATCTGGGGGAGTAGTGGCAGGTGGCTGAGATCGAATGCAGCGGTCCAGAGGAGAGAATTGATGCCGAATTTCATGATGCGGGTCCTTCAGAATTGACCATTCGAACCGACGAGCGGCGGGGGGAGCCCGCCGGAGGTTGCAGCGAACTGTCGACACAGCGGGGCTCACCGATGGAACGAGATACGGTGGCTCTCATAGGACGCCTCTGAGCTTATCGTATTGCTTCATGTGGCGGGATCCTCGGAAAAGATGCGCAGCAACTCCAGCGGGGCCTTGTCACTCGTATTGCGAACCTCGATGCCGCGGCGGGCCGCCTCGCCCGTCACGAAAATTTCGTCGGGAGTCAGTTGACCGTCGTGCAGGGCGAACGGCGCCTCCATGGCGACCTTCGACGCCTGCCCATGCCCGCGCAGGCACAGCAGCACGACCGGCCCTTTGTGGTGGAGCCGGTTTGTTTCCCCGGGCGCCAGGGTCCAGTGGTCCGATACGGGGCCGAATTCCACATCATCCAGAGGCTGCAGCGTGAGGTCACCTTTGTGCCACCGGGCGAGAACGTTCCAGTCCGGAGTCTGAGGGCCGAGGTACCAGTCGCGGAGATGGGCAAAGGCGTCGCGCAGCGGAATTCGGCGCGCTCCTATGGCGACACAACTGAGATGCGGCTCCGAAATCGAGGCGAGCCAGCGTTCGCCGTCCGCGGCGAAGTTGGGCGCAAGGCGGACTACGCCTTCTCCGGCCGCGACCGCTCCACGCAAGAGTGTGACGCTGGGCATGACGGCTTCATCCTACACCGCCGTCCGGTGCCGTGGTGAGGCGCCTCAGACCATGCTTGCGCCGCCACCGGCCTGGACGTTCTGCCCGGTAACCCAGCGCGCCTCGTCGGTACACAGCCAGGCGATGACATCGGCTACGTCGGAGGGCTGTCCCACACGCCCCAGGGGAGACATCCCCGCGGCGATGCCCACCAGAGTGGGGAACTGGTTCAACATGTCCGTGTCGGTGAAGCCGGGGGAGACGGTATTAACGGTGATGCTTCGGGGGCCGAGCTCGTGGGCGAGGGCCCGGGTGAGTTGTTCGACAGCGGCTTTGCTGCTGCAGTAGATGGCGCTGCCGGCAGGGCTGGAGACCGTGGCTCCCGTGGAGATGGAGACGATGCGGCCGCCGTTGCGCAGGCGAAGGGCGGCTTCGCGGCAGCAGAAGTAGGTGCCTCGGGCATTCACGGAGAAGATCTGGTCGTATTGTTCCTCTGTGGAATCCGCCACCGGCTGGAAGCTGGCAACACCGGCGTTGTTGATGAGGATGTCGAGGGGACCGAAAGCGGCTTCGGCGGCATCGAAGAGGCGGCGGATATCGGCCACGACGGAGACGTCGGCCTGGACGGCCAGGCCACTGATTTCGGCTGCAAGAGCTTCGGCTTCCGAGGCGGAGCGGGTGTAGTTGACGATGACCCGTGCGCCTTCGGAAGCGAGGCTGGAGGCAATGGCGCGCCCGATGCCGCGCGACGCGCCAGTGACGATCGCGGTCTTCCCGCTCAAACGCTGTGAGGACATGCAAGCAGGATAGCGCCCGGACACGGGGTCCGGGCGCTATCCGCTACTGGAGCTTCACTTTGAGGATGGTGAGGGAGTGCTTCGGGAAGGTGTAGGTAAAGCCGTTCTTCTCAACCTTGGCGGTGTAGGTGGTCGTGACGGGGACGATTTTCTTGTCGGCGCCGAAGGTGTGAGTGGCCTTGAAGTCGTCGTAGTTCATGGTCCAGACGCCGACGGCGGACTGGATGGCGCCCTCCACGTTGTCGAGGCGCGTGGCGATGTCGAGCCTCTCGCTGCGGTTCAGCACGTTGACGTACAGGGCGTTTTCCTTGGTGTTGTGGGTGACGGAGACGTCCAGGTAGCCGAGGGGCTTGCGGCCTGGTGCGGGCGTGTAAGTGGGTGAAGTGACCAGGGCATTGAGCGACATGTTGTTGCGCTGCTTGCCGTATTCCGCGATGGGGAAGTAGATGGGCTGGAGGAATAGGCCCTGCTTGTTGGTGAAGATGGGGGCGATGACGTTCACGAGCTGGGCGAGGTTGGCCATCTTGACGACGTCGGCGCGGCGGATGAACGAGTTGAAGAACATGCCCATGGCGAGGGCGTCCTCGTAGTTGTAGATCTCTTCTAGGCGCGTGGAGCCAGTGGCGAACTCGGTATTGCCGCGGGCGCGATACCAGACGTTCCACTCGTCGTAGGCGATGTAGATGGGGCGGGGGGTGCGCTGTCCGGCCTGGGCGGCCTGGATGAGACCGGCCACGACTTCGATGCGTTCGTCGAGGTCCTGGGAGGTGGCGAGGAAGCGCTCGAAGTTGTTCTCGCGGTTGCCGATGTAGGTGTGGAGCGAGATGTAGTCGATTTCGCTGCGCAGATTCTGGAGGATTTCGCGATTCCAGGCGATCCAGTCGGAGTTGGGGCCGAAGTTGGAGGAGCCGCTGGCGATCAACTGGATGGAGGAATCGACGCGGCGCATGGCCTTGGCGGCTTCGAGGGCGAATTTCGAATAGTCCTCGGCGTTCTTGTGGCCGAGCTGCCAGGGTCCGTCGATTTCGTTGCCGAGACCCCAAATCTTGACGCCATAGGGCTTGTCGCGGCCGTTCTTGCGGCGCTGATCGGCCCAGTAGGTGCTGCGGCTTTCGTTGACGTACTCCACCCACTCACGGGCTTCGTTGACGGTGCCGTAGCCGGCGTTGATGCAGATGTAGGGAGTGACGCCGAGGCGCTCGCAGTATTGGAGAAACTCGTCGGTGCCGAAGCGGTTGGAGTCGAGGTCGCCCCATGCGTGGTCGGGGCGGACGGGCCGCTGGGCCTTGGGTCCGATGCCGTCCTTCCAGTTGTAGCCGGAGGCGAAGTTGCCGCCGGGCCAGCGGAGAAGGGAGACGCCGAGGTTTTTGGTAGCCTCCATGACATCTTTTCTGAAACCGCTTGCATCCGAAAGCGAGCTGCCTTCCTCGTAGATGCCGCCATAGATGCAGCGGCCGAGGTGTTCGGCGAAGTTGCCGAACATGTAAGGATGGACCTCTCCGACTTTTCGGTCGGTATCGATCTTGATGCGCGCCTGGGGGCTTTGGGCATAGGTCAGCGAGAAAGCAAGGGCGGTAGCGCCGAGAACCAGATGACGGGCACGAAACATAGGGCCTCCGTGAACGACTGTGAAGATTCCTGGGTATTCTATCGAGAAAGCGAAGTCGGTGCACAGGGCTGGATGTCGGAAAGGACTACGTTTTCTGAAAGGGCTTCCAGCGGCGGTAAGAAGCCGCGGTTTGGCATAGCAATTCAGTGGGCAGGTGGTGCCCGGGGCGGGGATCGAACCCGCACGACCCTTTCGGGTCAACGGATTTTAAGTCCGTTGCGTCTGCCAGTTTCGCCACCCGGGCATACTGAAAGGAAAGCACTTACCGGTCAAGCGCGAAGCGCTATTGTCTTCAGTGTAACGGAATCCCCAAGTCCGGGGTCAGGCCGGCGGCTCTGCTCTGCACCCCAGTCGGGCGACCCGCTCAAGTTGTCGACCTCTTGCAGGCGCGCACCGGCCCTCTCCATCCCAGGTCCATTGGGTGATCCGCGGCTGTTTGTCGATTTTTTCGTAAAGTCCCCGGTGACCGTGGCCGATCCGGAGAAGATGCAAGCACAGACAAAGACCTGGTTCCCGTGGAAGGATGCTTACTCCGTCCGGGTCCCCGAAATTGATGCGCAACACAAGCGCCTGGTCGAGATCATCAACCGGTTGCAGGATGCCATGCTTCAGGGGCAGGGCAAGACCGTGATCGCGGCGGTTCTCGCCGATCTGGAGAGCTACACCAAGTCCCATTTCACCTTCGAGGAGCAGCTTCTAGCAAGACACGGGTATCCTCAGTTTCTGGCTCACGAAGCCCAACATAAAGGATTCATTGCAAGAATGGCGCAGTTTCAGGCCGACTACCGTTCCGGTTCGATCACTCTGACTGTGCCGGTGATGGAGTTCCTGAGGAACTGGCTCACCCAACACATCCTGCAGGAAGACAGAGCTTACTCCGCCCATTTGGTGGAGGCTCTGCGAGGCTAAGCCCGATAGGCTTCATGCCCCGCTCGCTCGGCCGGGCATGAAGCCTATCCGGCTAACAGAATATCAGTCCTTGGGTTCTTCTGCGGCGCATCGAAGTCTGGGTGGAAGTGACGCCGGAGTCCGTGGACTGCGCCACACACAGCCTGAGCCTGGCCGCCCAGACCACCGTCCGAATCCCTCCCGAATCCATATGGAAGTGGTCTTTCCGTGAGATTTTGACGATCCGATGCCCACTGTACTTACAGAGCTGGAGTTCTTTGCCCGGTTCAGCCGAACCCGATCTAGTCGCATGCTTTTGGCGTTGGTGCTTCACGGCCGGCGGATAGACGTACATTTCACTTTTGGACGGCCTCGGCCCCGAGTCCGGTTTGGAGCGGAAGAACCTGTGCTTTCGGAAGAACGCGGCGAAAAACTCCATGTTTGATTCGAGTGTTTTCTAGCGCGGTGGCCGGCGCACTGAGTGTCGATCACTCAAAATTGAGCCGAACTACCGAGAGGCCTAGGCCTGTCCTGTTCCTGTATTGCTACTGCGCAATTGCCCGGAGCGCTCGCTTCGAGCGTCTGTGCATCAGGCCGGAGCTCTGGGCAAAAGTAGTGCAAGTGAAACAAAATAGACAGGTTGACCGGGACCGTAGGGCTCACGCAGACCACAACCCTCAGTCGAATAGTCCTGACGTAGTGCAGTAGGAAATCTGGAGTCTGGACCCCAAATAGCGTGACGATCCCCTTCGCTGGCGAGAACCCGGCTCAGCAATACGGCGGCCTGGCATGAGTCCATTCTGTCAGGTCGGGATGGCTTAGCAAGGCATATTAAATCGATATTAATACAAAACGCGCTGAATATCTCTTGTGCGGTATGCCGGAAATGATTACCATGGTGCTTCGTGGAAGTTGCCACGCTACATTGTTGAGCCGGCTTAGTGTAGATCCTCCTCTCCAATGAAAGACAATTAGCTGCAATAGCCGTCTCGGGGGCGCGACCATTTGTTGGTTCAGCGCCACCGGTGGTGCCCTTCGTGTGCCTCGACAGCGCCCCATGCCTTCGTGCCTGGGCACTTGCATTCGGTGTTGTTGCTGGTGGCGCATCCACTTCATAGGGAAAGCCCGGGTCATGGGACTCACAGAGCGCGAGCTATGTCCCCCACAATCCCATCGATTCCAAGCCCGATCGGACTGGTTCCAGAACTGCCGAGTGTTGTTGCGGCGCAAGGCCCAGCGGATCGCCACGAACGGAATCAGTTCCTCGGTGGGCGACCGTATGAGTCTGCGCTGATTCTTTGCATGGGCACGGAATTGGCCTAATCCCAGCTGACAAATCGCCAAGAACAGGAAATTCCCTCAGCGTGGGTTACAAAAGCGTTGCAGCGGTCCGAGGATACTTGCGTCTCCCACCGTTGGCGATTGGTCTCTATCTCCTCACTGCCCAGTGCCTTGCCCAATCGCGCGGCGACGAGAAGCGCTCTCTGGATTCTGCTTACACCCAACCAGTGGAAACGATCACCAGAAACCTGCTGCGTGACCAGAAGCGAGTCTGGACCAGCCCGTCACGCATCCGCGCGAAAGACCTGGCCTGGATCGCTCCTCTCGCGGGAACTACCGCCTTCCTTCTCGCCAGCGACGAACGCAACATGAGGGAGCGGTTTCACACAAATACGCAGGGGCGCGACCGCAGCCTGCGTGTCTCCAACCTTGGGCTCGGTGCCCTGGCGGCGGTCCCGGCCTACCTGTCCTGGTATGGCTGGAAACATTCGGATGAATATGCCCAGGAATCCGCCATATTGAGTGCACGCGCCGCGTCGGCCAGTCTGATTTCGGCCCAGCTGATCAACCTGTTGACGAGGCGAGAGACGCCAATTGAGTCCACCGGGGCGGGTCGTTTCTACCACTCTGGATCCGTGTCATCCAGTTTTCCATCCATGCACGCCGCGGCCGCCTGGGCCATTGCTCCGGTCATTGCCGAACGCTATCCCGGCTGGCTCACGAAAGTCGGCGTTTACGGTCTGGCGAGCGCGGTAACGCTCAGTCGCTTGCAGGCTCGTGAGCACTTCCCCTCAGATCTCCTGGTAGGCAGCGCTTTGGGCTGGCTGGTGGGCCACTCGATGGCAAATCCCCACGGCTCGGACCACGGGCGGCCCGCTGCCTATGCCGCCCCATCGCAGGAGTCCTCTGCCGGTTCCGTGTCGGTTCCCACGGACAGTTGGATCTACCCGGCGCTAGATCGCCTTGCCGCCCTCGGCCTGATCCCCACCCAGACGGCCAGCCTCCGTCCGTGGACCCGCGCCGAATGCCGCCGGCAACTCGACGAAGCCGAGGAGGGATTGGAACTCCTGGCCGGCGGCCCCGACGCCTCCGCGGCGCGTGCAGCGGCGCCCTTGCTCACCGCTCTACGCCGCGAATTCGCGCAGGACGAACCGGGTGTTCCGAAAGTGGTTCTGGAAGCAGTCTCACTCCGTGCTGGCGTCATTGCGGGCCCCGTTCTGAACGATAGTTACCACTTCGGCCAAACTTGGATCAACGACTTCGGGCGCCCCTTCGGCCGTGGTTGGAGCGGCAATGCCGGCTTCCGGCTCCGCGCCGAGTCCGGACGCTTCTTTGCCTACTATCGCGGCGAGTATCAGCACGCGCCATCCGCCCCGGCCTATTCCCTTGCCGTCCGCCAGGTGATTGCGACCCTCGATAGCAATCCGTTGCGCGAGGCTGAGTCTGGCTCAGTAGTGAATCGCTTCCGTGTGCTGGAAGCGTATGCCGGTGTCCGTCTTGGCAACTTCGAGTTCTCTGCGGGCAAACAGGCCATGTGGTACGGGCCGACATACGATGCGCCGCTGTCTTTCAGCAGCAACGCCGAGCCCACCAAAAACGCCAGAATCTCAATGGTTCACCCTTACCGCCTACCGGGATTTCTGCGCGTGCTTGGCGAGGTCCGCGGCGAGTTGGTCATGGGCAAGCTCGGTGGGCACAGCTACACCTGGCGGCCGTGGTTCAACTCCGCCAAGCTCACTTTCAAAGTGACGGAAAACCTGGAACTGGGATTCACACGTTGGTCGATCCTCTGGGGCGTGGGCCACCCCATCACTCTGAAGAGCTTCGCGCGCAACGTCTTCTCCTTCGCCAGTACTGGAACGGACTATCGGGTGGGCGACTCCGCCGATCCTGGCGACAGGAAGGCTGGCTTCGACTTCCGCTACCGTATACCCGGTCTTCGGGATTGGGTCACTCTCTATAGCGACAGTTATAGCGACGACGATCCTTCGCCGCTGGCCGCTCCGCGCCGGGCCGCGATCAGCCCCGGAATCCTGCTGACGCGTGTGCCGCGTCTGCCGAACCTGAGCCTTCGCGCCGAGGCTACATCCACCGCCCCGCTTTCCGGCGACTACGGCGGGACGTTCATCTACTTCAACAATCAGTACCACTCCGGCAACACAAACTACGGAAACCTCCTCGGCAGTTGGGTGGGCCGGGACGGGCGTGCCCTCCAGGGCTGGGCTACTTACTGGTTCTCCGCCCGCAGCAAGGTCGAGGCCGGTTACCGGCAAACGAAGACCGGCACCCGCTTCCTGCCGGGCGGCGGTACCCAGACCGCGGCCACGCTGAAGGGCAGCTACGCGTGGAGCAACCATCTTTACTTTGACTTGATGTTGCAGTATGAACGCTTCTTCGTGCCCGTCCTGGGCGGTCCGCAACGGAACTTGAGCGGATGGCTGCAATTGACGTGGGAGCCGGGTCTCCGGCTCCAGAGGAAATAAGAGCGAGCATGAGATTTCGTCAACTGAAGAGATATGGCCGGGTGGCCCTTTTCGGAATGGGGCTGACTGCCTTGTCGCCGCCTGTCTCGGCACAGGTACCCGAGGGACTACAGGCGCTGGCCGCTCGTTGCGCGGCCCCCGGCGGCGCAGACTTGCCGGAGTGCCAGGCCGCCCGGACCACGTTGGAACAATCCCGCAACCCAAACGAACTCACTGATTCAACGGCCGTGCCGTTAGTGCGTACCGGCCCGGCCTCCGCCCCTGCTCGTCCGGCCACTGCCGAGCGTCCCTCGCTGCCTGCTGACGACAATTCATTGCCGGCCGAGGCCCCCACGGAATTCCAGCGGCTGGTTGCGTCCTCGTTCGGCCGCATCCTGCCGCTATTCGGCGCCCGCTTGTTCGACAGCGCCACAACTACATTTGCCCCGGTCGAACAGGTCCCTGCCGCGGCTGACTCGGTGGTCGGCCCGGGCGACGAGATCCTGCTGCGAACCTGGGGACAGGTCACCTTGAACCTTTCGCTCACCGTGGACCGCTCCGGCTCGGTCTACATACCGCAGGCCGGCAGCGTCCATGTCGCTGGCCTGACCTACGGACAGCTCACCGGACACCTTCGTACCAGTCTCGCTCGCGTCTATCGGAACTTCGAGCTGAGCGTGACCATGGGCCAGCTTCATTCGATTCAGGTCTTCGTCGTGGGCTCGGCGCGCCGGCCGGGCACCTACACGGTCAGCTCGGTCAGTACCCTCGTCAGCGTGCTGTTTGCCGCCGGCGGGCCGTCCAGCCAGGGATCGATGCGCCGCATCAAGCTCATCCGCGGTTCCGCCGTGGTCACCGAGTTCGACGTCTACGATCTGCTTCTCAAGGGCGACAAAACCCGCGACGCCCGGTTGTTGCCTGGCGACGTGATTCACATTGAGGGCGTCGGGCCGCAGGTGGCCGTCGCCGGCAGTGTCAGAAACCCGGCGGTGTATGAGTTGAAGGGCGAGACCAGCGTCGGAACCCTCCTGGCCCTCGCCGGTGGCCTGACGCCGGTGGCCGACGGCCGGCGCGCCTCCCTTGAGCGCATCCGGGACCGGGCCGTGCGCGAAACCGCCGAGATCGCTCTCGACGGACCAGGGTTAGCGGCCCCGGCGCGCGACGGCGACCTGCTGATCATACGGACGGTCCTGCCGCGCTTTGACAACGCCGTCACCCTCCGCGGCAACGTGTCGAACCCAGGGCGTTTCGCCTGGCGCGCCGGCATGCGTCTGCGCGATGTCATCCCGGAAAAGGGATCGCTCATCACCCGCGACTACTGGAAGAAGAAAAATGTGTCTGGCTTCACGCCGCCTGACGAGGCCATCGCCTCCGAGCCCGGCAAGGAGAAGAAGCGGCAGCCGTCCCGCATGAGTATGGAAGATGTCGAGGACATCAACTGGTCTTACGCCCTCATCGAGCGCCAGAGCGCGCGTGACTTGAGCGCGCAGTTGTTACCCTTCGACCTGGGCAAGCTCCTCTTGGACGGCGACGACCATCAGAACCTGGAGCTTCAGCCCGGAGACGTCATCACCATCTTCTCTCAGAGCGACATTCGCGTACCCGTCTCCCAGCAGAATCGCCGGGTACGCCTCGAAGGCGAATTTAAAGCGGCCGGCGTGTACAACGTAAAGCCCGGAGAGACCCTCGGGCAATTGATTCAGCGGGTAGGCGGACTCACCCCGGACGCCTACCTCTATGCCTCGGAGTTCCAACGCGAATCGACCCGCCTGGAGCAGCAGCGGCGTCTGGAGCAATACACCATGGAGATGGAACGGGAGATCGAGCAATTCGGCGCGACGAAATCAGGCGGAATCAGCACTCCGGAGGAGAGCGCGGCCCTGGCCGCCCGCCTCGACAGCCAAAGAAAGCTGGCGCAGAGAATGCGAGCCCTACCACTAGCAGGCCGCATCGTGCTCGGACTGGAACCGGGAAGCAACGACATGGCGAAGCTGATGAACGTGCCGCTGGAAGACGGAGACCGCTTCGTCGTCCCGCCGCGTTCCGCAACGATCAACGTGCTGGGCTCGGTCTACAATCCCAACTCCTTCCTGCACGAGGCGAAGCTGCGCTTGGCGGACTACCTCCAGGAGGCAGGCGGCGTAACTCGAACGGGCGACAAAGGCCGTATCTTCATCATCCGGGCCGACGGTTCGGTGATGCCCCACCAAGGCGGCGGTCTATTTAAAAAATCGTTCGACGCGGCCCTCCTGAGCCCCGGAGACGCCGTAGTGGTCCCGGAGCAGATGCCCAAGACCCCATTCATGAAGGGCTTCCGCGACTGGACCCAGGTGTTTTCCAACCTGGCGCTCGGCGCAGCGGCCATCAACGTTCTGAAATGACAACGAGCAATACTCCATCGGACACGTTACCTGAGCGAACCACAAGCATTCCGGATGTTGGGGTGCTTGGGCGCTGGGTCGGCTGGGCGGCTGCATGCAGCATCTTGTTGCAGATAACAACGATCACATGTGCTGTCATCGCGGCCCGACTGCTGGGAATTGCGGACTTTGGTCGATTTAGCATTGCACAAAGCACCGCAGTCATGTTTCTGGGAGTTGCAGGAAGCGGCCTCGGGATCACCGCAACGCGATATACAGCGCGACTGGAGAAGACTGACCCACGTAGGCTCGGCGCCATCCTGGGGGTTGCACATCTAGTGGCACTCGTCGCCGCAGTCGTAGCTGGAGCCCTACTGCTGCTATTCAGCCGATCGATCGCAATCCATGCGTACGGACGTCTTGATCTGGAACCCTGCCTGAGATTGACGACTCCCTATCTGTTTTTTTCCGCCCTGAATGCTTACCAAATGGGAGCGCTGGTCGGGTTAGGAGCATTCAGGCAAATGGCCACGGTCACAGCCCTGCAGTTCTTCGTGGGCGTAGCGCTGACAACGAGCCTGACGGTGTCTGCCGGTGTCAACGGCGCAATCATCGGGGCAAGTGGCGCGGCTCTCGCTAATTGGCTTCATTGCCACAGAGTACTCGCCACTATGCTTCGTTCGCGGGGCATCAGGTTGACTTACAGCACTTCATCCCATGATCTCCGAGTCCTCTGGGAGTTCGCTCTTCCCGCTGCGGTGTCCAGTGTGCTCGGCACGGCATGTATGTGGCTTGTCGGAGCAATGCTCGTCAAGCAGACGAATAATGTCAACGAGGCAGCCATCTTTGTGGCAGCCGGCACACTAAGGCAAGTAATCGTTTTTGCGCCGGCAATCGTCCAGAAAGTGTTCGCCGTCCCACTCAGTCAGATGTTCGGACGAATCAACCAGGCCGACTACCGTCGATTTCACTTTCGGCAAGCCGCGTGGAACCTCCTTGCTGCCGCGGCGATTGCTGGCGTCGTCTGGACCGGTCGCGGCCTCGTGATGAGGCTCTTTGGCCGTCAATTCTCAGACGATGGCAACGTATGCGCGTTCGTCGTCGTCTTCGCTGTACTCGAGGCTTATGCCATATCCGCGTATCAGGCTATTCCCGCAACCGGCCGTATGTGGTGGCAAGTCGCGGTGATCGTTCTATGGTGTGGAATCCTCACTTCTGGCGCGAAAGAGTTTGTGACCGCTGGAGGTGCATCGGGACTGGCGAAGGCATATTGTCTAGCTTGGTTGAGCTCGGCCGTAGCGTACACTCTGGTCTCGAAGTACCTCCTTCGCAACGCCCCTGTCGTCCCTGCCGTCGTGAACGCATAGAACAATGACAATGGCCTCGCGGAACTGGCGCTACTGGCTTATCGGTGTGTGGACCACCATCGTCTCCGCCGCTTCGCTGAAGTACTACGTCGCGTACTGCCATTGGTATGTGACGGCGTTGCTGATCTTAGCGCTGGCGCCAGCAATATTCCGAGTGAGGTGGAGTGATGTCAGAAGTACGACAATACCTGGGGCAATCCTAGTTGTATCTATTGCCATGACGGCACTGGGTAGTGCGCGGCCCTCCTACGAATTCCTCCAAGCGGGTAAGCTCTCAGTGATCCTGCTGATCGTGGTGCCACTATTGGTGTCAGTTCGAGAGTCTGGCGTTGGGATACGTGTGGGCTGTGAAGTTGCATCTGTATTGAATGCGACCATCACAGTTGCCGGACTGGTTGGTGCATCCGGTATGGCTTCCATGATGGCCACTGGCCGATATGGGAACCTACTCAATTCCCCCGGATCGCTGTGGAGAGCCGGACTCCTGGCATTTCTTTCCAGCGGCCTACGGCTGATTTGTGGGAATGCGGGGCCGTGGCACGGCCTCGTTTTCGTCTGCAGCATATTCCTGATCGCCGTGGACGGATCAAGGACAGCGTACTTGATGCTGTGTGTCGCATGCGCATTGGCGGTCCTGGTTCTTGACCGGGAGGTTCGATTCCACCGCGCACTCTCGCCTTACCGAGTTCTTTCTGTGACTGTTGGATCAGTCGGATGCGTTGGCCTGATTGCCGCAATTCTGATCGCGATTCCGGGTCTTGGGTTCGCCGAACGAGGTTCCACCTTGATTCACCTGGCTGGGGCCTTGAGCTGGTATGGACTCCATCAGACTGATGGCTATCGAGCCGAGGCGCTCGGGACGGTCGTTAGGCAGATTCGAGCGCACCCTTTCGTGGGCCTGGGGATGGGGACTACGACGGCCGATTCGACGATAGGTCCAATGGTGGTCCATATGAGTTACCTGCAAACTTGGGCGGACATCGGCGTGGCCGGATTCCTAGCGTTTAGCAGCCTGATGCTCGGCGCCATCCCAGCGGCGTGGCGGGCGATTCAAACTGCAGTTGGAGCAAATCTGAGACTGCGGCTTGATCAGTATGGCGGTCTCTATTTGCTTTTATGCTGGGCGCTCACCGGCCTTTTTCATCCCATATCCACTGAGCTTAGTGAATGGATCATGTTTATTGCTGGTCTCGCGCTCGCCCAGCGCTCGATCGGTCAGGTTCGAGCTAGTTAGGTTGTCATCACCCTTCCTCCAACTCCTTGATTGATCCCCAATCCTCATGAACCCTCTAGCCCCGCAGTCCAGCGTCCTTCGGGAATCCAGTGAGCACTCCTCAATCGGCAAATGCGAATCCAGTTGGGGAGATCGCCGCAGGTTCTCTGTAGTCATCCCCACGCACAACCGTGCCGCCCTTCTCGCGCGCGCCATTGACTCCGTCTATGCGACAGGCGAACGCAATGTTGACATCGTAGTGGTGGACGACGCATCCAGTGACGAAACACGGCAAATGCTGCGGGAACGATACCCCAACGTGAAGTGCCTGCAATTGTCACGAAACTCCGGCCCTGGCGTCGCCAGGAACCTCGGAATTCAGAGTGCGACTACACCATGGGTGCTTCTGCTGGATGACGACGACCTGCTTGACCAGAGGGCCTTTTCAATCGTCAACTCTGGTTTGGATACACTCAGCGAACTTCACCGATATCCCGTTGTTCAGTTCGCGCGGAGTAATGGTCGAATTGGCAGGTGCTTTAGCATTATTCGGCTTGAGGACTACTTTCGAGGCGAGATTGCAGGTGATTTCACCTCGATTATTCAGGTCGAGCGTTTCCTGGAATCTAATCTGCAGTTTCCCAGCTCACGAGTCGGTGCGGAACACCTTCTGTGGTTTCACATTGCGCGCGAGTTCGGTATCCCGACTTGGCGATCGTGCATCGCTCAGTTGACAGACGATGCTCCGGTCCGCCTCTGCTCGACTGCGTCGCAATTGGTGCGGGCAGCAGAATATGCAGACATGATAGACGAGACCCTCCGCCGCTATGGTGTGGAAATGAAATCAGTCGCTCCGACCTACTACAGCAAGAAGATGGTAGGCGCGTTCACCTACCGGTTGCTGGCCGGTGATCGACGGCAAGCATTGATTGGCCTCAACCGCAACTCAAGTCACGGGAGGGTCTTTCGATGGGCGCTGACCGTGATGTCGGCGATTCCATCCTCACTTCTAAGATCTGCGTTCATCACCTACCGAAAGAATACTTGAAATGAAGGTCCTCCAAATCATCGACACCCTGGGCCTCGGAGGGGCGGAGACACTGATAAGCAATCTATGTCCCCGACTTGTGCGGCTAGGAGTCGAATCCTCTGTGATGTGCCTGACCAGCAGGCGATCGGACTTGGCGCAGAAGCTTGAGCGCGCCGGCATTCAGGTGCTCTATTCCCCCTGGAGTTCGCCGTATTGCCCACTCCAGCCGCTGTTCATCGCAAGCCATCTGCGCCAAACGCACTTCGATCTCGTTCATGTACACCTCTTCCCCGCCCAACTATGGACGATCTTTGGCGCGCGCCTCGTCCGATGGGAGGTGCCCCTTGTGACCACCGAGCACAGCACCTGGAATCGCCGCCGACGCTTGCCGCTGCGACGTGTGGACCGCTGGATGTATTCTGCGTACACTCGAGTAGCTTGTATTGGAAGTACCACCGAACTGGCTCTGCGGGACTGGCTCGGCCCGATGCCGCTGCGGACGACGATCATCCAGAACGGTATAGACTTAACAGCATTTGCCGCGGCAACCGAACGCCAGTCAGCTCTTGCCGACCCCAATCCGGTATGCCGGATACTCTGCGTCGCCAGCCTGACGGAGCGCAAAGATCATGCCACGCTTCTCCGTGCCATCAGTCAGTTGCCAGGTGCTGAACTTCATTTAGTTGGAAGCGGCCCACTGAGAGGCGCCTTGGAGCGGCTCACGGCGAATCTCAGAATCACAGATCGTGTTCACTTTCTCGGAGAGCGGTTGGACATCGCCGAATTGTTGGCAGGCGCAGACATCTACGTGCAGCCTTCGCGATGGGAGGGGTTCGGCATCGCGGCGCTGGAGGCAATGGCGACGGGACTTCCAGTTGTGGCCAGCAACGTTCCGGGACTCCGTGAAGTGGTAGGGGATGCTGGTGTTCTGTTCGAGCCCGGCTCTGACAGCGAGCTGAGAGATCGGCTTGATCATCTGATGTCATCTAGCTCCGCTCGGCATGATCTCGGAAGCCGAGCGCGCGTCAGAGCTCATCACTTCTCGGTCGATATGACCGCAGCCGCCTACCATTCCATGTACAGCTCAGTTGTGAATCAGGGAGAGCACTTCAAAGCACGGCCCGAAGTATATCCCGTCTGAGCTCAACGATAGATGGCAGTCAGTTGGAAGGCACAGACACCCCAGCTCATTATGGAACGAAAATCGACGCAACCTAGGACAAGTGGTGACTTCGTGAGCGCACGAGACACAGAAGTGCTAGCTCCGGCGGGCCCTAGTATGGCCAGCCTTCTCGCCCCGATACGCAGCAGTAAACGGCTCGTGCTCACGGCTGTTATCGTTGGAGCTCTGGTGGGAGCAATTGGGGCGATAGTGACGCCTGCAAGCTATACAGCCACAGCGACTATCATGCCACCCCAACAGACACAGTCGGCAGCTGCCGCGTTAATGGGGCAGTTGGGCCCTCTCGCGAGCCTGGCCGGTCGCGACATCGGCATGAAGAACCCATCGGACGTCTATCTCGGAATTCTCAGAAGTCGCACCATCGCAGACAGTCTCATTCGCAGATTTTCCCTAAGCAACGTCTACCACTCAAGAACGATGACGGACGCGCGATCCGAGCTGGCGGATCACTCGCGAATTCTTACCGGGCAAGACTCCTTAATCCGAATTGCCGTCGACGATCACGATCCCAAGCGCGCCTCCGACCTTGCCAACGGGTACGTCGAAGAGTTGTTCCGGCAGAACAGCAAGCTGGCTACCACGGAGTCGGCTCAAAGGCGGCTGTTCTTCGAGAGGCAAATGGAAAGCGAGAAGAATGATCTTGCCGCGGCTGAAGAGGCGCTTCGGCAAACACAACAGCAGACAGGGTTACTACAAGTGACTGGCCAGGTGGAAGCGCTCGTCGGAGCTGCTGCACGACTCCGGGCCGAAATCGGATCTCGTGAGGTTGCGATCGAGCGGCTGAAAGAGAGCGCTACCCCTGAGAATCCAGAGGTTGTTCGGCAGTATGCCGAGTTGACGGCGCTCTCCGCGCAGCTAAGAAAGCTGGAGAGCGGTGTTGCGGCGCGGCCTAACGGCAGCCCGATTATTCCAACTGCAGGGGTACCTCAGGCGGGTCTCTTGTATGTCAGAGCATTGAGAGACGTGAAGTACCACGAAGCCTTATACGAGGTCTATGCCAAACAGTTTGAGGCTGCGAAAATTGACGAGGCCAAAGAGGCACCGGCCATTCAGGTGGTGGATGCAGCAGTGATCCCCGACAAGAAGAGCTGGCCGCCGCGGGCTCTGTTCGTCGCTGCTGCGGCATTTCTCTCCGGACTCATTGCCAGTCTGTTCGTCATAGCCCGCGCCCATCTGAGTGAAGTGCACCCGTTGGCAGTCGATACCACCGGTGCCAGGGGCGTCGAGCATTGTGACTAGGGGATTGTCCAGCCGCGGCGCGATGCTGTCTTTGCGTGTGACGTGGCGCAGACGGCCCGCGGAATCCGAACCGGGGGCCAACTCTCTCGCAGGGGGAGAGAACGCCTTGGAGGCGGCAGCTCAGGACTACCAACCACTCTCCCTCTCAGTCAGCCACGCCGTGCGCTAATCGGCGTTAACGCTCGTCAGGCCCTGTGCGAATTGTCGATCAACTAGCCGGTACCGGAACTGCTCAATGAACATGATCACGATTATTCACATCACGACCGTTCCCCAGACTCTGGGTTTCATCCGTGGGCAAATGTCCCATTCCCTCCGTATGGGGTTTACGGTCCACGCAGTCGCATCGCCCGGCGCTTATGGCGATGGGCTCAGCAGGGAGATCGGGGTTTCGTTCCACCCGGTGGCGATGTCGCGCTCGATTAGTCCCTTGCAGGACCTGCGATCGCTATGGCACCTCTGCAGAGTGATTCGCAATCTCAAGCCGTCCATCGTTCACTCTCACACTCCGAAGGCTGGTTTGCTGGGCATGATCGCCGCCGCTCTTTGCGGAGTTCGGGCACGGATGTTTCACGTACACGGCGCGCCACACCTTGCGGCAGGTGGTTTCAGGCGTATTCTCCTGAAGGCATCGACCGCGATCTCCTGCCGGCTCGCGCGTCGCGTACTCTGTGTTAGCCATAGCGTAAAGAGCGCAATCGTCCGCGATGGAACCTGCGATGCGGATAAGGTGCACGTCCCCGTGAACGGATCGTCGTCTGGAGTTGACACGGAGGGAGCATATTCGCCCGACCTAGTTCCCCCCTCCGTCAGGCACATGTTCTTGCAGAGGCACCGTCTCCCGGCGGATGCGCTGGTTGTGGGGTTCGTTGGCCGCATCGTCAGGGACAAAGGACTGGTCGAACTAGCGACGGCCTGGAAGAAGATAAGAGATCGGTACCCTTTGCTGTATCTCGCCGTGGCCGGCGAGGTAGAGCCTCAAGATCCCGTTCCGGCTGAGATCATTGCAATGCTCGCCGAAGACTCCCGAGTCCGTTTACTGGGGTGGATTGACGACATGAGGTCCTTCTACGCCTCGTCCGACATTCTGGTTCTTCCCTCCTACCGCGAGGGATTTCCGAACTGTTCCTTGGAGGCGTCGGCCATGGAGGTGCCAGTGGTCTCCACTCTCGTCCCCGGATGTGTCGACGCCGTGGTCAATGGCACTACCGGGCTGCTCGTGCCCCCGCGTGACGCAGATGCACTGGGAGCGGCGATCGAGCGCTATGTCATGGATCCCAAGTTGCGGCATCTACACGGGCGGGCCGGGAGACTAAGGGTTATTCGCGAGTTTCAGCCACTTCCGATCTTCCAAGATGTTTACCGGCATTACTGTGAGCTTCTCGCCGAGTGCGGACTGCGCGTTCCCATGACGACCGCAGCGGGTCCACCAACTTTGGCAGATTCGTCCTGCCAGGACTCCGCTGCCATTCGCTGAAATGTGAACGTACTGAACGATTCGATGAGGTTAGTCCGCTCGAAACATGCATGATGCCAAGAAAAACGCCGGAGTCCATCATTGCGGAATACATTGATCCGTCGCCGCAGGATTGCTCTAGCGAGTACATAAGAATGAACGATGCGAGCCCGACAATGCGCAGTTGTATGAAGCGCGTGGTTGACATAGTCTTGGCGGCAGCCATATTGTCTATCACCGCGCCGCTATTAGCCGTTTGCGCCGTGTTGGTGTGGGTCACGATGGGACGCCCTGTCATATTTCGACAAAAGCGCCCTGGTAGATGGGGGAAGGCATTCACCCTGTACAAGTTGAGAACGATGCGGGATGAAGCCGATAGCAATGGCGTCATCCGCCCGGATGCGCAGCGGCTAACCAAAGTTGGTGCATTACTTCGCAAGACAAGTTTGGACGAATTGCCGGAATTGTGGAATGTCCTAAAAGGAGAGATGAGCCTAGTGGGGCCTCGCCCGTTGCTTCCGGAGTATCAGCCATATTTTACCCGCACTGAACGGGTTCGCTTTGAGGTGTTGCCCGGCATTACTGGCCTGGCGCAGATTAACGGTAGAAATCATGCCTCCTGGGATGAAAGACTACAGGCGGATATTTGGTATGTCGCAAACCAGAGTTTCATCCTCGATGTGAAGATCTTATACAAAACAGTTGCTGCGGTCGTGAGATGCGGAGATGTCGTCGTCGATCCTCGGTCGGTGATGCTGAATTTGGACGAAGAGCGCAAAGGAAGGGAATCGACTGACTAAAGAGGGCAAGATGAAGGGTTGCTTCATTCGTGCTGCTGCGGCAACAGATAGTGCGATGATAGTTGAGCTTTTTGTAAGCGAGTTCAAGACTACAGTCAGCGATTTCTTGGTATACGGCTGTGATGGCGCCGAGGAGTACGTGCGGGCACAAGTGACCGCCGCCCCCTTCTCGCGAGAGTCTATGTTTGTTGTGGCCGAATCAGGTGATGGAGTTGTGGGCGCCGCGGAGATGAAAAGGCGGCCCGGGGCGATCCATCTCAACTACATTGCGGTGCGTCCTGACTATCGTCGTCGTCATCTCGGGCGGCAATTGCTCGGTGCAGCGATTCGATGTTCTGGCGAATCGAGCGGAGAGATCGTCCTTGACGTTTTCGATGAGAACGCGTCTGCGGTTACGTGGTACACCAAGCTTGGATTTACCGTTGGAAGCCGGAGTGACTTGGTCGAACTCGTCGCACCACAGCGGGGCGCTTCTGGCTCCGGGTACATCGCAGAGCTGGCACAGGCCGATGCCTGTCACCAACGGTTCGGGTTCTCGCAGTTCTCCGTTCTCACCAAGCGCGGAAGGTGCCCGGTTGGGCGCCTGGGTGAAGGCTGGTTCCGCTTGTGTCACCCTGATGGCGTCACTGACCCGGAAGTCTTCGCCGCTCTGCGGTTGCTCGATCCGGGCAGACGGATATTCGGAGTTCTCCGAGATGACCAGGTTCCGCACGAGCAGGTAGTCCGGACCGTGGTCCGTTCCTCCAGGATGACGGCAGACATTCGGGAGACTGTCAGTCGTCTGGAGGTGTGGCCATGATCACGAAGACAGCGGCGCGTCGCGACAATAACCACCGGCCGTGGATCTGTCATATCAGCGCTCGCAAAGCCTTCGAGTCGGTACTGAAGGCGACAAGCTGCGTCGACGGTGGTGTGTTGCTGCCCGCCTACGTAGGCTGGTCGGCCAATGAGGGATCGGGCGTGTTCGATCCAGTTGCGGCACTTGGTTTGTCGTACTCGTTTTACAGACTAACCGACCGGCTGGAGATTGATCTCTCGTCTCTCCGCCATGCCCTTGACAACGGTCATGTCAGAGTAGTCGTGCTCATCCATTACTTCGGCCACGTAGACCGGTTCTACGAGGAGGCGGTGCACCTGGCAAGGGCTCGTGGCGCGTTGGTTGTGGAAGATGAAGCGCACGCTCTGCTGTCCGATCTGCAAGGTGGCATTTGTGGGCGCCTGGGCGATTTCGCGATCTACTCCCTCCACAAGCTACTTCCTCTCCGGCGCGGAGGGGCGGTCATAGTAAACACTCGGGCGATGGATTTCTTCGATAGATTCGAGGAAGGAATTCAACTGGACGTTCCATGGTATGACTTCGATCTCAAGGTAATCTCAGAGCGGCGCGTAACCAATGCCGTCTTTCTCGACGAACTGGTCCGCCAGACAGTGCCGGAGGTCGAGCCACTATGGGGCAAGCCGCGCAGCGGCGAGGTGCCACAGACCTACCCTGTCCTGGTTAGGCCAGGGACGAGGGATTCCCTCTATCATTCAATGAATCAGCGTGGGTTTGGCGTTGTATCGCTCTACCACACTCTCATTGAGCAACTCAGCGCGCATCAGTACGGCGATGCACATCAGGTGTCGGCGAGAATCCTCAATTTGCCGGTTCATCAAGATATCTCTGAAGCGGAACTGGAGGCCATGGTAGGCGAGTTGCGTCATCAGGTGAGAGAGCCCCATGTCATTGCCTGAATTTGAAGTGTGGGACGCCGCTTCTGAGAGCGACCGTGAATCGTGGATTGCAAGATGGAGATCTTGGCCCGCGAGGGAGGTGTTTGCGCATCCAGACTACCTTCTTCTTGGGGTGGAAGCGGGCGAGAGGCCATTGTGCGCGACGGCGAAAAGCGGCGAGCGCTATGTCCTCTATCCCTTCTACCTGAGAACGATCCGCAATGAGTCGGGCGGGGAAGAATTCTCGGGCGCCTACAACGACATTAGCTCGCCGTACGGCTATGGTGGGCCGTTCTCGTGGGGCGTGGGGCAAGACGAGGGCCTTTCGGTGGCATTCTGGCAGGCGTTCGGGGCCTGGGCAAAATCACAGAGAGTCGTCTCTGAGGTAGTTCGGCTGTCGCTCTTCTCGGAATCGCTACTTTCGTACGACGGCGAAACAAGAGCCATCGGGGAGAACGTAGTCCGGTCCCTTGATGTGTGCGGTGACGACTTGTGGCGTGACTATGAGTATAAAGTCCGGAAGAATGTGAAGAAAGCGCACACAAGTGGCGTTCGCGTGCACTGTGACGAGCGCGGCGATCGACTTGATGACTTTCTTAGGATCTACGCCTCAACAATGAGTCGCAGGAACGCCTCGCAGCGATATCAGTTGCCAAGGAATTACTTCGAGAGCCTTCACGAGAAGCTCGCTGGTCAGTTTGCGTATTGGCACGCTGTGTACAACGATAATGTCATCTCAACTGAACTAGTACTAATATCTGCCGAGCGGGTGTATTCATTTCTCGGCGGCACGGATTCGGACTATTTCGGTCTTCGGCCGAACGATCTCCTGAAAGTCGAGATCATTGAGTGGGCCCGCCGGCTCGGAAAGAAGCAGTTCGTTCTCGGAGGAGGCTACACTCCCAATGACGGAATCTATCGCTACAAACTATCGTTTGCGCCGACTGGACGTGTGCCGTTCTTACTGGGCTGCAGGGTTTTCCTTGAAGATGTTTACATGGAGCTGTCAGAAACCCACCGGGCATTGAGTCGGGCAGCCAATTGCGTCGGCGACGAACGGCCTAGTTTTTTTCCGGCGTACCGCGCCTGATCTTTGAAGATCTGTTCGGCGCGTGAATGACTGCAGGTGAAGCAATGAAGCGCATTCTGTTATCGGTGCCGCATATGTGCGGAGCGGAGATGGCGTATGTAGAGGAGGCGTTTCGAACAAACTGGCTTTCGACGGTAGGGCCAAATCTAGTCGAATTTGAGCGCGCCGTGGAGAGGTGGAGTGGTCTGCCGGGTGTCGCCTTGGCGAGTGGAACGGCGGCGATTCATCTGGGATTGCGGCTACTCGGAGTCGGCCCTGACGACGAAGTGTTTTGCCAGTCACTGACCTTCGCGGCGAGCGCCAACCCGATACGGTATTTGGGGGCACGCCCGGTGTTTGTGGACAGTGAGCGGCAAACGTGGAACATGGACGCTAACCTATTGCGGCGGGCGCTGCGCGAGCGGGCGGCGCAGGGGTGCCTGCCAAAGTGCGTAGAGGTAGTGCACCTGTTCGGGCAGTGTGCCGAAATGGACGATATCTTGAGCGTTTGCGGCGAGTACGGTGTGCCTGTGCTGGAGGACGCAGCTGAGGCATTGGGCGCGACCTATCGGGGAAGGCCTGCCGGAACGATGGGTGCCGTCGGTGTCTATTCGTTCAATGGAAACAAAATCGTAACGACAACCGGTGGCGGGATGTTGGTGTCCCCGGAATCGCACTGGGTTGAGAAGGCGCGCTTCTGGTCTCAACAGGCGAGGGACCCCGGCATTGCATACGAACACTCGGAGCTTGGGTTTAACTATCGGCTGAGCAATGTGCTGGCCGGAATAGGACGCGGGCAGATGACGGTCCTTGATCGGCGGGTAGAGCAGAGACGTGCGGTCGCGTTTCGATACCGTGACGCCCTCCAGGATCTGCCGGGGTTGACGTTGATGCCCCAGGCCGTCGGTCGGCTGCACACAAACTGGCTCAGCGTGTTCCTGGTGGACGAGCATCGTCTCGGACTGAGCCGGGATGGGCTGATCGCTGCGCTTGACGCCGCGAATGTGGAAAGTCGTCCGGTATGGAAGCCAATGCATCTACAGTGTCTGTTTTCGCAGTTCGAATCCGTTGGTGGCGCCGTGAGCGAAGACATCTTCCACCGCGGCATCTGCCTCCCCAGTTCCAGCAGCCTGACCGAGGCGGATCAGACTCACGTCATTAACGCTATCCGCGCCGCCTGTGGCGCCCCACCCGTTCGAGCGCAGGAGCCGATAGGCACAGATCCTCAGAACCAGATCGTGCCCTGTCCGTCATCAATCGCGTCCCTAACCTAGCGGCGCATCAGTCCACTACCGGCAGACCTCCAGGTCACAACAAGGAAGCCCCTATGAGTCGCAACCACTGGGCCACAGCCATCTTTGTGCGGTCCCACCGTGCTATCGAGGCCGCTATTCTGGTAGGCGCATTTATCTGCGCTACCTTCCTCGCGTTTCTCCTGCGGTTCGAATTCCATATCCCGGCGATCTTTTTTACCTATTTGAACTATGCGCTCGTCACCATTGCTCTAGTTCGTACCGTCACTTTCATTACTCTGGGCCTGCATCGCAGTTGGTGGGGCCATGTCTCGATCCAGGACCTGCTTCGTCTCGCCATCGCCTGTCTGTCCGGCTCCGCCGGTAGCATCGTCATCCTGCGCCTCATCGGACCCGCTGGCTTCCCTCGGTCAATATTTGTTCTCGACTTTCTCATCTGCTTCGGCCTGACTGCCGCGATTCGGGTCACGGCCCGCCTGTTCTTCGAGGCCCGAAGGAGGAAAGCAAGTCGGCCTGCGACCAATAGGGCCATCATCTATGGTGCCGGTGACGCGGGCATCATGCTGGCGCGCGAGATTCGGCAGAATCTCGCTATGCCCTATGAACTCTGCGGATTTGTCGATGATGATCAGAAAAAGCGAGGCTCCTGGATCCAGGGCCTCAGGGTTCTCGGCGATGGCACAGACCTGCAACGAGTTTCTCAGTCGTTGCAGATCCAGACGGTGCTTATCGCAATTCCGTCGGTCACCGGCACACAGATGACCACCATCCTGAAACACTGCAGTCTGGCAAGGGTTAACTACAAGACGATGCCGCCCCTGGGTGATGTGATTGAGTCCCATGGGCTCCTGAACCAGATTCGGGATGTGGCCGTGGAGGATCTTCTTGGAAGGAAGCCCGTGCGTCTCAACACCGACCAGATCCGCGACAAACTGGAAGGCCGGGTCGTGCTCGTCTCCGGAGCCGCCGGTTCCATTGGGTCGGAGCTCTGTCGCCAGATAGCCCGTTTCTCACCCTCCGTGCTCGTCGCCTTCGATGCTGCCGAAACGCCATTGTTCTATCTGGAGAAAGACATGCGCGCCGCCTTTCCCGGCGTATCATTCCGTCCGGAAATTGGCAGCATCCAGAACCGCTCACGACTGAATGATGTGTTCGGGCGCTACCAACCGGCAATGGTCTTTCACGCGGCCGCCTACAAGCACGTGCCGATGATGGAGAGTTGTCCCTTCGAGGCGGTCGAAAACAACGTCTTCGGAACCAGCGTGATCGCGTCCTGTGCGGCGGAACATGGCGTGAAGGACTTCGTCATGATTTCGTCCGACAAAGCCGTTCATCCTACCAACATCATGGGGGCGACAAAGCGAATCGCTGAGCTCGTGATTCGTTCGATGCAGGCCCGCGGTACGAACTTTGTGTCCGTGAGATTCGGAAATGTCCTCGGAAGCAACGGCAGCGTGGTGCCTATCTTCAAGAGCCAGATCGCCGCCGGGGGGCCGGTGACCATCACACACCCGGACATGAAGCGCTACTTTATGACCATCCCGGAGGCATCGCAACTGGTGCTTCAGGCATCCACGCTGGGTGCAGGAGGAGAGATCTTTGTGCTGGACATGGGAGATCCAGTCAAGATTTCTGACCTCGCGACGAATCTGATTCTTCTCAGCGGTCTTCAGCCTGGCAAGGACGTTCAGATTCAGTACACAGGCATTAGGCCGGGCGAGAAGTTATACGAAGAGTTGCAACTGGAGAACGAGGAGACTGTCGCAACCACACATGAAAAGATCAAGGTATTCTCTGGTCAGGCTCTTGGTCGCGCGGAGATGGACGCAGTCGTGCAACAACTTCAGAGTGCCTGTGGCTCTCACGACCTTGGTGGCCTGGTGTTGGCTTTGAAGTCCGCAGTGCCGGACTACAACCCCAGCAGCGAGATCTTGAGCTCGGCAATAGGGGATCGAACGGGCAGCAATCCAGCCGTTGCCCAGCCCACAAACGCCTCCCGAGCGACGCTACCGTCAGGGGCGCTGCCCCAAGGGGGCGCCGGCCCGGAGTTCGGGCTTGCCGGATAGGTTGCGATACGGCCGTTTGACGTCAGGAGCCTGCAATCCTTACTGAAATCGACTGTTGACTTGTGTCTTGGCCATCCACTCGTTGACTTCTCCGCACTCGCCTCATTGCTCGACCAACTGCTTTCTGATTTGGCCAAGACTCAGGGACCCGCTGTTCTCCTCATGAGCCCGACGCCCTGTGCCGATTTGACCCTGATGCGGGGCGATCAGGTTGTCGTCACCGGTGCGCCCCCCGAAGGAGGTGGCTTCCAACACCTCTGCCCTACCTATCAGAAGCTGACCGGCTCCATGACGTTGTGTGTGAATGGTGCGGCGGCAGGTTCCGCCAATGTCGGAGATGTGGAATCCGCCCGATTGTTCACCTTGGGAACCGCCGGTGGGCAACCCGGCATCCAGGAGGACAGCGTCGCGTAATGGCTAATCTACCGGACGTCCCTCTGTGCTGAGGATGTTCGAGAGTTAGCTGCTGGCCGCGCGCCGGTCAAGTCCGTGGAGGCCCACTTGCCCCTGAACCAGTCGCCTGCCCGCCAAAATCAAAACGCCGCGCCTACCAAAGTGGAGATCCTTATCGGTGGAGCTTGGCACTGGCTGTCCGAGGGGCCATTCACGGGTAACCGTCTCAGCCCTCTATCTCCCGTCATGCCGGTCTGTGTGATCCAGTAGGTACGTGCATGTCACGAGTTCGAATACTGGTTCCGCGACGCCACTTTTCGCCAGTTGCGCAGTGCTTTCTTTCGTTCCAATAGCCCGTTGGGGAACCAGGCGATCTGCAGTTCACCGGAGGCAAGTTTATTTTTGCCGTATTTTCATGGTCTTAGCGGGAATGCTGCGCAGATGCGACCAACAGGTACTCATCCTTTGAGCAACGGAGCCTCCTTCGCCGGGTCGGCTCCGCTTGGTCTTTGACATTAGAACCGCCGCCCCCGTTTGCGCCTCTGTCGCGAACGCCCAACCCGGCAGCGCGCGGCAAAGACGCCCTCCGAGTGTTGGTCGAACCCGACGTCAGCCGCCGGGTGTGAGCCCGATCGGCTTCCGTAGGCCAGTGACCACAAAACGGAGAAACAAAGCCAATCGCCGAACTGCGGAAGCCAAAGTTCGCTGCAAGGGGGGAACAAAGCCAATGCGAGCCTTCTGGACACGGGCCCATCCGGCCTCTGCTGGCCAGTGACCACAAAACGGAGAAACAAAGCCAATCACTGAACTGCGGAAGCCAAAGTTCGCTGCAAGGGGGAACAAAGCCAATGCGAGCCTTCTGGACACGGGCCCATATGGCCTCTGCTGGCCAGTGACCACAAAACGGAGAAACAAAGCCAATCGCTGAACTGCGGAAGCCAAAGTTCGCTGCAAGGGGGAACAAAGCCAATGCGAGCCTTCCGGACATGAGCCCATACGGCCTCTGCTGGCCAGTGACCACAAAACGGAGAAACAAAGCCAATCGCTGAACTGCGGAAGCCAAAGTTCGCCGCAAGGGGGAACAAAGCCAATGCGAGCCTTCTGGACACGGTCCCATACGGCCTCTGCTGGCCAGTGACCACAAAACGGAGAAACAAAGCCAATCACTGAACTGCGGAAGCCAAAGTTCGCTGCAAGGGGGGAACAAAGCCAATGCGAGCCGTCAGGGCGTGAGCCCACACGGCCTCCGCTGGCCAGTGACCGCAAAACGGAGAAACAAAGCCAATCACTGAACTGCGGAAGCCAAAGTTCGCCGCAAGGGGGAACAAAGCCAATGCGGGCCTTCCGGACATGAGCCCGTACGGCCTCTGCTGGCCAGTGACCACAAAACGGAGGAACAAAGCCAATCGCTGAACTGCGGAAGCCAAAGTTCGCTGCAAGGGGGAACAAAGCCAATGCGAGCCTTCTGGACACGGTCCCATATGGCCTCTGCTGGCCAGTGACCACAAAACGGAGGAACAAAGCCAATCACCGAACTGCGAAGCCAAGGCGCCCTAGCAGGGTTGACCCCACTATTCGAATTCAGCATTCGGGCCGCACGTGCGCCCTTGCCCCGGTATCTTTCACCCCGCCAGCGCAATCACCGAGTTCCGGTCCACCCGCACCGCACACGCCCTCTGGAACATCTCAATGTTCACCACCAGCCGGCAACTCTCCTGCGTCTCCACCAGCGTCCCCTCCACCCCGCTCAACGGGCCCGACGCAATGCGAATCCGTTGACCCGCCTCCAGGAACGGCCACGGCTCCACCGGAGACCCCGAGGCCAGCATCTTCCTGACCGCATCCAACTCCGAGACGGGTACTGGCGCCGGTTCGCCGTCAAACGACACGATGGTCCGAACACCCGGAGTCCTGAGTACCTTTGTGTGGTCTGTCCGGCCAAATCGGCAGAACACATAACCCGGAAATAGCGGCAACTGCAACGTCTTCGTCCGGTCGGACCATTGCCTCACCGCCAGATAGACGGGCAGGTAAGTCTCGAGACCCTTGGCGGCAAGACCCCTCTCCGCGCTCTGCTCGTGCTGTGGTCGGACCGTCACGGCAAACCAAGGAGCCAGGTGCCCATCGGTGCCAGCGCCATCTCTTTCATCTGCATTCGAGCGATCTTCGTTCTTTTCCATTCACAAGCTCAGGGACCGCTCCGCTGAAAACTGGAGATGCCTTCATCAAAAGGACGGCAAACCGCCCTCCGGTCATCGGAAATTTGAAATCCATCTTTATAATACTTCGGCTGTTGCGCCGGCAGGGATTTCGCCACGCCCGACCCCACGGTCGTGACCTCGTCACCAGTCCGCTCGGGGACCTTCGGTATTCCAGTTCCTCGATATCTATGGGACGTACGAATCCAAATGCCTGTCCGCAACTTCGAGTGCGGTTCAGTAACTCGCGCCGGCCGACATCGCGTGGCGGTGCAGAGTATGGATCATATTCATCTGCAGCATCAACATGCTGAGGTTCGCATGCGCATCTGGATTTCCGGGCTGTACGGCCAGCGCCTGCCTGTAGCAACGGACGGCTTCCCAGGGATTGCCGAGCGCCTCCATCACGACCCCCAGATCGTTCCACGTGCGGCCCATGTGCGGATTCTCATTCACGGCCTGCCGCAGCGCCACCACCGCATCCTCCAGGCGATGATCCTCCAGTGCTTCGACTCCGATTCGATGGTATTCCCTTGCTGTGAGCCGTCCCGAGTCCCTATTCACAGGATCCGCCATGGCAATTCCTCCTAGTGGGGATCATCGGCCGAACACCTGAAACACTTCAGGCTCACGTAGGGGTTTTTGTAGATGTACTCATTTGAGGAGCTAAGGTCTTAGGGGTTCTCCCTGGTGTCTGAATGGTCGTCACCGGCCCCAATAGGGCGCTCTGTCTCTCTTTTGCCGCACTTTTGCGCCCTCCCGCCTCGATGGTGGCATAATCGAGTCTGATCGAAGCCCTTGCAACCATGGGTGCGCTACTTAAGATTCGCGGACAGAAAGTATTTCTTCGCAGAGGCTTCTGGCGGTGTGCCGATCAGGATCTGGAGATGGAACTGACCAGGATCACTGAAGCCTGGATCCGCGAAACAGGTGGACCGCCGATTGGCGCCAGCGATCCGGAATTCGAAGTGGCCCGCGAGATGGTCCGCCGTTACCACGGCAAGCTGTTGTCCCACGTCCCTACGCGGGGCACGGAGGCTGCACGTGTTTTCTTCCGGAAACGGCAGCTTCTTCTGTTCCCTGACTAAGTGGCGCGCGTGTCCGCCTCCGGCCCTGCTAGAACACAAACACTGCATCGCCCGGACGCCATGCCAGCCCGATACCTGCGAAAACATCGCGCTGCTGTAGAACGCCGGGGATCGTCGTGTAACGATACCCACCTTGGCCGGTCAAACTGACGGACTTGAACAATTTGTAGCTCAACATCCCGCCGCCCTGCGCCGTCTGGGTCACCTTGAAGACGGCTACGCGGCCCGACATCCGGGTGTAGGCGGCAAAGAAGTTGATGCCGACGTTTTGCCCCAGCCTATATCCATAGCTCGCCACCGCCGAATCACGGACTGAGGTGTACACAACGCCGTTGCCCGGAGCCACGCCACGATTGTAGCCGGCCGAAAACGACCCTTTGGGAGTCGTGTAGCCCAGCAGTACGTTGCCGATGAAAGCCTTCGTGCTGGCTTTCTTCACCTCCTGAGTCGCTGTGACCCCGAGAAGTGCCGCAAGATCCGGTGGAAGCTGCGTCGTGCCTACATACGTGGACGAGAGCAGCGCGCCACCGCCCCTGACGGTCAACGAGAGATTCTCAGTCAGCCTCGTCTGAAAGCCGCCTTGCGCGGTGTCGTAGTGTACTCCGCCGAACAGCCCCACGTAGTCGACATTCGTCCTCGCATAGTTGGCGCCTACCTGAGTCCGCTGGCTCAGTTGGTAGTTGACCCCTCCGCCTCCGGTATACGAATTCAGCCCCGAAAGGGAACTGCCCCTGCGGGCGAATGCTGCGCCCCCCGTCCCGTTGAACGACAGCCGCTCCGACACCCGGTAGGCCAATGAGGCGCGTGTCACCGAGAATTTCACCCGCGCTCCCAGAATCTCGTTGTCCACAATGCCGTTCTGACCGGAGTCCAGAAACCCGCCGCCGCCAGTCAGGTCACCGCCCGAGCCGGACCCTAGGCCGAAACCGGAGCCCAGCCCCGGGACACCCGATGCGCCATACGCCGAGCCAATCCCGTAACCTCCGTCCGACAACCCACCTGTTTCGTTGAACCCGGCCTGCCACCGCTGGTTCAGCTGCCGGGCATAGCCCAGGTTCACCACATGCGTTTGGCGCCACCTCGAGAACCCTCGGCCATAGGACAGATTGTTGTACGTGCCCGATCCGACATAGCCGGCCTGTAACTCGCTGTTCTCCCAGGCCTTAGAGCCGCCGAATCCCCCACTAGCGGACCCGCCGAAGAGATCGTCCCTCCGGCTCACCGTCGAGGCGCCCATAGGATGAGTGTAGGTGCCGTTGAGTGAAAGCCACGGCATGAAGCCCACATTCATGGACTGTACGCTCGGATTGGACGGGTCCTGCGACTGCCCAATCGGCTGTCCTCCAAATCCGCCCACACCCCCGCCGCCGCTCTGCGCCCAAGTGGGCCCGCAAGCCAGAACAATGGCGCCCAATAGGAAAACCAACCTCATGATGTCCTCTTTCCCCCGGCAAGTACCCGGCCCCCGGCCTGGTAAGCCGCCTCCAAGCCTATGATTCCAATTGATCTTGCCTAAACAGTTCGGTGTGGCAAGTACGCCCGTCATCTCATCATAGTATCGGAATAGCATGTATATTTCTCCACTTTTGCCCAACGGATTTACCCTGGTCCTGGTTCGCCCCACTCCGCCCACCTTTCGCTCTCTCCCAGCCTGACGAATCCGTTACACTAGTGCTTTCGGCTTGGATGAGGCGCGCACTCACTTTCACGGCGCTCGCGTTGGTGGCCTTCCTGTCGCCGTACCCAGCCTTTGCTCAGAACTCTCGCCCCTCTCCGCGCGAGCAGGGGCAGCTGGATGCGCACCCGGCTCTCTTCGCCGTACTCACTGCTGTCAACGCGGCTGGCTACGACGACAACTTGGATTCCCCTACCAATAGCCCTCTCCGTGCCGCCGTTCGAAAGTGGGTGGACGCTCGGCACCCGCCTTCCCTCGCCCGGTTGAAGCAGTTCTACGAAGATCACCGTCAGGCCGATCCCAGCGCCAACCTCAGCCAGTACATCAGTTTCGCCCTTACTTCCCAGGGCCCTCCGGACTTCAAACCGCTCTTGTCCGACAGTCAGATGCCGCCCGATGCCCTCGCGTTGGAGGGGTTCTCCGCCCTGCTCGTCGAGTTCTACCGTGAAGCCGACCTCGAATCCGCCTGGAAGCAGGCTCAGCCGCTCTTCGAACAGGCCATCGCTCGCTATCACGAACCCGTGACCCAGGCCGTCCTCGAATCGAACGCCTACCTGCGCAACCCCACCAGTGGCACCCGCGGTCACGTTTTTCAGGTGTTTGTCGATCTCCTCGGAGCCCCGAACCAGGTACATACCCGGGTCTACGGAGACTACTATTTCGTAGTGGTCACACCGTCGGTGGAAACCAGGACCCGCGACATCCGGCACGCCTATCTCGACTACCTCGTCGATCCGCTCGCCATTCGCAACTCGAAGTCGTTCGACAAGAAGAAGGGACTAGGCGACCTCGCCCAGGCTTCGCCCATTCTTGCTGACGACTACAAGAATGATTTCGTTAGACTTGCTAGCATGTGTATCGTACGCGCAGTCGAAGCCCGTTTGGATGGGCCTTCCGGCAGCGCTTACGTGGACCAGTCAATGAAGGAAGGCTTCATTCTCACGGCCTATTTTTACGAAGCCCTACCTTCTTACGAGAAGCAGGATCTGTCCTTCGGCCTTTACATGCCGGAGTTGATCGATCATATGGACGTCGCCAAGGAAGACAAACGGATTGCGCAGGTGGAGTTTGTCACCAAACGTGCCACCCGCGTGGCGAAAAGTGCGCCGAAAGCGCCTCCTCCTCCGCTCACCGGTCCGGCTGCCGATCTGGCCGCGGCCATTGAGTTCTACGCCGCCCACAATTTCTCCGCTGCCCGCAATGCTTACCGCAAGGTGATTGAACAGTCCGCCGACAAGCCGCTGCAGGCAAAAGCCTTCTTCGGGCTGGGGCGGATTGCCGCCCTCGAGAAGCATCCCGAACTCGCTGTGCAAATGCTCGAGCGCACGCTCGAGTTGGAACCGGAACCGTTTGAGCGCGCATGGGCTTATGTCTATCTGGCCCGCCTGGTCCTTGCCGCTGAAGAGCCGGAGACCGAGGCCGCGCTCAAGTACTATCAGGCCGCTCTCGCCGTTCAGGGGGCCAGCGAGGGCGCCACCAAAGCGGCCCGGCAGGAATTGGCTGCCGTGACCGCCGCCATCAAGCAATCAAAACCCTGAGGTAATACTCCTATGACCCGTTTCTTCATCACTAAGGCCCTCCTGGCTCTCGCTCTTTCCCTGAGTCTTTTGCCGGCCCAAACTGCCAACCCCAAGACGCCTCAGCCGAAAGGCCAGAAAGAGCAGGAGGCGATCATGGCCATGTTCCAGGCCCAGGATCCCGATGCTCGCATCGCGGCGGCCAACAATCTCATCACCAAGTTCTCCGAGACCGAGTTCAAGGCCACGGCCCTGTACATCACTGCCTTTTCCTATCAGCAGAAGAACGACGCGGAAAACACCGTCGTTTTCGCCGAGAAGTGTCTCGAAGCCGATCCTAAGTTCTTTGGCGCTCAGATCATGATCGCCAGCGGCTTGGCCTCGCGTACCAAGGAATTCGACCTCGACAAGGAAGAGAAGCTCGGCCGCGCCGAGAAAATGGCGAAAGCGGCCCTGGAACTCATTCCCACTGCCCCCAAGCCGAATCCTCAGATTCCGGACGACCAGTGGGATGCCGCCAAGAAGGACTTCCTCGCCCAGGCTCACGAGGCGCTCGGGCTGTCCGCCATGGTCCGCAAGAAGTATGATGTCTGCTCCGACGAGTTCAAGTTCTCCATCGATAACGCCTCCACGCCGGATCCGGCTGTCATGCTCCGCCTCGCCAGTTGTCAGATTAAGGTCAACAAGCTCGACGACGCCCTCGCGATGGTCGACAAGGCGCTGGCCGACCCCAACGCCCATCCTCAGGTGAAGGCTGCGGCCACCCAGCTCAAGATGGATATCAACAAGGCCAAGTCGGCGGCGAAGTAAGTAATCGAAGATGCGCGCACCCCTGGAGGAGCTGGAACGCCGGCTCGGTCATACTTTTGCCGATCGTGAACTGCTCCTCCGTGCGCTCACCCACAAGTCCCTCCTGGCCGATGTCCCCCTGGATGCCTACGACTCGGAGAGCATTGTCCGCGACAATGAGCAACTCGAGTTCCTCGGCGATGCTGTGCTCGGTTTCCTGGCCAGCGAATTCGTACTCCTTCTCTGTCCTTCCTACCCCGAGGGGAAACTCTCCAAGCTGAAAGCCCATCTGGTCAGCGCCGCCCACCTGCTCAGCACCGCCCAAGCCATTGGTCTGGGCGAATACCTGCTGCTGGGGCGCGGTGAGGAGATGAGTGGTGGACGCGGCAAGAAAGCCCTGCTGGCCAATGCCGTGGAGGCCCTCATCGCGGCGCTCTACCTCGATGCCGGCCCGGTGGCGGGCCTCGACGTCTGCCGCCGCTTCCTCGAGAAATACGTCTGGAGCGGCATCCGCGTCGAGCAACTCGGCGAAGCCGAAGTGCCTGTGGACGCCAAAAGCGCCCTCCAGGAACTCGCCCAGTCTCTGAAACTGCCCGTGCCGCGTTACGTGATTGTGCAGGAATCGGGTCCGGAGCACGCCAAGACCTTCATGGTCGAAGCGCGTGTCGGCAAGGAGTTCACCGCCCAGTCGGAAGGCACTTCCAAGAAGGCGGCTGGCCAGAAAGCCGCTGAACTCCTCCTGCAGCAGTTGCAGTCGCTTTACTCGGCCTGAAGCCCCACCCGCCGAATCCTCCACCTCGCTCGTCAGGAACAAGGGCGGCGCTCCGCAGCCGCGTGAGGTCCAACTGCGTCTACTTCGGCCGTCGCCTCTCACCAGAACCCCTGTCGGACCTTACTGTGCATTCCCTTTCTTCGCCCCGGCCCCACCCTGCACCGGCTCTTCAGCCGCCGCCAGTTCGTTCAGTACAACGATGTCCACCCTCCGATTCCTCCTCCGCCCTTCATCCGTCTCATTGCTCGCCACCGGAGCCGTGTCCGCGAAACCCGAAATAGCCATCCGGCTGCGGTCTAGTCCGAAACGCTCCGCAAACAGCTCCAGCATGGCAATGCCCCGCGCCGCAGAAAGATCCCAATTGCTGCGAAACCGCGATGTACTGATTGGGATCGAGTCGGTGTGCCCCTCCAGCCGGATCGGGTTCGGATACTTCCTGATCTCGTTGGCGATCACCTCCAGCATGGGCAGGGTTTTGGGGTCCAGCATGTCTCCTCCGGAGGGGAAGAACGTCGCCTCCTTCAGGCTGATTACCAGGCCCCGCCGTTCCATCCTTACTTCCAACCGCCCGGATGCGATCTCTTTCTTCAAGGTCTCATTCAGCTGATGCAATGACGGCAGCAGTTCCACCGGCCTCTGTTTGCTGGCCATCGAAGGCAAAACCACCACGGGCTGTGCATTTGCGGGTGCGGTCTGCCCGGGTTCGTTCTTCAGCAGTCGCGACAACGCATGGCCAAACGTGCCTTCCTGCAGAGCCTCCCGAAAGGCCTGCGAGATGCGCGTCGCCTGCTCCTTGTTCGTCTGGGAATTGGCGTACATCATCACAAAGAAGGCAAACAACAGTGTCATGAAGTCCGCATAGGACACCAGCCACCGTTCGTGATTGGGATGTTCGGGCGGCTTCGGTTTTCGTGCCATGGGTGGACCTCAGGCCGCCGATCTCTGCAGACCCGCTTGCCGCTTTGTCTCTCGCCCGGGCGCCAGGCTCGTGTAGGCCTCCAACTTCCCTCTCAACATCTTCGGATTCATGCCCTCGACAATCCCGCATACCCCTTCCAGCATCATCTCCCGCTTGTCGCGCTCCGCCGCCCCGCGCAGCTTGATCTTGAGCGCCGCGGGCAGGAACAGCAGGTTCGCCGAGCCCACGCCGTAGATGGTCGCGACGAATGCCGCCGCAATCCCCTTACCGACCTTGTTCATGTCCGACAGCTCGCCCATCACGATGATCAGGCCCAACACGGCGCCGATGATACCGATGGTTGGCGCAAACCCACCGGCGATCTCAAACACCTTCGCCTCTTCATCCAGCCGCCGTTCGGCCACATCCATCTCCAGTTCCATCGAGGCCCTGATCTCGTGCAAATCCATCCCGTCCACGGCCAGCATCATGCTTTTCCTCAGAAACGCATCCTCAATCTCCAATGCCTCCTGCTCCAGCGAGACGATTCCGTTCTTGCGGGCGCGCAATGAAAAGCTCACCATGTCCTCCATGGTGTCCTGGCTGTCGTCCTCATACTCGAACAGGAGATCCGAAGCACGCCGCACCGCGCGCTTCACCAGCTCCAGCGGATTCGCCACCAGCGTCGCGCCCAGACTGCCGCCCAACACGATCAACGCCGCCGAGGTCCCCCAGAGATCCCCCGCGCGTCCATGCTCCAGCGCATAGCCGCCCAGAATCCCCATTAGCGACAGTCCCACGCCGCTCAGCGTGCCCAGATCCAGCTTTCTCTTGGGTGTCGCTGACACCCGCCCCCTCGACTCCACGTGCCTGCTCATAGCCGGCCCGACCCTTGCGCCGGCCCCTGCGCCACGGGTTGAATACTGCGCCGAAATTCCACCACTCTTCGCACCACCTCCTCGGGATCCTCCGCCACCAGGATCTTCGTGCCGTTCACCGTTGTGATGAGCGTGTCCGGGGTCGTGTCTATGAACTCAATCAAGTCTGAGTTCAGATAGAACCGTGCCTGGTTGATTCGCGTCAAGCGGACCATGCGGGTGACCTCAAGAGGCCATATCGTCCCCGCCTACCGTTCTTTAACCCTTTTTTGGGCGAAGATCGGACGCACTTTACATTTCTAGTGGAGTTGCAGAACAGTTAGGATGGGCCGGCGCCCTGAACTACCGAAGTAGTTCCAGAATCGCCTTCAGCTCGGCCTTCACGCCCGACATCTTTTCCGACGCCCGCGCCGCCATCTGGACCGGATCCGGTCCAAACAGGCTGCTCTGTGTGGGAGGCGGGGGAGGAGTGGCCGGGGTGCTCGCCGACGAACGGGGCGATGACTTGCGCTGGTGCAGAAACGTGCGCGCCCCTTCGATCGTGAAGCGCTTCTCGTACAGCAAGTGCTTGATCTCCAGCACCATCTCGACGTCCTTGCGGCGGTAGAGGCGCTGGTTCGTGCCCGACTTCTTGGGCGAAAGCTGATTGAACTCGGTTTCCCAGTAGCGCAGCACGTACGACTTGATCCCCGTGATCCGGCTGACATCGCCGATCCGGAAGTACAGTTTGTTCGGAATCTCTACCGGCTGGGGCCGGGTTGCTGCGGTGGCCATCGGGTTGTGAGAGTCTACCGTCATCCTAGAGAAAGACTAACCCGGCGTCAACCATTTCCGGCTCTTTTTGTTTGATGCGCTGTACCCCCGCCTTCGTTACCATGAAATCGTCATGGCCTTCATTGCCGGCATCCATCCTGTCCGCGAAGCCCTACGAGCCGGTCAGTCCCTCGACCGCGTCCACATCGTCAAAGGAGCCGCCGGGCCCCGCCTCCAGGAGATCATCGAACTCTGTCGCGCCGCCAAGCTGCCGGTCCGTTTCGACACCCGCGAAGCGCTCGACCGTCTCGTGAAAGGCCTGCCGCATCAGGGAGTTGTGGCCGTTCCGTCCACCCAGGTGGCCCACACTCTCGAATCCGTCCTCAACAAACCCGGCCTACTCGTGGTTCTGGATGGAGTGGAGGACCCCCACAATCTGGGCGCCATTGTCCGCACCGCCCACGCTGCCGGCGCGACGGCTGTAGTAATTCCGGAGCGCCGGGCCGTCGGCCTGACGGAAACCGTCGCCAAGGCCGCCGCCGGAGCCCTGGCCCTACTCCCGGTCGTCAAAGTAAACAATATCAACCGGGCCCTGGAGACCCTCAAACAGCACGGCTTCTGGATCTACGGAGTGGACGAGCGCGGAAAGCAGAACTACTCCGACACCGAATTCACCAACCCGGCAGCCATCGTCCTGGGCGGCGAAGGCCGCGGTCTGCACGAGCAGACCCGCCACCACTGCGACTTCCTCATCCGCATCCCCATGGCGGGCCAGATCGCGTCCCTCAATGTCTCAGTGGCCGCCGGCGTGGTGCTCTTCGACTGGCGCCGCCGGAACCCCTGAGGTCAGTTCAGCGAAGCGATCCATTCACAGGCCTCGTCGCGCCGTACCGTGGTCTTCGATTCCAACTCGAACTTCTGTTTATTGAATGGTTTACCGGCCTGCCGCAGCGCCCCCTCGGTCATCTTCCGGAACACCTCCGGAGTCACCGGAGCATCGGGGTAGACGAACGCCAGCGAGTCCTTATACGACGCATAGGTCAGGTATTGCCGGACCTCGAAGGGCAGGAACGGCTGGCCCGACGAAGTGCTGGCATCGTACAGCGTTTCTATGTACTTGAACGCCTCGTGACCACGCGGAGCGTCGCGGAAGTGCGCGCCTGTGATACTCAATGGCAGCCCCAATCCCTTCACTAGCAGCCTCGACAGCTCGCCCACCGTGATGGGCCGTTCCGGATGGAAACGATAGTTTTCGTCGCCGTCCACCGCACCCATCAGGCTCAGCTTCTGGATCGCGGCAAAGTGCGCCGTGGACGCGTCTACGTCCTGGTAAAAGAACAACTTGGCGCCAGAGGCCAGCAGCCGCTTCTGCAGATCGGGCACAGGCACCTCGCGAAACGAGATGCCCTTTTTCAGGGCGAGCACGGCCGCGGCCCCCGCCGCTTCGCCCAAGGCCGACCAGACCGGCTCCATGCGTACCGACGTCATCGCCACGTGCGACGACGAGATGGCGACCGGCACCAGCAGACCCTCGCGGTTCACCGGCACCAGCACCCCATACGGGATCTGGTACGGACCCGTGACATCCACCAGATTGATGGCCCCTTCGCCCGAGCACCTGGAGTCCCGATTCGTCGGATTCTGCACGTTGTGCGAGTCCATCTCGTACAGCCCGATGGCGATACTGTCAGGATGCAGAGGACCGCGCAACCCATTGCCCCGTAAGTCCTTATGGATGTCGCTCTCGGTCAGCTTGTAGAGTCCGTGGATGCGCCGCGCCTCGCGCACATACAGTTTGTAGGGGAAGTTGCCGTTGTCGGTGAACTCGTCGTCGGCCAGCCCGAAGTTGGGCTGCTTGCCCTCGGTCTGGATGTAGTAGAGAAACCCTAGGGCGTAGTCGCGATACTTCTTCGCGATCTCCGCTCGCTCGGGCCAACTCGCTTCGGGGTAGGCCCACTGCGGACCCGACCAGTCGTTGCCCCAATTGATGCCCAACACGTCCACTTTCCCGTTGGGCAGGTAAGCCTTGAGGGGCGACCACTTATAGCGGGTCGGATCATACCCGGGCGGGGGAGTTTTGATCCTGTGCGGGCCGTCCGCCTTGCCGTAGTCCTTCACCAGGAAACGGTAGTTGTAGGCCATGATCTTCCTGTCGCCTTGGCCGCTGCCGCCGGGCAGGATGGTGCCCGGCAACTGGTACACACCCTCGCAGAACGCATCGGTATAGATTTCACCCGCGTGGGGCTCCTCGGCCGAGCGCGCCTCCCGACCCAAGTCATACGGCACACCCGCGAACGCCGCGACATCGCCTTCGTACGTCGCGTCGATCACGGCACGGCCGCGGTAAGTATGCTCCGTGCCCTGGGCGTCCTTCGTCACCACGGCCGCCACCCGGTTGCCTTCCACCTGGGCGGCCACCGGCACCTCCCGGTAGTAGGTCTGGATACTCGGGTGCTCGGCCAGCATCTGGCGGTAGACCATCACGCCGACCTTGGGCTCCCAGGCCTGTCCCATGGGGACACTGTGGCGGATGCGCGGCGCTGCCAGTTGGGCTTTCACCACCGGGTCGTTGGCCAACTCGGTCCGGTGATAGTACGCAATCCGCTGGCGGAAATCCTCGAACACACCGCTGACCGACTGGACCATGGCATCGTCGGCCCGGGACACACCGCTGGTGAGCAAGCCGCCGGGAACGGGCATCTCCTCCACCAGGGCGACCGTGAGCTTGGCCCGGCCGGCCTGGATGGCTGCGGCGATGCCGGCGGGCGTCGCGCCAATCACCACCACATCGTACGAATCGAGTCGCTGGGCGGGCAGCAGGGCGCAGCAGGACGCCAAAACGACAAATGTTGTTTTTAGGGTTTTCATGCTTGGAGCCAAAACGACAGATGTTGTTTATCTAGAAATAGAGCTTCAGCGCCAGTTGGATGTTGCGCGGAGCACGGGCCGAGGTGATACGCCCAAACTGCAGTGGAGCGCTCACGTTCGTAGCCGGGGCAAACCACTGTGTGTGATTGAAAGCATTGAAGAACTCAGCCCGGAACTGGAGGTTGTAGCGCTCCAGGAAGGACGTGTTCTTCATCGCTGCCAGGTTCCAGCTGTTCGTGCCCGGTCCGATGATGATGTTGCGGCCAGCGGTGCCGAACGTCCCTGACGGCGGAGCCACAAACGCCGCCGTGTCGAACCAGCGCAGGATGTTGCGGTCGCGGGAGTCCAGATTCCCGGCGCCGATGCGGTTGGCGCGTAGAGCGGTGAACGAGCCCGCGCCGGAGGTGTCCGCGGCCGAGATGGTCAGGGGGAAGCCGCCCTGCATGGTAGCGATCGCGCTGGTCTGCCAGCCGGCGGCCAACACGCGGATGATGCCTTTGGCGTTGCGGGCAAATGGCAGCTCATAGGTCGCCACGGCCGTGAAGCGGTGGCGCACGTCGAAGTCGCTCAAACCACGATCGGCGCCGAGGTTCGTGGCGTCCTGGTTGGCGGCCGAAGAGGCGTTGGCGGAGTCCATGTCGATCGACTTCGAGTAGGTATAGTTCGCCAGCAGCGACCAGCCGGTCTTGAACTGGCGTTCCAGCCGCAGTTGCAGCGCGTTGTAGCTCGAATTCGAGTTCTTCTCGGAGGTCAGGATCGGGCCGAGGTTGGGCAGCGGGAAGTAGGGCACCGCCGCCGTGATCCGCTTCTGGTTGTAGTTGCGACGCTTCGACTGCTTGCGGCCCAGGGTGCCGACGTAGGAGGCTTCCGCCAGGTAGTCGCCGAAGATCCGCTTTTGAATGTTGAAGTTGAACTGCTGGACGTAGGGCGTACGGTCGGTCTTGAGGTGCGAGAACGTCGATGTACCGGGATCGATGCGATCCGGCGGACCCGGGTTCGGGAACAGGTTCTGGAAGAGGGTGCCCGGCGTGCCGGCCTTGGGATTGTTCGTGACGGAAATCAGCGTCTGGAACGGCGGCACGAAGCCCAGGAAGTTCAGTTCGTTGGCCTGGGTGACGTCGTAGAAGATGCCGTAGCCGCCCCGGATCACCGTATCCTTGCCCGCGTCATAGCTGAAGCCGAAGCGCGGAGCAAAGTTGTTGTAGTCCTCGTCCAACAGGGCACGCGAGGTATTGGGATTCAGGCTCAAGTCCTTCGGGTCAAAGGGGTTCTTGCGGGCGAAGATCAGGTTGCCCGTCGAGAAGTCGACGATGGCGATCTTGTTGTGGACATCGTAGGCTCGTTGCGCGTACTCGTACCTCAAGCCCAGCGACAAGTGGAGGCGCGAGGTGACCTTCCATTCATCCTGCGCGAAGAAGTTGTACGTCGTGTTGCGGAAGGCCGGGCTGTTCACCGTGCGCGCGCCGCTGGCCGTGTTGAAGGCGCCCAGCAGATAGTCCGCCAGGGGATCGCCGCCTGTGCTGCCGCCGGCCGTCGAGGTCGTGAAGATTTTGGCGAACGAGATGTCGCCGTTCGGAGAGTTGGAGCTGTATACGTTGTACTGCAGCCGCCGGGTGTCGGCGCCCAGCTTGAGAACATGGTTGCCGCGCGTCAGGCTGAGGACGTCGGAGTACTGGAAACGATTGGAAATATAGCCGGTTGGGCGGCTGCCGCCGGAGACGTTGTAGCCGGTGATCGTCACACCGGGCAGGGCTCCGCCATCGGGCTCGTTGGGGACCGTGTTCTTCAACCCGATCGCCTGGGCCAGGTTCGTGCCGGGGATACCGATCGCCTTCTGGAAGATGTTGTCGCGGCTGTAGCCGAAGCGGAACTCGTTGACGGTTCGGGGCCCGAAGACGTGCGTCTCCTGGAGAGCGCCGTTGTACGTAGTCCAGGGGTATTCCTTGCTCCACAGCGGGTGGAGTGAAGGAGCCGTGTTCGGAGCGTCGTAATACGACCACCGGCCAAAGAGCTGATCCGTACTGCTGAGGGCATGATCGACCCGGAAGTGCACCTGGTTGCTGTCGGCGATGGCGCTGGGCGAGACCGAGAGGTTGCTGTTGTTGATGGGCTGGGCCAGGTTGGCTACTGGGATGTAGTTGCTGAAGTTTTTGGTCGCCGGATCTAACCGATTGACAGGAATGATGTTACCCGGGAAAGCGGTCCGTACGCCGGCGGCGTCGGTGGTGAGCGGGTCGTAGATGACGCTGGAGATCGACGACAGGTCGCCGCCCAGTTGGGCCTGGGTGGGTTCGCGGCCGAGCAGCGGGGTGGTGCGGCGGCTGCGGATCCCCTCGAAGTTGGTGAAGAAGAAGGTTTTGTCCTTGACTAGCGGGCCGCCGAGGCTGAAACCAAAGTCGTTGAGCTTGGTCTGTGCCTTGGCGCTGGTGTCGAAGTAGTTGCGGGCATTCATGACGGAGTTCTGCAGGAACTCGAACGCCGTCCCGTGGATCTGGTTGGTGCCCGACTTGATCGAGATATTCATGACCGCCGCGGCATTACCGTACTCGGCGGACATGGTGTTGCGGAGCATGCCGAACTGCTGGATGGCGTCCACCGAGACCGGCATGCTGGCGTTGCCCAGCCGTTCGCCGCGCGACTCGACGCCGTCGATCAGGAAGGAAACAGACGATTCGCGCTGGCCGCTGACGAAGGCGCTCAGGTTGCCGCGGTTCGTGAAACTGGTCTGCAGGCTCTGGCCGTTCTCGCCGGTGACGGGCACGACTCCGGCGGTCAACCCGGCCAGCGAAACGAAACTGCGCGAGATGGGCATGTCGACGATCGTCTTCTGGCCCAGGGTTTGGTTCAGGGTGGAGGTATCGGTTTCCACTTTGGTGGACGCTGCGTCGGAGACGGTGATGGTTTCACTCACCTCGCCGAGTTGCAGGGAGAGGTCCGCGCGGACGCTGCGGTCGACGCGCACTTCCAGGTCCACGATCCTGCTGGGCTTGAAGCCCGGCTGGGCGATGGAGACGGTATAGCGGCCGGGCGGCAGCAGGGTGGCGGCATAGTTGCCCTGCTCGTTCGTGACGACGGTGCGGGCGGCGCCCGTATCCTGGTTCTGGACTTGGACATTGGCCGCCGGAACGGGCGAGCCGGAGGTGTCGCTGACGGTGCCGACGATGCTACCGGTGATGGATTGGGCGTGCATCAGGCCGGTGAGAATCAGGAACGTGGCGATTCTAAGACCCCAGGTCAACATAGACGGGAACTCCTTTGTTTACTGCACTACGGTGACCCATGCTGCGCCCGGAAGGGGGTGCAAGTACTGACAGCCGGGCGAAATTGTCACGACAAATCGACGAACGGGGCGTTAAGCGGGAGCAGGCTCAGTGACTGCGGATCAGCCACAGGTCGCCGCGGTTCTCCAGTAGCGGAACCACTAAGCCCTTTGGCTGCATGGCGAAGCCGAGGTTACTGTCGGACAGCAGGTAGGGGCTGCCTCGGAAGTAACTGCTTTGGCGGGGTGGTCCGATGGGGGTGCCGCGGGCAGGGTCGAAGTCCAGCAGCCAGATATTGAACCAGCCGTCTTCGTCAGACTGGTAGTAGATGCGCCGGCCGTCCGCCGACCATGTGGCGCTCTGGTAGTGGCCCGGACCGGCCAATCGGAGTGGCGAGGCGTCTTTCCGTTCCAGCCACAGGTTCTGCTGGCCGTCCTTGGACTCGACATACGGCCGGAACCGCGCGGTGGGGTCCCAGTTGCTGGGCGCGCGTCCGCTAGGCGCACCATCCAGGACTTTCTCGTCGACCAGTTTGGAGAAGTCCTGGTTGAACAGGGCCCGGCGGCGTTCGCGATTGCGGCCGTCCATCAGGTCGTAGGCCAGGCCACGGCCTTCGTCGATCCAGGATGGAGAGGTCCGGGAAAGCTGGTCGTTGGGACCGATGGGCCGCACGGCGCGGGTCTCGAGATCGAGCAGCCAGAGTTCGAAGCGCTCGCCTTGCCAGAGGAAGTAGACGATGCGGCGGCCGTCGGGCGAGAGCACCGGGGCTCGGACAGAAGCGGCTCCGGTGGTGAGGCGAGCCATGGCTGATTCGTCCAGCCTCCCGTCGGACTTAAACGGAACCAGCCAAAGGGCTTCCGGTGCGGCGATGGCGGAGAAGGCGATCTCGCCTCCGGGGCTGAAGCGCGGGTGTTGGTGGCCTTGAGTAGTCAGCGTCAGGCGGACTGGCTTGGCCGTTTCCGCACCAGTGCGGCGGTCGATCTCAGAGCGCCATAGGCCACGGTCGAGGCCGACAAACACCAGTTGGGAGCGAGTGCGGTCATAGTCGAAGCCGCCGTCCTTTAGGACTCCGGTGCCGGGCGTCACCACTTTGGCTTCGCCGCCGGCAGTGGAGACCCGCCAGATCTGGTGGCCCAGGTAGACCCAATCGGGCGAGCGTTTCTGCGCCGGCTCGCTGCGAAACTGAGCCGTGGCAATGAAATAGACCATCTGGCCGTCCTGGCTCCAGGCGGGCCAGGAAAGACTGGCGAGGGTGGGTGAGGAGACAACGACGCGGCGCACCGAGCGGTCTTCTTTCTTCCAGACGTACAGGTCGCTTTGGGATCCCGCAGTGTGGAACGCGACGAGGCGGCCATCGGGGGACCAGCGCGGGTGGTGGCCGAACCCGGCGATGGAGGCGGTCTCGCCGGTGACGAGCGACTTCGCAAAGAGCCCGCCCTTGCCCTCTTCGGAGCGGTAAGCGATCCAGTCGGAGTCGGGCGACCAGTCGGGTTCGGAGAGATTGGCTTTGGATTGAGTCACCTGGCGGCGGTCGCCGCTGGATTCTTCGAGGATCCAGAGGTTCGCGGTTCCATTCTCGTCGGAGCCGTACAGGATGCGGCGGCCGGTGGCGTCGAAGGCGGGGTAGTCTTCCATGCCGGGCAGGAAGGTCATCTGGGCGATCTTGAGTTCGACGGGGGCGGCGGGCGGCTTACGGCCAAGCCAGAACAGGGCGACCGCCGCAACAGTCAGAGCAAAGGCAAGGACAGGCCTCCACCAGCGGGTGGCGCCCGGTTCGGCCGGCGAAGCATCCGGCCCGGCGACGAACTCGTATCCGCGCTTGGGATGGGTACGGATGTACTGCGGTGTCTTCGAGTTATCGCCCAGGGCCTTGCGTATGTCGAGCACGCGCTGGACGAGAGCGTCGTCGGTGACGGCGGTATCGGCCCAGACAGCGTGCAGCAGTTCATCCTTGGGCACGATCTGGCCGGGGCGTTGGGCGAGGTAGGCGAGGACGGCGGCGGATTTCAGGTTGAGCGGAATTTCGCCGGCGGGTCCGGAAAGGCGTTGCTCCCTCAGATCGAAGAGGTAAGGACCGAAGCGGATTTTCCCTGGCGCGACCATGGCCTCGTCTACACAGTATGGACGCTCCGCCTCGGGTCCTGCAGGCAAGATGTAGCAAATCCTCACGTTTGGCCCGGGAGCGGCACGCTAGAATGGTCTATTACGATGTCCGAGTCTCCTATTACCCCTCGCGGAAAAGATTTTGCCTCCTGGTATCAGGATGTGGTGCTGCATGGCGATATGGCCGAGCCGGCCGAGATCGTCAAGGGTTGCATGGTGATTAAACCGAACGGCTATGCCGTTTGGGAGCGTCTGCAGCGTGAGCTGGACGACCGGTTCAAGGCCACCAACCACCAGAACATCTACCTGCCGCTGCTGATTCCACAGAGCTTCCTGCAGAAGGAAGCGGAGCACGTCGAGGGGTTCTCGCCGGAACTGGCTGTCGTCACGATCGCGGGCGGCAAGGAACTGGAAGAGCCCTACGTCATCCGGCCCACCTCGGAGACCATCGTCGGCCATTTCTTCTCGAAATGGATCCACAGCTATCGGGACCTGCCGGTGCTGGTGAACCAGTGGGCGAACGTCATCCGCTGGGAGCTGCGCACGCGTATGTTCCTGAGGACGACGGAGTTCCTGTGGCAGGAAGGGCATACGGCGCACTCCAGCCATGAGGAGGCGGTGGAAGAGGTGCTGAGGATCCTGGATCTGTACGCCGAGGTCTCGGAAGAGATCATGGCGGTGCCGGTGATCAAGGGTGTGAAGACGCGGGCGGAGAAGTTCGCTGGCGCGCTGCGGTCGTACTCGATCGAGGCGATGATGCAGAACGGCTTGGCTTTGCAGGCCGGCACCAGCCACGACCTGGGCCAGAACTTCGGCAAGGCATTCGATGTCCAGTTCCAAAGCAAGGAAGGGAAGCTGGACTATGTGTGGCAGACGAGCTGGGGTGTGAGCACGCGTCTGATCGGCGGGCTGATCATGACCCATTCGGACGATAAGGGTCTGGTGCTGCCGCCCAAGGTGGCTCCGCGGAAGAGCGTGCTGGTGCCCATCTACCGCAAGGACGAAGAGAAGGCCGTGGTGATGGAGGCGGCGTCGAAGCTGGCGAAGGACCTGGGCGCGCACATCGACGTGCGCGACGGCATGACGCCGGGCGCCAAGTTCTTCCATTGGGAGCGGTTAGGGATCCCAGTGGTGTTCGAGCTGGGTCCGCGCGACGTGGCCAGCGGCAACATGGTGATCAAGCGGCGCGACACGGGCACGAAGGAAGTGATTCCGCAGTCCGAGGCGGTGGCGAAACAGGCGGAGATCCTAGAAGCGATGCAGCGCGACTTGCTGGCGAAGGCCCGGCAGCGGATGCAGGACAATACGGTGCTGGCGAACTCCATCGGCGAGGTGGAGGAGATCCTGGGCTCGGTGACGGCCGAGAAGGGCGGCGGCAAGTTCGTGATGGCGCACCTGAAGGACGATCCGGCGAACGACGCGCGGATCAAGGAATTCAAGGCGAGCGTCCGGAACATTCCGTCGGTGGATCTGTACGACGGGCCGGGCAAGTGTATCCTGACCGGCGAGACGGTGGATCGCCGCGTTGTGATCGCCAAGGCGTACTAAAGCGCGAGCTGGCCCTCGTAGACCATCTCAGCAAGCTTGAACTTGCAGGAGAGGGGTCTGGGGGCGATGGTGGAGAACTCGACGACACCATTGTCGAGGGAGAACGGGATTGCCGGCTGGAAGAAATAGGTGAAGAGAGCCGGACCGTCGTAGTGGCCCTTCACACTGAACGGGTGTATTTCCGGCTGGCCACGGCGGCGTAGCACTGTCCTGATGAGGATCATCTTCTGTGCTTCGCCTTCAGGCTGAATGATATGGCCGGTGGATAAGGGTGTCTCCCCAGGCAGGATGGTGATTGCGTAGAGCCGTCCTTCCTGATTCTCGTCGACCTCCGGGTAACCCAACTTCAGGCGCTTGAGGGCTTCGCGAACGGGCTTGGCGCTTTCCCAGCGGACGAGGTAGGGAATGACACCGTCCGCGGGCATGCCCATCCCAGCACCGCCACTACGGCCATACGGAAGACCTCCAGCAGACATGGGCCGGTTTGGGGAAGGCGCGTCGGGTCCGGTGAGCGGGACGGAGACGCGCGCCGTCCAGGGCGAGTCGGTGACTACGCGCCGCAGGTCCTTCTCCGACCATTGTTCGACGGGCCTGGTTTGCCAGGGCGGCGCGGCGACGGCGGACGGAAGTAAAGAGGCCCCGAGTGCTGTAATGGTCTGGCGGCGGGAGAGAATTCTCATAGTCTAGTGTTGGAACTCCACCTGGGATGTGGCTGTGAACTTGCGATAGTCCGTAAACAGCATGAAGGCGTGAGCGCAATCCGTCAGGTCCCGGCAGGTGCGTACGTCGGACTGAACCGGCATCAGGTACTCTTCGCCCTGGATGCGGACTGTGTCGAACGAGACGTTGAGCCAGGCGTCCTGTACAGCGTATCTTCGGGGAAACCGGTGGGCTTCCATGTGGAGGCGATAGACTTTGCCGTCGGATTCATCCGCCCAGAAGGAACCGGTATAGGCGGGCTGGAAGGCGGCGCCGGGCCCGACGAACCACCTCGAATTCTCCTGACGGACGGAAAAATCGTACCGGCGCAGGCGGCGTCCCTCTACGGTTTCACGGTCGGCGCGGTGGAAGCGGGTCTGACTAGGGGCATCGAAGAGCAGTAACAGGGCCGAAGCGAATTCGCCGCGATTGCCCATCACCGGGAAGTCGACAGGCGTAAGTTGTTCCAAGTCGAGGCCAGCGGACCGCTTTAGGAAGTAGGATTCGCGGCCCTGGACGACCCGAAGTTCGTAAGACGCCGAGTCCGACAGACGTACACCCTTGCCGCGGTTGCCATGATTGACGGTGGAATCCTGAGTGCAAACAAAATCGGGGAGGGCGTGGCGCCAAACCATGACTGCGGCGCGTATCTTCTCGAGAACCGGGTCGGGTTCGGCGGCGGGTAGAAGCCAAGGCAAAGACAGTAACATCAAGGCCCGCATCCGAGGACAGTTTATAGCGAATTGAAGTCTTGAAGAAGGGAAATCGAAAGTTAATCGGCAATTATTTCCGGCGGGGCCCAGGTACAGTGTTCACACCTAGCGAATGGCCGGGATCACAAGACGGGGTGGGTCAGATTATCGGCGACGGGTATAATTCAATATGTCGGGATACGGAATGACGGCTCTCCGGCTGTACCCAATTCTGATGACGCTCGTGCTGGCGGCGGGCGGCGGTATCCGGTTGGCGGTCGCGGCCGACGTTCCTCCGCGTGCGGCGGACCAACCGGGGGCAAACTGCTCGTACATTGCGGCACCGGATTCAGTGGTGTCGCAGGCGACTCGTGTCCGTCGCGAGATATACGAACAGGCATTGGCCTTCGCCAAGGCAGTACCTCAGCGGAAGACGGGGCGTAAACCGGCCGCACCCTCCCAGTTTGTCAGGCGGAATCTGATTGACCAGGAGATCTTTCAGCGTTTGGAGGCCGGCGGGATGCTGGCCGCGCCGCTGTCGGGGGACGAGGAGTTCTTCCGCCGGATCAACCTGGATCTCACGGGGCGGATTCCAAGTGCGGAAGAGATGCGGGCGTTTGTTGCGGACCGGAGTCCACGGAAGCGCGACGCGGTGATCGACCGGCTGCTGAACAGCCCGGAATTCGTGGATAAGTGGACGATGTGGCTGGGCGACCTGCTGCAGAACTCGATGGCGGCGACGAACCGCAGTCAGAACCAGTCCGGGCGGAATGCCTTTCACGAATACATCAAATCGGCGATCGCCGATGGGAAGTCTTGGCGGGCAATCGCCTACGATCTCATTACGGCGACTGGCAACAATTACGACGGAAATGGAGCCGGGGTGAATTTCCTTCTGCGCGGGTACGCTCCGATGGGGCCGAGCCAGGACACGTATGACTTGCTGACAGTGCGAGCGGTGACGATCTTCCTGGGGCTTGGGCACTACGACTGCCTGCTGTGTCACAACGGCCAGGGTCATCTGGATGCGGTGTCGGCTTGGGGGACGCGCTCACTGCGGGTGGAGGCGGAACGGATGGCGGCCCATTTCTCCCGGATGAATCTTGCGGCCTACCCGGGCAATGATAAGGCGGATTTCTACAAGGGATCGAATCTGGTGCTGGACCGCACGAACGGCGACTACCTACTGAACACAAAGTTTGGGAACCGTCCGGACCGGACGCCGATTGAGGTGGGCGGTAAAGAGGAGAAGACGCTGACTCCGGTGTACCGGGACGGGACTCCGGCGGGTGGCAACTGGCGGGTTTCCTTTGCGCTGAAGGTGACCCAGGATCCAATGTTCGCGCGCAATTTCGTGAATCGGCTGTGGAAGGCGATGTTCAATCTGGCGTTGGCGGAGCCGGTGGACGCGCTGGATCCGGACCGCCTGGATCCGGCGGTGGAACCTCCAGGGGGGTGGGATTACCAAGCCTCGTATCCGGATCTGCTGGAGGACTTGGCGCAATTGGCTCGGGAGAGTGATTTCAACCTGAGGGAGATGCTGCGGACGATGGCGCAGAGCACGGCCTACCAGTTGAGCTCAGAGTATGACGGACCCTGGAGCATCGCCAAAGTGAGCACGTTCGCACGCCACCTGCCGCGGCGCTTGGAGGCGGAGGAGGTCCACGATGCGGTGGTGAAGGCGACGGGCGTGTCACCGGCGTACACGGTGGGCGGGTGGGCGCAGAAGGTGAACTGGGCGATGCAACTGCCGGAGCCGGCGGAGCCGCGGACCGACGGGCCGGCTCGGGCGTTTCTCGACTCGTTCGACCGAGGTAATCGGGATACGCTGCCGCGTACCGCGTCGGGTTCCGTGCTGATGTGGCTGAACCTGATGAACTCGCCGGTGGTGAATGGCCGGGTGAATGCGAAGGTCTCGCCGTACCTGGCGGGTCTGGTGGCGAATCCTTCGAACGAGGCGGTGGTGGAGGATCTGTTCCTCACGTTTCTGTCGCGGAGTCCCAGTGAATATGAGAAGACAGTGGCCTTGAGGACGCTGGCGAACTCGGGCACAAGGCAGTATACCCGCGCGGCGGCGGTGGAGGACCTGGCCTGGGCCCTGATCAACAAGGCCGACTTTCTGTTTAGCTATTAGAAGAGGTCGATCCCCATGAAAAACCGTTTTGGCGTGGATTGGTCGAAGTCGCGAGGTACGAATTTCTGGCTGAGGCCCGCCATCGATCGGAGGGTGTTCTTCCGGCATGTCGGCGCCGCGGTGGCGGGGAGCTTTTTTCTACCGGGCCGCAGCCTGGAGACGATTGCCCGGGGCCAAGGCTCGCCTGTCCGGAAGGCCAAGAACGTGATCTTCGTGATGATGGCCGGTGGGCCGAGCCACACGGACACCTTCGACCTGAAAGAGGGGGCGTGGACACTGCCGGCGATGGAGCCCACCACGTACGGCGACATCCGATGGCCGCGGGGTCTATTCCCGAAGCTCGCCGAACAGATGGATTCGATTGCGCTGATCCGGTCGGCGAAGGCGTGGGCGTTGGTTCACGAGATCATGCAGTCGTGGGTGCAGATTGGGCGGAACCCTCTATCGGGGTTGTCGAAAATGGCTCCGCATATCGGTTCGGTGGTGGCGCGTGAACTGGGGGACCCGAATTCGATCATGCCCGCGTTCGTGTCACTGAACAGCGGCCGGGGCCCCGGGCAGGGGTTCCTGCAGCCGACGACGGCGCCGTTCTATGTGAGCCCTGGCGGCAGCGGGCTGGGGAACACGACGTCGCCGCTAGGCGCGGCGGGATTCGACCGGCGGTATGGGTTGTTGCTGGAGTTGGACGCCGAGACCAGGACGGAAGCGGCGATGGGGCCGGCGGTGAAGGAGATGGAGCAGTTCAACCTGACGGCGCGGTCGCTGATGTACAACCCGGCGGTGGATGCGATATTCAAGTTCGACGCGGCGGAGAGAGCGCGGTATGGGGACAACACGCTGGGCAACGCCTGCATCGCGGCACGGAACCTGCTGAAGAGCGGCCTGGGCGCGCGCTTCATCCAGATCACCAGCGGTGGCTGGGATATGCACGTGGGCATCTACACCGGGCGGGCGCTCAATCCGGCGGACGAGAAGTCGACCGGGCGCGCGTTCGACACGGCGATGGGTACGCTGATTGCGGATCTGAAGCGGGACGGGTTGCTGGATGAAACGCTGATCCTGTGCATGGGCGAGTTTGGCCGCACGGTGGGGAATCCCAATTCCGGTTCGGGCCGCGACCACTTCATGACGCAATCGGTGATGCTGGCAGGGGCCAGGATCAGGGGCGGCCGGGTGATTGGCAAGACGGACGACATGGGGAACGGCCTGGTGGAGCCCGGGTGGTCGCTGAAGCGCGAGATCAGGCCGGAGGATCTGGAGGCGACGCTGTATTCCGCGCTGGGCATCGACTGGACGAAGGTGTACCACGACGATCCTCTGGACCGGGGCTTCTCGCTGGTGCCGACGAACCAGCCAGAGCAATACGCGCCCGTGCACGAGCTTTGGGCTTAAATGGAAAAGGCCCACCCTCGGAGGGGCGGGCCTGCGCTGGAACTTCGACGGGCGGATTCAGACTCTCCGGGCTTCGCGATACTGCATAAACGCGCCCACAACGGCAATGAGGGCGGCCACGGCGACCCAGGCAACACTCTTTGCTTCCGGTGCGCCAGAGAAGCGATAGACGGGGCTCAGAAAGAAGCCGTAGATCATCAGCGCGAAGACGATCACGGTGTAGAGCACCAGCAGAGGCTTGACCTTTTTCACAAGGCCCAGCAGCGCGGCGGCAATGCCCAACAGCCCTAGAACGAGCATTCCATATAACGCCGACTCGCCCTTCCAGAAGGGGAGCATGTCCAGCTTGAAGTTCTTCGCATCGTTGAGAAGCAGCAAGCTCGAGACTCCCGTCATAAACAAACCGGCCAAGAGGGCGAACAAGCAGCTATAGAAACGTAGCACCATGGCGATCACCTTTAACAACCTCCACTTGCCGGTCTTCCGGCTCGCGACCATTCTATCAACTTGAGCTGCGTTTGCTGGGCGCGGTGTCTGCTTTTGTGGGGTTTGGCGCAGGGTTGGGTCAGCGCGATCTGTGTTGGGCTACCGCTTGCGAGCCTTCTTCTGGGAGACGGCCTTCTTTGCGGCCTTCTTCGCAGCCTTCTTGACGGCCTTTCGGCCGGCGGTCTTCTTGACCGCGGGCCTTTTGACCGGCGTCGCCCTCTTAGCCGGTTTTGGCGCGGGCGGTGGGGTGCCTGCGTCCTCCGCCATATCCAGGCCGAACAGGGCCGAGAGATCTTCGTCGCCCAGGATCTTTCCGGAGGCGGGGCCCTGACTGGACAACGGAGCGCCTTTGCTCGCACTCGCGATCAGGTCCTTTTCGTCCACTCCTCGCAGGAGGAACAGGAGTTCCGGTTGGTGGTCGAGGCGCGCGCCGACGCCGTAGAGCACGGCCGCGACATGCTTGCACATATGCGCACCGTCCGGACAATCGCAGGAGAGCTTGAGTTCGGAAGGAGCGGGAAAGAGCCCCTGGCCCTGCCTGCAGATGCGCTCCATGACGCCCTTGGACAGGCGCCCCTGCAGCAACTCGACCAGTGAATCGATGGTGCCGGCGCAATCCGCACAAAGGGAGTTCCAGTGCGTCTTCGCGACCGGTGTCACCTTCAGGATGACCTCATACAGGTCGGACCCGGCGACATGCGCGTGAATCTGGCCGGGGGTCAACTCCAAATTCACCACTGAGCCGTTGCGCACATAGGTCCGCCCGCGTGGGAGGCGATTGGCGTAGTCGCTATAGCGCTCCAGGTTGTCGCACCAGGCTTTGCCCCAGAACGTCCGGGCGATGGTGCGTCCTTCGATGGTGACGGGGGAGACGGGGTGTCCCTGCTTCCTGCGCTTCTCCATCTCACGCAGTGCGTTGCGGCGGCGCACAGCCACCGGAACATATGGGGCCCAGCCCCAATCGTCGTACCTCATGGATTACGTCTCCTGCAGCGCCTTATTAAGATCGAGAGCCACCAGCCTGAGTAATTCGTCGTCCTTCATTTCGGTGAGCAGAGCCCCCGCGCCGCCTTCCAGTAGCTCGTCAGAGAGGTGGCGCTTGGATTCTATCAACTCGTCGATTTTCTCCTCCACCGTTCCGCGGCACACGAACTTATGGACGAGTACATTTTTCGTCTGGCCGATGCGGGAGGCGCGGTCCGTGGCCTGATTCTCCACGGCGGGGTTCCACCAGCGATCGAAGTGGACCACATGTGAGGCCGCGGTGAGGTTGAGTCCGGATCCGCCTGCCTTTAGCGACAAGACGAAGAACCCGACTCCCTCGTCTTCCTGGAAGCGGCGCACCAGATCCTTCCGCTTTCTCACCTCGGTTTCTCCGTGCAGCACCAGGCCCGGCCGTTGGAATACCGAGCCGAGGAACGCGGCCAGCGGCGCGGTCACCTCGCGGAACTGGGTGAAGACGAGCATCTTCTCCTGCCTCGACGCGATGACCTCGGCAATCTCGCGCAGACGGGCCAGTTTGCCGCTGTCGGCCTCGCTCCAGGCTCCGTCGCCCAGCCATTGCGAGGGGTGGTTGCAGATCTGCTTGAAGCGCATCAGGAAGGACAAGACGAGTCCTTTGCGCTGGATGCCGGAGGTGTCGGCGATCTGGGCGGCCAGCTCCTTGACGGCCTGTTCATAGAGCGCGGCCTGGTGGCGGCTGAGCGGACAGTATGCCTTGATTTCCGTCTTGTCGGGCAGGTCCGCGATGACCGTTTTGTCGGTCTTCAGGCGGCGCAGGATATAGGGTCGCACCAGTTCGCGCAGCGGGCCGTAAGAGCCGTGTTGGCGTTCCGCCAGACGCTTGACGAAGCCGCCGAACTCCTTGGCGGTGCCCAGAAGGCCCGGGTTGACAAAATCGAAGATCGACCACAGGTCGGAGAGCCGGTTCTCCACCGGGGTGCCGGTCAATGCCAGGCGGGCGTGCGCCTTGATCTGCTTGACGGCCCGGGTCTGTTTGGACCCGGGGTTCTTGATGGCCTGGGCTTCATCGAGCACGGCCAGACGCCACGGCACTTCGATCAGCCACGGCGCGCGTAGCAGGGAGCCATAGCTGGTGATGACGAGGTCGATGCCGTCCAGACGCGAGGGATCAAAGGACTTCAGCGTGGCGGCCGGCAGCGCCGAGGGATGGGCGGTGAGGGCCTTTAATCCTGGTGCGAAGCGTTCGATTTCCGAGGCCCAGTTCGCGAGGAGCGACGCGGGCGCGACTAGCAGGCTAGGTTGCCGCCTGGAGCCTTCCTGCCGCTTCAAGACGAGCAGTAGCGCCAGCACCTGGATCGTCTTGCCGAGTCCCATATCGTCGGCCAGGCAGGCACCCAGACCCAGCTTGGACAGGAAATAGAGCCAGCTCACGCCCGCCTGCTGATAGGGACGTAGCGTGCCCTGCAGAGCATCCCCCGGAATGGCTTCCGTCGACGCCTGGGGGCTGCGTAGCGCCTTCAACGTCTCCGCCAGCCATGGGCCGGCGACCACCTGAGCCCAGTCGGCCTGATCGGCTAAGGAGCTGTCTTGTGCGTTGACGTCCGCGCCGGCCAGCAGTCGCATCGCTTCGCTGAACGCGAGCCCGTTCTCGTTGGCGGCACGCTCGACTTCACGGAAGCGTGCGAGCATGCTTTCGAGGTGCTCCCGATCGACTTCGATCCAGCGTCCACGTACGAGCGCGAGGCCGTTGGTCTTGGCCAGCAGGTCCCGGATCTCGGCGGCGGTGAGGGATTCGCCATCCAACGTGACGTCCATCCGGAAGTCGAGCAGCGCATCCTGACCCAATCCCGATGGCTGCCGGGTGCCCACGGTGCCCGTGACGCGCGGCCGCGGTGGACGACTGCCGCCCCAGGCAGCCGGCATGCGGACCACTACACCGGCCGACTCCAATTGTGGGACGTCGCCCAAGAGTTGCAGCGTCTCGCGCGGAGTCCAGCGCAGAGGATGGAAGATCTCGCCCGCGTCAACCATGGCCTTCAGCCATGCGCACGTCTCCGACGCCCGCTGTACGGGTAGAAGCAGCGACAGCAGGCGGTCTTTGCTGCCCGCGTCGGCGTACTCGCGCAGCGCCTGTCCCAGCGGCAGATGTTGCGCCTTGGCTTGCGCCGAGAGTCTCGTGGTGTAAGTGGCGACGAAGGCGAAAGGGGTGTCCGGGTCCTTGCGGTTTTCGGCTACGTTGAAGTGCACGCGGCCGACCATGTTCCAGGCCGGGTTGCGGAGCTTGAGGAAGTCCTGCACGCCGTGCTTGGACTCGGCCAGTTCGATGTGGAAGGCCGTGTCGAGTTCGTGCCAAAGGCTCTCAAGGACCCCGGCTGTGAGATACTCCGCACCCAACATGGGCGGTGCCGCCAGGGCTAGAAAGTCCAGTTCGCCGGAACCTGGCGGCGCGGGGTGCGACTCGCCGTCCGGATGCGTGCAAAGGGAGGTCACATAGCGCGCGCCAAAGTCGCGCCAGTAGGAGAGCGCCGGCGGCAGAGCGGTGCCCACTTCGGCCGCGCCCAGGAACAGCAGGCCGTGGCCCGGCCCGCGCTCGATCGCCCGCGTCAATTGGTCGGCGAACCCACTGTTGACCAGCGGTCCGGCCGTGTCTTGAATCAAGACCAGCCGCCCATGGGGCGTAAGGCCTAGTTCGAGCGGCAGCGCGTCCATCCTACAAGCCGATAGTTTAGCCTACGTGTGAGGAAGTCGAGCGGCATGGATCAGGCCGCGGGCGCGGCCAGCAGGTCTCTTACCTTTTTTTCCAGCAATTCCGTGAAGGCGGCGCGCTGTTTGAGAGTGTAGCCCTCTGGGCTGATGGGTTCGCCGATGCGCAGTTCCACGTTTCCGGGCATGAAGTACGACGACTTCGCGGGGAGAATATCCCACGTGCCTACCATGGCAATCGGGGCCACGGGCGTGCCGGATTGGATGGCGAGGTAGGCGGCGCCGTCCTTGAAGCTCTGCATCTCGCCCGTGAGGCTGCGGGTTCCCTCGGCGAAGATGATGACGGAGAGGTGGCGTTCGCGGATGAGCCGCGCGCATTCGTTCATGCTCTCGATGGAGGAGCGCAGGCTGGCGCGGTCGACCGTGAGGTGGCGGGCCCGGTTCAGATACCAGCCGATGAACGGCACTTTCAGTAACTCGCGCTTCGCCAGGAACTTGAAGGGGATGGGCAGCCAGCGGAACATCATGGGCGTGTCCACGAGGCTGAGGTGGTTGGAGACGATGACGTAATTGGCGCCGGCCTGGAGTTTCTCAGCACCCACGACGCGGCCGCGGGCGCCGAAGATGCCCAGCACGGTGCCGCCCCACAGACGATAAAGAAATCGCTGCCAGCGGCTTTCCGGGCCGACGACGGATGTGACGACGGCGGTGGTTACCAGCACCGCCGTCGCCAAAACCGCTACGGGAATTGTGATCAATCTGGATCTGAGATGGCCTAACTTTGTCCCACGCGGTCTCACTCGTTCTGAATCCTACCTCTTCTCAGTGACGGTCACTGGCGCGGATAGACGGAACGTGAGCACGGATTCGCTGGGAATCACGGCTGCGTTCCCCTTGGTCGCCAGCACCACTCCGGTGCCACCCGCACCGCCGATGCCGGCGCCAATGGCAGCGCCTTTGCCGCCGCCGGCGATGGCGCCGATGGCCGCGCCGATGCCGGCGCCAATACCAATTTTAGCGGCATCCTTCTTCTTGCTGGTCTTCGCAACCTGGCCGACAGGTTGGGTGTGGATGGCGATGGGGCCACCGGCGCTGGTGATGGACGTCAGCGCGACGCTGATGGAGGCCAATCCCTTCACCTTGCCGCCGGGGTCGGAGTCGGTCACTTTGCCTGTCACTGTGGAGCCTCTGGCGGCGACGACATAGTCGTCCACCACGAGGTCACGGGTAAGCGTCGCCTCAAATGGGTCGCCGGGCGCGGCCGTCTTGGTGGAGAGGGCCGTTACGGTGCGTACCGGAATGCTCGTGCCGGCGTCCAGGGTAAACTGGCGCGGCGGGGGAGGTGGTGCCGGAGTGCTGGGTTGTGTCTTGCCGGGGGTCGAGCCCCAGCCGTTGGCTGGCGGATTCCCCGGGCGGCTATTTGCCTGAGCGCGGGGCGTGCCCGACGTCGAAGCGCCTTGACCGGGTGAACTGGCCGGGCTTGCCTGTGCATTCGCGGGCGGTGGCTGGCCCGCGGGTGTCGATTCAGGACTGGCCGTGGACGGTTGTTGGACCTGCTGCTGTGTCGGGAGTTCATCCTTCTTCGTACATCCGGCGAAGAACAGCGTTGCGGTCAATAGACCCGCAATGGCCAAATGGCCTGAAAATGCTCTCATCGATCCTCCTGAAAATAAAACAGTTAGACTTTCGGCTTCGGCGGCGGCAGTTCGCGTGCTTCGCACACCGATTCGAAGCCCTGGCGGCCATGGGATCCGTCGCAAAACGGTTTGTTGGCCGACAGGCCGCAGCGGCATAAGCTAATGACCACGCGTCCCCCCAGCCCAAAAGCGCCGCCTTGCGCGTCGCAAATCGTGAAGTCCGACGGCTCCCCTTCCATGCGGAGGGGGCCATTGTTGAGTACTGTTACCTTGACTGCCATAAGGCAGAGAATACCAGATGACCCAGGACTATAATCGGGTCATGCGGTTGGCTCCTCTCAGTTTGATGCTCGTGGCCGCCCAGTTGTTACGAGCACAATATGACCCAAAGGCACCGCTCACGACGGATCTCATCCTGTTGGCTCGCATCAAGAGTGTTGTCTCCACGATGATGGCGCGCATGCCGAACTTCACCTGTGTGGAGACGATTGAGCGCAGCCGCAGGGAACAAACTGCGAAGAAGTTCGAGCTGCTCGACACGATCCGGATGGAAGTGGCACTGGTGGACGGCAAGGAGTTGTACGCCTGGCCCGGTGCCAAGAGGTTTGAGGAGAGCGACATCCGGCGGATGGTGGGTGGCTCGGGGGCCATCGGTACCGGCGATTTTGCACTGCACGCCAAGAGCATCTTTCTCAGCGGACAGGCAAAGTTTGAATACAGGGGCACGGAAGTGCTGAACGGCCGGAAAGCGCACAAATTCCACTTCCGGGTTGACATGAATGGCAGCTATTACCTGATGCGCGTCGGCACGGCGGAAGGCGAGGTCGGCTACCAGGGGCATGTCTGGAACGACGCCGAGACGCTGGACTTGATGCGTCTGGAGATGGATATCGATCAGATCCCTCCGCAAGTGCCGCTGAAGCAGGGCCACAAGTTGCTGGACTACGCGCCCATGCAGATCGGCGGGGAGTCCTACATCCTGCCATCCGGCATGGATATGAGTCTGACGGGCATGGACGGGACAGAGAGTCGAAACCGTGCCACCTTCTCCGGTTGCCGGCAATATGCGGGCGAGTCAACATTGATTTTCGAGGATCCGCCTCCGGATACGGCCGCGCCCAAGCCCGTGCCTGCGACGATCAGCCTGCCCGAAGGGGTATCGGTGCAATTGAAACTGGTGGCTGCGATCGACCTCAGAAAGTCGGTGGTGGGTGACACCGTGAAGTTCCAGGTCGCCAAGGCCGTGGAGAAGGCCGGCGCCGTGCTGTTGCCAAAGGGGGCCGAGGTGGAGATGCGCATCGACATGGCGGTGTGCCGGGACTTTCCAACAGGCCATTGCTTCCTCGCCCTGGTGCCTGGACAGGTCTCCCAGGGCAACGCCAGCGGGGCATTCCATGCCAAGCTCGAGTTTCCCGCACTGGATAAGCAACTGGACATGGCCTTCGTCAATGTGCGTCCCGAGATGCGGCTGCCTCCGGCCGAGATCGCGCAGGCGTCGCCGGGCGCCTCCATTCTCCTGTTGCGCGGCTCGCGCGCCAAGCTGTCGAGCGGCTTCAACACCACTTGGCGTACCCTGGAGGGACGGGGAGATGATAAGCCGTGATTCAGTTTGGCCCAGAGATCGATCGCACTTTGCTCGATGATACGCTACGATTTGCGGAGCGTCAGGTCACAAATCTCATCGAGAAGCACCCAGGTTTTTACCCCATCTACACGAAAAGCGGTAAGTGGAAACACGATGGTCCGGCCTGGACCCATTGGTGTGACGGCTTTCTGCCGGGGATGATGTGGATCTTCCACCGGCGTTCGCTGGAGAATGGCGAGAACAAGCAGTATTGGATGGACAAGGCCATCGAGTACAGCCGCCCGCTGGAGCCCCGGCAGTTTGACCGGGACGTGCATGACCTTGGGTTTATCTTCCTTTCCACGTATTACCGCTGGTATCAGATCACGCGCGAGCCTCGCCTGAACGACGTATTGGTGCAGGCGGGCAAGACGATGTCGCTCCGCTTCCAGGAGCAGGGCCAGTATCTACGTTCGTTCGTGAGTGAAGACTCCATCTTCATCGACATCATGATGAACGTGGCGGTGATCTTCTACGCCGCTCGCGAGACGAACGACCGGCGTTTGCGCGAGATCGCCATCCGGCATGCTCTCACCACGCGGCGGTACCTGGTCCGCGGCGATGGCTCGACCGCGCACGAAGGCCTGTTCGACCTGGAGACCGGCGAGTTTCTGAAGCAGACGACGCACCAGGGTTATCGGGGCGACTCCTGCTGGTCGCGCGGGCTAGCCTGGTCTCTCTATGGCTTCGGCAGCTGCTATGAGTACACACGCGATCCTCGATTCCTGGAGACCGCGCAGCGTTGCGCTGACTACTTCCTGACCCATACGAATGCCGATGGCGTGCCCTCGTGGGACTTCAACGCTCCGGAAGACACGCGCAAGCTGTTGGATACCTCGGCCGCCGCCATTGCGGCGAGCGGACTGTTGCGGCTGTGCCGCATGTTGCCCGATCCGGTGAAAGGCTTCTACTACTGGTCGAGTGCACTCCGGATTCTGAAGACGTTGTGTGAGAAGCACACGCAGCAGGACAGCGGAACGTGGGAAGGCATCCTGCAGGGCGGCGTCTACCACATCCACAAGGATCTGGGTGTGAATGAGAGCGTCATGTGGGGCGAGTACTTCTTCTGTGAAGCGCTGGAGGCGGCCTTGCGGCACAATCTGGCGAATCAGAAGAAGCCGAACGGCGCGGGGAAGCTGTAGGCGGAAGCTTTCAGCCGTCAGCGATCAGCTGTCAGCCTGCACGCCGGGATTGTGGATTTGCGGGGCCTCTCGGGGCCCCGTTGTCGTTTCAACGGTACCCTCTTTGAGAAATACGCAACGGTTCCAGCGTCGGGCGGTCCGGAGCTGACCGCTAACAGCTGATGGCTGATCGCTGACACCTGATAGCTACTGCGCTACCGCGTGCTTACTCGTGAGCTTCAGCGTCACCAACGCCACCAGATAGAGCGCCGCGCCGATGAGCAGCGTCATCCGCAGTCCCAGGTAGATCGCCAGGAAGATCGCTCCGCAGGAGCCTAGCACGCTGGCTGCAGCGTTCAGCGACCACGCCCAGCGGACCGAGGGCGAATGCCAGCCCTCCAGACGCGTCAAGCCGCTGGGGAAGGGGATGCCCATGGCGAATCCGGCGGGAGCGATGAGCAGCACAGTGATGAGCATCTTCACCGGCAACGGCAGGGCCTCGCCCGCGTCGATGATGGGTTTCACGCTGAACGCGAGGATCGTCACAATGGCCGTGACGGCGCACAGGGCGTATACCAGGCGGTCGTCCTTGCCGCGCACCAGGCGGCGGCTCGCATAGCTGCCCAGGCCGCTGGAGACCAGCATCGAGAAGATGACGACGGTCAACGCGTAGGTGGGGTGGCCCAGGAACAGCACCAACTTCTGGATGAGGCCCACCTGCACGAGGATGTAGCCGGCCCCCAGGCATAGGAAGTAGAGCAGGAATGTGGGGACGCCGGGCTCGCGCGGCAGGCGGGTCTTCAGGAGGAATGGCGGTAGGGCCAGTGTAATGAATGTGGCCAGCAGGCTGACGCCCAACAGCGAGAAGAGCGTCGGGACGGCCAGGTTCACCTTGAAGTCGGCGTTGGCGTGCTCGGCTGTGGACCGGAAGTTCCAGATGTCGCGCGGCTGGACGGTGTAGAAGAAGAACGGGCGGTCGTCGGGTACGGGCGTGACATCGTACGGATAATCGTTGAACCACGCCGTCTCGTTCTTCGCCGTCAGGAACGATGAGAACTGGTTGTTGGGGCCCTGGCCGGGCAGATAGAGAATCTCGAAGCCGCCCTTGGCGGCCGCCAGCGCGGCCTTTTCCAGATCTTCCACCCGGAACGGTTTGCGCGAGATGAGGACGGTGTCGGTGGCGCCCCAGGTGTTCAGCCTCTGCACGTCTTCACGGACGACGATCACGTGGCGGGCGAAGTCGTGCTCGCCCAGTTTGTGCATGGCGGCGCGGGCCAGCGACAACAGGCGCAGCGACTCGCGCGGCGGATCGAAGCCCCAGCGCGTGAAGGCCAGCACGCCGTCGTCGGTGAGATGCGACAGGTAATCTTCGAAGGCTTCGGTCGTGTAGAGATTGTTTTCCGAGAGGGCAAAGGCGCCAGCGGCGGTTGAGGCCCACGTGTCGACCAGCGTGGCCTGCAGGAGTTGGTACTTCTCTTTTGAGCGGCGCACGAAACTGCGGCCGTCTTCCACGACGATGTGCGCCTCGGGCCGGGCGTAGAGGTCGCGGCTCTGCTTCTGGAAGCGGCCGCGCATGATGGTCTCGGCGATGATCGGGTTGATCTCCACGCCGGTGACGTCCTTCGAGCCGGAGCCGATGGCGCGAGCCACATCCCAGCCGCCGCCGGCGCCGATGATCAGCGTCTTGGCGCCCGGGCGCAGTTGGTAGGGGAAGCCCGGTCCGTGAGCGGCGAGTTCCGCGCGATCTTTGTCCGTGAGGTGGTCGAGATCAAACTGTGGAATGCCAGTGGTGGCGTCGGCGTCAATCACCACCAGCAGGCTCTGGTCCTTGGCATCCTGCCGGACCGAGATGCGGGAAAAGCTATTCCACTGGACAAAGACTTCGGCGGCTAGCTTGCTGCCTTTGGCGCTGCTGATGTCCAGGATCGGCTTCCGCTTGTTGACGATGATCAGGGCCACCAGAAAGAGGGCCAGAGCCACGCCAAGAGCACGGCCCGTGGTGGCGCGCGCCAGGCCGAACCAGACGGCCGCCGCGGCGGCGAAGAGAACGGCGGCGGAGAGCAGCGCGCCGGGTCCGCCCACGATGTTCAGCAGGGGGATCACCAGCAGGCAGCCGCCGGCCGCGCCCACCAGATCGTAGAAATAGACGCGATCGACCCGATGGATCGTCTCGGCGATCGCCAGCGAAACGATCATGCCGGAAAGCAGGAAGGGCAGGGCAGCGGCGAAGTAGACCATCGCCAGCGTTCGGAAGCCAGAGGGCTGGCCGGCCAGATTCAGGATGAGGGCGAGGGAAAGGACGACCGCTCCGGAGTTCAGCGCCGAGAGGACGCCCAGGCGGTGGAATAGCTTTTCACCGCGGGCAACAATGTAGTACGACAACACGCCGCCGCTGCCCAGGCCGAAGAGGGCAATGGAGATGGCCAGGAACGCGAAGTGATAGTAGAAGACCACCGAGAAGATGCGCGTCAGCGACAGCTCAAGGATGAGCGTCGCCCCCGTCGTCAGAGCGACAGCGCCGTAGAGGATGGGCCAAGCTGTAAATTTGCCCGAAAGCGAAGAAGAGACGATCGACAAACCTCTATGATACTCGTTGGCTCGTGGGATTACCCGATATCGAAAACAAAGGGTTTTCCATGCTCCGGCTGAGCGTAGCGCACGTCTGGGCACTTGAGCTTCATGGCAGCCTGGAACATGGCCGGGTTCACGGAATTGTCAGGGAACATGTCGTAGTGGCAGGGGATGGCGGCCTTGGGCTTCACGGCCTCGGCCAACTGGGCCGCTTCCCAGAACGATAGATTGTTGAAGCCTCCGTTAATGCACGTGATGAGCAGGTCGGGCTTGTGGGCCGCCGCCTCATGCAGTAGATCGGTGTAGTCGGTGTCGCCGGTGATGTAGATCTTCGGGCCGTTGCCGAACTGTAGCAGGAAGCCCATGTGGTTCAGGTCCGTTGTGTCGGTAGGCAGGGCGAACGTACCGCGCAGCTTGAGATCGCGGAATTCGAATTCGCACTGCGGCCAGGCGGCCTGGATGCGGCCCGACTCGACGCCCTCCTGCCGGAAGACGTCGCAGCTGGGATGCGGGCCCAGGAACGTGAAAACGTCCTTGTTGCGCAGGTTGCGAATGGTCTCGGGATCCGTGTGGTCCTGGTGGTTGTGTGTGCAGGTGAACAGATCGATATCGAGCTCTTCGGGCTGGATCAGGATGGGGACGGCGCGCGAGAGGTTGATGCCGGAGGAGTGCCCGAGGGCGGCGCACGAGTCAGTGAGGTAGAGGTCGACCCCGGCCAGCGTGCCTTCCGGGCTCTTGAAGAGAAAACTGTTCTGGCCCAGCCACCACAGCCCGACCGAGCCTTTCGCAACGGGAAAGGCTCGGATGTCGTGCATGAGGCTCATAACAGTTGATGCTACATGATCGCCGTGGGTGGCGCGGGTTCGTTCGGATCGCCCGCCTTGGTCAGTGGCCAGCGGATCATCAGCAGGGCCAGCAACACCAGGACGATGAGGCCGGCGGCCGTGGGCGGCTGGTTGAAGAAGCTGAAGATCGTGGCCAGCGGCTTGTCGGCGATGTTGAAGCCGGCCTTGACCAGGCCCATCAGCGCTTCACCGGCAATGAGGCCCGACGCGATGAGCACCGAGGCGTTCTCGACCCGCGCCTTCTGTGCGTCGTTGAAGCCCTTCTTGTCCCGTGCCTCGTCCATCAGCCAGCGGATCACGCCGCCAACGAAGATGGCGAACGTGGTTTCCAGCGGCAGGTACATGCCGACGCTGAAGAGCATGGGGCTCTTCACCTGCAGCAGGATCAGGGCGAGGCCCATGCAGATGCCCACCACCACCAGCGGCCACGCCATGTCGCCGCCGACGATGCCCTGGCTCAGCATGGCCATCAGGCCGGCCTGCGGAGCCGAGAGTTTCGCGTCGCCAAAGCCGATGCCGCCCTCCTTGATGTTGCCCATGTGGAGCAGCAGCAGGGGGAAGTAAAGCACCAGGCTGGCCACGGCGATACCGATGAAGTCGCCCAACTGCATGGAGCGCGGCGTGCCACCCAGGATGTGGCCGACCTTCAGATCCTGCAGCATCTCGCCGGCGACGGCGGACGACACGCACACCACGGCGGCGACGCCCAGCACGGCAGCCACGCCGGTCATGCCCTTCACTCCGATGGCCACCATCATCAGCGCGGCGATGATGAGCGTGGAAAGGGTGAGGCCACTGATGGGATTATTCGACGATCCGATGATGCCTACCAGATTCCCCGAGACCGCGGCGAAGAAGAAGCCGAGGATGATCATCACAACGGCTGCTACTATGGCGGCGGCGATGGAGCCGGCGAAGAAGTTGTAAAGGGCGATCATGGCGGCAAACGTGGCGCCCAGGCCCAGGAACACGGTCCTGAAGCTCAGATCGACCTGTGTGCGATCCTGCGCCTCGCCCTGTCCGCCGGCCTTTTTGAGGTCGGCCACCGCGCGGCCGATACCGCTGGCGAGAGCCTTGCGCATTTTGAACATCGTGTAGCTGGCGCCTACCAGCATGCCGCCCACGGCGATGGGTCGCACGATGTTGCGCCAGATCTGGTTGGAGATGGCGTCCCATTCCTCAATGCCGGAGCCGGCTGGAAGGGTCTTGGCGATCTCGGGTCCCAGGAAGTACGCCAGCAGTGGCACCATCAGGCCCCACGCCAGCAGGCCGCCCGCGAAGTTCAGGGCGCCCAGGCGCGCGCCGATGATGTAGCCCACGCCCAAATAGGCCGGGCTGACGGCGGGCAGCGAGAACTTCGAGACGCCGCCCACGTTGAGGATCCGGTCGGCGCCGAGCTTAACCGTGCTCTTGCCGATCTCGCCCACGTTCAGCAGGAAGTCCTTGCTGGCGGAGAAGAGCTTCAGTTCACCCAGTAGATAGGTGAAGCCACCGATACCCATGGACTGGAACAGCGTCGCGGCCGCGTCGGAGCCGCGCTGTCCGGCCTTATGGATTTCGGCCGCGGCGGACGATTCAGGGTAGGGTAGTTCCGGGTCTTCCACCATCACGCGCCGCAGCAGCGTGACGAACAGGATGCCCAGAGTGCCGCCCACCAGCATCAGAACGCTGGACTGCCAGTAGGCTTCAAAGGAGTCGAACCTGGTCCAAGCCTTGACGATGACGAATGCGGGGATCGTAAAGATGGCGCCGGCGGCGACGGATTCGCCAATGCTGCCGACGGTACGGGCGATGTTCTCTTCGAGGATCGATCCCTTGAAGAGGCGCAGGACTGCCATGCCGATCACGGCCGCTGGGTACGTGGCGGCAATGGTCTGGCCGGCGCGCAATCCCAGGTAGGCATTGGCGGCGCCGAGAATGACAGTCATGACGAGACCTAGGAGGACTGCGCGGAGTGTGAACTCCGCCATTTTCATGTCCGGTGGGACAAAAGGCTTGTGTTGGTGTTGCGGGTTAGCCATTCGGGTATAAACTCCCTGAACCGGAGATCATGATACTGGTTTAGGGCGAGTTCCCGCTAGTGCGCGATTTGCCCCAAGGGACGGGAAGGTGGGGGAGCCGCTAAGTGTTGGAACTCGTGCAGTTTCCAGACGGGGCTCGATTGGCACACCACGTGCATGAAGCATAAACGGAGCCCTTACTCTTATGGCCTACGTCATCACCGAAACCTGTACCAAAGACAACCATTGCATCGACGCCTGTCCCGTGAACTGCATTCATCCGACCCCCGACGAGCCGGGTTATGAGGAAACCGCCCAGTTGTTTGTGAACCCGGGCGAATGCATCGACTGCGGCGCCTGCGTGCCCGTTTGCCCCACGACCTCGATCTACGTGTTGGAAGAACTGCCCGGCGAACTGGCCGGCTTCGCGGACAAGAACGCGGGCTTCTACAACTAAACACTCACGTTCGGAGTTACGGTGACGTATTTGCGACACAGCCGTCAGCGATCAGTTCTCAGCCGTCAGCTACGCCAGCACGGGCTGATCGCTGAGAGCCTACTGCCGATACGTGCGCGAACCTCTGAAACGATGTATTGAGCCTCTGTCTGTGTGTGATTTGCCCGGCCTACGGGTGCCATGTGTGTTCCTCCGAAAGGCCCGGTGCGGATTGGTCGCGCCGGGCCCTTTTTCGGCTGGATCCCGTTGATGGCGGTCGGCCCTAGCTGAGCCGCGCGCGGATCTTGTCACTCATGACTTTCCCGTCCACGCGCTTGCCGGCCAGTTTCGCCTTGGCGGCAGTCATCACCTGGCCCATCTGTTTCGGGCTGTTGGCCCCAGTCTCGGTGATGGCGGCGGCAATGGCGGCCTCGACCTCTTCTTCGCTGGCGCCGGCCGGCATGTAGGTCTCAATCAGGCGCAGTTCCGTCTCTTCCTTGTCCGCCTGCTCGGCCCGGCCGCCCTTCCTGAACATGTCCGCGGAATCCCTGCGCTGCTTGATCAGCGAGTTCAGAACCTTCATTTCCGCGGCCTCGTCCAACTCCTTCATGGAGTCGACCTTCTCCTTCATCAGGGCCGCCTTCATCATCCGGAGAGCGCTGAGGCGCGCCTCCTCCTTGGCTTTCATGGCGGTCACCATGTCCTTCTGCAACTGATCGAGGAGCGGCATATTTGTTATCCTGTTTCCTACTTCCCGTTTATTTTCCCACAGCCATGTATATCAAGAAACAGCGACTCCTGACGCCAGGCCCGACGCCCTTGTTGCCGCGCGCTTTGCACGCTATGATGGCGTCCGACATTCACCATCGTACCCAGGACTTCATCAAGCTGTACCCCACAGTGCTGCGTGATTTGAAGGAAGTTTTCGGGACTCAAGGCGACGTCCTCATCACGGTTTCCTCCGGCACAGGCGCCCTGGAAGCCTCCATCTCCAACTTCTTCAGCGAAGGCGACACGGTTGTCATCTGCTCGGCCGGAAAGTTCGGCGAGCGCTGGGTGGAACTGGCCAAGGCCTTCCGCCTCAAGGCCGTCGTCCTCACCGCCGAGTATGGCTCCGTCGTGGCGCCCGCCCAGGTGGAAGCGGCTCTGACAGAACATCCCGAAGCCAAGGGCGTCCTCTTCCAGGCCTCCGAAACCTCCACGGGCGCCGCCCACGACGTCCAGGCGATCGGCGAAATCACCAAGAAGACCAATGCTTTGTGCATCGTGGATGCCATCACCGGCCTCGGCACCATGCCGCTCGACATCGACGGCTGGGGTCTCGACATCGTGGTGGGCGGCTCACAGAAGGCCTTCATGATTCCGCCCGGCCTGGCCTTCATCAGCGTCAGCGCCAAGGCCTGGGCGCAAAGTGCGTCGGCCACCCTCCCCCGCCTCTACTTCGACCTCAAGAAGGAGAAGAAGATGGCGGACAAGGGCGAAAGCGCCTGGACGCCGAACGTCAGCCACATTCTTGCATTGGCCGAAGCCTTGAAGTACATCAAGGAACTCGGCATGGACAACCTGGTCTCCAACGCCCAGTTACTGGCCAAGGCCACCCGCGCCGCCGCCCTGGAGCTGGGGCTCGAGCTGTTCGCGCCGGAAGCTCCCTCGTCCTCCGTCACCGCCATCAAGGCGCCGAAGGGGATGGACTCCAGCGACATCGTCAAGGGGTTCCGCAACCAGTTCGGTTCCGTCATCGCCAACGGCCAGGGCAGCATGAAGGGCCAGATCTTCCGCATCGCGCACCTCGGCTACTTCGACTTCCCCGACCTGTTCGCCATGGTCGCGGAGCTCGAAATCATCCTGCACTCCAAGGGGATTCCGGTGGAGTTCGGTAAGGGCGTGGCCGCCGTCCAGCGCGTCTACGCCGAAGCCACGGCAGCCAAGGAAGTACCGGCGGTGGTGAAGTAGTCGATGAAGATCCTCGTCGCTGAACCCCTGTCGCCCGCGGCGATCGCTCTCCTGAATAAGCAGTCCGGTTGGGACATCGTGGTCTCCAACCCGAAAGAGTACGAACCGCATCTGGCCGACTGCGACGCACTGCTGGTGCGCAGCGCGGTCAAGGTGAAGGCGGATACACTCGCCAAAGCGCCCAAGCTACGCGTGATCGCACGCGCCGGCGTGGGCGTGGACAACGTCGATCTGCCCGCTTCCACGGCGGCCGGCGTCCTGGTGATGAATACGCCGGGCGGCAACGCAGTGTCAGTGGCGGAACACACTCTGGCCATGATGCTGGGGCTGGCGCGCATGGTGCCCGAGGCCAGCGCGTCCACCCGTTCCGGCAAATGGGAGAAGAAGAAGTTCCTAGGCAACGAACTGCGCGGCAAGACGCTCGGCGTCGTGGGCCTGGGTAACATCGGCCAGGAAGTGGTGCGGCGGGCCCGAGGATTCGAGATGCGCATCATTGCCTCGGATCCTTACGTGAACCCGGCCACGGCCGCCCACCTGGGTGTCGAGCTCGTCAGCCTCGACGAACTGCTGGCCGGTTCCGACTACATCAGCCTGCACTTGGCGGTGACACCGGAAACCCGGGGCATGATCAACGCCGCCAACATCGCACGGATGAAGGACGGGGTCCGCATCATCAACTGCGCCCGTGGAGAGTTGGTCGACCAGGACGCCCTCTGCGAGGCTCTGGTCTCCAAGAAGGTGGCCGGCGCCGGGCTGGATGTCTTCGAGCCGGAACCCTTGCCTGCCGGGCATCCCCTGCTGCAGTGCGAAAACCTCATCGCCACGCCGCACATCGCCGGCTCGACGGAGGAGGCCCAGGAGATCGTCGGCATCCGGATCGTCGAGCAGTTGATCGAATACCTCCAGAACGGGGTGGCGATCAATGCCGTGAACATGCCCGCCGTCACGCCGGAGCAGTATAAGGCGATCGGCGGCTCCATCACCCTGGCTGAGCGCCTGGGTAAGTTCGCCGCCTACGTCTCCGAGGGCCACCCCAAGGGTGTCCGCGTCACGTACTTCGGCCGCATCGCGGAAATGAACACCAACCTGGTGCGGAACGCCGCGCTGGCCGGGGTGCTCAGCCGGGGTCTGTCGAACCGCGTCAACCTGGTGAACTCCATGCAGGTGGCGGCGCAGCGCAATCTCACCGTCAGCGAGTCGCACCAGCCGCGTTCCGTCGGCGAGGACTCGGTTCTGGTCGAAATCGACACCGATCAAGGGGTTACCTCCGTTTCGGGCAGCATTATCCTGGACAGAGCTCGTCTGCTTTCGGTCAACGGCATCCGGGTGGAAAGCACGCTGGCCGGCCCGCTTATCTACATGCGGAACGTCGACGTGCCTGGCGTCATCGGGCATGTCGGGACGGTTCTTGGCCGCAACTCGGTGAACATTGCCAACTTCTCGCTGGGCCGTCAGGATAAGCCTTCGGCGCCGGGGGAACCGCTGATCGCGGTGGCTCTGGTGGAAGTGGATTCGATCCCCGGGGAGGCAGTGCTTGACGAACTCCGGGCCCATCCGGCCGTGAAACTGGCCGTCACCGTCCAGCCCGGAGACTAGGCCATTCGGCCCAGGACGCCTTTCCTGACCACTTCGTTTCAAAAAAATAGGCGGCCCGCGTTGCCGCCCATATTCGCGCGTGATAATATGTAAGTGCCTCATGGACTGCACTTCCTCTCGAACCAGTCCCAATCCCCGACGGAGCTAACTTCCCAACTCGATGAGTTCGACCGTTTTTCTCGGTAACCTTCCGGTCTGGGTCACTGCCGATGACATCAAGGCGTGGCTGACAGCGGACAACTTGGTGGCCGATTCCGTGAAAGTCATCCGCAATCCGGAGACTCAGGAATCCAAGGGCTTTGCGTTCATTGAAGCGCCGAACGACGAAGAGATGAATTCAATCATCCGGCGCTTCGACCGCGCGCCTCTCGAAGACCGCCTCCTGCGGGCCAATCCCGCTCAACCCCCGCGTCCGAAGGGCGCAACGCGTCCCAGTGGGCCCATCGGGCACTCTGCTGCTCCCTCGTCCTCCGCTGCCGTTTCCTCCCCCTCCGCCGCTTCGGCGCCGGGTGGAGAGCGCGACCGGAACCGTCGTGGCGGCAAAAAGCATCGCCGTCCGAACGGTCCCCAAAGTGCATTTGCCGAGGAATTGGCAAAGGCCCTTTAACCTTTCACCTCTGAACTTGATCTTTGAAACGGGCGCGCCGGCCTAGCTGGCGCGCCCGTTTTCTTTGCGCCACGGGCTTTTTACCCCCGCAGTCTCCGGCTGTGGTAGCGATCCCAGGCCCAGGCTGGTGGTATACTCATTCCGCGATGGGGTCCAAGTCCATCCGGACCGGCCTCATGGATCGCTATCTTCCGTGAATTGAGGAGAATCTGGTGAACGACTTGTTGCTGATCAGGGCGCTGTTCGTGCTCATCCTGACAGCCGCGGCCTGGTTCCTCCAACCGTTTGGTCTAACTTCCCCGTTTGCCGCCGGTGTAGGCATTATCTTAGGGATCCTGATTGTTCTCTTTGAAGTGCGGCTGAAGCAAGTTAGCCTGAAGAGGTTGATAGGAGCCGCTGTCGGCTCTGTCCTGGGTATTGTCGGCGCTTTCCTCGTATCTCTTATCATTGCCTGGGCCCTTCCGGGCAGCAAAGGAACGGTTCCGTTCCTGCAACTACTCATACTCCTGCTGATGTCCTACGTTGGCTTGATTGTCGGAGCCACCAAGGGCGACATGCTCAACCTCTCGGCGCTCGGAGGTCTCTTTGGCGGCGAGAAAGCTCAGAAGCAATCCTTTAAGATCCTCGATACGAGCGTGATCATCGACGGCCGCATCGCCGATATCGCCGAGACCGGCTTTCTCGACGGCACACTGGTGGTCCCCCAGTTCGTTCTCCGCGAACTCCAACTCGTCGCCGATTCCGCCGACTCCATGAAGCGCAACCGCGGCCGCCGCGGCCTCGATGTCCTCCAGCGCGTCCAGAAGATGGCCAATCTGAATGTCCAGCTTCTCGAAGACGATTTCCCGCACATCCGGGAAGTGGACCTCAAACTCATCGAACTCGGCAAGATCTACGACTGCAAGATCATCACCAACGACTTCAACCTCAACAAAGTGGCCCAGCTCCACGGCGTTGAGGTCCTGAATATCAATGAGTTGGCGAACGCGCTGAAGCCCATCGTCCTCCCCGGCGAGATTATGCGGGTGTTTATCCTCAAGGAAGGCAAGGAGTACAACCAGGGCGTCGCCTATCTGGATGACGGTACGATGGTGGTGGTGGACAACGCCAAACGCCTCATCTCGAAGACCATCGACATTTCGGTGACCAGTGTCCTACAGACACAGGCCGGCAAGATGATCTTTGGCCGCTTCGACGAGAGGGTGCACCACATTCATGAGAAGAGCATCCCGGCCGATCGCGGCCGCGGCAGTGAGCCGGGCCAGGAGAAGTCGGCCCTGCCAGCTCATCCGCCTAATTGAGGGGTGTCCAGCACCCACGCTGACTGAGAGCCAAACGACTAAGAGCCTGACAAGATGAAAGTCTCCGTGATACTACCCGCCGCCGGACTCGGCACCCGCATGAAGGGCCAGTCCGGCGAACATACGGGCAACAACAAGAAGCAGTTCATGTCCCTGGAAGGCGCGCCGATTCTGCTGCACACCGTGCGGAAGTTCGTCGCTTGCCCGCTGGTGACCGAGGTGTTGATCGCGCTGCGAGGGGCTGATCTCGAGCTGGCGGCGGAGCTGCTCAGCAAGGAAGTCTTCAGTAAGCCCGTTCGTTGTGTGGAAGGTGGCGACACCCGCCAGCATTCCGTCGAGAACGCCCTCGCCACCCTGGATCCGGATGTGGACATCGTCGCCGTTCACGACGCTGTCCGCCCCTTCATCGACTCCGAGACTATCGTCCAGGTGATCCTGCAGGCCGCCGAAACCGGGGCCGCCATCGTCGGCATCGTGCCGGTGGATACGGTCAAACAGGTGCAGCGGCACGTGGTGCGCGGCACCTTGAACCGCGATCGCCTGGTGCTCGCCCAGACACCCCAGGTCTTCCGCGCCTCCTTGCTGCGCGAAGCATTTCGGAAGGCGACGGAAGACCAGTTCGTCGGCACCGACGAATCGAGCCTCGTCGAGAGACTCGAAAGCGTCGAGGTCACCGTCGTACCCGGCAGCGATCGCAACATCAAGATCACCCGGCCGTCCGACATCGAGCTCGCCCGGTTGTTCCTTGCCGAGGAACAGCGGAAGGTCTCCAGTTAATGGACATCCGCACCGGTCTCGGTTGGGACAATCACCGCATCACCGTGGGCCGCCCGCTCATTTTGGGCGGCATCACAATCCCTTGTGAGTTCGGTCTGGATGGGCACTCCGATGCCGACGTGCTCGCCCATGCCATTACCGATGCCCTATTGGGTGCACTGGCCCTCGGCGATATCGGCATGCACTTTCCCGATACCGACCCGCGCTGGAAGGGTTGCGACTCGCTCGTCTTCCTGCGGCATGCCGTCAGCCTCGCCCGTGAGCAGGGCTACTCCATCGCCAACGTCGACTCCACCGTGATTCTCCAGCGGCCCAAGCTCAAGGAGTTCCGTCAGCCCATCCGCGACAGCCTCGCCTCCGCCCTGGATCTGCCGGTGGACCGGGTTTCGGTCAAGTTCAAGACCGCCGAAAAAGTCGGGCCCGTCGGGGAGGGGAAGTCGGGCGAAGCGCAGGCCGTCGTGCTGCTGTACAAGCCGGCCTAGCACTCACGTTCGGAATTACGGTGACGTATTTGCGACACAGCCGTCAGCGATCAGCGTTCAGCCATCAGCCAAACCGGCGCGGGCTGATCGCTGAGAGCTTACCTCCGATGCGTGTGCGAACTTCCGAAACCATGTACTTAGCCATCCGCTCGGACGCCAACCCATGCAGAGCATCCTAACCAAACCGGCGCCGGACTCCGACGCGCGCCTGGCCTACGGCACCGATCCAAACCAGTTCGGCGAACTGTATCTGCCCAAGGCGACCGGACCCCACCCCACCATGATCGTGATTCACGGTGGATTCTGGCGCGCCGCCAACGATCTCAAGCACATCGGGCACCTGTGCAAGGCGCTCTCCACCGAGGGCGTGGCGTGCTTTAGCCTGGAATACCGGCGCCTGGGCAACGCCGGCGGCGGTTGGACTGGCACCTTTGACGATATCCGCGCCGGCGCGGCCTTTCTCGCCAGGAACCTCGGCAAGTACAATCTCAATCCCAAGCGGCTCGGAGTCACCGGGCATTCGGCGGGTGGCCACCTGGCGCTCTGGCTGGCGGCCGAGAAGGTGATGCCTCTGAAGACGGTGGTCTCCCTGGCCGGTGTCGCCGACCTCCGCCGCGCCTACGAACTGAAGCTGAACAACAACGTGGTGGGCGAACTGCTGGGCGGCGGGCCGGCCGAGCATCCTGACCGCTATGCCCGCTCGTCGCCCATCGAACGCCTTCCGCTGAAAGTCTTTACCCGGCTCATCCACGGTATGAAGGATCAAGTCGTGCCCATCGAGATCTCCAGGCGCTACGAAGCTGCTGCCCGCAAGGCCGGCGACGACGCCCGGCTCATCCCTCTCCCCGCCACGGCCCACTTTGAGCTGATCGACCCCGGCGCGATCGAATACCGCCTGGTCAGCTCCACCATCCGCTCGGGTCTTCTGTAGGCGGCCGGGCCGCCGGCTACTTCCAACCGCCCCCCAACGCCTTGTAGAGGTCCACGACGGTCAGCATCTCCCCCAGCCGGATACTGGCCAGCGTCAGCTCAGCCTGGAACAGGTCTCTGTCCGCATCCAGGGCGTTCAACTGCGTGTCGACTCCGCCGCGGTACCGGACATAGGCGAGCCGGGTCCGATCCCGGAGCGCATTCACCAGGGCCTGCTGCCTCTCCCGGCTCTCCCGCATGCGCCGGTGTGCAATCAGCGCGTTGGATACTTCGGCGAACGCTGTCTGGATGGTCCTCTCGTAGTAGATCAACGCGCCTTGTCGTTGTGCCTCGGCGAGTCTCACACCATTCTTCAGCCGGCCTGCGGTGAAGATGGGCTGGCTGACCTGCGGCACCAGGCTCCAGGCCGCGCTCGGTCCACTGAAGAGGCTCGCCAGTTGCGTGCTCTGCCCGCCGAGAAGACCGGTCAGGCTCAGTTGCGGGAAATAGGCGGCTTTCGCCACGCCGATCCGCGCATTGGCGCCCACGAGCAACTGTTCCGCCGCCCGGATGTCCGGTCTCCGTTCCAGCAGACTGGAAGGCAGCCCGGGCGGGACCTCCGGCGGAAATGTCTGCTCGTTGAATCCTCGTCCTCGCACGACACCGTCGGGGTTTTTCGCCACCAGCAGGCTGATGCGGTTCTCGGTCTGCTCAATCTGCTGCTTCAACGTGGGGATGGACTGCGCCGCGGTTTCCACCAACTGTTCAGCTTGTCGTAAGTCCAGCATCGTGGCCACGCCGCCGCCTTGCCTGGTCTTGACGAGTTCGAGCGATGACTCCCTGGTCTTCAGCGTCCGTTCGGAGATCTCCAGTGCGTAGTCGAGTTCCCGCAGACTCAGATACGCGGTGGCCACATCACTCACCAGCACCGTAGCCACCGTCTTGCGGTTCTCTTCCGCGCTCAGAAGCTCCGCGCGAGCCGCCTCGGTGGCCCGCCGCAACTTGCCCCACAGGTCGACTTCGAACGAAAGCAGGTTGAGCGCGGCCGAGCCGAAGGTGCGGTTCTGATCCGGCAGCACCGAGGTTGGGATCCTGGTTGCCCCATCCCGCGACAGACGATTGAAATTCACTGCTCCGGATACGCCGGCGTTCGGGAACTGATCGGCTCGCGTGATGCCAACCACCGCGCGCGCCGCGTCGACCCTCGCCACCGCGTCGCGCAGATCGTAGTTGTTCGCGAGTGCTTCACGAATCAGGCGCTGCAGTTGTTCGTCCTGAAACACTTCGAACCATGGAGCATCCGCCAGTGAAGCCGCGTCGCCGGCCTCGGACTGCGGGTCCGGCACCCGGTAGCCCTTTGGAACCGAGACATCGGGACGCTTGTAGTCCGGTCCCAGCGCGCAGCCCGCCAGGCTCATCAGGATCAAGACGGCCAGAGCGGGTTTCACGCCTCAGCTCCTTTTCCCTCCGCGGCGAAGAATCTCCTCTCCGCGCCGGAGAGTCTCTTCACCACCACATATGCCGCGGGCACCAGGAAGATCCCCACCAGACTCGCCGCCAGCATGCCGCCGATCACTGTTGTGCCCATAATCTGGCGCGCCACTGAGCCCGCGCCCGACGCCGTCCACAGCGGCACACTGCCCAGGATGAACGCGAAGGACGTCATCAGAATGGGGCGCAGGCGGAGCTTGGCGCCTTCCAGCGCGGCTTCGACCAGCGGCCGTCCTTTGGCGAGCTCCTCATTGGCGAACTCCACAATCAGGATGGCGTTCTTCGCCGTCAGTCCGATCAGCATCACCAGCCCGATCTGCGAATAGACGTCGTTCTCGATCTGCACCAGAAACGGAGGCAAGTAGAGTCCAGACACAGCCCGGCGGGCCCACAGCACGCCAAATGCTCCAAAGACCGCCACCGGCGTTGTGAGCAGCACACTGAGCGGCAGCGACCAGCTCTCATATAACGCCGCCAGAATCAGAAAGACGAACAGCAGCGAGAACCCGAAGATCGCGGCCGGCGGCACCCCCTCGGTCGCCCGTTTCTCCTGATACGACATGCCCGAGTAGTCGTACCCCATCTCCGCCGGCATCGTTTCGGCGAACGTCTCTTCCAGAGCCTTCATCGCCTGGGTGGAGCTGTAGCCTGGTGCGGCGCCGCCGTTGAGCTGCGCGGCCCGATACTCGTTGAAGCGCATGGTGAACTCCGGGCCGGTGCGCGACTCGAAATGGGTCAGGGCGGACAGCGGCACCGTTTCGCCGCTCGTGTTGCGCACGTAGAACTGGCCCACATTCTCAGGGCGCGTGCGGTACTCGCCCTCCGCTTCGACATACACCTGCCACTGCCGCCCAAACCGGTTGAAATAGTTCACGAAGAGGCCGCCCATGAAGGTCTGAATCGTCCGGTAGACATCGGCGAGCGGCACCCCTTGTTTGATCGCCTTGTCGCGGTCGACCACCACGAACTGCTGCGGCACGCTGGGCAGGAATGTCGTCGTCAGGCCCGCGATCTCGGGGCGCTTGCGCGCCGCGGCCATGAACTTGTTGAGATTCGATGAGAGGAACGCGACATCCTGGCCAGACCGGTCCTCCAGCAGGAACGTGAACCCGCCGGAGGTCCCCACCCCTGGAATGGCCGGTGGAGAGAAGCTAAACGCGACACCTTCGGGTAGCTTGCTCAGCTCGCGATTCAGATGCTGTTTGATCGACTGCATCTGCTGCGCGCGGTCCTGGCGGCTGCCCCACTCCTTCAGTGTGATCCAGGCAAACCCGCTGTAGCTGGCGCGCGCGAAGCTCAGCAGGCTGAACCCCGCGACTGTCGTGGTGGACTCGACGCCTGGAGTCTCCGCGATGATTTTCTCCACTTTCCGTGTGAGTGCGTTGGTGCGCTGCATCGACGCGGCGTTGGGTAGCTGAATGTTCAGAAAGAGGTAGCCTTGATCCTCGTCCGGCACAAAACTGGACGGCAGATTGCTGCCCAGTAACCCTCCGGCGACGGCGAACAGCCCCAGCAGGACCATCGAGAACGCGCTCTTTCGGATCAGCGCTCCCGAGCCGTGAACATACCGCTCAGTCGCCTCGCCGAAGACGCGGTTGAACCAGGCGAAGAAGGCAGCCGCCGGTCCGCCGTTGCCGTGCACCCTCGGTTTCAGCAGCAGGGCCGCGAGCGCCGGGCTGAGTGTCAGCGCATTGAATGCCGACAGAATTACCGAGATGGCAATGGTGATGGCGAACTGCTGGTAGAGCCGGCCGGTGATGCCGGGAATGAACGCCGTGGGGATGAACACCACAGAAAGCACCAGGGCGATGCCGATCACGGGGCCCGTGATCTCCGCCATGGCCTTGCGCGCCGCATCGCGCGGCGATAGCCCGTCTTCGATGTAGCGCTCCACCGATTCGACAACGACGATGGCGTCGTCGACAACCAGCCCGATCGCCAGCACCATCGCGAACATCGACAGCGTATTGATGGAGAAGCCGAACAGCGGGAAGAAGATAAAGGTGCCGACGAGCGAGACCGGCACCGCCAGCAGCGGAATCAGCGTCGCCCGCCACCCCTGCAGAAACACGTAGACCACCAGGATCACCAGCACGATGGCGATCAGCAGGGTTTCGACGATCTCGTGGATGCCTTCCGAGACAGCCCGTGTGGTGTCCAGCGAGACAACGCACTCCACATCCTGGGGAAACCGGCGCCTTGCCTCTTCAATGAGCTTCTTCACACCGTTGGCCGCATCCACCGCGTTCGACCCCGGCAGCTGATACACCGCGATGACGGCGCTGGGCTTCCCATTCAGCCGTCCCGCGACGCTGTAGTCCTGGGCGCCCAACTCCACCCGCGCCACGTCGCGCACGCGCACCACCGCGCCGTCCGGTGTGGCCCGCAACACCATGTCCCCAAACTCCTCCGGAGACGTCAGCCGGCCCTGGGCTCGCACCGAATAGGTGTACTCCTGTCCCTGGGGAATCGGCTCGCTGCCCACCTGGCCCGCCGGGTTCACGGTGTTCTGCGACTGGATCGTCGACACGATCTCCGGCACTGTGATGCCCAGCTTCGCTAGCCGGTCCGGCCTTACCCACAGGCGCATGGCATACTGCCCCGCACCGAACACCTGCACGCTGCCGATGCCGGGCACACGCGTCAACGGATCATTCATGTTGATATAGGCGTAGTTCGCCAGGAATCGCTCGTCACGCGAGCCCTTCGGCGAGTAGAGCGAGAGCAGCATCAGTGGCGCCGTGACCGACTTCTGTACGCTCACCCCGTAGTTCGTAACCTCGGCCGGCAACTGCGAGGCGGCCAGTGTCTCGCGACTCTGGGCGAGGATCAGGTCGGTGTTGGGGTCGGTCTTGATGTCGAAGTTCACCACCAGGCGCATCTGGCCGTTGGCAGTGGAGTTCACCGAGTACATGTAGTTCATGTTGTCCACGCCGCTCATCTGCTGCTCGATGGGCGTGGCCACCGCCTGTTCCACCGTCTGCGCATCCGCCCCGACATACACCGCCGAGATCTGGATCTCGGGTGGTGCAATCGCCGGGAACTGCGCGACGGGCAGGTTGACGATGACGACGGCGCCGACGATCACCGTCAGCAGGGCAATCACCATGGCCACGATGGGCCGGTCGATGAAGAAGTTGGACATAGTGGCCTACTTGATCCCTCTGCTCTGCGTGGCCACATAGGGCTTGGGGTCCACAATCGTGTCGTTGCGTAGCCTCTGCAGCCCTTCCACCACAACCTGTTCACCGGCGCGCACCCCTTCGCTGATGATCCAGTCGGCGCCCACGCGATCCGCTACCTTCACCGGGCGGATCTGCACTTTGTTGTGGGCCTCCACCACGGCCACCTGATAGCCACCCTGCAACTCCGACACCGCCCGCTGGGGAACGAGCAGTGCGCCCGGCACCGACCTTGGCGAAAAGCGGATCTTCGCGTATTGGCCGGGCCGCAACGTATTGTCCGGATTGGCGAACAGCCCGGCGATGCGGATGGCGCCGGTCCGCACATTCACTTCGCGATCCGCGAAGTAGAACCGCCCGCGATGCGCGTAGGACGTCCCATCCGACAGAATCAGTTGCAGTTCGAGATTGCGGTGCTCCTCGGCCAGGCTTTCGGGTGTCGAGTAGCGCCTGCGGAAGTCGAGATACTCCTGCTCGCTCACAGTGAAGTAGCATTTGATCGGGTCGAGCGTCGAAACCGTCGTAATCGTGCCCGCGGCCGGGCTCACCAGTGACCCCACCTGCTGCAGTGCCGCGCCGGCCACGCCGTCGATCGGTGAGGTGAGATGCGTGAACCCCAGGTTGAGTTGGGCCGTTTCCTCCGCGGCGCGCGCCGCCTGTACCTCCGCCGCGGCGGACTCAATCTGCGACTTGGCCGTCTCCACCTGCGCCTTGGCGGCCTGCAGTTGAGCCTTGGCCGCGAGGTTGTTCTGAATCGCGTTGTCCAGATCCTGCTGCGTAATCGCCTGCTGTTTGGCCAGCGGCGTGTATCGCTCAACGTCGAGGCGCGCCCGGCCCTGATTGGCCTCCGCCACTCCCACCTGCGCCTCGGCTTCCAACAGTTGGGCTCTGGCCTGCGAGAGCCGCCCGTTTGCCTGCGCGAGTTGGGCCCGCGCCTGATCCACCGCCGCCTGGAATGGCCTGGGGTCGATCTGGAACAGCAGTTGCCCCTTCCTCACCGCCGACCCTTCGCTATACCCCTGCTGCTCCAGGTAGCCGGACACCTGTGCCTTGATGTCGGCATTGACCATGCCCTCCAGCGTGCCCAGCCATTCGCCGAAGATGGGTACGTCGCGTTGCTCCACTGCGACGGTCTCCACCGTGAGAGGCGGCGTCGACCTGGCGGCATTGGAGTTACTGGTACAGCCGGCCGGCAGCAGCGCCAGTAGGATGGCGGCGGCCCAGGTTATTGTCCTAGACATTGAAGTTCCCTCCGTTCGCAAGCCCTTTCTCTCTGCGGCCGCGCGGTTCGAATCAGAGCCGCGGCCGGTTGGCCGTTCCCTTCGGTGTGCCGTGGTCCCCACCTTCGCTTCGAGTGTGCGGAAGAAATCGGCACGGGACATCACGACATCGAGGCGTAGGCAGCTAACCGATTACCCCCTGTAGCGACTACACCCATTTGTGGTACTTGCGGGCCCCCCCCGCCTCTCGCGCTCGGCGAGCAAGGGCGAACACAATTGCGTCTTGCCATCTCCATCCGTCGGGGTCAGAATGGCGCCAGGAGGGGGACGGATGCACCCCATCGCACGGGCCATCTTCACCGCTGGGCTCACTTTGGCGGCCTACGGACAATCGACAGCTCCGAATCCAGGCGGATCAGGCACTCTGACGGCGCCTGTGTCGCCCCAGAGGCACTGGGCGGATGCCAGGGAATACGAACTGGGCCGACGGGCCACCGAACAGCCGGATCCGGACGAGCGGATCAGGGCCTTACTCCAGTGGGAGGCCGCCTATCCCACGAGCGAGTTTGAACGGGAGCGGGCCGTCGCGCTGGTGGGGGCGTACCAGGCTGCCAGTCGAACGGTGGAGGCCTTTGCGCGCGCCGTCCAGGCCTTTCAACTCCACCCCAAGGAACTCGCCGAATCGATCCTGGTGGCGGAGTTGGCGCCGCGGCTTGCCCTCCCCTCGCCGAGCCAGGTGGAGGTGGTCAAGACGGCTGCCCGGAACATCCTGGACTTGGCGCCCGAGACAGCGCGTCAGCAATCAGCGCAGGCGGCAGCCATCGGCGCCAGGGACATCTCCGCCACGAACGACCCCGAAGCGCAGCGAGTCGTGGCGATGATAAGGGCTTGGCGCCGCGGCAAACCCACCCGTACCACGGCGGAAATCGAAAGGGAGATCCGGCAGGTAGCGGAAGCAGCGCTCGACTGGGCGAAGGGCAATTCGAAATAAGGGCTGGCGGCCACAGCAGGGCAGCCAACCTCGTCAGCAACGGAGGAACAGCACCACATCCTGCTTCGTGGGGTATGCGTCCACGCTTGCGGGCCGGCGCCCTTGCCGGCCTTCCGCCCAGTCAGGTCGTAAGCCAACACGAGGTCCCCCAGACTCCTGGTTGCTGCCGCCCAACGCTAGCTCCCGATCACCAAGCCACCGGCCTTCACCCCTCTCTCGGGATTCAACCCCCGGCCCCCACCCCGTCCGCCGCAAATGCTACCATTTCGTTGCTGGCGCCTCTTTTGGTGCCGCGCATCCAGAGTTGGGACGATGCCCAACGCCAACCTGCTTTCCGGGCAAGGTGGCGCTCCTTACCAGGAGGATGTGGCCAAGCCGGCAACCATACGGATCCCGCCACAAGCGTCTGTCCCGCAATAGAAGAAGTAGAGGACGCACGCCAATGCCGATCAAGATTCACGACAACCTCCCCGCCCGCCCCATTCTCGAGGCGGAAGGCGTGCCCGTGATGCGTGAGACCGACGCGGTGCGCCAGGACGTTCGTCCGCTCCGCATCGGGTTGCTGAACCTGATGCCCAACAAGATCGTCACGGAAACACAGTTCGCCCGACTCATCGGCGCGACCCCGCTGCAGGTGGAACTCACCCTGGTGCGGCTCACCAACCACGTGGCGCGCAACACGCCCATCGAGCACCTCATCTCGTTCTACTACTCCTGGGAGGAAGTCCGCTCCGAACGCTTCGACGGCTTCATCATCACCGGAGCGCCCGTCGAGCATCTCCCCTTTGAGGAAGTGAGCTACTGGGACGAACTGCGCCGCATCCTGGACTGGACGCAGACCCACGTCCATCGCTCGTTGAACGTCTGTTGGGCCGCCCAGGCCGCGTTGCATCATTTCCACGGGGTCCCGAAGCATGCCCTATCGCGGAAGGCGTTCGGAGTCTTCGATCACCGCAATCTGGTGCCTGCCTCGCCGTATCTGCGAGGCTTTTCCGACACCTTCGGTGTGCCTGTCTCGCGCTGGACCGAGGTGCGGCGGCAGGATCTGCCAGAAGAGCGTGGCCTCACCATCCTCGCGGAGAGCGAGGAAACCGGCCTGTGCCTGGTGGACGATCCGCGCTACCGCGGCCTCCACATGTTCAATCACCTGGAGTACGACTCCACCTCGCTAGCGGACGAATACACCAGGGACGTCGCAGCCGGAGAACCCATCGAGGTGCCCGAGCACTACTTTCCAGGCAACGACCCCACCCGTCCCCCTGAGAACCACTGGCGCAGCCACGCTCATCTCCTCTTCGGAAACTGGGTGAACGACATCTACCAATCGGTGCCCTTCGACTGGGTAAAAACCGGAGGTCGGTGACGCCGGAGGCCGGCGCCATGATTCCGAAGCTGCTCAACCCATCAGCGCCCCAGCCGTCGGCCCACCGGTTCCCCCAAGCCGAAGGCTGGGGCTGCCCCGAACCCGAGCGATGCCCGAGAACCCAAGAACCCAAGAACCCAAGAACCCAAAGGACCCAAGGATCCAGGAAACCAAGGGCTCCCCCAAGCCGAAGGCTGGGGCTGCCCCGAACCCGAGCGATACCCGAGAACCCAAGAACCCAAGAACCCAAGGATCCAGAAAACCAAGGGCTCCCCCAAGCCGAAGGCTGGGGCTGTCCCGAATTCGAGCGATACCCGAGAGCCCAAGAACCCAAGAACCCAAGGATCCAAGAAACCAAGGGCTCCCCCAAGCCGAAGGCTGGGGCTGCCCCGAACCCGAGCGATGCCCGAGAGCCCAAGAACCCAAGAACCCAAGAACCCAAGAACCCAAGAACCCAAGAACCCAAAGGACCCAAGGATCCAGGAAACCAAGGGCCCCCCCCAAGCCGAAGGCTGGGGCTGCCCCGAACCTCAGCCCACCACGGAACCCGCGCCCAGCGATTGCCAACATGTTCCACAGACCACCGCGCAGTAAGGCGGACCCTCGGTCCGCGGGCGCCCCCAGGGTCGCCCCACCCCGCACCCCGGGTTCTAGGCCGAAACCCCGCAGGTGAGGCCCGAAGAGTTGTGTCTGTCAAGTTCTGCAAAAGCACTGAGCTTCATGGAGCCTTCTGGTTGAGCGGGGGTGGAGGTGTGGAGGCGGGGGCAGCGAGTCCCCGCCTCCACTCAACCCTGTAGTCACCCCCGGCCGCCTTCAGGCGGCGGGCTGTATATCGCGCAGTAGCTGCTTCTTGTGCTCTTTCAGCTCCTCCATGTTCAGATAGCGCGTCGCTTCCACCCAGTCCTCGTGGATCTCCACCGCCAGCGCTCGCACCAGCCGCAGGCAGCTCGCCGCGTTCGGGAAGATCCTCACCACCAGGGTCCGGCGTTTGAGCTCCTCGTTCAGTCGCTCCAGCATGTTCGTCGACTTCAGATGCTTGTGGTGCGCCTGCGGCAGACGGTAAAACGTCAGCGTCTCCTCGATCTGCTCCTCCACCCACTGGCACAATCTGGCGTAGCGCGATTCCCACTTCTTCAGCCATGCCGCCAGATCCTGCCGCGCCTCGGCCAGGTTGCGGCGGTCGTAGATCCAGCGCAACTCGGTCAGACAATCGTCGTCGGCCTTGCGCGGCAGATGGTCCAGCGCATTGCGCAGGAAGTGCACGTAGCACCGTTGCCAGGCGGCCTCCGGCACGACCTCGGCAATCGCACGCTTCAGGCCCGCGTGATCGTCGCTGACAACCAGTTCCACTCCGCGCAGCCCCCGCTGCCGCAGCTTCACCAGAAACTCGCGCCAGCTCGACGCGCTCTCCCGGTTGGCCAGTTCCACGGCCAGGATGCAGCGCCGCCCGTCCCAGTTCACCCCGATCGCCACCTGCACCGCCCGGCTCCGGATCACGCCGTCCTCGCGCACCTTTTCGTAGCGCGCGTCCAGGATCAGAAACGGATAGTCCTCCTCCAGCGGCCGCGTCGCGAACTTCTCCAGTTCCTCGTCCATCGTCTGGTTGATCCGGCTGATCGTCGAGGCCGAAAACTCATGCCCACATAGTTCCTCGGTGATCGCCTTCACCTTGCGCGTCGACACGCCCTGCACGTACATCTCGGCCAGCGCCCCGACCAGCGCCTTTTCGCTGCGCTGATAGCGCTCAAAGACCTCGGTCCGGAAGCGCCCTTGCCGGTCCTGCGGCACGCGCAGCTCAATGCGGCCGACCCGCGTCACCAGCCCACGGACATAGGAGCCGCTGCGATAGCCGGTGCGCATCGGGGTGCGCTCCGACCGCGCCGCACAGAGCGTTTCCTCCATCTCGGCATCCAGTACCTGCTGCACGACGCTCTGCACCAGCGCCTTCATGAAATCGGAGTCTTCCGCCATCACCGCTTTCCAGTCCACCCGGTTCGCGGTATCCTTCTTTCGGGTCATTGGTCCTTTCCTTCCTTCCGCTGCGATACGGATCAGAAAGGCTTACCATGGCCCTCTTTGCTTTTGCAGAACTCTTAGAACATAACCGCCCGAAGCGCAAGGCGGGTGTTGCCACCGCCCCTCGCACCCCCGCCCCTCAGCGCTAGACTGTAGTTTGCCGTAGTGCCCCATGACTGCACCCGCTGAAGACCAGAAAGAACCCATCCGGGAGCAGCTCCAGCGGATTGTTTCCAGCGTTTCCTTCTCCGGCTCTGATCGTCACCGCCGCTTCCTCACCTTCGTCGTCGAACAAGCCCTCAAAGGCGACACCGAAAAACTCAATGAGTTCGTTCTCGGCTTTGAGGTCTTCAACAAGAGCGATACCTTCGACCCCCGCATCGACTCCATCGTTCGTGTCGAGGCGCGCCGCCTCCGCGAACGCCTCAAGAAGTATTACGAGGAAGAGGGCCCGGCCGACCCCATCATCATCACGTTGCGGCCCCGCAGCTTCGTGCCCGAGTTCACCCAGCGCAACGCGCCGCCCGATGCACGACCCACGCCCCACGCCTGGCTCCACTCGCACAGACTTTGGCTCGTAGCAGCGGTCGCATTGGTTCTCGGGGCCGCCGGAACGGCCGTCTTCTTCTCGCTACGGCCCGGGCGGTTCAAACCGCCGGCCACCGCCTCCATCATCGTCCTGCCGTTTCAGACATTCGCCGGAGCACCCGATCCCGAACTGGGCGCCGCCATCTCCGACGCCATCATCTCCGGACTCGCCGGCAATCCCGGGCTCCGCGTCATCTCCCGAGGCTCGGCCATCCAGTTCAACCAGACCGCCGGATCCCGCTTCCAACTGGCCGAAGGTCTCGGCGTCGACTACATCGTGGAAGGCGCCGTCCGCGTCGTGGGCACCCGCGCCACCGTCTCCGCCAAGCTGACCGACGTCCACACCCAGTCGTACGTCTGGGCGGAAACGCGCGAAAGCGATACCGGTCAACTCGCCGAGCTCGAGCGGAATCTGGCCACCGGAATCGTCTCGCGCATCCGCCTGCCCGCGCCCACTCACGGGCCCCGGATGATGCGCAAGCCTGCCTCTTCGCCGCAGGCCTATGGAGCCTTCCTCAGGGGCCAATACTACTGGTATCAGGCCGATCCGGGCAGCCTGCAAAAGAGCGCGTCCCTCTTTGAAGAGGCTCTGCGCGGCGATCCCAACTTTGCGCCGGCCTGGGCTTGGTTGTCCCAAAGCCATCTCCTCATGGTCTTTCAGTCCGATGGCCGCGACGCCGCCATCATCGCCAAGGGCCGTCAGGCCGCCGCCAGATCGCTGGCGCTCGATCCTGAACTCGCTGAGGCGCAAGCCGCCGTCGGCAGCTACGCCGCCCTCGATTGGAACTGGCCCGAAGCGGAGCGCCGCTTCCGCCGCGCCATCGAGTTCGACCCCGAATGGGCCCAGGGGCACCTGATGTACTCGGTCATGTACCTCGTCCCCATGGGCCAATTCCCCGAGGCCGTCCGTGAGGTCTTTCGCGCGCATTCTCTCGACCCGCTCACCCGCATCACCCGCTCCCTTCTGGCCGAGGTGCTCTACTTCAATCGCGACTATGCGCGCGCCATCGCGGAGTCGGAGGATCTGCACAAGGCATCCGCCGGCTCACCGCCCGGTGACCGCGCCTACCTGCTCTCTCTAAGCCTGTCGGGTCAGAGCAAACGCGCCCTGGCCGAGATCGCGCCTTCGTTCGAAGGGCACAACGAAAATCCCATGGGCCTCGCCCTATACGGCTACCTGCTGGCGAAGAACGGGGAACGCGCCAAGTCCGAAGCGATCTTGAAAGAGATCACGGAGCGCTCAAAGGCGGCCTACACGCCGGCCATCTCGATGGCCCTCGTCTATCTTGGTTTGGGCCACACGGACGAGGCGCTGAGCCAGCTCCGCCAGGCGGTAAACAGCCACGTGCCGGCGAGTGCGCAAATAGCGTCCGATCCCGTATTTGAGCCGCTCCGCAAGGATCCGCGTTTCCTGGATCTGGTCCGCCAGATGGGCCTGAAATAGCCAGTCGATTTACCGCGCGAAACCGCGTCACGAACCCCGACCGTAGGGAAGGGGTCTCCGGCCCGTTGCGAACCGCGCACGTCAGTAAGCGGGCATCGGTTCCGGGAGCGTCTTGAACGGAGTCAATCATAGCCCTTCGGGCCGCCAAAGCGGATGAAGCCACGCCCCTTGTCCCAGTCCCCAAGCGTCAGCGAGGGGCTACGCGCGCGTCTTCAACGGAGAGGACGTGGCTCCGGAGCATGACCACCGAGATCAGCACGGAGCCGCGCTGCAGCAGAGTTCCACCCGGGAGCGCGCCCGTCCCGTCAGTCGTTGCGCATCGATCCTCCGCGCTACGTAAACGCCGGCAATCGGTCCTGGACACTCGCGTTCGCCAGTGCCTATATTGTTGGTTTCCGCGCCATGGACGGGGACGAGTCGCTCGGCCCTTACAGCGTAGAGCGGGATCGCAAGGACGGCAAGCAAGGAGAGAGCGTCCAAGACGGGCCCGCCCTGCCGACAGAGTACGCATCGATCTCGCAGCCCGGCGGGTGGATGAAGGCCGGCCGACTTGTGAGGAGTACTCCGACTCAACTTCCGGATGGGCGACGATCCAGGAGCTGAACGGACGCACGCGCCATTAGTTCAACCGGGCTGCTTCATTTCAGCCATGCGAATGCCTGGGAGTCTGTGTCAATTGCTGTGTCGATGATCGGCTTTGCAACGTTCAGCGCATCTTGGCCATTTGCGAACATCACGACGCCTGACTTTCTCGCCGGGTCGGCCATGACAAATGCTTTGAAGACGCCGTTATCGCCCCAATGCCAGAGCAGGACGCCCTTACGTTCCCGCTGAATGCCCCATCCCAAACCCCAGAAGAGCGTCTTCGACGGCTCTTTTGGCTCTTGTTTAACGCAAATCCTGCAAGCCGGGTCGAGCGCGATCTCAGGCGTCTCCATCTGGCGGAGCACGGAGGGCGAAAGCCCTTTGCCATTCAGAACTGCGTTGACGAAAAGCGCATAGTCCCTGGCGGTAGTATTCAGGCTGGATGCTGCTCCGGCTTCCTTCGGTTTCTCTAGCTCACCCGGTCCGCCTTTGAAGTCATATCCCGTAGCTGTCAACGAATCAAAGCTCGGTCTCCACACATAGCTGCTATTCGTCATCCTCAACGGCTTGAAAACAATTTCGTCCATATAAACGTCCAGCGGTTTTCCGGTAATCTGCTCGACCACACGTTGCAGATAGATGTATCCCTCACCTGAGTAGCTGAAACGTTCTCCCGGCGAGAAATAAATGGGAAGCGAGCCGTCGTCGCCCCGCCAATTCGGAAAGCCGGTTCGATGACTCAATACCAATCGAGCCGTGATCTTTCTTACGCGTTCATCTGGAACGTAGGGCTTTGCCAAATAGGAACTCAACGGAGTGTCGAGATCGAGCTTTCCCTGGTCGACCAGCTTCATCACGCCGTACGCAAATACGGGCTTGCTCAGGGAAGCCGCTTCAAAGACCGTGTCCGTCCTAACGGGTTCTCCCGTTTTCTTGTCTTTCACCCCGAAACCATGCAGCCAGATCGTCTTTCCACCTCGGATCAAGGCGATCGACATCCCAGGAACTCCGGCCTTTTGCATCAGCCCTGGGACCTCGCTTCTCAGCCGCGAGATCACGTCTCGCGTGGGCCGAATCGAGGGAGCTTGCGCCTGCAATCTTAGGGTTGCCATAGCACCAATGGCGGCTGCCACCAATACAAGAACCCCGCCCACATCGTAAGAAAGCCGTATCAATTCTGCCTCCGGGCGAGTTTCTAGCCGCTTCTCATCGGCAGATGAAAGGCGGTGCTCGTCTCTAGCACATACGTGCAATCGCCAGCTTTGGTTCAAGTCGACTCTGTCCGGATGAGGCCACTCGGAAGCTAGGGCAGCCCTACTTGCGCGGACGCACTCGTCAACGCTGGCCATTTGCTGACCGTTCCCAGCCGTCGGTCCGATCAGGAGCCCGGAACGCCCAAGTGTCTACCCCCGAATCCTCATCCGCAAGCAATCCACCAGAGCGAACCCGCCATCTCGTTCAACCAAAAGGACCATGACCAGCAACCGCTCGTCCCCAGGGATGAAACGCGGTCGCTCTCTGCGGCAGTATTTTCGGAAGAACCCACCTCTCCAACACTCCGCAACAACCGAAACGGCGCCCCCACCATTCCCCCCGGCATCGCCGGGGGCCCATCCCAACGACGACGATGCCTGAGCGAATCCTAACTCAATCCCGGCCGAATCCGTCTTCACAAACGAGCCATGCGCGGCCGTCGCTCGTGCTCAGGGCCGAAAATGCCGTCGCCATCAGCATTCAGCCCGGCCGGATCTACCCACTGATAGCTGAGAACTGACAGCCTGTCCCCAGTCCCCACACGGCTCCCCAAACCACCCACTACGCCCCGTGCGTGTCCTCCAGGTACGTATACCCGTAAAGCCCGTCTTCGTAGAACTTCAGCAGCCGGCCCGATTCCTCATACCCGATCTTGCCCTGCAGCACAGCCGACTCCACATCCCGCCGGAACTGCTCCAGCAGGTCGCGCGCATTGAACTGCACGTAGTCCAACACTTCCTTCACCGTGTCGCCGCGAATCACCGCTTCCAGCACCGGCTGATTCTCGCTGTTCACCCGCACGTGCACGGCATGCGTATCGCCCAGCAGGTTGTGCAGATCGCCCAGAATCTCCTGATACGCGCCCACCAGGAATGTCCCCAGGTAGTACGCGTCCCCGTTCACCGCATGCAGAGGCAGCGTCTTCTTCACGTCGCGCCGGTCGATGAACTGATCCACCTTGCCGTCGCTGTCACAAGAGATGTCGCCCAGCACCGCGCTGCGCGTCGGCTGCTGGTTCAGCCGGTGAATCGGCATGATCGGGAACAACTGCTTCACCGCCCAACTGTCCGGCATGCTCTGGAATAGCGAGAAGTTGCAGAAGTACGTATCGGAGAGCATCGCGTCGAGGCCCTCCAGATCTTCCGGAAAGACATCCAGTTGCTTGGCCGCCGAAAGAATCCGCCGGCAGATCAGCCAGTAGAGATTCTCCGCCACGCACCGCTGTTTCAGCGGTAGATAGCCCAGGCTGAAGAGATTCAGAGCGGAGTCGAGCGCCTGCTGGGCGTCGTGGAACGACTCCAGCAGATTCTTCGAGCTCATGTTCTTGTAGCTCTCCATCAGGTCGACCAGCGGCTGCTCGGCCTCGTCCGGCAGTTCCACCGGGACCTCTTCCTCGCCGAAGCCGCTCACGCCCAACACATTGAACACCAGCACGCTATGGTACGCCGCGATGGCCCGGCCGCTCTCCGTCACGATGGTCGGATGCGGCACCTCTGCTTCGTCGCACACATTCTGGATGTGATAGACGATGTCGTTGGCATACTCCTGCAGCGTGTAGTTCACGCTCGATTCGAAGTCGGTCTGCGATCCGTCGTAGTCGATGCCCAGTCCGCCGCCGACATCCAGGAACTCCAGGCCGGCGCCCTGCTTCTTCAAATCCACATACACGCGCGCCGCCTCGATCACCGCACCCTTGATGTGGCGGATGTTCGTAATCTGGCTGCCCAGATGGAAGTGCAGCAGCTTCACGCAATCTTCCATGCCGACGGCCTTCAGCGTTTCCAGCGCGCGCACCGCCTCCGTCACCGTCAGGCCGAACTTCGAGCGGTAGCCGCCCGACGACTTCCAACGGCCCGCGCCGCGGCTCGCCAGCTTGACGCGCAGCCCGATCGCCGGTCGCACGCCCATCGCGGCGGAATGCTTGAGAATCAGATCCAGCTCAGTAAACTTCTCGACGACCGGCGTGATGTCGCGGCCCACCTTGCGGGCCAGCATGCACATCTCGATGTACTCATCGTCCTTGAACCCGTTGCAGACAATCGGCGTATCGTTATCGGCGATAGCGGCCACCGCGAGCAGTTCCGGCTTGGATCCTGCCTCCAGGCCAAAGCCATACTTGCGGCCGCACTTGTTGATCTCTTCCACTACCTGCCGCTGCTGGTTCACCTTGATCGGATAAACGCAGCGGTACTTGCCCTGATAGTTGTGCTCGCTGATCGCGGACAGGAAGACCTTGTTCAGCTCCGAAAGCTGGTTCGCCAGAATCTCGGGGAACCTCAGCAGGATGGGCGGATCGATCCCGCGCAGCACCAGCGTATCCACCAGCTTTTTGAGGTCGACGAACTTGTGCGGCTCGGCCGTCGGATGAACCAGGACATGGCCATCTTCGTTGATGGAAAAGTAGCCCTTCCCCCACCGATCGATGTCGTAGAGTTCTTTGGCATTGACAATCGTCCAGCGGTCGGACGGCTCCCACACGGGGGGCGAGTCTGGCAGTTTCAGGTTCAATTCGTTCGAAGGCCTCTCTCACCACCAAGTGTGAATAAAAACGCAGGATGGGGCAACTCCAATTTGGTTACATTCGCGCAAGCACCGCCGCGCCTGCCCGATTCAGTAGAATCGACAGGGTATGGGTAATCCACTGGATGGCAAGTTCGCGCTGGTCACCGGAGCCAGCAAGGGCGTCGGCAAAGGCATAGCACTGGAGTTGGCGCGCCAGGGCTGCTGCGTCGCCGTGAATTACCACAGCGACGAAGCCGGCGCCGAAGCAACGGTCGCGGAAGCGACGGAATTGGGCGCCACTGCCTTCGCGGTGAAGGCGAACGTCGGCCTCAAATCCGACATCGACGCCATGTTCGACACGGTGCTGGCGCGCTTTCCCAAACTCGATGTTCACGTGAACAACGCCGGCATTCAAACCTGGAAGCCTCTGCTGGAGCTCACGGAAGCGGAATGGGATCGCGTCCTGGATGTCAATCTGAAGGGTTGCTTCCTGTGCACGCAGCGCGCGGCCCTCAATATGAAGGAGACCGGCGGAGGCTCCATCATCAACATCGGTTCCGGCTGCAACAAATGGGCCTTCCCCAACCTCGTGGACTACACCGCCAGCAAAGGCGGCATCGAGCAGTTCACCAAGGTGGCGGCGGTGGAGCTGGGCAAGTACCGGATCCGTGTGAACTGCGTAGCGCCAGGAGCCATTGAGATCGAGAGAACGAAGCACGAAGCCGGAGACTATGGCGCCACCTGGTCGAAACTCACGCCTCTAGCCCGAGTGGGCCTGCCGGTGGACATCGGTCACACCGTAGCGTACCTGGCCTCCAGCCACGCCGACTTCGTAACCGGCCAAACCATCTGGGTCGACGGCGGCCTATTTACGCGCCCCGCCTGGCCGTACGAGTGAGGCTTTGGCCGTGGCTCGTCCGGTCCAGATCCCGGCGGCCGCATATTCCAGCGCGCTGTTCACAGGCTGCGTAGCCGGTAGATGGGTGAAATACGCGACCACCGTCACGTTCTCGCCACTGACCCCGGCCACCGGGCGCCGCGCAGCCACGTCGTAGAGCAGCGCCGACGGGATGCGGTGCACAAAGCGTCCACCAGCCGGCAGGAACAATACAAACGGCGGCAGTGTGCCTGTAATCACTCCGGGTTCACTGTTGTTCCGGACCTCGCCGCCACCCTCCCGCCAGAACTTCACGTTCATCTGCGCCCGCCCGCCGGTGATGGTACCCAACTGAACGTATAAGCCCGAACGGCCTGTGTTGGCCCAGGTGAGCTCTAGCGCCGAATTGTTGTCTGCAAAACGGGCGGTGAAACTCAGGGAGGGAGCCACGGGCTTCGGGGCGCCGGGCGGCGGCGGTGGACCCGGCGGAGGCATGAGCTGCCCCAATTGCAGGCACAGCAGCAGAATGAACGCCATGCGCGGTTGGACACCGCCAATCCACCCGCTGTTTCCGGCACCCGATTGTTATAGACTGCACACCGTATGAACTCCAAGCCGTCGCGCCGCATGCTCTTCCAATCCGCCGGCGTCCTTGCCCTGCCGCTCGCCGCCGCCCCTTCCAAGCCCTGGCCCATCCTCGAAAGCCCCGAAACACCCAAGCTCTGCCTGCCCTCCGCCCTGGATGAGAAATCGATGCGCCGCGTGACGCAGTTGGGCGTGTCGCACATCCTCGGAGGCGGCCCCCGCATGCCCTGGACGGAAGAAGAACTGACGCGCCGCCGGGATGCCTACAAATCCGGAGGCCTCACCTACTACAACCAGATGATCGGAGGCTTCAACAACGCGATCTACGGCCGTCCGGGCCGCGATGAAGAGATCGAGAACGTAAGGAAGTCCATACGAGCCGCCGGCAAAGTGGGCCTGCCCGTAGTCGAATACAACTGGTATGCGCATCGCGCCATGGAGGGCTACTACGAAGAGACCGGACGCGCCGGAGCGGGCTACACCGCCTTCGACTACGACCGCATGAAAGACCTGCCGCCTCTGCCGGAAGAGGGCGCTCACACGCTCGATGAGATGTGGACCACGATCACTTACTTCCTGAAAGCAGTGATCCCCGTAGCCGAGGAATCGGGCGTGAAACTGGCACTGCATCCAAACGATCCGCCGTCGCCGATGAGTCGCGGATCACAGCAGATCATGGGCACCGTAGCAGGCTGGAAGAAACTGATTTCCATAGTAGATAGTCCGGCCAACGGCATCACTTTCGACTGTGGCGTGACGCGCGAAATGGGCGAGGACCCGGTCGAAGTGGGCCGCTACTTCCTCAGCCGCAAGCGTGTGAATCACATCCACTTCCGCAATGTCGAGGTGCGCAAGCCCTATGAAAAATACGCCGAGGTATTCATCGATGCCGGCCAGGTGGACATGTTCGGAGTGATGCGCGAGATCGTGAAGAACAAATACACCGGCACCATCTATCCCGAACATCCCAGAGCGCTGGACTACGATCGCGAGCACGGCCCCATCCGCGGCTATCCCGGTGGTGGTGGGTATGCCGGTGACGTTTACGACGTCGCGTACACCAGGGCCATGCTGCAGGCGGCGCTATCGCTTTAGTGCGGCCGGTTTCAACGTCCAGGCCTGCAGCCGTGCCAGTTCCAGCAGGTTTTCTGGCGCGAAGCCTTCGGGGTGGATGACCCAGTTGTACAGTTTCGCGGCGTTGATTCCGACATGGCTCTCGATGGCCATGTTTCCCTTACGAATCATTACGATAGCCGCTCCGGAGTCTCCGGCCAGCGTGGCCGCGAAGTCGGGCAGCGAGAGCTCCTGACTACCGATCCAGACGGAATCGGGCAAACGGCCCTGTTTCGTGATCGAGCGCACTGCGTCCGCCTTCGCCCGATCGAACACGGCACGAGGGATCTCCTGTACTTTCAATGTGGTAGCGGCCCGGCGCAGTGGCCCGTCCACGTGCCGGGGCGGCAACCCGAGCAGCGCCAGCACTTGGTCGGCCGGCGAGAATCCGTCATGAACGTCAATGTTTTCAGCGAGTTTGCGCGCCGACTCCAACGGCACCGCCAGTTCGCGCGCCTGGAAAACCTCCGGGGCTTCCCGAGCCGTGATGATGCGGATGCCCGGCGTCTTCCGGACGTGGTCGATAAACGCAAGAAACAACTGGAAAGCCTGCTCAGTCGATTCGCGCGTCCGGAGGTTGGGGCGCTTCCAATCGGCCCGTTCGGGGTTGGCGCCGCGGCGGAAGTTGACCCCATCCCAGAATTCAGTGGTGACGAACTCGGTGGGATGGTAGTAACTCTGGATCACACCTCCGGTCGGACGGAGACGCTCAAATGCGCTGTCAAACGCACGGTAAGCGTCCGGTAAAAGCGCCGGTTTGTCGAGGTTCGCACGCACGGTGTTTGGGCCGAGCCCGAAAATGTAAAGCATCGACCCGAACCAGAACGGCTGCTGATCGAAGCCCACCTGGCCGCCCTCGTCCATGTAAACGCGCGTGCCCCACTGGCGCAAAACCTTGTTGGCCTGCGGCCCCCAGGAGTTACCGGGCTGCCCGTAACAGCTCGGCCGCATCCCGAAGAGCTTCTCAACCTCTTGAAAACCAGAGAGTTCCCGCATCGCGAACTCCTGCTCGCCATCGAGCATGCCCTTGCCCTCAAGGTACTCGGCCGAGGCTGGATGGATGCTGTGGAAGTTGGAATGATAGCCGATGTCATGCAACTTGAGGGCAGCTACGACATCTGTCCGATTTCGCTGCTCCAGCACGCGAGCTTTCTCTCCAACGACTTTGAAAGTGGCTTTGATCCCTCGTTTTGTGAGTTCCTGAGCCAGGCGGAGAGCGGCATCATCGGAGGCCGGCTCGATGAAATCCTCTGTGTCGAACCACAACAGATAGTAGACGGGCGGCGTGGCCGCATAGGCTCCGAGAGCTGCTAAGAGAAGGATGATCAGAAGTTTGCGCATTGGACTAACCTGCCAGGCCGGGGATGCCGCCAATCGATTTCGCGGCCCGGACCGCGCGGACAATCGCCTCGGCGACCGCTTCGGCGGCGGCGACACTCACCGCGTCGACCGAAGCCGCTAGCTTTCCATGGGAGAGACATATCGTCAAATCGCCATCTGACGATGTGTGGACCGGCGAAATCGCCCTTACGAGACCATGATGAGCATGCCGGGCGACGGCGGTCGACTCCACCTTGTTGAACTTCGCATTGGTGGCGACGACGGCCAAAGTCGTGTTGCCCCGGCCGAGCCCGCCGGTGGGGCCACGCTGTTTCATGAGAGCCGAAGAACTGGCGAACTCCTTCGAGTCGGGCTCCTTGCGCGTACCAGCGACAATGCGGCCCGTCGAAGGGTCGACGACATCCCCAAGGGCGTTGACGGCCACGAGTGCGGCAACCATGACTCCGCCGGGCAGATTGACCGTGGCGGAGCCAACGCCGCCCTTCATCGCGTTCTTCATGCCCAGCGCTTTGCCGATCGTGGCGCCGGTTCCGGCCCCGATATTGCCTTCCCGAACAGGGCCATTCGTTGCGGCCGCCGTTGCCGATTCACCCATCTCGCGGGTGGGGCGGATGTTCGCCTTTCCGATGCCCAGGTCATAGAGAATCGCGGCGGGGACGATGGGGACAATCGCGGCGCCTGTAGGGAAGCCGACGCCTTTGTGTTCGAGGAATCGTCGGACTCCGCTGGCGGCCTCCAGGCCGAAGGCGCTCCCGCCGGCGAGGACGATGGCATGGACCACCGGCGCAATGTGGAACGGGCTCATCACGTCCATCTCCTCGGTGCCGGTGGCTCCGCCGCGGATGTCGTAGCCGGCGACGGCGCCCTGTTCACAGAGAATGACGGTGCATCCGGTGAGCGCCTCGAAGTCGGAGGCATGGCCGACGAGGATGCCTTCGATGTCGGTGAGACCCTTCATATCCAATTCCAATTGTTACAGAAAGAGCCCTTCACGCCCCGTATGGTAGCATCAGATTTCAAGGGGATCGCTGCGCTTTGCTGGAATTCCTGAAAGCTCCTGTCCTTACGTTCCAGGAGTTCGTCCAGTTGTCGGGGCGCGCGGTTCGTGGCATCGTCCGGAAACCCTACTACTGGGACGATGTTTTCACACAGATGGACCTCATCGGCGTCGGCAGCCTGCCGGTCGTCATCCTCACCGGATTCTTCAGCGGCGCCGTGATGGCCCTGCAAATGTCGCGCGCGCTGCAGACCTACGGCGCGACCAGCCAGGTGGGCATGATCGTAGCCATCACCCTGGTGCGCGAGATGGGGCCGGTTCTGACGGCCCTCATGGTGGCCGGCCGCAACTCGTCCGGCATGGCCAGCGAATTGGGGTCGATGAAGGTGACCGAGCAGATCGACGCCATGCGCGCGCTGGGTACCGATCCAGTGCTCAAGCTGGTGAAACCACGGCTCCTGGCCACCGCGGTCGTTCTGCCTCTATTGACCGTCTTGGCCGACTTTGTCGGGCTGGTGGGCGGCTACATCGTCGCCTGCGTCATGCTGCCGCTGACTACGGGCTCGCAGTACTGGAGCACCTCCTGGCAGGCGCTGGGCTACGACGACATCGCCCAGGGTCTGCTGAAACCCTTCGTCTTCGCCATCGTTCTATCCCTAGTAGGGTGTTTTTACGGAATGCGCACAACCGGCGGAACCCAGGGTGTGGGCCGCGCCACGACACAGGCGGTGGTGGTGGCTTCGGTCTGGGTGGTGGTGCTGACCTTCATCATTGGACGGATCTTCGTTTCGATGTGACGACCCCATGAGCACCGCACCGGAACCGCCCATCCTGGCCTTCGAAGACGTCAGCTTCGGCTTCGACGAGAATCTGGCACTGCGCAACGTCAGCTTCGAACTGAAGCGGGGCGAAACGCTGATCATCCATGGGGCAGCGGGCAGTGGGAAGACGCTGTTGCTGAAGCTGGCCCTGGGGCTGCTCCCGGCCACATCAGGACGGATTATCCTTTTCGGCCAGGATGTCACGAGGCTGCCTGAGCGCGAGTGGTTTGATGTGCGCAGCCGGATTGGTGTTCTGTTCCAGGAGGGCGGGCTGTTCGACTCGTTCACCATTGAGGAGAACGTCGGGTATCCGCTGTTGAATCAGCGCCTTCTGCGAGTGCCAGAGGATCAGGTGCAGGCGCGTGTCGAGCAGTCGTTGGAATTCGTCGAGTTGGGGCACACGCTGGAAAAGTTCCCCAGTGAGTTGTCGGGCGGCATGCGGCGGCGCGTGGGCATCGCACGGGCGATTGTGACGCAGCCGGAACTGCTGCTTTACGACTCTCCGACAGCCGGTCTGGACCCGATTACGGCGAACAACATCATGGCGTTGATCGTAAAGGGCAGAGATGTGCGTGGAGCGACCACCGTGATTGTGACGCACCGCCATCAGGACGGAGAGATTCTGGAGCGCTATCGCTACAACGAGAGAAGGGACGGGCTGCGGCCCGTGGGCGCGAACGGGGACTCGACCCGCACGCGCTACCTGGTGATGCAGGAGGGGGCGATCGCCTTTCTGGGGGCGTCCCACGAGTTCGATTGCTGTCAGGATTCCTATGTCGCAAAGTTTGCCAGCCGCTGAGCCGGAGACCGCTTTCGTGGGAAGCTAAGGAGGAGGAATGCCGGCGTCCAAAAAAGTTGCCTGGTCACAGCTTAGGGTGGGGATCATGTCGCTGGTCGCCCTGGTGCTGCTGGCTGTTCTGATCTTCCTTATGACGGGGGCCGACAACCCGTTCGAAGAGAAGGCGTTCCTGTACACCTACCTGCAGGATTCCGCGGCCATGACCGACGGGTCAGCCGTTCGCCTGAACGGCATTCTCATCGGCAAGCTGAAGAAGATTGAGCTGACGGGCAGCACGGACAACAGCCGCGCGATTCGCATGACCATGGCCATCGACAAGCGGTTCCTGTCGATGATCCCGAATGACTCCATTGTGGGCTTCAGCGCGGAGAACGTGTTGGGCGCCAAGTTCCTGAACATCCGGCGCGGGGCGAGTCCGGTGGCCATCCGGTCGGGTGGCGAGTTGAAGGCGCGCGACGAGAAGGATTTCCTGGAGATTGTCCAGTCGGCGATGCCGTTGCTCGATTCCGTTCAGTCCATCCTGGGGCGCATCGACAAGGTCGTGTCCCAGGTGGAATCCGGCAAAGGCAGCATCGGCAAGCTCCTCTTCGATTCCGAGATCTACGACAAGGTCAACGGGATCATGGGCGATGCCCAGAAGATCACCAAGGCCATGAGCGAGGGCAAAGGGACCATCGGCCATCTGCTGTACGACGAGGGGCTGTACAACGACCTGCGGCAGACGCTGACCCGAATGGACAACCTGGTGGCCGGGTTGGAGCGGGGGGAAGGCACCGCCGGCCGGTTGCTGAAAGATCCCGCGCTGTTTGACGAGTTGAAGAAATCGACGGCGGACCTGCACGTGCTGCTCGCTGACCTGAATGCCGGCAAGGGGACGGCCGGGAAGCTGTTGAAGGATGAGGCCCTGCACAATAAGCTCGTGGCCACGCTGGACAGGATCAACACCACGATCGACAGTGTGAATTCGGGCCGCGGGACGCTGGGGCAGTTGATGGTGAACCCGGCGTTGTATCAGAACCTGACCGCGACGACCGCCGAGATCCAGGGCATGATGAAGGACTTCCGGGCGAACCCGAAGAAGTTCCTCACGATTCAACTGAAGCTCTTCTGATGGATGACCGGAGGCTCGCCGTCAACGCCGATGACTTCGGCTTCACGCATGACGTGAATGCGGGGATCGTCGAGGCGCACACCCGGGGCATTCTCACTTCCACCACCCTGATGGCCAACGGCGCGGCGTTTGCCGATGCGGTGCGCCTGGCCGCCGAAGTGCCGACGCTGGACATCGGTGTTCACCTGGTGCTGGTGGGTGGGGTGTCGCTGCTGGGCGGAGGGCGTCCGCTGCCCGATACAGTGGGCGCGATGATGCGGTCCGTGGTGACGAAGGATCTGCGGGTCTACGACGAACTGCGCGCTCAAATGGTTCGGATTTTCGAGGCAGGTCTGCGGCCGACGCACCTGGACACGCACAAGCATACGCATCTGTTTCCACCGGTGCTGGATGCGGTGGCGCGGTTGTCGGAGGAGTTCGGAGTGCGGTGGGTCCGGAGACCGTTCGATTTCCCGCTGAGCGGGTCGCCGTCGGAAGTGCCCTGGCGGAAGCGGGCCGTCAGCCGGATGTTGGGATCGGTGCGCGGGCAGTTTCACCGAAAGCTGGGCCAGCACGGGTGCCGGACGACTGACTGGTTTGCTGGGTTCCAGATCACGGGGCGGTTTCACGCGGAAGATGTCCTGCATCTACTGGAGAATCTGCCGGTGGGGTCGACGGAATTCATGGTGCATCCGGGGCTGTGTACGGAGGAGTTGCGGGCCGCGCGGACGAGGTTGAAGGAGAGCCGGGAAGCGGAGTTGCGGGCGTTGACGGACGAGCGGGTAGTGGCGGCGGTGAGACGGTTGGGGATTCGTCTGTGCGGCTATGGGCCAAAGTTGGGCGGGGCGCGCGAATAGGCGCCGGTGGTTTCAGTGGAGCCTGACGGCGCCCGCTGCGGGCCAAATGGGGCCGCACGAGCCCCAACGGAGCCGAATGCCAAGGCCAACCGAAAACGCACACGTGTCCAATGGCGGTTCACCCGCAACGCGGCCCGCACGAAGTTCGGCTATCAACAGAATCTTTCTTAGGCGGTCGGAAACCTGGGGGTGCTCGTAATCGGCTCTGCCGCTCTACTGCACCTGACCGAGAGCGCGCAAACGGCTCACTCTAATTTTGCGATCGGCCGTGCTGCGGTGGTCTGCTCCACGAAAAACAGACAGTCATATCGTTCCCTTACAACTTGCTCGAAGATGGTGTAATTTGGAGCGTCTTCCGAGAATCCCGCCATGATGTTCCGAGTGTGATGCTTGGCGGCGAGCCACTCGGCTACTGGACCGTCCTTCGGTGCAGTGCGCAGATCCAGCGCGAACAGCGGTAAGCCGCTCGCGGCCAGTGTGGCATCCAAGCTCCCTGCCGGTAGCGGTCCAACAGTAAAATTTTGCATACCTCCGTTGTTCGCTCTTGCCCGAAACGAACCCTGGTTGAACACGAAGCCACATGTCACCAGTTCTTTCCCATAGGTCTTGCGCAGCACCGCGCCCATGCTGTCATCCGGGCCCGGTTGGTTCGGGTTGAGCGGCCCAGTCATTGTATGAAAGTTGTGAGCGGACAGAACTACTTTGGCGCCCTTCGATTGGTCGAGAATCCACTTTACGTTGGCAGCCATGCTGGCATCGCGCATGGCCATAGAAACGGGGCGCTTCATCAGGTTGGCAGCCCACTGAACGAACTGCAGCACGACCCGCGCGTTCTGGATCGCCCACTCGACACCCGGGCGCGGACGCAGGGACTCCAGGTGCGTAACAACTTTTGCCCACTCAACAGTAACCGCCGGATCCACCGACCGAGGATTCATTGCAAGCACCATCCGCGAAGCGCGCTCGAAATCGGCTATAAACTCAGAATCCGTCTTCGTCACGAAGTTGCGGATGATCTCGATGGCGAGGGTGGGGTTTTGCATGTCGAATCCCGTGAACTCGACGCGTCCTTTGTGCGATGCGTTGAGCTCACGCATCCACAGCACCATGTCGAAGATTTCCTGCGTGTTCCACAACGAGAGCGGCCCCTTGAGGAGTTCTGCGGGATCGCCCTCGCCCTTGAGGATGAAGTCATTCAAGCGATATGACTCGGGCATACTGGCTTCGATGGAGAAGATCGAAAAACCCATCTGTGTGACGAGAAATTCCAGCATTCGATGCTTGAGCTGAAAGAACTCGCGTGTGCCGTGCGTGGCCTCGCCCAGTGCCACAATGCGCGCATCGCCCACGATCTTCCGGAGTGGCGCCATGTCGTCAAGCCCGTGCCCGGCAACCGGTGTTCGCAACGGGATCGCGGTCCGGCGAATCCATTCGCGAACGGCGACAGGCGAATCCGATGTGACGGCGGAATTCTGCTCGATGCCATGAGCCAGGGTAAGGGTCGCCCCGGCAGTTGCTGCCAAGGCGGTTCGTCGAGATGGTGCCATATGTGGGCAAGACGCCCGGCCACTGCAAAAAGTTTGCCTGATGGTGGCTCCTTCGCAAAGCCACGAGGTCTCGAACCACTCGTAACGCGCCAGGTTCGGGTTCTCGACCGACACCCACACTGGTTCCATTCCCCCGCCCACTGGGCGGGGCTCGCCGCAATTACAGCGATGCTTCCGGCGCTTGGTAGTACAAACCCATGTCTCGCTCTCCCAACGTAAACGAAACCCAACCACCGCGGGACCATGACGCGGCTGCCCAAAACCCGTTAACCCACTTCCGGCAGTTCGCTGGCGTGCTGTTTGGGGCAAGCCCCTGCTAATTTGGGGCATGGACGACAATCACGCCAATCCGCCGGTTCACCCGGCGGGTGAGTTGCCTGGAGTGGATCGGGAACTGACAGCGGAGCGGTCCAGCACGGCGGTGAACACACCGGGGGGGCAAGGTGTTCGTGCGCTGGGACCCGGACGCGGCGGTGACGGCGTTCGGGCCGATCGCCTACTTTATCGGGTTTCTGAAGACCAATGAGTTGTGGCAGCGCTGGGTGGCGGATTGCCCGTTGGTCTATCGCAGTCCGAACGCGCCGCCGAAGCAGGACATCCTCGGCACGCTGCTGCTGAGCGTACTGGCCGGCCATAAACGCTATGCGCATGTGACGACTATCCGCAGTGATAGCGTCACGCCTGCCTTACTGGGCATGCAACGGGTGCGCAGCGAGGACGCCGTGCGGCGGGCGTTTCAGCAGGGGGCGGCGGAAGACTATGACCTCTGGCTGGCGCGGCACCTGGGCAACACCTACGAGGAGTTGCTGAATGAGCCGTGGATTTTGGACATGGACGGCACAGTCAAACCGCTGTACGGCCATCAGGAGCAAGCGGTGGTGGGCTACAACCCGACCAAGTGCGGTCGGCCGTCGCACGTCTACCAGACCTACTTCATCGCCGCCAGCCGGATGGTGCTGGATGTGGAAGTGCAGGCCGGCAATCAGACGGCATCGCAGTACGCGCAGCCAGGGTTGTGGTCGTGGTTGGACAAGCGGCCGCGCGAGCGCTGGCCGGCGCTGGTGCGGGGTGACATCGCCTGGGGCACGGAACGGATGATGGTGGAGTGCGAAAAACGCAGGCTGCCCTATTTGTTTAAACTCCGTCAGGCCCGAAGGTGCGGAGTCACATCGCACAATTGTTCGGGCGCTGCGACTGGACCCCGGCAGGTCAAGACTGGCAGGCGCTTTCCAGCGAGTTGCAACTCACCGGCTGGAGCCGGCCGCGACGCGTGGTAATTTTGCGCCGGCGGGTGCGGGGAGCACTGGCGCTGACGAAGGCGGAGCAGGACAGTGGGCAACCGCGCTTATTGGCGACGGCCGAGTTGGTACAAGACGGCGCGTTGTACGAATACGCCGTGCTGGTGACGCCGCTGGAGGACGATCTGCTGGCGATCGCGCAACTCTACCGGGACCGGGCCGAAGCGGAAAACGTCTTCGACGAACTCAAGAATCAGTGGGGCTGGACCGGCTTCACCACGCACGACCACCAACGCTGCCAGATCATGGCCCGGATTACGGCGCTGATTTACAACTGGTGGAGCCTGTTCACGCGGCTGGCGATTCCCAGCCGGCATACGGAAGCCACCACCAGCCGCCCGCTGCTGCTGCACGGCATCGCGCGCCAGACCCGGCACGGCAACCAAACCACGGTAACCATAACCAGCAATCACGCCAAAGCGCCCGCTGTGCGTCAGGCGCTGGAAGCAGTAAGTGCGCTGCTACAGAGACTTGCACAAACTGCGGAGCGGTTGAGCCTGCAACAACGCTGGTGCCAACTCCTGCGCTTCATCTTCCGCGACTGGCTCAAAATCCGGGTGCCAGAACCCTACTTCTCGCCCCTCACGATGCTGCCCAACTGCCGGAATTAGGTTCAAAGGTATTTGCCACAGTCGGCTATTCTAGCGCCTTGTCCATTCAGTGGTCTTGGGCAATATCGCAGCGCGTCTGGCCCCAACCGGCCCCGCCGCCCACATTGGATCCGACCGCGCTGCCTGAGAATACGGCGCGGTAGGCTGAGCGCCCTGGAAACTCGCGCTGCGGGTCCGGAGAAGGGCAATACTTCGCTCTCGTCCAGATGCTCTGGTGTGATCATTGTTCGTATGGAATTCTGGGTTACGTCCGCCGTGCCACGGGCCACCTTAGGAGTTTCCTAAGATACCGCAGGCTACCTCTAGCACCAGAGCAACAAAGCGGTACGATGGTCTCGAGACGCGCAGCATATGCTCCTATGCGATCAGACGATTGTCGAAAAATGGCGTCCCGATTTCTCCGCATCAGGGGTGGCTGATCCGATCTGGACAAGATTGAGATATCGGAGGACGGTCTTGTGCAACTCACTTGAGTGGGCCGAGTGGAGCGCCAATCCCGTTCAAGTCGAATTATGTGACGTTTGCGGTACGGCAGGCTGTGCGTCAGGTGGGTACGTACACGTCTCAGCCCTGGGGGATACGGTTCTCTGGACCATGCCCAATTGGGTGACTGAAACAGACGTAGGGGAAGGGCACTTGTTTCCTGCGACTGTGATTGAGAAGTTCGGATCCGTTGCCTTTCCGGTCGGCGTGTGGGATTCGCTTCGTGTTGCGGCGGCTGAAGTGCCGACCTTTGGAAGCCTCGCTCGCGCGGGCGGACATGCCCTTCGGGATGCGTGGGCCATCGGCCAGTCCCGCCCGAAAGCTGTCGATAGGCTCGTGCCATTGCTGCGGGAGTGCCTTGTCGCCGCGGACACGCTGGACGTCGGTGATGCGATCCAATGGATTGAACATTGGTTGCGGTGGTTTGATGAACGGGCCGCCAACGACGTGGAGGGCACCTTGGCAAGTCCAGAGACCACGGGATCGAGAATCGAGACCCTCTATTTTGATGGCCCTGGCACAGCCGACTGGACGGCCCTTGCAGAAGTGAACGGTTCCTTCGTGCCCGCATTCAGTCCGAATCACATCTTCATTCCAGGCGGTTAGCGCGAACCGTCCAAACGAAGAGTATCTGCAACACGGTCGATGAACGTGCATCGCCCGCAAAAGCGGGCTAGATTGAAATCAGACTTCTCGGAAGGAACCGGCACTCGGCATGGTGTCCCAGGACGTCGCGCTCACTGGCTCACCACAAACTTCGGCGGCTCCAGCACAACTCGCTCGTCCGGATTGTAGTAGTCATAGAGAACCGACTGCGCTGCACGCGCCTTCATAGCATATCGAGGCCGGAAGACGAAGCGAAACTTCACATCGGCAGCACGCGGCCAGACGTAGAACGTCACGTGATCGGGCTCGGCCTCGTAGGAATCCACACCGCTCTTCCCATCGTCGATCAAACTCTCCAGTACGCCGCGATCCACCTCCGCACCGGGCGGCAGGCCTACTGTGGCGATCATCATGCCATAGCCTCGGAACGAGGGCCGCAATACCACCACATCGCACGCCATCGAATCGTTCGCGGCAGCGGTGAGCGCGTTGTAATGCACATCCATGTCCAGTTCTTTCGCTTTCCGTTTCGGGCCCCAGGTCTCGTACCACGCCGCCGACACCTGCACCTGTTGGGCGCGCGGTTCGAACCCGGTCAGCAGGATTTCGTTGGCCCCGGCCCTCAGGAGGCGCGAGACATCCAGTACCAACGGCGCTCGTACGGTGCGTCCCGCCGGAAGCAGCACCTTGTCGCCGCTTACCCCGTTCACACGGACTTCGATCTGCGCAGCCTTGGCTCCGTCGTCCTGGCTCCACGTATCGAGCAGCGCCGTCAACGCCGCCACGGTGGCCTGCGATGTGGCCCATGCGCCGCCAGCATCGGCATTCTGCAATAAGAAGAGTGCGCCCCGGTCAATCAGCGTGTTCAGAGCTTCATTGCCGCGGCCAGCCTTGCGCCACCGCGCCATTGCCGACACGACCAGGGCCGTCGTCTCCACCTGGCCGGATCGGCCCCATCCGTGATAGGGAGTGTTTGCCCGCAGAACCCAACAGGCGGCGCCCCGTTCGTCCTGTGCCAGTCGGACGAACTGCTCCACCAAGGGGCCGGCCAACTCCGGCTTGTTCGCCTCCAACGCCGCCAGCGCATACGCAGCCATCGCGTACGGATCGCTGAACTCCGCCGCCTTGCGCGCCATCTCGCCCAACTGACGATCGAGATCCGCCGAATCCTTCGGCCGGGCCTGCGCAAGCGCCCACATCCGCAGGGCATTCGAAGCCGTTTCGGTCGCACTCTGCTTCGCGAGCCACTGCTGCGCATTAATTATGCGATTCTCGTCGACACTAATGAACGCCTTCGCGTCGTTGAGGAAGGTCAAAGCATACGCGGTCAGGGCCACATCTGTGTCGCCACGGCCCCAGTAAGTGAACCCGCCATCGGCATCTTGGTACCTGAGCAGGCGCTGGTAGCCAGCCAGCAGGTTCTTTATGGCGCGCGCGTTGAGCGGCTCGTCCACGAGGCCGGCCTCTTTGAGCGCCTTCAATAACAGGAGGTTCGGATACGTTGACGAAATCGTCTGTTCGCCACAACCGTGTGGCTTTTCCAGCACTACTTCTATCGACTCCAAAATCCGCGCCAGCAGAGACGGGTATATCTTGACTGCGCCTTGTATGCTACCCGTGATCGCGTTGGCCCCGATGGTCACTGGCACACCCCGGCCGCTCTCAACGATCAAGCTGACCGAAAACACCCTGCGCTCGCCGTCCGGATGAATGGCTACCGGTTTTTCGATAGCGTCCGATGCCGAACCGCCCACCGCGGTCACTCGCACCCGCGCGCTCTTTGCAGCCGCCTCTGCGCGCAACGTCAACACTGCATTGCTGGAAGACGAGCGGGCCACCAGGCCCGGTTGCCGCACTGCCTCGAGCAGTCGCAGTTCGGAGGGCAGCTTTGCCGTGACCGCAACCTTCTGCGCACGATCCAGGTAATTTCGGATCGGCACTGGCAGGGAGATCTCGTCGCTCGCGGTCAATACCTGCGGCACGTCCAAGTCCGCCAGGAAAGGCTGAAACGCTCGTATGTCGGTGGATCCTTCAGCAATGCGGCCATCCAGGGTCGAGCCGATAACAGCCACATGCCAAGTCGTGACCGAGTCCGCCAACTTGACCCGAACGGAAGCTTGTCCGTTACGGTCCGTGACCAGTTCCGGCTGCCAATATAGGGTTTCGGGGAAATACTCACGCACCCGCGGCGTGGAGAGCGTGACTGCCGCCGCCATCGCCACGCTGGCCGACGCCGTATTCAGTGTGACAACCCCTGCCTCCACCGAGACCATTTCTGTCAGCGAGCCGATCTGCAGCACCATATTGGCGCGAGTGATTTGACCCGCAACCACCGGTACCGCTTCGATCACATTCGCGCGGAACCCGGATGCTTGGCACATCACCCGATACTTACCTGCTGGGAGGCCGCGGAAAACGAACTTGCCCCCTTCGTCGGTCCGCGTGACGTACACGTCATTGAGTTTCACTTCTACGCCCGGAACGACGGCGCCGCTTGGATCAGTCACGTCTCCCAGGAGTGTTCCCGTGCCACTGAGGGCGACGGCCGGGGCGGTATTCTCCGCCGCCTTCGACTGTGCTGACGCCTGTGGCGTGCGCAGCACTCGCTGGAAGGTCGCGACGGCGAAGTCATCGTAGGTGCCCTTCAGTCCGTCCTCGCCCACACTTCGAATCTCCACTATCCGCCTGGTCTGTTTTATCGGCGTGACCTGCTTGCGGTCTTCGGGAACACCGTTGTATTCGGCATAAGTGTACAATTGCACCTGATCAGCGAACGACTCGTCGTCACGTAGCAAGAGATAATAGGCATGCCCCCATACATCCCGCAGCGAATCCAGGTCCATTCCTGAGCCGGAAACCAGCGCGCGAAACGCCTCAGGCGTGTTAGGGAACTCCGGCGCGGCGTTCACCATCTGATCGATTCTCGCTTCAATCACTGAGAAGTACGGCCCGTCGAACTCCGCCACGATGAAGTCATCCGCCGTGTCGAATATCCGGTCCGGGCCTGCACTGAGGATCTTAATCCGCCGCACGCGCTGCGAATACGTGATCCCAGCGTGCATGGCGCTACCCCAGGGATCTCGCAACAAGTCGAAGCGGATGCCAGCCGCCTCCAGCAGGCGCACAAACTCCTCGGAGGATGCCGGATAGTCCGCACACCGGCTCAAGGCCTCGCGCACCAACGCCTGGTACGTCGCGAACCACCTCCGGCGCACCGTGAGCGCCGTATAATCGTCTGCCGTGCCCAGTCTCTTGTCCGGACCCGCGCTGATAAAGCTGAGAATTGCATTCTCGCGCTCCGTCGCGAACCGCGTTACGAACGGCCGCAACCACGGATCCTGCACGCGCCCGAATACACCGCCCGCGATGCTCTGGAACGAGCCATCATCGCGCGGGTATTCCAGTGTCCGAAGATAATGTTGGTTTAGTGCTTCCAGAACCGGGGCGAGAGTTTTTGCTCCTGCCGCCGCAAATGTCCGCAGTGTTTCCTCCATCGGGTCATCTGCGTTGTTGAAGAACGGGCCGAACTCCGGCGAAAGAACCTCAGCCACCAGTTGAATGTCGTCATCGATCTTGGCTGGGGGCAGGCTGAACAGGTCGCGCTCGGCGATGCCACCCAGGTTCGGCTCCTGTCCAGAGTCGCCCTCGAACCAGCCACGGCGACCGAAAGCGCTGTCCGTCGCGGCTCGCTCCAACACACTCTGGTCCACCACTGCTATGCCCAAAACAGCTTCCGTTGAAGCTTGTAACCCAATGCTGGCAGTGTCGCCGGGGCGATAAGTCGCTTTGTCCGCCGTGGCGTTCACTACCAGATCTCCCGGACCCGGAAAATACACCCTGTGCGATGCCACCTCGCGCTCGGCTCCGGAACCTACACCGATGTTCAGTGCCCTGCCGAAGCGTTTGTTGTAAGGAATCTCCACTTCGACATGCCCGTCTTTCAGCCGCAGGGTCTTCGTGAAGACCACCCGGTCCCTTTCGTCTGTTGCCAGCAGCAGAACCTGTCGATCCGGCTTCACCGACCCGATTGTGCACCTGACCCCATCGCCCACGCGATACAAGCTGTGATCCGTCCGGAGCCAGATATCGGATTTCCGCTTGTCGAATTGCAGTTCCATCCGCGCGCGCAATCCGTCCAGGGTTACGACGCGAACCTCCAAGTCCTCGGCGTCGTCATCCGCATTGGGGAGATCGATCCGCGCTAAGCCGAACCTATTTGTCTTTCCCTTGCCCAGCACTGCGGCGCCGTTCGCCACGTCAACAGTGCTGCGCAACGGTGTGCCATCGGGCGAATATGTCGTCACGTACAACCTTCGCCCCGCGCTGTCGTTCTCCATCCGGACCGCGTAGATATGCACCGGGTCGCGCGAGATCCGAATGTCAAACTCGCGCTGCTCGGTCCGATTGGTTGAGAGATCGGTCAAGAAGGCGACGAAATGCCGGTCTTCGAACTTCGTGTGGTCGTCGAACTCAGCCTTGGTATTGATGGTGGCGTGGAAGCGGCCTTCGCCGTCCAAGGCTCCTTCCGCCATGTTCTTCTTCTCGTCGTCCGCGCCTGTGATTCGCACCTTGCCCGCCGTCACAGGCTTACCAAATAGATATTCGCCGCGAATCTCAACATTCGCGATCTTCCCTGGAAGATAGAAGGGGTGATCGGGACTCGCCGTCACCCGGAACGAAGGCAGTTCGTAGCGGCGGATGTTCACCGAGCGCAGGAAGTACCGATCGGTGTCCTCGGTCTTGAGGCGAATGGTGTACCGCCCTGAATCCGCCCCGTCTGGAATTTCCCAGTCCGTCGACGCCACGCCAAACCGTGAGGTCTTCACGTTGGCGCTGTACACCAAGTCATCAGATTCGTCCACGATGCGGATTTCGTAATCCTCGCCGGCCTTGACCTTCCCGTCGCCGCCGACCGCCAGAATGCGCACGTGCATCGTCTGCCCCGGTTGATAAATCGGCTTGTCGGTATAGCCGCGCACCACGTCCTTTGAGTTTGGTAGCGGCGTGGATTCCCCCGTGCAAGTGAAGTCGCCAATCTGGGCCGCGACGTCGATCGATCCATCGTCGTCCGGTTCCCGCTCCACGCGCAGAACTGCGATGCCTTCCTGGTCCGTGACTGCCGTTGCATTTTCCGCCTTCACCGTGACACCGGGCACGGGTTGCCCCGTCATCGGATGGGCCGTCAGCACGCGCACCTCAAATGGTTGGCCCGGTCGTGGGATCCCGGCGGTCAAGACCCCGAAGGTGAATGCGTATTCGGCGATGTTGGAGAAGTTCAGCATGCCCGAGATGGGCGCGAATGCAGTGTAGTTTCGCTCGGAGGGATAGAGGTCGTATTGCAGACGTTCGACCAGAGGATCACACTTCTCCGGCAGGCGATGTGAGATGGATACAGTCGAGTCGCCCGGGGTCAGACTGGCGTTCCGAGACGTTTCGCCGTCGATTGCACCAGACGGGCTCAGCCAGCGGAGCCTGATCCGAACATCAAGCGGCTTCGATGTGCCGTTCTTCATCGCGACCGATATCGCGGTGCGTCCATCCACCAGTTCAGCCCGCGTCGCCGGTTCCACAACCGAAACCTGCGCCAAGGCAGAAGAAAAACCTAGAAAAACAGCCACCGCGAACGAGAGTCGCATATGAGTTTTCAATGGCCTGCTGGTGTGGCGAACTACTAACCTATTCAGCCCGAGAGTACCACCTCTATGCATCGTTCGCGGGCCGAATGGGCGTGTGATGCGGACCTTTCGGGGCGGGTAACGGAACCGTGTCCTTGGCCGCCACGTTGCATGCTGCGTTCTTCCATAGCTCGTAACAGACTTCGGACTGCCCAGCAGTTGGAACCCGCCAAACTTCCAGCCGAGCGATATGAGTTGTGGGCGGCTCTCCGACAGCCAGTATGACACTCTGATGAGGGTGCCATTGCCGGCGCGGATTGACGCTCATCGCCCTTTCATCGGGCCAATCTGCACGACTACTGCGTTTTCGACTTGAGGTCCGGCACGACGTAATCAATGAATCGAGAACGGTGGCAGCCTGAGCCGTCCCACTTCGTAACTAATTGAACGAATAGAGCTTATAGATACCTCCGCACACTTCTCCGGGGGTTCGGGCACGTATTGCCGGGATCCGTCTGGCCGCTTCGCCAGACGCACAAGTGACACAGCGTCAACAACATGCCGCTTGCCCGGCGCTCTCTATGAGCGAATAATTCGACCCAGGCCATCCTGATTCCGGACATCAAAATTACCGCTGGGACGCATCAAGTCGAACGCAGCGCCGGCCGCGACAGGCCTCTTGATTCGGTCTTTCCCGAGGCAAAGATGGACTGCCGGGCAGGAGCCACCTACCGTCGCCTGCATCCACTCCGCGGCTGACTGGGGGCAACAAGGAGCCGTACGTCCTCCGCCGCCATGCGTGCGTCTCGCCGGCGCCAGTGGGGCGTCACTTGATTTCTTCCCTTGCCCCACCTCACTTCTCCCCTAATTTCGACATTAAGCTTTTTTCAGTCCGCACGCCTCTAACTTTATTTTTCCCTCTTTTTCAGTACCTTGCGACCGACACCCCCTAAAACCCTGGGAACCCTCCTCTACAAATCTCTTCGAGGTACAAACTGATGAACATCTTTATGAAGACTACGATTGAACCGCCGCACTCGCGCCGCTTCACTCGCACCACTACGGCCGAAAACGAACTCCTCCTCGGCGAGGACGCCCTCAGCCTCATCACCTGCGTCGAAGACCGTCAGCTCTTCGCCGGCGTTCGCGACTCCGTCCACCAGCAGTTCGCACCGCGCACCCTCTACGAACAGAACATGGCCGACTCCATCGCCGAGGACCTCTGGCGCAAGTCCCGCTTCTCCACCGCCGAAACCGCCGCGCTCTCCGCCACCATCGAACGCGATTGGGAGCTCATCTCCAAAGAGTGCGCCAACGCCGACCCGGCCTACCGCACCTTCGCCGCCCTCCGCGACCTCGGGCCCCGCGAAGTCGCCTGCCTCCGGGCCGCCCAGGAATCCGAAACCCGCGCCTGGCGCCGCTCCCGCTCCGATGCCGCCGTACTTGCCGCCCTCAAGGCCAAGCCGCTCTAGAAACACCCAGGCAACCGCGCCATGACCAAACCACCCATCTCCGAACGCCGCCTGGCCGCCAACCGCGCCAACGCCAAAAGGTCCACCGGCCCCCACACGGCCGACGGCAAGCGTCGCGTCGCGCGGAACGCCAGCAAGCACAGCCTCTATGCGCCCGGCTTCCGTCTGCCCGCCGACATCGAGCAGCGCCTCTACGTCCAGTCCCTGGAACGGACCGCCGACATCGCCGACCCGCAGTTCCGCGCCCTCACTGTCCATCGCCTGATGCTGCGCGGCCACCAGCGTCGGCTCCTCCAACTGGAAGGCAAGCTCTGGGCCGAGGCCCTCCGCGTCAATGACGGCGCCGTGCCGCAAGCCGCTCTCTGGATCCGCCAGCATCAGAGTTCGCTGGTCCAGGCTCTCAATCGCTACGATGCCTGGATCGGTGCCCGGATCCGCGCCGTCCAGCGCGCGGTCCTTCCTTATCTGATTGGTGATGAGAAAGCCGCGGCGGAGACCGTCATTCCGGCGAAAGCCGCGACCATCTATGCGGCGGCAGTGGGCTCCGCCCGGCCCATCGAACTGACGCGCCCGGGCTCCAGCATACCCGAGGAGGACCGCCCGGCCAGGGAGAGTAGTCGGGCACCAATGACGGGGCTCCAGTACCTGATGGCGCGGAACGCCAAGGCCGGTCCGGTTCGCCCGGCCTCTGCGCCGCAAGCGGTGCGTCCGGTGCGCCCACCGCGCGTCCCCGGCCTGAACCTCCGCTTCCTCCGGGCCAAGGCCCGAAAGACGGCTCAGCAAAAGGCGGTGCCTTCCGGATCCCCTGCAGGTGCCAAATCCACCGCGCCCGAGGGAACAAAGCCAAGTTCGGGTCCGATGCCGCCCCCCACAAGGGTTCCATTCCTCCGCCCATCGGGCGGGGCCCACCGCAATCCCAACAAACCCTCCAGGAACCCTCTTCACCCCCACCGATCCACTCCATCCGAGGAAACAAAGCCAAGTCCGGGTCCTATACCGACCCACACAAGGGTTCCATTCCTCCGCCCACTGCGCGGGGCCCACCGCAATCCCAACGAAGTCCCCAGGAAGCCTCTTCACCCCCGACAATCCACCGCGCCCGAGGGAACAAGGCCAAGTCCGGGTCATATACCGACGCCCACAAGGGTTCCATTCCCCCGCCCACTGGGCGGGGCTCATCGCAATTCCAACGAAGTCTCCAGGAAGCCTCTTCACCCCCGCCGATCCACCGCCGCCGAGGGAACAAAGCCAACTTCAGGTTCTCTACGAACGCCCCTACGGGTTCCATTCCCCCGCCCACTGGGCGGGGCTCATCGCAATTCCAACGAAGTCTCCAGGAAGCCTCTTCACTCCCATCGATCCACCGCGCCCGAGGGAACAAAGCCAACTTCAGGTTCTCTACGAACGCCCCCACTGGTTCCATTCCCCCGCCCACTGGGCGGGGCCCATCGCAATTCCAACGAAGTCTCCAGGAACCCTCTTCACCCCCGCCGATCCACCGCGCCCGAGGGAACAAAGCCAACTTCAGGTTCTCTACGAACGCCCCCACAGGTTCCATTCCCCCGCCCACTGGGCGGGGCTCATCGCAATTCCAACGAAGTCTCCAGGAAGCCTCTTCACCCCCGCCGATCCACCGCGCCCGAAGGAACAAAGCCACTGGTTCCCATCCAAAGCCGGCCCGAGCGGACACCGAACCGAAGGACCTATGGCCCGCGTCGACAGGGCCCAAACCCAGTCGCGGGGCCTGCCCTGGTCCCGAAACGCAGAACGGGCGCGGCTTGCGCCGCGCCCTGGTCGTGCTTTCAGAAACTGGTGGCGGAATCTACTGGCCGTAATAGGCAGCGTTCTTGGCCGTGTACTCGGCCCACTTCTCCGGCAGATCGTCTAGCGCGAAAATCGCCGATACCGGGCAGACGGGCACGCACGCGCCACAGTCGATGCATTCCACGGGATCGATGTACAACAGTTCGCTGGTCTCGTACGCGGGCTCGTCCTTCTTCGGGTGGATGCAGTCGACCGGGCAAGCGTCCACACACGCAGTATCTTTCGTCCCGACGCAAGGTTCAGCGATCACGTAAGCCATGTAGGTCCCTCCTGATAATTCTCCAGCTTGGTGCCGTTGAGCAGAATATAGCACACCCCCGAAAGTCTCACAATTTTAGGTGTTTGGGGCGCTTTTGGCTTATTGGATCAGGCGGCGGACACGCTCCAGCGCCTCCTGGGCCAGGGCGTAGCCGGGCTCGATATCGAGCGCGTTTTGGAAGCACTCACAAGCCCTGGAGAAGAGCTCGAGGGCCGTATAGGCGCGGCCCAGGTTGTACCAGGGGTAGTGGAAGGTGTAGTAGCGGGTGCAGGTGGTGGCTCGCTCGAGCCAGGGGATCGCGTCCTGCGGGCGGCCAAGCTCGATCAGATAGGCTCCGGTGTCGTTGTAAGGATTGCCGAAGTCGGGGTCGATCTCGATGGCCTTGCGGCATTCGGCGATGGCGTCCTGGATGCGGCCCTGGGCGTGATAGGTCCAGCCGAGAAAGGTATGGGCCTCGGCGGTTGGATGGACCTCGATGGATTTGCGGAAGAGTTCGGCGGCGAGCTCGAATTCAGATTGCTGCTGCAGTTGGAAGGCGCGCTGGAGGAGATCGAAGGCCAGGTCGCGCAAACTGGCCTGCTGCTCGCATTCGCTGTCGCGGTGGTCGTTGGGGCGGGCCATCGAAGCTTCCAAAGAACCTTACAAGCATTGCCGCATCATGGACTTACATTGGCGGCTTACAATGGACTTCATGATACCGAAAGTGCGCAAAGCCGTCTACCCCGCCGCCGGCCTGGGGACGCGCTTCCTACCGGCCACCAAGGCGATGCCGAAAGAGATGTTGCCGCTTGTCGACAAGCCTCTGATCCAATACGGCATCGAAGAGGCGATCCAATCGGGTATCCACAATATCGTGATCGTTACGGGACGCGGGAAGACGGCGATTGAAGATCATTTCGACGTCAGTTTTGAGTTGGAACACCTGCTGGAGCAGAAGAAGAAGACCGACGTCCTGGCCGCGATACGGGGGATTTCCGACATGATCGACGTCGCCTATGTGCGGCAGAAAGAGGCGCTGGGGCTGGGGCACGCGGTGCTGCGGGCTAAGGACCTGGTGGGGCCGGAGCCGTTCGCGGTGGTGCTCTCCGACGACGTGATCGACGCGCCTACACCGTGTCTTCAACAGTTGTTGAATGTGTACAGCTTCTACGGGTGTTCGGTTCTGGCGTTGATGGAAGTGCCCAGAGACCAGATCTCGGCGTATGGCGTAGTGCAGGCGGAGGCGGTGTCCCACAATGGCGAGACGGGCCGGCTGTTCCGGATTCACAACCTGGTGGAGAAGCCGAATCCGGATGATGCGCCCTCGAACCTCGCGATTATCGGCCGCTACATTCTGACGCCGGATATCTTCCACTCCATTGAGTCGATTGAACCGGGGCGTGGGGGAGAGATCCAGTTGACCGACGCGCTGAAGCATATGCTGACCAGCCGGCCGGTGTATGGATACAAGTTTGAAGGGCAGCGCTTTGACGCCGGCGATAAGTTGGGCTTCCTGAAGGCTACCGTGGAGTTTGCTTTGAAGCGGGAGGATTTGGGCGGGGCGTTCCGGGAGTACCTGAAGACTGTGGCGCTATAAACAAAGGCACGCTGCTGGGGGCGCGGTAGGGATGGTCCTCAAAGACCGTCCCTACCGCGCCCGGCAGGTTTAGGCTTTGGCCATTTCGCGGTCCATGAACGAGTAGCCCAGCATGTGGCAGACGATCATGTGAACGTCCTCGATGCGGCCCATGTGGGGTTCCTCGGCCAGGATGTTGATCTGCGCCATGGGGCCCAGCTTGCCGCCGTCGCGGCCGGTCATGGCTACCGTTTTGCAGCCGATCGAATTGGCGTACTCCATCACACGGAGAACGTTGGGCGAGTTGCCGGAACCGCTGATGGCGATGACGACATCGCCGGGCTGAGCGAAGTTCTTGAGCTGCTCGACGAAGACGCATTCGTACGAGACGTCGTTCGAGTACGCGGTGAGCGTCCCCAGGGAGTCGGTAAGCGCCATGGCGCGGAAGCGCTTGTCGCGGCCGTAGCTGGCGCCCTTCACGATATCGGTGACGAAGTGCGACGCGGTCATGGCGCTGCCGCCGTTGCCGCAGACGAAGATCTGGCGGCCCTCGTCACGAGCTTCGCGCAGCCAGTCGGCCGCCTGTTCCACCTTTGCGAGATCCAGCTTGTTGAGCGTGGCTTCCAGAGTGTTGCGATAGGAGTTGAAGAAATCCATGGTTTCGTTATTTCCGTAGGGCCGCGGCTGCGGCGAGCACTTCGTCCGGCGAGGCCGTTCCGGTGCCTGGTTTCATGATGGTGATGGAGGCGACGAGGTTGCCGAATTCCACGGCAGGGGCAGCGTCGCCGGTGAGAGCCAGAGCCACGGAGGCTCCGGCATTGAAGCTGTCGCCGGCTCCGCAGATATCCACGGGATGCTCGACGGGGCGGGTCTCGACGGTGCGCGTGGACCCCTCCTCGACGATCACGGCGCCCTTGGGGCCTTTCGTGACGATGAGGGTGGAGTGGCCGATGCGCTGGCGCAGGGCCTGGTAGTCGAGTTCGCCAAAGAAGGCGAGGCACGACTCCTCGGCCTCCTGTTCGTTCAGTTTGACCAGGACGTTGCGGTAGAACGCTCCGCGGCGGCGCGAGTCGACCCAGATGATCTTGGAAGGCTGCGCGGCGGCGATGGAGGTCAGAGCCTCGCGAACGCGGGCCGTCACTAGCCCGCCGGATTCCGTCTCGGCCTGGTCGGAGACGATGATGACATCGAACGAGGGTGCGAGAGCAAGCAGGCGTTCAACCACGGCCGATTCCACAGCGGTCGGGATGTCGCCGGTGAAGACAAAGTCCACGCGGGGGCGATCCTCGACGGAGTCGGTGTCGTTGATCAGCTTCGTGTAAGTGAAAGTGGGCAGCTCCGGAGCCATCAGGATGGCCGAGGAGTCGATGTCGCGGCTGGCTAGCGCCTGCATGAGTTCGTAGCCGTTGCCGTCGTCGCCGCGAACTCCGAGGATGGCGACGCGGCCGACGCCCAACGCTTTGAGATTGGAGGCGACGGTGCCGGCTGCGCCGGGTGTCATTTCCCTTGAGATGACGGCGATGCGAGGGATGCCGGTTTCGCGGGAAGGCTCGGCCAGCGTGGGATCGTAGCGGCACCAACGGTCGAGGCAAACGTCGCCGACCACCAGAACGGACAGACTGGGCAGAGCTTTTAGGATGTCAACGGGGCTCATGGAAGATCCTGTACTTACGGAGCGGCCCAAGACCGGTGGGCGCTGCTCCACACTCTTTCTATCATGCCGGGGCGGGCGCCCTGTGCTAAGAAGGGAAAAGATAGCGGCCGAGTTCCTCGAGGCCCAGGTAGTTGGGCACGATGTAATCGGCGCCGACTCCGGCCAGGCGATCCCGTTTCCAATCGTCGATGACGAGGCATTCGCGTTCATCGGTGGCCACGCCGACAGCGACGCCGCCTACCGATTTGACGTTCTCGATTTCGACGTAGCCGTCGCCGAAGCCCAGCAGTTCCGGGCCGTGGCATTCCGCGCCGGCGATGATGCGTTCGATCAGGATCTTCTTGGAGAAGCTCTTGTAGTCGTCGAGGGCGCCGAAGACGCCGCCGTTAAAGTAGGGCGTGACGCCAAGCAGATCGGCCTCGGCCTTCATGTAGCTCTCATCGGTGCCGCTGGCCAGGTAGAGGGTCATGCCGCGGCTGCGCAGCAGTTCGAGCAGCGCGATGGAGCCGGGCACCATGTACTTGTCCTTCGGGCCGCCGTCCTCGAGTTCCTGAAGCCGGTCGGCGATGCGCTCCTGGAGCAGGTCGAGGTAACGGCGCTTGTAGACAAGGGGTTCCGCGGGCGTGCCGCCGCGCTTCTCCACCTGGCTGGCGAGTTCGAACATCTGGTAGATGGTCTGTTTTCCGGTGAGGCGATCGACAAAATCGCGGACGATGGCGGTGAGTTCCGCCTCCGTTTCGCCGGACTTGAGGGCGGCGAGTTCCTCCACCATCATGGGGACCATGACGTCGGCCCAGCCGGCGCGAATCAGGGAGAGGGTGCCGTCGAAGTCAAACAGGGCGACTTTGGCCGCGGCGGCGGAGCCGGCCCCGGGCAGGATTTCAAGGGACTGAGGGAGAGTTGGGTTCATTGTTCAAGCAGACGGAGTTCGTGAGCCGCTCTTGGCGGGAGGATGCGTGGGTGCGGCTGGCTTGGCCGGGGTACCTTCGCAGATGCCGGCCTGTTTCAGAGCTTTGGCGATACCGGAAGCATAGTCGGTGATCATGCCCGGCAGAAGTTCTTCCAACTGTTTATTGAAGCGCGCCTTGGGCATCGACATCGAGACGGAGGAGAAGACTTCTCCGTTGCCGCAGATGATGGGCGCTCCGATGCAGGTTCCGCCGGGGACGGTCTCCTCGCGGTCCCATGCATAGCCACGCTGGCGAACGAGGGTGAGGTCGTCCTGGATCGCACGGAAGTCAGTGAGCGTGTTGGGGGTCAGGGAAAAGATCCCGTAGGTATAGAGCAGGCGCTGCGCCAGGTCGGGCGTCTGGTAGGCGGTGATGGACTTGCCCAGTGACGAGGCGTAGGGCTGCAGGATGCCACCGCGGTAGTTGGACATCCGGATGTGATGAGTTCCATCCATGACATCGACGACGCGGATGACGTCGTCGAACAGGAAGGCGAGGGCGACGGTTTCGCCCAGTTCGGCATTCAGGCCCTGCAGGAACGGCACAGCCAGCTCACGCACCGCGCGGAGGCGGTTTTGCTGCTGGATGGACGGCCAGTCGCGGCCGAGTTCGTAATTGTCGTTGGCATCACGAGCGAGATAGCCGGTGGCCAGCAGCGTCCTGAGAAGGCGCAGGGTGGAGGCCTTGCCCAGGCCCGCGAATTCTGAGATGTCTCTCAGATTCATGGGGTTACCCTTGCGGGCGAGCGTTTCGAGGATCTGCAGACCCTTGGCTAGCGACCTGGACTCCTGGACCGCTTCGACCGGTGCCAGCTTGGGGATGGAACGTCGTTTCATTTTATTGTTTGACGATCACAACAATTGAATCTATCATACAATTTCGGGAACACTCCCGCCGATGCGTTTCCGGCCTTGGGGAGTACCCGTTCAGTATTATGCTACGGAATCAACAGATAGGTGGGATTATTCCCGCGCAGTTGCTGCCGCGCGATGCGGACGGCGCGCCGGCGTGGGGGCTGTTCGAGCGCAATGCCGAGCTGTTGATGAGTGCCGGTGGCGTAGGGTTGTGCGTGAACGGGGCGACGGGCGAGTACGTGGCCGCGTCGGAATCGGAGCGCATTGAAGCGGTGGTCAGGGCCCGCCGGGTTGCGGGCAACCAAGGGTTGGTGGTCAGCGCCGTCGGGGCCGCCAGTCTGCGTGAGACGATCGCGCTCGCGCATGTGTCGCAGGAGGAGGGGGCGGACATCATTCTGATTCCGCCGCCGCACTTCTTCCGATACGAACAACAGGACTTGGCGGAGTTCTACCGGCAGGCCGTGGCTGCGCTACGCGTGCCCGCGCTGCTGTACAACCTGCCGTCGTTCACGGCGCACCTGGACTCGTCGCTGTGCGTGGAACTGATCCACGAGTTACCGGGGTTGGCCGGGATCAAGGACAGCAGCGGGCAGTTGGACATATTGACGACACTGACGGGGCCGGATGGGCCCACCGGGGTTCGCCTGGTGGGGAACGATACGGTGCTGGCCGAAGCGATGCGGAGGCAGATCTGTGACGGCAGCATTTCCGGCGTGGCCGGAGTACTACCGGAGTTGACGATTGGCCTGTGGGATGCCGGTGTGAAGGGCGCTACTGAGCGCTTTGAGCGCATTTCCGGACTTCTGGACGAACTTCTGGCTCAGTTGGACCCGTTTCCGATTCCATGGGGCATCAAGCTGATTTCGGCGGTCCGTGGTTTCGGCACGGCGACGTTTGCCCTGCCGTCGTCGGCGGCGCGCCAGAAGCAGTCGGCGGAATTCCAGGCGTGGTTCTGCGAATGGTGGCCTGGCGCCAGCGACGTGCTGGGAATCCCTGCCTCGGGCAGCATGAGCTTGCGGAACAGTTAGGTTCTCCTCCAAAACTTCAACGCGAACACCGCTCAGGTAAGTCAAGTCCTGCCTGGAGATGCGCCGCGTTCTGCTCTTCATTTGTCTGTAGTGAAGATGTAAGCGTATTACAAAAAATGATACAGGAAGTCAATTGACACTGTGATGGTTCGAGTTCTATACTTCAGTACAGAATTTTGATACGTAGTTCATTTTTTTGAGCTGCGTCTCGTAACGAATCACCCACTATGCTTCCGGAGGTCATGTGAAGCGACTTCTCTCCCTGTGTGTATTATTGAGCGCATCCGGTCTGGCCCTGCTGGCCCAGGACGTGCGTGCATCGTTGTCTGGTATTGTGACGGATCCCACCGGTGCGGTTGTGCCAGGTGTTCAGATTCGAATTACGAGTGTTGAGCGTGGCACCACGACTGAAGCGGTTTCCAATGAGTCTGGATTTTACCTCGTTCAGTTTCTGTTGCCCGGTTCGTACCAACTGACTGCCGACAAGACCGGCTTCAAGAAGATGGTGCGGTCGAATATCAATCTGGCCGCCGCCGATCACCCGGCTTTGGATCTTCGCATGGAGATCGGCCAAACCAGTGATTCTGTTACGGTGTCGGGCGATTTGAGTCTTCTGCAGACGGAGACTTCGACGCGGTCGGCGACGATCGAAACCAAGGCTATTGAGGACATTCCGACGGCCGGCCGGAACTTGTACCAGTTCCAGTACACGTTGCCGGGTGTGATTAAGAACAGCCGCTATTGGGGCTCGATGGAGTTGTATGCATTTGGCAACATCAACGGCGTGTCTATTGGCGGTGGCCGCAGCGGCGAGAACGAGACACTGATCGACGGTGTATCGAATACGAAACTCGATCGAGGCGTGGCCTACGCTCCGGCGCTGAATGGCACGCAGGAAGTGACGGTGCAGACCAACTCTTACGATGCGCAATATGGGCGTATCGGCGGAGGCGTGACACTGATCACGACCAAGTCCGGCACGAATGATCTGCACGGCCAGCTTTTCGAGTTCTTCAAAAACGATAAGCTGAACGCGGCTGACTGGATTGCGAATGCGCAGGGTGACGGCCGCAATCCGATGCGCAACAACACTTACGGTTTCGAAGTGGACGGACCGGTGATTCTGCCGAAGGTGTTCGACGGACGCAATAAGGCGTTTTTCATGCTGTCGCTGGAAGGCCTGCGGGAGCACAATACCTCGGGTGAGATTCGCACGGTACCGACGGCGGCTGAGCGCGGCGGCGACTTTTCGAAGACGCTGAACGGCGACGGCGATCTGGTGACCATCCACGATCCGCTGACGACGCGGCTGGATACGAATGGCAAGTATGTCCGCACGCCCTTCACGGGGAACGTCATTCCCGGGAGCCGAATGAGTGCGATCGCCAAGAATGTGGCCTCCTACATTCCGCTGCCCACCAGCAACGGCGTTGATACGGCGCACAGTGACAACTACAGCAGCTTCACGCCGGACATGAACGGCTACAACAGCTGGCTGGGGCGCATGGACCTGAAGCTCAGCCAGAAGAGCAGCATCGCTTTCCGTTACGGCGAAACGCCCTGGATCAACCACGCCGGCCGGGTGTGGGGCACCAACGAGGCGGAGCCTAGCACGGAATGGCCGTCGACACGTGTGTCCCGCAACTGGGGCGCGGACTGGACGTATACGCTGAGCCCGACCATGGTGCTGAGCGTGCGCGGCGGCCTGGCTCGCTATGAGGGGTTCGGCGGCAACACCTATGCCGAAGACTTCGATCCGCGCAAGCTTGGGTTCTCCGACTCGCTAGTCAACCAGTTCACCACCCTGCAGTTTCCTCGCTTCAACTTCAGCAATTCGACGGAAGTGGGCGCCAACACGGTGAAGAGCTATGAAGCGAGCGACACGTGGAGCATCACGCCCACGATGAACTGGGTCCGCGGCCGGCACATTATCAAGTATGGCGGCGACATCCGGCGGTACAACCGGAACCAGTTGCAGCCGGGCCTGGCAAGCGGGCGGTACGACTTCAGCCCGGCCTGGACGCAGTCGAATCCGACGCAGGGCGACGACCTGTCGGGCAACGATTTCGCCACCTTCCTGCTGGGCTACCCCACGGGCGGATATGTCGATCGCAACATCGACCCTGCCTACCGGAGCCAGTACTACGGTGTGTTCATCCAGGACGACTTCAAGCTGACGCCGAAGTTCACCTTGAACGTCGGACTGCGGTGGGATTACGAGGCGCCCGTGCAGGAGCGCTACAACCGCATGATCCGAACGTTCGATACGGCGGCCACGAGCCCGATCGCCAGCCAGGTGCAAGGCCTGCCGCTGAAGGGTGGACTGGTCTACGCAGGGGTGAATGGCGTGAGCGCGCAGGCGTTCCAACCGAAGCGGAACAACTTCCAACCGCGCGTGGGCTTTGCCTGGAATGTGATGCCGAAGTGGGTGATCCGCGGCGGCTATGGTATGAGCATGCTGGGGCAGTCGTCCTGGGGGCCGGCCACGGGCTTCAGCCGGCAGACTCCGCTGGTCTCTTCGACAGACGGCAACCTGATGCCGGCGGCCTCATTGAGCGATCCGTTCCCGTCCTCGATCTACCCGGGCGGGCTGTTGCAGCCCATCGGCAGTTCGATGGGCCTGGCCACCAACCTCGGCCAGGCGGTGACCGGACAGTACCTCGACCGCCCGCTGCCCTACTCGCATCAGTTCAGCATCGGGTTCCAGCGGGAGCTGCCGTTCAACATGGTGACCGACATCTCTTATGTCGGAAATCTGACGAACCGTTTGCCGGTGAGCCTGAACCAGAACTTCATCCCAGCGAGTGAGCTGGCGAAGATTCCAGTGGATCAGCGCGCGGCGTACTTCACGGCCCAGGTGGACAACCCGATGGCGGGCCTGCTGCCGAACTCGGGTTTGAACGGCGCGAAGATTCCACGGGCGCAACTGCTGTATGCGTTCCCGCAGTATTCGCAGGTGACGATCACCGACGTACCGATTGGCAAGCAGAACTATCACTCGTTGCAATCGCGCCTGACGCGCCGGTTCTCGAAGGGCTTCATGATGCAGGCGGCTTACACCTGGTCGAAGACCCTGGAGCAGGTAAGCGTGCTGGACCAGACCGACACCAACACGACCGATCTGCTTTCCACCAAGCTGGAGAAGCGGTTGGCGCAGTACGACATCCCTCACAAGTTCACGATCCAGGGGATCTACGAACTGCCGTTCGGCAAGGGCAAGCCGGTGCTGGGTCACTCCAACGCAGTGGTGAACGGCATCGTGGGCGGCTGGAACCTGAGCGCGCAGTATGCGATTCAGTCCGGCTTCATCATGGACTTCCCGAATGCGGCGAACATTGCGGCCCGCAGCGCGAAGCTGACAAACGATCAGCGGACCGAACTGGCCAAGGCGAACGGGCGCAGCTACTGGGATCCGTCCTACGACAAGTGGTTTGACGTGACGCTGTTCCCGAAGAAGGCGCAGGCGGCCTATACCGTCCGTGACTTCCCCACGCGGTTTTCCGACGTGCGGGCGCAGGGCGTGAAATCGGCTGAGATCTCGGTCTACAAGCAGTTCCTGATCAAGGAACGTGTGAAGTGGCAGATCCGCGCCGATGCTTACAACGCCTTCAACCACCCGTGGTTTGGGCAGCCGCAGTCAGTGGACGTCACCAATTCGCGGTTCGGCCAGTTGAAGGCGGATATGAACAACGAGACCAGGATCATTTCCCTGGTGATGAAGATCATCTTCTAGACGGGGTGCGGGGCTAGCGCAGGCCGGCCCCGCGTCTGTTGAGAGTTTGGTGGCAAATCGACGCTCCCCGCCCCCGCGCCTCGTGTTCGGGGGCACTTTTTTTGTAGAGTGGAGGACCATGCCAATGCGTTTGACGCGTAGGGCCGTTCTGGCCGGAGTAGGCGGGGCTCTATGGGCCGCGCCGGCGGCCCGGCACAGTGTTGTTTATCGCGAGAGCGGCCGGTTTGGCGGCTGGCCGGCGAACCACGGGATCTGGAACTGGGGCCAGGAGATCGTGGTCGGCTTCAGCGCCGCGTACTTCAAGAAGATGCCGATGGACCGGCATCAGTACGACAGCAGCAAGCCCGAGGAGCCGAGGCTGGCGCGGAGCCTGGACGGGGGTGAGACATGGGCGATTGAGGCTCCGAAGAGTCTGCTGCCGCCGGAGCAGGGTGGCGGCGCCGCGCAGCCGTTGAATCAGCCGATGGATTTCACGGCGCCGGGGTTTGCGATGACGCTGCGATTCAGCGGCGTGCATACGGGGCCGTCGCGGCTGTGGCACACGTCGGATCGAGGCAAGGAGTGGTCGGGTCCGTTCGAGCTTCCGATGTTCGATCGGAAGGGCATCGCGGCCCGGACAGACTACGTCGTGCTGGGCCGGCAGGAGGCACTCGCTTTCGTTACAGCGGCTAAAGAGAACGGGCGGGAGGGCCGGCCACTGTGTATCAGGACTGAAGACGGCGGCGTGAACTGGCGCGTCCAGGGCTGGATTGGGCCTGAGCCTCCGTTGTTCTCCATCATGCCGTCGACCGTGCGGCTGAAGGACGGGCGGCTGCTGACCGCGCTGCGGGTGAAGAAGGACGACAAAACAGACTGGATCGAACTCTGGATGTCGGACGATGTGGGCAAGACGTGGCGCTTTGTGACGAAACCTGTGGCGTTCACGGGCGGGCATAGTGGGAATCCGCCGTCGATGCTGCGGCTGAAGGATGGGCGACTGTGCCTGACGTACGGGTATCGCGGCGAGCCGTATGGGATCCGGGCCGTGCTCAGTGAGAACGAAGGGCAGTCGTGGGGCAAAGACATCATCCTGCGGCAGGACGGGGCGGCCTGGGACCTGGGCTACACGCGAACGGTGCAGAGGCCGGACGGCCGACTGGTGACGGTCTATTACTTCCCGGCGGCAGCGCAGGAAGAGCGGTTTATTGCGGCGACCATCTGGAGTGCGGACTGATGACTATGAAATGTGCGGCGGTGTTCTTTTGCTGGCTGAGCCTGGGGTGGGCCGGCGAGTTGGTGACGGAACGGGTGTTCGGGCCAGAGGTAAAGACCGGCCCTTACAAGCATCCGGCCTCCATCACTGAACTGAAGAACGGCGATCTGTACCTCGTCTACTATGGCGGGGCGGATGAGTATGCCGTCAAGACGGGGGTATTCGGGTCGCGCTTCGACCATGCGGCGAAGCAGTGGTCGGCGCCGCGGTTGATTGCGTCGGATCCGTTCCGGTCAGTGGGGAATGGCGTGGTCTGGCAGGCTCCCGATGGAGTGGTGTGGCTGTTCTACGTCGTGCGTTGGGGGGATACCTGGTCGACCTCGCGGATCCAGGCCAAAGTGTCGCACGACCAGGCTCAGACATGGTCAGAGAGTTTCGTCGTTTCGGAACGGGAAGGAATGATGGTGCGCGGGCGGCCGATTGTGCTGGCTTCGGGCGAGTATCTGTTGCCGGCGTATCACGAGACGGGGCGAGATACGGAGAATGTCGGCGCGGATTCGACGTCGTGGTTTCTGCGCTGGGACGCGAAGAAGAGGCAGTGGCTGGAAGGTGGGCAGGTGCGCTCGAAGAAGGGCAACATCCAACCGGCGGCCGTGGAGATCGCGCCGGGGCAATTGGTCGCCTACTGCCGGCGCGGCGGCGGCTATGGGCCGGTGACGGATGGATATATCGTGCGGGCGGAGTCGCGCGATGGCGGCAAGACCTGGAGCGAAGGACACGACTCGCCATTTCCGAACCCGAATGCGGCCGTGGACTTCATCAAGCTGCAGAGTGGAAAGCTGCTGCTGGTGTACAACAACTCGATGTTGGACCGGACGCCGTTGACGGTGGCGTTGTCGGCCGATCTGGACAAGACCTGGCCTTGGAAGCGCGATGTGGGTACGGGCAAGGACGGGTTCGCGTATCCGGTGGCGATCCAGACGAGAGACGGCCGCATTCATGTCGTCTACACGACGAAGGGCCGGACGGTGGTGATGCACACGGTCTTCGATGAAGGGTGGATTCAGACGGGGCGCTAGTGCGTCATCGAGTAGATGATGTAGTTGATGCCGTAGCGGTAGGCCAGGGTGGTCATGGCCTCAGGGTACTCGGGGGCGTCGGCGTATTCCCAGGCGTCGCCGACGTCAGTGTTGAAATTGACAGCGACCACCATGTGCTTTCTGCCATCGGTCATGGCGAGCCAGGCGGGTACGGCGCCGGGAGGATACTCGGCGCTGGCGGTGCCGTTGGGGCCGGGGCGCAGATGGCGAGTGCCGGGGATGATGGTGCGGTCCTTGTCGCGGATGTCGTAGAGGACGTGCATGACGGAGTCGGTCTCCTCGATATCGGCGATGGGTTCGCCTGGGAGGACGCGCTCCATCGTGCGGCGGAAGACTTCCCACTGTTCCGCACCCCAGAAGTCGTCGACGACGAGGAAGCCGCCGCGCATCAGGTATTCGCGGAGGGTGGCGGTCTCCGTCTCGGAGAGGCCCCACCAGCCCACCTGGGTGGCGTAGACCCAGGGGTGATCGTAGAGTTGCTTATCGTTGAGGCTGAAGTGGTGGGGTTCGCCGGTATGAATGCGGGTGAGGCGCTGGATGCCCTGAGTGAAGTGCTCGTCGGCGTCGGGCCAGTCCATCATCCACCAGCCGTTGCCGCGGCCGCTGCGGGAGGAATAGCCGAAGCGGCGGTGGTATTGGGGCAGGTCAGTATATTCCAAACGGACGAAGTGGAATTCGGTGCTGGTCTCGAACGTCGGACGTGGGCCTTCGTCGTGATGGGAGAACTGGAAGAAGCGCTGCCCGAGCGCAACGGTGGCGCAGAGCAGTACGGCAGCCGAAACCCAGCCCTTCCGCATGGGAACGCCTTTCTGGAAAGCCACTCTCGACTCCGGGCGGTGGTCCAGCGGCCCGGCTTGCCTCCATTCTAGCGGCTGGCCGCTTGACGGCCGGGGGCGAACTGCGATCTCGTATTAGGCGAACGAGGCAACCCCATGCAAATGACGCGCTCCCAGTTCCTGTACTCTGCTCTGCCGTTGCTATCGCATGGCCGGGCGATGGCGGCCCCGCAGCGACCCAACATCGTTTACATCTATGCGGATGATTGCGGTTATGGCGACCTGAGTTGCTATGGGGCAACGCGGGTGAAGACTCCGAATCTGGACCGGCTGGCAGCGAGCGGGGTGCGGTTCACGAACGCGCATTCTCCATCGGCTACCTGTACGCCGTCGCGCTACGCCTTACTGACCGGAGAGTACGCCTGGAGGCGCAAGGGCACGGGCATCCTGCCTGGCGACGCCTCGACGATCATCGAACCGGGGCGGTACACGCTGCCGGCGATGTTGAAAAAGAGCGGATATTCGACCGGTGCCGTGGGGAAGTGGCATCTCGGATTGGGCAAGGGAAATTTGGATTGGAACGGCGAGATTAAGCCGGGGCCGCAGGATATCGGATTCGATTATTCTTTTCTGATTCCTGCGACGGGCGATCGCGTGCCCTGCGTGTATGTCGAGAATCGCCGGGTGGTGGGGCTGGATCCCAGGGATCCGATTGTTGTGAATTACGAAAAGCCGATTGGGAACGATCCCACGGGCAAAGCCCATCCGGAGCTGTTGAAGATGCATCCGAGTCATGGACATGACATGACAATCGTGAATGGCGTGAGCCGCATCGGCTACATGAGCGGAGGTAAGGCTGCCCGCTGGGTGGATGAGGACATCGCGGACACGATTACGGGAAAGGCCCTAGGGTTCATCGAGCGGCAGAAGGCGAATCCGTTCTTCCTGTACTTTGCGACGCACGACATCCACGTCCCGAGAGTGCCGAACAAGCGGTTTGTGGGCAAGACGCCCATGGGACCGAGAGGCGACGCGATTGTCGAGTTGGACTGGAGTGTCGGGCAGGTGCTGGACGCCCTGGACCGGCACAAACTGACCGATAACACGATGGTCATTTTCACCAGCGACAACGGCCCCGTGGTGGATGACGGCTACCAGGACCAAGCCGTGGAAAAGCTGGGCAGCCACAAGCCGGCGGGCCCGTGGCGGGGTGGTAAGTACAGCGCCTATGACGGCGGCACGCGGGTGCCGTTCCTGTTGAAGTGGCCGGGCAAGGTGAAGCCGCAGGTGTCGGAGGCGATGGTCTGCCAGGTGGATCTGCTGTCTTCGTTTGCCAGCCTGACGGGCCAGAAACTGCCCTCAGAGGCTGGGCCGGACAGTTTGGACGTGCTGCCGGCGCTGCTGGGGCAGTCGAAGAAAGGGCGAGATTCGCTGGTGGAACATGCCGGAGCACTCTCGCTGGTGGTGGGGGACTGGAAGGTGATCGAGGCGCATCCCGGGCCGAAGACCAACGAGACGCGCAACGAACTGGGCAACGACGCCAGCCCGCAGTTGTTCCACATCTCGGAGGATCCCGGCGAGCAGACGAACGTGGCCGCTCAGAATCCTGGCAAAGTGAAGGAAATGCTGGAGATGCTGAACAAGGTGAAGGCGGCGGGCCGGTCGAGGATGTGAGCTGGAAAGTGACCCTAAAAAGGGAGACCGGACGATTCGCCTGCCTGGTAGGGCCTGCGAGCCGTCCGGTTTGGAGGAGAGGTCAGTCTAAGATTTCGTGTGCGGACTACTCGCCCGTTTCCAGGCGCTGCATGACCAGCCGCAGATCCGCGAGAAACCTCGGGTTCTGTACGAGCTTGTCCGCAAGCCGCTCCGCACTGCTGCACCGATGCGAGCGAGGCTTGGTGGGGAGTGACCTAGCCGCATCCTTGGCAGTCGTGCTGCGACGCCGCTTAACATCGGTGAAGAATGCATTCATGGTGAGCATCGCTACATGTAAAGCATTTCGCTGACCAAAGGCCCGCGGATTGATTAAAAGGGAGTTAGACTTCCTAGGAGTACCATGGTACCGGTAGTTATGTCTGAACGGCCTCCTAGGTCGGAAATATTTACCACCTAGGGATGCCCCCTAGACCGGGTGAAGATTGAGAGAAGCTAACATCCAAGGGGATCCTAAGTCGTGGCGGTATGGCGTAGATGGGGAGAAGAGATGGTGAGGCAGGGGTGATTTGGAGCCCTAATTTTAGGAGGAAGGATCCGCGAAACGGCCCATTCTGTAGCCCCCACCGGTCATATTTTCCGAGCATCATCCGCCATGGACTTCTCATTGGCCAGGCGAATATCCGGCCAAATGGCCTACCGACCACCATCGTTATGAAGGTTATTCGCGGCCGAGAATATGCCAGGAATGGGATCCACCTCGAGACCAGCATCGTCGGCGCCTTGGTGTTCGGTTACAATTGCCGGCGTTGAGTAGACGTCCTGGATGGCGGCGCGGAGGATCTCGGCGACACTCCAGGCTTGGGCGGGGCAACCGCGCGGTACATGGGGTGAGTCGGCGTCGGCGATTTCGCTGATTTGTCCCAGGCATGCTTGGGTAAAGTGGGCGCCAATGGTGTCGAGCCACGACGCGGCTTCGGCTTTGGCTTGCGATGTGGATCCGTTCACACGGACGTAGGCAGTGATAAAGGGTCCGAGGAGCCAGGGCCAGACGGTGCCCTGGTGATAGGCGGAGTCGCGTTCGTAGACGCCGCCTTCGTAGCGCGGCCGGTAAGCGGGGTCGCGGGGCGAAAGGGAGCGCAGGCCCAACGGAGTAAAGAGGTCCCGGTGGACCGTGCGGACCACCTGCGCGGCCCGGCTGGCGGAAAGCATGGAGTGGTGGAGGCTGGCCGCGAAGATCTGGTTGGGGCGGATGGAGGCGTCGTGCCCGCCCGCGTCGATGACGTCGTAGAGGCAGCCCGCTTCGTCGTTCCAGAACCGCTCGTTGAAGCTGATGCGCGCGTGTTGAGCCAGGCTCCGGAGGAAGACCTCGGCGCCGAGGTCACCGAAGCGGTGGCTCAGATCCTGCATGACGGAGAGGGCGTTGTACCAGAGAGCCTGGATCTCGACGGGCTTGCCGGTGCGCGGCGTGACGACCCAGTCTCCGATCTTGGCGTCCATCCACGTGAGTTGGACGCCGGGCTCTCCGCAGTGGAGCAGGCCGTCGCCTTCCACGCGGATGCCGTAGCGAGTGCCCCGCAGGTGAGCGTTGACGATGTCCCGCAGGGTGGAGAAGAGGTGATCGCGTACAAATGTGTAGTCGCCCGTGGAGGCCAGGTAGGCGCGAATGGCTTCGAAGAACCAGAGGGTGGCGTCGGCCGTGTTGTATTCCGGGGTTTCACCGGCGTCGGGGAAGCGGTTGGGCAGGATGCCCTGGTCGACGCTTTCTGCAAAGGCCTGCAGGATCTGGCGAGCCACCTCGGGACGGCCGGTATGCAGGGTGAGCCCGGGGAGGGCGATCATCGTGTCGCGGCCCCAGTCAGAGAACCAGGGGTAGCCGGCGATGACCGTCCTAAGGGAGCCGCGCTGGACGATGTAGGCATCGGCGGCGGCAACGAGGCGTTGGACGATGGGCTCAGGCGATGGGGCGGCGGCCAGCACAGCGGCACGGCGAGCCAGTTCGTCACGCCGGAGTTGTGGCGCGGAACCCGCGTCGCGCGGACCTGTGGCGGCGATGACTGTCGCCTGTGCGCAGAGGCCGAACTCGTAGCGCAGTACGACGGGATTGAAGAGGTCCTCCTGGAAGTCGAGGCCACGCTCACGCTCCATTGCGTACTCGAAGTTGTTGTACCAATGGCCGGTGGACCCCACGTCGGCGGCGTTGTGCGCGAGAAACAGCGAGGGCAGCCCGGCGTAGGGCGTGAGGCCGATCACGCCGGGCGCGTTGTCGAAGCCCTGGTTGATGGCGTCGTTGCGATGGGTGGTCGAGTGATAGTCGCGAAAGGCGATGAGCGGGCGAAGCTCCAGTCGGCAGGAGGGCAGATCTTCGCGATCGAGCGCCCGCAACTCGTATTCGATGACGGTAGTGTTCTCACCGTGGACCATGAAGACGCGCTTCTCGATCTCGAGGCCTTCCACCTGGTAAGTGAATATGGGGAAGGGATCCAGGCGGAACTCACAGAGGTAGTGATGGCCCTGAGGGTGGACAGCGCCTGGGTATTGGTTGACCGACAGATCGAAACGGCGACCGTCGACGATGAAGGTCTCCTCCAGCTTGGAGAGCAGCAGCAGGCGTCCGACAGGCGGCTTGGTGGCCGCGCAGAGCAGGCCGTGGTAGCGGCGCGTATTGAGGCCGGTGATGGTGGACGAGGCGAAGCCGCCGAGGCCATTGGCTTCCAGCCACTCGCGCGAGGTGGCCTGCTGGAGGTCGGCGCAGATGGCGCGTTGGAATTGGATGGGATGTGGGCTCATGGCTACTCTCCGCTCTGCTGCAACAGCTTGGCGACGAGACCGGTCCACCCGGTCTGATGGCTGGCGCCGACCCCGGAACCGTCGTCGCCGTGGAAGTACTCATAGAAGAGCACAAGGTCGCGCCAGTGTGGGTCGGTCTGGTAGAAACCGTTGGGACCGTGGACTGGGCGGGCTCCGGTGTTGCCACGCAGGAAGATGCGGGTGAGACGGCGCGAAAGTTCGGCGGCGACCTGCCATAGATTCATGTACTGGCCGGAGCCGGTGGGGCATTCCACCTGGAAGCTGTCGCCGAGATAGTGGTGGAACTTCTGGAGAGACTCGATGAGCAGGTAGTTGACCGGAAACCAGATGGGGCCGCGCCAGTTGGAGTTGCCGCCGAAGAGGCCGGTGCTGGACTCGGCCGGCTCGTAGTCGACGCGGTACTCCTGGCCATCGACGTTGAGAGTGTAGGGATGATCTCTATGGATCCGGGAGAGTGCGCGGATTCCATAGGGAGACAGGAACTCGCTCTCGTCGAGCATGAGGCGCAGGACGGCACGGAGCTGATCCTGATCAACGATGGAGAGCAGGCGGCGCTGGGCCGTGCCTTCGGTACACATGCAAGCGACATTGGCGCAGAGTTCGGGGCGGTTCTCCACGAACCATTCCAGGCGCCGGCGAAAGCCGGGCAGACGGTCGACGAGGTGTGGTTCGAGCGTTTCGACGGCGAATAGCGGAATGAGTCCGACCATGGAACGGACCTTGAGCGGCAGGTGCCCGTCGTTGGTGCGATGGAGGACATCATAGAAGAAGCCGTCGCGGGCGTCCCACATGCCTTCGCCATCGTGGCCGAGGTGGTTCATGGCGTGGGCGATGTAGAGGAAGTGCTCCCAGAACTTGCTGGCGACGTCTTCGTAAGAGGGATCCTCCTTAGCAAGTTCGAGGGCAATGGCGAGCAGGTTGAGGCTGTACATGGCCATCCAGCCCGTACCGTCGGCCTGCTCGATGTGGCCGCCGGTGGGCAGTGGGGCGCTGCGGTCGAAGACGCCGATGTTGTCGAGGCCGAGGAAGCCGCCCTGAAAGACGTTGCGGCCTTCGGCGTCCTTGCGGTTCACCCACCAGGTGAAGTTGAGCAGTAACTTGTGGAAGATCCGCTGGAGGAAGACGCGGTCGCCCACGCCGCGGCGCTTCTTCTCGATCTTGTAGACGCGCAGGGCGGCCCAGGCATGGACGGGCGGGTTGACGTCGCCGAAGGCCCACTCGTAGGCGGGCAACTGGCCGTTGGGGTGCATGTACCACTCACGGACCATGAGCGTAAGTTGATCCTTCGCGAACGTGGAGTCAACAAGGGCGAGGGGTACGCAGTGGAAGGCGAGGTCCCAGGCGGCGTACCACGGGTATTCCCACTTGTCGGGCATCGAGATGACATCGGAGTTATAGAGGTGGCCCCATTCGTGATTGCGGCCGTGGCGGCGGCCGGCGGGCGGCGGAGGTGTGGCCGGGTCACCGGTCAGCCAGTCGCCGACGACGTAGTGGTAGAACTGTTTGGACCACAGGAGCCCGGCAAAGGACTGTCGCATGACATTGCGGGCGTCGGGGGAGAGGTCAGTGGGGATGACGGTGTCGTAGAACTCGTCGGCTTCCCTGCGCCGTTGGTCGAAGGTGGCATCGAAGGCGCTATCGAGCAAGCCAGCGTGCCGTGATGAATCGGTGAGACGCAAGCGCACAGTGACGGCCTGGCCGGCGGGGACGGTGAGTTGGTAGTGGGCGGCCGCCTTGGTGCCGCGCTGTTCGGGATTCACGCGGTCCGCTGCGCCATGGACGACCGCGTCGTTGATGCCGTCCTTGACGAACCGGGCACCGTCGTCGTAGTTGTAGAGACGCTGCGCGTTGGTGTCGTTCCCGGTGAACAGCAGCGCTGGGTTACCGTCGCACAGCAGCCAGCGGCGGCCGTACTTGGGTTCGTTTAGTTCGACTGTGCTGGGCGAAGAGGCCTGCAGGTTGGGGCGATGGACGGCGCCGTTCCACGACCAGGTGTTGCGGAACCAGACCGTAGGCAGAACGTGGATGGGTGCGTCGTCCATGCCACGGTTGGCTACGGTGATCTGGATGAGGATGTCGTCCGGTGAGGCTTTGGCGTACTCCACGAAGACGTCGAAGTAGCGGTTGTCGTGGAAGACGCCGGTGTCGATCAGTTCGAACTCGCGGGCGTTCTTGCCGCGATTGCGGTTCTCGTTGACCAGTTGCTCGTAAGGGAAGGGTGCCTGCGGGTACTTGTAGAGGTACTTCATGTAGGAGTGCGTGGGTGTGCTGTCGAGGTAGTAGTAGCACTCCTTCGCGTCCTCGCCGTGATTGCCTTCGTTGCCGGTGAGCCCGAAGACGCGCTCCTTCAGGATGGGGTCGCGGCCATTCCAGAGGGCGAGTGCGAAGCAGATGCGCTGGTGGCGGTCACAGATGCCGGCCAGGCCGTCCTCGTTCCAGCGGTAGGCCTTGGACCGAGCGTGGTCGTGGGGCAGGTACTCCCAGGCCGTGCCGTGGGCGCTGTAGTCTTCGCGAACGGTGCCCCAGGCGCGTTCGCTGAGGTAGGGGCCCCAACGGTTCCAGTGGGCTTTGCGGTCGCGGATCTCTTCGAGTCGGGCTTGTTCGGCGGTCACGATGGGGCTCCTTGTGCTTGTGTTTGCAGTGATGGAAGCCGGGGAGACGGGCCGAGTATTCCGGATGGCGGGTTGAATTTTTTAGGGGAAAAAAGGCAAACGGAGAGACAAAGAATGCCCGGGACAGCGTGGTCCCGGGCGTGGGAGGAGATTACAGCGAGCTCAGGTAGGCCTTGACGTCGGGGGCCATGGCCAGCATCAGGCGATCGTTCATTTCGTGCGAAAGGTCGGAAACCACGTAGACGAGGTGGTCGCCAGTCTCGAAAGCGGTGACGGCAAAGCGCTGGACGCCGCTGCTGTACATCGGGATATCGGAGTGTACGAGCTCGGGGACCAGTTGCTGCGCCGCGAATGATTCTCCATCAGACTTGCGTGCGATGACGAGCGAGATGAGGCGTGAGCCGCTCTTCAGCGACAGGTGGACGAAGGGACGGCCGTGGTAGCGGCACTGGTGCGCCAGCATCAGCTTGAAGTCGGAGGGGATGTGTCTGTGCACGATGGGGATCAGGCCGCCGTACTCGGGACCCAGCTTATGCGTGAGTTCTTCGACAGTCGGCGGGTTCGCGGGGAACTTACGGAATACGGAGCAGTGGATATGGTCGCCCAGGCCGACGCGCATGAGCGTGGGAATACGGCTGGAGACGGCTGCGATGTAGGATTCCTGAGAGGCCCGGGTGAGCCGTAGCGCGCCCAGTTGATAGGCGATGGTCGTGCCCAGACAGATGACGGCCATTGCGGTAACCAGCACCCAGGGCCTGCGCCAGGTAGCAGGAGGCTGGGTGGCGCGCAGGTTGGCGCGGATGCGGGCTTCCAGAAATGGTGGTGTTGCATGGGCGCGAACCGCGCCGCGCAGGCGCCCGCGGAGCAGACGGCGCGACTGCCATTCGGCGGCGCACTCGGGGCACTGGTCGAGATGGGACTGGGCTGCCACGACGGCGTCGGCGGGCAGTTGCTGATCCATGTGGAGATCAAGATGCTCGCGCAGGGTCTCGCAATTCCAACTAGGGACCGTCCGGTTCATGACTGCCTCCCTTCCGAAGCCGGCTTACCAATGCCGTAACTCTGAGCCACCGCCGCGAGTTGCTCTCTCAACAACTTGCGACCCCGGCTGAGGCGCGACATGACGGTACCGATGGGGATGGAGAGGATCTCGGCGGCGTCCTTATAGGCGAACTCCTCGACATCGACGAGGAGTACGACCGCGCGAAAGTCAGTGGGAATGCGATCGAGCGCGGAGAGGATCTCTTCGTCGGTGAGGTGTTCGGGCACGGGGGGCGCGTAGGTCAGATTGGCTTCGATGAACTCCTCGGTCTCCTTCAGGAGCGGGAAGCGGAACCACTTGCGGCGGTGGTGGTTGACGCAGTGGAAGAGGATCTTGAAGAGCCACGCCCGGCAATTGGTGCCGGGTTCGAATCGCGCGAACGACTTCCAGGCCTGCAGGAAGACTTCCTGAGCAACGTCCTCGGCCCGGTTGCGGTCGCCAAGGATGCGGGTGGCGGTCTGGAAGATGTCGCGCAGGTGTGGCATGGCTTCGATTTCGAAGCGCTGCTCGGGGCTAGTCCTGCGGTGGAGGGGCGGGCCGCGGTTTCCGGATCCTGCATCAGCCCGGCGTGGAGCGGATTCAGGGCGGCGGAGTTGGGCGCGTTTTGTGGCGGGAATTGGGACACGTTGTCGTCCATCCAACTTTCCATTGCTCCGGCTGCCATACGTGGGTGAAATACCTTTCAGGGAGAGGGAAATTCCCCGAATTGAGGATTCTTTAGATAGGGGGACGAGGGTGCCAACGTCGTCCCCCCGGAAAGAGGCGCTACTTCACGGGCGAGGGGAAGCTGGCTTCGCCCAGCAGGACCTCGGCGAAGGCGCAATACACCTGGACCTTGGCGACGTTGGGCACGTAGTTGGGGACGACCACCTCACGCTTTTCGCCACCCTTGATCTTGAAGGCGTCGAGCGTATAGATGTTGCCCTTGTTGTCGACGACGCGCCAGGTGGGGGCGGGGGTGTCGGGCACCTTGAAGTCGGCTGTGACCTTCAGCACGCTCTTGTTGCCGTCACGACTGTGGACCGCCATGCCGGTGTTGGCCTTGGAGCCCTGGAACGCCGACGTGGTGTGCATATTGTTCGCGTCGGCCGCGGAGGAAACGCCGGCGCCCAGGAACAGGGCGGCCAGCGCGAAAACAGGCAGAATTCGGGTAATCAGTTTCACGGACATTCTCCTTACGGTGATTTGTTGAGCTTGGTGGACGTAACGGTCCCGCTAGCGCTCCACGACCTGGACAGCGTGACCGTCGGGGTCACGGGCCAGCAGGGATCTCCGGAAGCCCGCCTCGGCGCTGGGGCTTGTGGCGACACCCGTGGAGACGAAGGCGGACCGGGCTTTGTGGAGAGACTGCGCGGTGTCATCCGCGCTGATCCCCAGGAATCGGGTTTGCCAGTGGACGAGATCGTTGGGCCGCTCATCCGCTGGATAGGGGCGCCCGCCAGACGGAGCCAGGTACTCAAGGAACTCGATACCAGGTCCCGAGGCGGCGCGCAGAGCCGTGATCCGCAGCCGGGCGCCGAAGACGTTGTTCAGCCGCTCCTGCTCCGGACCGTAGTTCTCGCTCTCGCCCACGACCCTGAGGCCCAGGAGGTCCCGGTAGAATCGCAGGCTCGCGTCTGTGTCAGAGATCACGATGGCGGTATGGTCTATTCCCAGGAACAGGTCGTTTGAAGGGCGGTGCCATTTGGGGTGGCCCTTGTCCGGCGGAAAGGCGAGGACCTCCAACGGATGCCCGTCGGGATCACGGAAGTAGAAGGCCTGAATGCCGCCTGCATTCCTGTTCCAGGCGGGCAGGAGTTGCGGGCCGCTGGAGGCGTGCCGCACCTTGTTCTGGCGGAGCCATTGGTAAGCACGGTCCATATCGCTGACGATGATGGCGATGTGCTGAAACCAGTGATCATTGCTGCGCGCATCCACTGGAGCGGGCCGGCCCTGGGGTGCAAGGAACTCGGTGAGCTCGATGAACTCTTCGCCCAACCGGAGCCGGGCCGTGCGGGCTCGCGCGCCGAAGACACCAACCAGGTGCTCGAGCTCGGGACCGGCGGCTTCGTACTCGCTGACCTTCTGGAAGTGCAGGACGCCGGTGTAGAAAGCGACGGAGCGGTCGAGGTCGGAGACCGTGAGCCCGATGGAATCGACGGCGGTGACGAGCGGACGTCGGCCCTCCGCCGAGGCGGCCATAGCCAGAAGGACCAACGAGAGAAAGGTGCGGCGCAGCATGGCTACTTGAACCTTTCGATGAGGTGATCGCCCACGCGGAGGGCGTTGGCCATGATGGTCAGGGCCGGGTTGACGGCGCCGCTGGACGGGAAGAAGCTGCCGTCGACGACGTAGAGGTTGTCGAGCTCGTGTGCCTTGCAGTTCACGTCGAGCGCGGAGGTCAGTGGGTCGCGGCCGAAGCGGATGGTGCCGTTCTGGTGGGCGACTCCGGCCAGCGGGATTCTCTCGCCGAGGAAGAGATTGCGGGCGAATAGGCCTTGATGGCATTCGTGTCCGTGAGCCGGGCACGCGGTCTGCTGCTGCATCAGGTGCTTAAGCTTCGCGATCAAGCGCTTGTGGCCCTCCTCGTTGTTGGGCTGATAGGCGAGGACGATGTTGCCGTCGCGGTCGAGCGTGACGCGGTTGTCGGGGTCCGGGAGATCTTCCGAGGTGAGCCAGAAATCGAGAGAGTGACTGGCCATGAGATCGAGCGTGAATCCGGGGGCGATGGCCGGGGCTCCCGCCTTCAGGGTCTGCCCGTCGAGCTTGCCGACGAAGGAGATGTGGCCCATGGGATAGGGGAAGTCCTCGGACCCGAAGTAGAAATCGTTCAACGAGAGGGTCTTCTGGAAGACGGTCGGGTTGGGGCATTTCGAGAGGGCCATGAGGACGGAGTTGGTGTGGCCCATGTAGTGGCGTCCAACCACACCGGAGCCGTTCGCGAGGCCTCGTGGATGGCGGTCTGAGGCGGACCGAAGCAGCAAGGCCGCGGAATTGATGGCGCCGCAGGAGACTACGACCATCGAGGCGGAATACTGCTCGGGGACACCGTCGCGCTCGACGTGAACTCTTGTGACTTCGCGTCCGGAGTCGCTGGTCTCCAGCCGTTTCACTTTCGCGCCAGTGAGCAGCGTGAAGTTCGGATAGCTGAGGCTGGGGTCGATGGCGAGCACCTGGGCATCGGCCTTGGCGTACACGAGGCACGGGAAACCATCGCACGTCGAACAGCGGATGCACTTGCTGGCGTGCCGATCCTTCTCGTTGAGCATGACTCCGAGGGGCGTATGGAACGGCCGCAGGCCGAGGCGCTGGAAATCCTCGTGGAGTTGCTGCATGCGCGGCTCGTGGCTGACGGCCGGGTAGGGGAATGGGGCGCAGGCGTGTGGTTCGGTGGGGTCCTCGCCGCGCTCGCCATGCACGTGGTACATGCGTTCGGCCGCGGTGTAGTAGGGCTGCAGGTCGTCGTAGGACAGCGGCCAGGCCGGCGATACGCCGCCGTGGTGGCGCAACTCGCCGAAGTCCTCGCGGCGCAGGCGGAAGAGCGCGGCGCCGTAGAACTTGGTATTGCCGCCGACGCAGTAGTTGGTGTGGGGGTGGAGATCCTTGCCCTTGCTGTCGCGCCAAACCTCGCGAGTCTGATACTTGCCGTGTAGATTGACGGCACCGGGATCCCAATTGTCCTTTTCGCGTGGCACGTAGCCTCCGCGCTCCAGCACGAGAACGCGCTTGCCGGTAGGGGCGAGTTTGTGGGCGAGCGTGCCTCCGCCGGCGCCGGTGCCGACGATGATGACGTCGTAGTGATTGTTGTGCATAGGGCGTCCTTCCCGCGCCTGGGCGCGGCTGTGGTGTAGAAGATTCGGCCGCGGGTCAGCGCTGTCTGGGGTTTTCGAGCTCGTCGTACTGGCAGCGGAAGATGCAGCGCTGGCCGTTGTGATGGTGATATTTCGCGCAGAAGACGCGATGGGTCGCGCCCTGGTTGCGATAGAGGGCGGCGGCCAGCAACATCCCCAGTGGCGGCGCCGTGAAGTAGAGCCAGAGTGCCGTGTAGTCGCCGGCGACCACGGCAGAGCCAAGTGTGCGGGCCGGGTTCATGCTCATGCCGGAGAGTGGCGCCTCCACGCTGATGAACAGAGCGACGAGGATACCCGCGACTAGTGGCGTGAGGCGCGTCCAGCGGGGATGGTTCGATACGCTAAGGACGGTGTAGATGAGGATGAACGAAATCAGCGTTTCTCCCAGGAATGCTGTCGCCACTCCGCTGTCGCCCGGCACTGTGGCCACGTAGTTGACAGGACTGTCTCGTAGCGGGAGGCCGATGAGCAGGGAAGAGATCGCCACGCCTGCCACGCCGCCAGCTAGCTGAGCCATGGCATAAAAGACGGCATCCCAGCGCTCAATCTTGCCGAGCATATAGAAGGTGAACGTAAACGCCGGATTCATGTGCGCGCCAGAGCGCCGGCCCCAGGGCGAGCAAATGATTCCGATGGCGGTGAGGCCCATGGCAAGTCCGCCCAGGATGCGGCGGACCAGACCATTGTCGATGGCCTGATGCAGTGGAGACAGCGCGTGATCGAGCAGCACTCCGAAGACGCAAGCGGAGACCATGAAGAGGCCGAGATTGGCTGCTTCCATGAGGTACTCGGGCCAGTGCAGCGCCAATGCATCCTGTAAGGAGCGCTCGGCTGGTTGGTTGGCTGGTGGCGGCTGGATAGCTTGCATGGGTTCCCTCGACGTGCCGGTGACGTAATGTCCGCAGGCAGTGCGAGTATTCCGTCCTACGCCGCTGGTCTTTTTGGACAAGCAGGGACGTCGGGCGCACGGAATAAACCGTACGGCGGTCTGGATTGAGGCTGGTGTGAACCACTTGGCAACATCCAATCGAGACCGTGACCGGCGGGTGCGCGAACGCCAGGATGCGCTGATCGCCACCAATGTCCGGTGGCTGCGGCAAGCGCTGACGCTGCTGGGCCGGCTGAATGACGCAGTGTATGCGTCCATGCCCCAGGGCTTGGCTCCACACAGGGCGGGCAGCCATTTGCGCCATATCCTGGAGTTCTACGAGTGTTTCCTGGAAGGCGTCGATTCCGCGCACATTGACTACGATGCGCGGCGGCGCGACGAGGCCGTGGAGCGCTGCCGGGCGGTCGCCTTGGCTCGCATTGAGTCGATCATTCAGCTCCTGGAAGGCATGCCCAGCCTACGCTGCGACAACGTGCTGTGGGTCCGAATGGAAGACGCGGATCCCGGGCAGGTGCGGGACAGTTTCCTGATGTCCTCGGTCAGTCGCGAATTGCAGACGCTGAGCAGCCACACGATCCACCACTTTGCCCTGATTGCGGTCACCCTGCTGGCGCACGGTGTGGCTGTGGATCCCGATTTCGGCGTGGCTCCGTCGACGCTGCGGCACAGGGCGAAGAAAGCCGAGGCTGCGTGATGTGTACCGTGAGTTGGATTCATCACGACAACGGCTTCCATCTGCTCTGCAATCGGGACGAGAAGCGCACCCGCAAGCCGGCCCTACCGCCGAGACTGCAATGTCCGCGCGGCGTGCGCTTTGTCGCTCCGGTCGACGGTGACTTTGGTGGATCCTGGATGAGCGCAAACGAAGCCGGCGTTGCTCTGTGTCTGTTGAACGGTGCGAATCTGGGCGGCTGCGCGCGGCACCGGAGCACCACCGGTACTCGCAGTCGCGGTTTGCTGCTTCTGGAACTGGCCGACGCACCGTCGACTATGGGCGCATGCGAGAGGCTGGCGCGGCTTGATCTGGATCAATGGGCTCCTTTTACACTGGCGGGCTTGGAGCCGGGCCTGCCCGCTTGTCTGGTTGAGTGGAATGGCGTGGACCTGGTGATCCTACCCAACGGCGATCCCTTCATGCCGCTGATCTCCTCGTCGTTCGAGACCGAAGCTGTGCGGCAGCGGCGGCGAGCGGAGTTCGCCCATTGCACCCGGCAGGGCCTGAACGCCGAAGCGTTGTGTGGGTTTCACGGCAGTCATGGCGGCGAAGCGTCGGCCTTCTCCACTTGCATGCACCGGCCCGATGCCGAGACCGTGAGCTTCAGTTGGGTCCAGGTGGATGAGCACGCGGTGAGCTTCTTCTATTCGCCAACAGCACCGTGCCAGGGGCGCTCCGGCGAGACAACACGCCTGGAGCTGCTGTCATGATGCTCCAACTGCTGGGGATTGCCGTCGCGACCTTCGTCAGTGAAGATCTGGCGTGCATCGGTACCGGAGTGCTGATTGCACAGGGCCAACTCGGGTTTGGCGTGGGCGTGGCGGCTTGCATGGCAGGGATCTTCGCCGGTGACCTGTTGCTGTTTCTGGTCGGGCGGTTGACGGGTGTGGCTGTGCTGCGCTGGGCGCCGCTAGCTCGCTGGCTGCCTGAGGCCCGAGTGACGCAGGCGGCACGATGGCTGAACGCTCGCGGCCTGGTCGTGGTGTTCCTTAGCCGCTTCACGCCAGGGCTCCGCCTGCCGACGTACTTTGCGGCGGGCCTGGTGCGGACGGGCGTGTGGCAATTCTCGGTGTACCTTCTGCTGGCCGCCGCACTGTGGACCCCGCTGCTGGTTGGAGCCACAGTCCTGTACGGCGACAGTGTGTCCCGTTCGGTGTTGGGGCCTCGTGGGCACAGCCTGGCGGTAACCTTGACCGTTTGCGGGACCGCCGCGTTGTTGCTTCGTCTGGGCCGTGGGATGTTGAGCTTCCGTGGGCGCCGGCAGTTGCTGGGCCGCCTGCAGCGGTTGGTGCGCTGGGAGTTCTGGCCGGCGTGGGCCTCCTACGCGCCGTTGGTGCCTTACCTGCTCTGGCTCGCGTGGAAACACCGCTCCTTCACCATGTTCACGGCCGCCAATCCTGGCATCCCGACCGGTGGGCTGTTTGGTGAGTCGAAGTCGGAGATTTTGCATCCGCTCGGAGACGCGGCCGCGGAGTTTCTGTTGATCCGCCGGGACCTGGAACCCTGGGCGCGGATGGCCGAAGCGGAGTGCTTCCAGTTGCTGCATGGCCTCGACTTCCCTGTCGTGTTGAAGCCCGATGTCGGGGAACGCGGCACGGGTGTCGTGATCGCAAAGTCGCGGGCCGAGATGGAGGAGTATCTGACCAATGCGCCAGGCGACGTGATCGTGCAGCGTTACGTGTCCGGGCTCGAGTTCGGAGTTTTCTATTGCCGGCGGCCGGGCGAACCGCGCGGCAGGATCCTTTCGATTACGGAGAAGCGCTTTCCCGTCATGATCGGTAATGGCGCCAGTTCTCTCCGCGACCTGATCCTGCGGGATGATCGCGCGGTCTGTCTGTTTGAGACCTATGAGGTCCAATGCCGGCGGAACATGGACGACGTTCCCGCGCGCGGCGAGCAGGTGAAACTGGTGGAACTGGGCTCCCACTGCCGAGGCGCCGTGTTTGTGGACGGCTCGCATCTGTGGAGCCGCGCGTTGGAAGACGAGATCGACCGTATCAGTAAGCGCCACGCCGGTTTTGCTTTTGGCCGCTTTGATCTGCGTGCTCCAACCCTGGAAGATTTCCGTTCCGGCCGCAACATCCGCGTACTCGAACTGAATGGAGTGGGCGCCGAAGCGACCCACGTGTACGATCCTGCTGTCGGACTGCGCGCGGCCTACCGGGTCATGTTCCGGCAATGGAGGCTCGCGTTCGAGATAGGATCAATGCAATGGGCCAGAGGGGCGCGTCCCACGTCTTTGGGCGTACTGCTGCGGTTGTGGTGGGAGCGATGGCGGGCAGAGAAGAAGACACCGGGTGCGGCTTCGCGCCGGCCGGCGTGGCAACTGGGGTAGATCTTGCAGAGAGTCAACCGACCCGAACTGTTGGACCAATCGCGCATCGAGCCCCAGGCACTACGGGGCAGCTTGCGCGATTTGGCGTGTCTGAATCGCCTGTTTGGTGGCACGTCACTGATGCTCAACGCCCTGGGGCGCATGGCCGTCCAACGTCCGGCTCGCGAGCCGATTTCCATTCTGGACGTCGGGACGGGCAGTGCCGACGTGCCGCGCGCGATTGCCCGGTGGGCGCGCCGTAAGGGCCTCATCGTGAAGATTACTGCTTGCGACATGCACTCTCAGGTAGCGCGCGTCGCCCAACTGGAATGCGCCGACGAGCCTGACATCCGCATCATCCAGGCAGACATCACCCGGCTGCCGTTCCCCACCGGGAGCTTCGACTTCGCAATCTGTTCCCTGCTACTGCATCATCTGGCAGAGTCCCAGGTGCGTACTGCTCTTTGCGAGTTGCGCCGGACGGCCCGCCACGGCGTCATCGTGAGCGACCTCGTACGCGGCTGGCTGCCCTACGCAGGTGTTGTGCTGGCGACTCACATGCTCAGCCGCAATGTGATTACGCGGAACGACGGTCCTCTCAGTGTGCGGCGTGCCTACACGGTTGTGGAAATGCGGAAGTTGGCCGATGAGGCGGGGTACCCGGACCTCGTGCTGCACAGCCGTCCGGGCTTTCGGATGGTGGGTGTTGGGCCGGGCAGTCTGGCCACCGCGGCTCAGGCCGCCACGCTGGCCGGCACACGCCGCGAACGCGACTTCGCAATCCAGACAGCCACGCGATAGAGCAGAAGAACAGCCGCCAGGCCCGCATAGAAGAGAGGCTTGGTCACATCGAGCTTCACCAGCCAGTAGTAGTGAATCACGCCGGCGACCATGCTGACGTAAGTCAACCGGTGCAGCATCTGCCAGCGCTTGCCGCCCATGCGGCGGATCCAGCCTGCCGTCGAGGTGAGGGCGAGCGGTATCATCGCCAGCAATCCGAGCATGCCGATGGTGATGTAGGGACGAATGGCCACATCCTTGACGATGCCTGCCCAGTCAAAGAACTTGTCGAACCACAGGTACGTCGTCAGGTGCAGGGATCCATAGAAGAACGCATACAGGCCCAGCATGCGGCGGAAGCGAATGAGATCGGGCAGGTTGAGGAGTTTGCGCAATGGCGTGACGGCCAGCGTGAAGACCAGGAATCGCAGGGTCCAGTCACCGGTCGCATGCGTGATGAACTCCAGCGGATTGGCGCCCAAATCGTCGTGGAGGAAACGCCAGACGAGCAGCATAAGGGGGGCCAGGCTCGTGAGAAACACCACGAGCTTGGTCCAGCGGCTGGAGACGATGCGCTTCATGGGCTTAGTAGTTCTTCTTCAGATCCAGGCCGCTGTAGAGGCCGGCCACCTGGTCGCCATAGCCATTGAACATGAGGGTGTCGCGCTTGAAGAACTCCCCTATGCGGCGCTCTTTTGCCTGAGACCAGCGGGGATGGTCGACGTTCGGATTCACGTTGGAGTAGAAGCCGTACTCGCGCGCAGCCATCAGGTTCCAGCTCGTGGAGGGTTGGCCGCCCACCAGACGAATGCGGTTGATGGACTTAATGCCCTTGAAGCCATACTTCCACGGGACCGTCAACCGCAGCGGCGCGCCATTCTGATTGGGCAGTACTTCGCCGTACAGGCCGACGCTCAGGATAGTGAGCGGATTCATGGCCTCGTCCAAACGCAACCCCTCCAGATAGGGGAACTCGATAGCGCGCGCATGAGGCATCTGGCGTGGATCGTAGAGACTTTGGAAAGCAACGTACTTTGCCTTGGCCGTTGGCTCCACCAGCTTGAGCAGGGCGCTGAGGGGGAATCCGATCCACGGCACTACCATCGACCAGGCCTCGACGCAGCGGTGGCGGTAAATGCGCTCTTCCAGCGGAGCAATCTTGAGAATCTCGCTGAGGTCGAACTTCTTGGGCTTGGCGACATCGCCTTCCACCGAGACGATCCAGGGCGACGTGCGGAAGTTGCGAGCGTTCTCCGCCGGGTCGCTCTTGTCCACGCCGAACTCGTAGAAATTGTTGTAGGTCGTTATGTCCTTGTAAGGCGTGAGCTTGTCGCTGAGCGTGTACTTGCTCTTCACCACACCATCGAGCTTGGCGCCGGCCAGAGCGCTCTGGCTGGGCAGCGCGAGCGCCCCAAGCGCCAATGAGCCGGCCGAAAGAAAGCGGCGCCGGTTGAGATACTGCTCCTTCGGCGTCACCTGAGAATAGCGAAGTTCGCTGGACTGCCTGGACTTGATGATCATCTTCTACCCCTCTGCCTCTATTGTGATGCAACGACCGACGGCCGAGTTCCACGACTTGGCGGCTGTTAATGGATACGGGCCGCGGCCGACGCGCGGATGTGTGGAATCTGGTCGCGATGCAGCACCACCAGAGCCGCCGAGCAGACAAAGACCACTATCGCCAGAGTGAACAACTCGCCGTGATCGTCGACGGCCGGCAAGGTGATGCCCAGCTTCGTCAGGTGAAACATGATAGCGCCGCTGATTACGCCCAGCGACATTGCCGCTCCGAGGACGACCGTTCGGGGCATCAGCAGCAGCACCGAGGCGATCAGTTCCGCCACGCCGGAGCCGATGCGGCCCCACGGCTCCATGCCGAGCGTCGAGAAGATATAGACCGATTCCCGCGCGCCCGTGAACTTGAAGAAGAGAGTCTGGAGAAGGATGACCGCGGCAATCCCGCGTAGTGCCCAGCTCGCAATTACGAAGGCTCTAGAGTGTTCCATGTTGCCCTTTCTGGTATTCGAGAAATGCGGCGGCTTCCGGGCCGCCCAGGTAGCGATGCAGCAGCTTGGGTTCGGTGCGCGTCAGATCGACGAGGATCAACCCATCGAGAGCGTCCGAGAACTCGGGATCGACGTTGAATCCAAGAAGCTTGCCGCCCAGCTTCAGATATTGGCGCAGCAATACGGGGATGCCCGCGCCGGTGGGTTCAATATCGGAGACGACCTCGGAAAGATCGTCGACATCGAAGCCACTGTTCGGGAAGGCCGCGCCGCGCGTCGAGCGGCAGAAGGGATGGCGCTCAGTAACCAGACCCATCCAATCGCGCAAAGAGGCGTGCTTCTCAAGGAACGAGACCATCAACTCGCGGGATAGTGCCTGATAGCTGTTGCTGATGCTTACGGGGCCAAACAACGTCCTGTAGCGCGGGTTCTTCGCCACATATTTGCCGATGCCCTTCCATAACAAGAGCAGCGGGGCAAAGCCTCTCTGATACTCCTCGCGCACGAAACTGCGACCCAGTTCCAGCGCCGGACCGAGTCTGTCGAGGAAGGACTGTCCGTACCGGAAGAGCGATGCCGTATAGAGGCCGTCGTTGCCAAGCCGCTGGTCGGTTGCGGCCAGGCGGTAAGCCCCTACCAGTTCGCGCCGCTGGCTGTGCCATACGAAGAGATGCAGGTAGTGCTTGTCGAATGCATCCAGATCGCAGCTCCGGCCCGTACCTTCCCCGGCAGCCCGGAACGTCTTCTCGCGCAGGCGGCCCAACTCCTTCAAGACACCCGGAATCTGGTGCGCGGGCGCAATGTAGGCGGACAGATCGCCGGTGGAGGCGAGGCGGGACTCGGGTGGCAGGGCGTCGATCTCGGCGGCGAGTTGGCCCGCGTCTACTGGCGTCGCGAGCGGAGCCAGTGCTCTCCGGTGAACTCCGGCGCGATGAGGCAGCGCGGTGCGCGGCTTGAAGGCCTGTCGATTGGCCAGGAGGTAAGTGCGCCAGCGCAGGTAAGCGGTGCGCTCCACCGCGCCTTCGATGGACAACAGTTTGGAGGAGTTGATGGCGGCGCCGATGCGCAGGTCCACGCGATGCCGCCGTTTGTTGAAGAGCTCGCGGGCCAGCAGGGCAGTGCGCAACCGCGGATGCACGACGCCTGCCGCCTGAAACAGCAGACTGTTGCCACCATGGACGTAAGCCGGCACAACGGGCACATTGACGCCGTGTCGCGCGCAGATCTCGATCATGCGCGTGATGGCAGGGTTCCACTCCGGGTCGCTAACGTCGCCGCGACTCCACTGGAAGTGTGAGACCTCACCGGCTGGGAAGACTACCAGCAGCCCGCCGCCCCGCAGAAATTCGAGCGCCCGGCGCAGGGGTACGGAGTTGCGCCGCTCGGCCCCGCCCATGGGGTCCACAGAGAGCAGAAGATCGCGCACCTCTGGAAAGATGCCCAGAATTCCGTTGGCCAGCAACCGAACATCCCGGCGGATTCGTTGCAGCACCGTGGCAATCACGGCGCCCTCCAGGATGCCGAAAGGATGGTTCGCCACGAACACAGCCGGACCGGAACGAGGAACGTGTGCCAGGTCGCGATCGCACACCGTACAGGTGATCTCGAGCTCGGCCAGCAGGCGGTCGAGGAATGGGCGGCCGTCGTCCTGGGTTCGCAGCGTGCCGTAGATCTCTTCCACCTGATCGATGGCGAAGATCCGTGACGCCAGCCCCAGAACTGGCGCCGGGAGGGGCAGGAGCGCTGAGATCACGGGTTGAAAGGTTGTTGTCGCCACTGTCTGGGAAATCGCGATGTGCGGTGTGTTTATTCCCGGCGGAATTCGCGAGGCTCTGCCTGCAGGAGAAACGTGGGACCTTGTTTCCGCAAGCGTCCCGCGATTGTGATGGGCTCGCCGACGAAGTCGAGCACCTCGGAGCCGAGCCGACGCCCGTCGCGCCCGGTCAGGAGAAGGATCCTGCTCACCCCGCCCTCATCGCGCACCCGAAAGGCCGGCGGCACTCCACCACTGATGCAGCGCACGGCACAATCGCGGTGCACCTTGCCTTGACCCGGATTCATTGCGCCGAGATAGCACTTGCTGTCGACAATCTCACCGGTCAGGATGACGTCACCGAGATCCACAAACTGGGACCGCCGATCTTCGTCCCGCGCCAATGTCCGAATCGACGCTGGCAGCACTTCGAGCATCCGATCCTGATCACGGTGAATGAGCGCGCCCTCCAACTGGACCCGTCGTCCATCCAGGCCGGGCGTGGCGAACCCGTGCTTACCCGTCGCCACCAGCAGATAGCGCTGTGTCGCGGTAACCAGCATCGGGTACGGCCAATCCACCAGCAGTCCTTCGTACGAACGATATTGCTGGTACTCGAACGTGGACGCAGGGAATGGCGATTCGCCGTAGTTCAGCAGCAGCGCGGCAGCCAGGGCCGTGAGCGCTATGGCCGCTGTGGCCCGCCGAACAAACGACGCAACGCCGGCGGACGCCCGAGGAATGTAGCCAACGTAGAAATCGCGATCGCTCATGCGGGCTCCTTCGACCGGACGATCGGAAAGCAGGCCGGCTGCACTCGTTCGCCCGGAGGCAGCGGCTGTGGATGGACGAAAACGCGGGTGCCTACCACCTGCGCCCGAAAGACCGGTACCTTCTCCGTAAACGGCGGTGGGGAGGCTCCGGTATCGGGCCGGTACTGATAGCCATGCCACGGACAGGTGATGCAGCCGTCGACGATGCGGCCCTCACCCAGTGGTCCGTTCTGGTGCTGGCAGACATTGGAGATGGCCGACACCCGTCCGTCGTACTTAAAGATGGCGATGCGTTCTCCGGATAGCGATACGATGCGAGCCCGTTTCTCGGGGATGGTTGTCAGATCGCAGACATCGATGAACCCATCATCCGCGGCCGCCAATCGGGCCTTGTCAACGCGCCGTTCCCGTCCGGCTGCCGCGACGTGAAGTCCGGTGACGAGAACCATGCCAAGGGCCAGCGTCGCCGCCAGCAATGGGCTTGTCTCCGATTGCAGCGCTCCCAGGACGACGTGCGCGATCAGCAGGAAGTAGGCCAGGTACACCGCCATGTGCAGCCGCTTCCAGGCTGGTGCCGAAAGGTTCCGGAGCCAGAAGTCGTGACTGGTGGCGGCCATCAGGAAGAGGATGAGCAGCGCGGCCGCGCCCAGCGACTGAAACGGAAATTGGGCCAGGTTTCCATAGCGTGTGTTCGAGGTAAAGAGGCTGACCAACGGCGAGCGGTCCCCGAAGGCGTGGAACTGAACGAGCGAGAAGGTGCCGTGCGCCAGGGCCACAAAGAACATCGACACGCCCAGATGCCTGCGGTTGTAGAGCAAGGGAAGAAACCGCGGCTCCAGCCGGCATAGCGGCCCGATGCACAGGACCACATGCAGCATCAACAACGCCAGCGTGCCCAGGGCGCGGATGAGGAGCGTCTCGATGGTGGCATTCGGATGGAGCGTGGCCCCGAGGCCCACGAAGGCCGATAGGTATCCGGCGACACACGCCGTCAGGACCGAGTCGTAGATCTTCTTCTGGCGGTTCCAGCCCACCGCCGTGTACTGCAGGCTCATCGCGAGTCCTCCCAATGGACGCCGGTATTGCGCGGTACCGGTTCGCGCCTTACGAGCAGGCCCGCACAGAAGAGCGCGGGCAGCAGCACGGCCAAAGCCAGCCAGATCCGGCGGTGGGCGCGTCGTAGCGGCTGGATCATGTCACGCTCCGAGCCGATGCGGGTTCCGCTCGATGGGCGGCTCGTTCACCCCGCGCGCCCACCTCCGCAACAGCAGCGGCCAGAACGCGACGACGCCCGGAAACACCGCTACGCGAAAGCCGATGCTGGACCCACGGGCGATGGGATCGATGTGATGAATGCCCGCGACGACGAAGGCGAGCCCAAAGATCACACCGCAAGCAAGGTAGGCGGCGAAAGCAGCCAGAATCCGTTCGATGATCACCATAAGTGTGTTCCTGTCTAGAGGTCCGCGCCGTAGAAAGGGATCACGGCGCCACTGAGTTGGGACGACTGGTCGTTGACGAGATAGACCAGGAGATCGGCAATCTGCTCAGGCCGCACCCATTTCGAAGGATCGGCCCCGGGCATGGCCGCGCGATTCGCCGCCGTATCGATGGCGCCCGGCAGAATCACGTTGGCCGCGATACCGGTGCCCTGGTTCTCCTTCGCCACGGCGCTCATGAGTGCGACCATGGCCGCCTTCGAGGCGGAATAGGCGCCGGCCATGGCCAGCGGTTCGACCGCGGCGCGGCTGCCGATGGCGAGAATGCGGCCGGACCCGTTCGCCCGCATCGGCGGCAAAACCGCACGCACCATGTGGAACAGTGAGCGGAGATTCAGGTCGAGCAGGTGCTCGAACGTGTCGTCACCGGTGTCGACGACGCTCTGTCCGCCGGCATAGCCGCCCATCAGATGGATCATGGCGTCGATCCGTCCGTGCCGCTCCACTACGCTGGCAACAAGCTGGCGAGCGTTCTCCGCTGTGGAGAGCTCTGCTGCGAAGGCCCGAAACGACGGGCTGGAAAAGTCCGCATCCTTGATGGAGCGCGAGACTCCGGCCACTTGTGCGCCCGCGCTGAGAAAGGCGTTGGTGACGTGAGAGCCCAGGCCGCCCTTGGCCCCCGTGATGAGTACGATCTTGCCGGAAAGCTGCATGGCTACTCCTATTCGCCCGAGGACCATGCCACGCGGAACTCCGGGTACAGTGTCAATCCGCCACAGGCAAAGATCGTCTGGCCGGTGATGTACGACGCGTCGTCCGATGCCAGGAATGCGAAGACCGAGGCGATCTCTTCCGCCCGGGCGGCACGGCCCATCGGGATGTGGCTCTCGACGTCCATCCGCGCCTTCGGGTTGTCGATCCAGGCGCTGTTGATGGGTGTGACGACGGCGCCCGGTCCTACGGCGTTCACGCGAATCCCCTGGCTGGCATACTCAAGAGCCATGGTTTTTGTGAGGTTCTCCATGCCGCCCTTGCTGATGGAGTACGGCAGGTACTTGGGCTTGGGGATGATCTCGTGGACGCTGGAGTTGTTCAGGATCACACCCCCACCGCCACGCGATAGGAAGTGCCGGATTGCTTCGCGTGAGCAGAGGAACGCTCCACGCAGATTCACGCCGAGAACACGATCGAAATCCGAGAGCTCGATATCGTGGGTGGCGCATGGTTTCTGAATGCCGGCGTTGTTGATCAGTACATCAATGGAGCCGAAGGCCTCAACCACGCTGGCGAACATGGTTCGCACCTGGTCTTCCTTGGAGATGTCGGCCTGGACGACCAGATCCTTGCAGCCCGATTCACGCGCTGTCATGCACGCTTCGCTGACCAGTACCTCCGTCGCCTCGGCCTGCTCGGGACCTGTTCTGTAGTTAATGGCAACGTTGGCGCCTTCCTGTGCGAAGCGCACCGCGATGGCCTGGCCGATGCCGGAGGAGGCGCCGGTGATGAGCACGTTCTTTCCAATGAGTCGTGGCATGTTGATTCCCCTCAATTCGAGATTCGATTCACACCCGCGGCCCGGATGATTGCGTAGACACTCATCACCAGGGACGAAGGGACCGTCAGTGACTTCACACTGCGTCGCACTACCTGCCTAATCCGCAGTTCGCACTCAATCTGCTTCCGGCAGGCCGGACAACCATCGAGATGCTGTCTCAGGGCCAGGCTCTCCACAAGCCCGAGTTGGCCGTCGGCATAGAGCTCCGCCGACGGCTGAACCAGCTTGCAGGTTGTGGAAAGGTCGGCAGTTGGCTTCATGGCACCCGGTATCTCCACGGGCGCAAATCGGTTGGCACCTGGGAGATCCGCCACGGCCGAAGCGTTATTCCCACTTTCGAAGCAGGGAATTTTCGATGCGTGAAGCGCCATAACGTCTGCATGAGACAGACAGCAATCTCCCTGCGGGCGCGGTGTATGGCGCTCGCCACTTTAGTATTCCTTTCCGCGACTCAGGTTCTGGCCGGCCCTGTGGATCCCGTGAACAAGACCGGACACGGCGTCGCTGTGAAGGGCTACGACGTTGTGGCGTACTTCAAACAAGGCAAGCCCGTAAAGGGGAGTGCCCAGTTCTCCACCTCTTGGATGGGGGCGGCATGGTGGTTCACCAGCAGCGAAGACAGAGATGCCTTCGTGGCGAAACCGGAGCAGTACGCGCCCCAATATGGCGGCTACTGTTCGTGGGCCGTCAGCAAGGGCTATACAGCGGAGATCGATCCTGAAGCCTGGAGGATCATCGACGGCAAGCTCTACCTCAACTACAGCAAGGACGTCCAGCGCAAGTGGGCCGAGGACGTCCAGAAGCGCATCGCCGAGGCCAACAAAAACTGGCCCGGACTCCACAAATAGAGGAGCAAAGCACTCATGAGGACTCTACCCTTCGCCCGGACTATTGCGGCCGGTCTCGTCGCCGTCTGCACACTCACCGCTCAGGAACAGGCGCCAAGGCACGAAATCGGCCTCACTTTGGGAGGGCTCTTCGGTCCGTCGCGCGACGAGGCGGCCACCAAGGTCAACCCAGATGCAGGCATCGCCTTCCAGGCCAACTACGGGTACCGCCTCTTCGGCGGCCGGAAGGCGGCGGTATATGGAGAAGTACATTTCCTGGCGAGTCCCAACCGAGGGGTGGAATCGACCAACCTCAACGCCACCCGCGACTTCGCCAGCCTCTTCGTGACGCCGGGCATCCGCGTCAAGCTGAAACCCGCCGCCAGAGTGTCTCCATATGTTGTGGTCGGCGGCGGGTACGGCCAGTTCGAACAGAGCACCTACCTTCTGAATGGCGATCCCAATCCGGCCGCTCGTCGCGTGCACCGGGGTGTTTTCGACTACGGAGCCGGAGTCGACGCGAAGCTGTGGCGCTTTGTAGGCCTGCGCGCCGAGATCCGCGACTTCTACTCCGGCAGTCCCCTCTACAATCTCCCCACGCAATCCGGCGGGCAGCACAACGTCGTGGCCGGCGGTGGACTGGTCCTGCGCTTCCGGTAGCAATCCCGAAACCGGGAAAAACCGCGCCTGTAGTTGAAATCGATCCGAAGTGCGTCTTTGTAGTGAGCACTCATGACGCATTCTCTGGTTGGACGGCTGGCTGTCAGCCTTTGCCTGCTCGGTTCGGCGGCTGAGGCGCAGTTTCAAAACCTGGTTGTGGACGGAAGCGCCACCAATGTGTGGTTCAGTTCGCCCCTACGCCTGAGGGCGGACGCGGGCGCATCGACTCCCTTGATCTATCAGGCTGGCAGCACGGGGCCCCGCGTGTTTTTGGAGCCTACTGATCCAGACGGTGTGGTCTCAGTCCGTATGAACCAGGCCAGCGATAGCGGAGACGTTGTCTGCTGGACCGTACGCAGGCTCTTCCAGTACTCACTTACGACGACCCGCGCGCAGCCGCAGTTCGGCTTGCCCATCATGGTCACCTTGGAGTCAGTCGTCCACCGCTACAGCGACGGCAAAGAGTGGACCTTCTCCGGCGAGGCTGCCCTCAGCCGCAATGGCCGTTGGGTGTGGACTTTGGACACGGCATTCGACCTCCAAACAGGGCAAACCTACGACATGACTCCGGCTTTTCGCATCTCATCGGATGTCTCTGACGAAGGGGACGCGATTGTCGTCCGGGGGAACAGCACCGCTGGCCTTCTGCGCCCGGGCGGGGGCCAGTTCCGCACATTGCCCGGCAGCGTGCAACCGGGCGCCCAGTTCATTCGGATGGACCGCCACGCTTCGACCTTGGTGTGGTCGTCGGCGGGCATTTGGCCGGACGGCAGACCCCTGATGAAGCTCGACGTCGCTACCGGCGCCCTCACGACGCTCGTTGCGGCCTGTGTTGACTGCCAACCGCTGCACCTCTCCGGTGACGGACGCCGTGTGGTCATGACTACTCAATCGCTCGACGACACCGCTGGAGTCTGGTTGATGGACACTCTGAGCCTGGAGCGCACCGATCTCACCGCCGGCGCCGCCGCCGATGCCACTCTCACCAGTTCCGGACAAACCGTCTGTTACTCAGGCAATGAAGGCATGCTGCAATGCCGGGATTTGGAGACCGGCGACACCCACGTGGTTGTGGAGAGGACGGCCCAGGTCAGCCGCTGGCCCGACACGCCGGACCCGTCGCCCGCACCCGGCAGCCGCTACACGCTCAGTGGTTGGGGACTGGCCGGCGCGAAGGTTTTCGTTAACGGGGCGCCTGCCACCGTAGCTGCCTCCTCCGACACTTCCATCACCCTGCTGGTGCCGGAAGACGCCGCACCTGGCGACGGTCAGTTCTCGTTCGACCACGAGGCCAGCCCGTTCCGCTCCGCACTCTCGCATGAGATCAAGGCCATGGCCCCGCGTGTGATCAAACTCAGTGAGATCGTCGGCGCTGAGGCCGTCGGCTGGCTGCCCTTTCTGGAAAACGGCACCGTCGGCGGGCTCGCCGGGGAGTTTCGGCCATTGCATCCCGGAGAAGCGGTTTGGATCCATATGGTGGGTTTGGGGCGTGATCCTTCCCTCATGCGCTGGTACTGGAAGGACTGGCTCGGCGGCCCGGAGCACGACATCGTGCCGCTGGAAATCACGAAAGATGACGGCTGGTACACCGTGAAGGTACGCATTCCGGAAACCGCGCCGGCTGGCATCTCCGCCGTAATTGGCCGTTCACCCTGGGATCCTCTGATTGGCGCGACTGCCGAGATCCCGGTGGTGCAGTGAAGAAGTTGTCAGCCTTCAGCCTTCAGCTTCGACATGAACAGCCGCTCGTCGAAGACTAATCAGCGCTGAAAGCCAGTAGCTGATTACTGACGGCTCGACTAACCCTTCAGCACCGAGACCAGCCGCCCCATCGCCTCTTCGAGAATCGGCCGGTCGACAGCGTAGCAAATGCGGATCGAACCCTCGCCGCCTTCGCCAAACGCCACGCCAGGCGCGAGCCCCACGTTCATGTCCACCAGAAGCCGTCTGCAGAACTCGAACGAGTCCTTCATCCCGTCGATGCGCGGGAACAGGTAGAAGGCGCCATCCGCCTCGGGTACCGTTACGCCTTTCACTTTGCGCAATGCCTGCATGCAGAAGTCCCGGTTGGACTTGTACAACGCCAGCATCTTGCGGACGGTGTCGTCGCCCCACTCTAGAGCCGTCTCCGAGGCGCGCTGCGCGAACGCTGGCGCGCACGACACCATGAACTCATTCAGCTTCGTCGCCCGTCCGGCCAGATCCTTGCGGCCGACAATCCAGCCCACGCGCCAACCCGTCATGCAATAGCTCTTCGAAAACGACTGCACCACCAGCACGGCGTCTTCGCGCGTGCACAGGCGCAGAATCGAAGGAACTGGTTTGCCCAGGCTGCCGTCGGCCGGATACCAGAGCCGTTCGTAGACCTCATCGGCGAGCAGCCAGAGGTTGTGCCGGCGGGCGAAGTCCAGCAACTTCTGCTGTTCCTCCACGCTGGCCACCCAGCCCAACGGATTTGAAGGCGAGGTGTACACCAGTAGGCGCGTCCGTGAAGTCGCGGCCGCTTCCAGTGCATCAAAATCCACGCGGTACCGGCCGCTCTCGCAGCGCAGCGCCACCATCTTCGCCGTGGCATTGCACATCTCGGCGATCGACATCTGGTTCTGCCAGGCCGGCGTCAGGACAATCGCTTCATCGCCCGGATCGAGCACGCAGCGCATCCCCAAGTGCAGCGCCTGCACTCCGGAGGCCGTTACGACGATCTCCGACATCGGATCGATCGCCACCCTATGCTTGTCTTCGTAATAGCGCGCCAGCATGCGGCGCAGGGACGGCAGTCCGGCGTTCTCGGTGTAGTAGGTGAACCCATCGGCCATCGCCTTTTGCGCGGCCCGCTTCAGAAAATCGGGCGTCGGCAGATTCGATTCGCCGAAGTAGAGCCGTAGCACTCCATCGCCCATGCTCATGGCGATGTCGGCGATTTCACGGATGCGCGAGTGCGGAACAGCGAGCGCGGACGAGGCGACTTCGGGCATGGGCGCTTAGTGATTCGGGCGCGAAACCATCAACTCTTCGATGTTCACCAGTTCGGTGGGGTAGTTGCCGGTGTAGCAGGCGTAGCAGAAACGCTGGTCGTCATCCACCACGGCCTTGCCCAGGTTCTCCAGCGAGAGGTAATCGAGCGTGTCGGCACCGATGAACTGGCGGATCTCCTCCACGCTATTGTTGGCGGCGATCAACTCGCGCTTCGTCGGCGTATCCACTCCATAGAAGCAGGGCGACAGCGTCGGCGGGCACGAAATACGCACGTGCACTTCGCGGGCGCCCGCATTCCGCACCATGCGCACAATCTTCTGCGACGTGGTGCCGCGCACCAGCGAGTCGTCCACCAGCACAACGCTCTTGCCTTTAAGGATCTCGCGCACGGGGTTCAGCTTCAGCCGGACGCCGAAGTCGCGAATCGCCTGCGAAGGCTCAATGAACGTGCGGCCCACGTAGTGGTTGCGGATGAGCCCATGACGGAACGGGATGCCGGACGCGTGCGCATAGCCCAGCGCGGCGGCCACGCCGGAGTCGGGAATAGGCACCACGACATCGGCATCGACGGGCATCTGCTGCGCCAGCATGCGGCCCATCATCTCTCGAGAATGCTGCACGCTGCGGCCAAAAACGATGGAGTCGGGCCGCGAAAAGTAGACGTGTTCGAATACGCATTGCGCGCGCTTCTGTGGCACGGTGTAGAACTCGCGGTGCATGCCCTTGGCGTCCACAATCACCATCTCGCCCGGTTCCACATCGCCAATGTACTCCGCGTCGATCAGGTCGAACGCGCACGTCTCCGACGCGAAGACATAAGTTGTCCCCGAACTCAACTCCATTCGGCCCATCGCCAGCGGACGGAACCCATGCGGATCACGCGCCACAATCGCGCAGTCCTTCGCCAGAAATACCAGCGAGAACGCACCCTCAATCATCAGCAGCGCTTCCCGCAGTGCGGACGGCAGTGTCTTCTGCCCACTGCGGGCCACCAGATGGAGAATCACTTCGGTATCGCTGGTGGCCTGGAAGATGGAGCCGTGGTCTTCCAGTTCCTTGCGCAACTCGGCCGCGTTCGTCAGGTTGCCGTTGTGTGCCACCGCGATGCTGCCCTTATTGCAGGCCACGGAGAACGGCTGCGCATTCAGAATGGCCGTGTCGCCGGCCGTGGAGTAGCGCGTGTGGCCGATAGCCGAGTGGCCCGGCAGTCCGTTCAGGATGCCCGCCGTGAAAATCTCCGCCACGTGCCCCATCGACTTGTGGCAGAAGATCTCCTTGCCGTCGCACGTGGCGATGCCGGCGCTCTCCTGGCCACGGTGCTGCAGCGCGTGCAGCCCCAGATGCGCCAGATTTCCTGCCTCCGGATGCCCGTAGACGGCGATGATGCCGCACTCTTCGTGAAGTTTATCGAAGGGTTCGTCAAACTCGAACGTCGTCATGCAGCAAGGCCTCCAGAGCGGTCGCCCAACGTTCGCGTACCGTGCGAACGGGGGTTTCAATCAGTACTGCTCCACGGTTGCGGATGACCAGCGTGTGCCCCGCGGTTCTTCCGATCTTCAAGACGGGAACGCCCTGCTCGGCGGCAATGCGCTCCAAAGCTGCGCCATCGGCGGTGGAAATCACCACCCGCGACGGCCCTTCGTGAAATAACAGAAGCTCAGGCCGCAGATCGCTATCCAGATCGATCTCGGCCCCGATGTCATTGCCAAATGTCGATTCCGCCAGACCCCAGGCCAGCCCACCGTCGCTCAAGTCGTGAGCCGACTCGGCCAGCCCGCCGGAAACGGCAGCCCGCACCACGGTATGCACCCGTTTCTCAAAGTCCATATCGAGAGCCGGCGGCAGCCCCCACAGTTCTTTGACGACCTGCTTGGCGTATTGGGTTCCACCCATGCGAACTTCGTCGGACGCGCCGACGCCGCCCACCAGATAAATGGCGCGATCCGTGTTGAGGAATGATATGCGAACCGGCATCTCGGTCTTCATCAGACCCACAATGCCCAGCACGGGGGAAGGGAAGATCGGATCGCCCAGCGTCTCGTTATAGAGGCTCACGTTGCCGCCCGTGATGGGCGTCTCGAAGAACGTGCAGGCGTCGGCCATTCCCTCAATGGCCTCAACGAGTTGCGCCATGATCTCGGGCCGCTCCGGATTGCCGAAGTTCAAATTGTTCGTCGCGCCGATGGGCTGCGCGCCCACGCACGCCAGATTGCGGCAGCACTCGGCCACCATCAGCTTGGCGCCTTCCCTCGGATCCAGGAACGTATACCGGCCGTTGCCGTCCAGCGACATCGCGATGGACGTCCCGTTTTCCTTCACGCGGACAATCGCCGCGTCGCCGCCCGGCCCCTGCACCGTATTCGTGCGGACCGTGTAATCGTACTGCTCCCAGATCCAGCGCTTGTCGCACAGGTCCATCGAGCCGGCCAGCGCCAGCAGATCCGCATTCAGGTCCGCGGAGGCAAACACGGGCGCCTCCATCGGCACATTCCGCAGCGGCTTGGTGAACGGACGGTTGTACAGCGGAGCCTCGTCGGCCAGCGGGCGCGACGGAATCTCGGCCACGATCTCGCCGTGATTCCTAACCCGCATCATCCCGTCGTCTTTCACTTCGCCGACGATGCGCGCGTCCAGGCCCCACTTCTTGAAGACATCCAGAACTTCATTCTCGCGGCCCTTGTAGGCCACCAGCAGCATGCGCTCCTGTGACTCCGACAGCATGATCTCGTACGGAGTCATGCCCGTCTCGCGCTGCGGCACATACGCCAGATCGATCTCGATGCCTGTCCCGGCGCGGCTGCCCATCTCGCAGGTCGAACAGGTCAGTCCTGCGGCGCCCATATCCTGGATGCCCGCGATCGCGCCCGTCTTCATCGCTTCCAGGCACGCTTCCAGCAGCAGCTTCTCCATGAACGGATCGCCCACCTGCACGTTGGGCCGCTTCTGCATGCTGTCTTCGGTGAATTCGCCCGACGCCATCGTGGCGCCATGGATGCCGTCCCGCCCGGTCTTCGCGCCGACGTAGATCACCGGATTGCCGATGCCCGCCGCCTTGCCGTAGAAGATCTGGTCTTCCCGGAACACACCCAGCGCAAACACGTTCACCAGCGGATTGCCGGCATAACTGGGTTCAAAAACCGTCTCGCCACCCACCGTCGGCACGCCGAAGCAGTTGCCGTAGTGCGCGATGCCCGAAACCACGCCTTCCAGAATGTGCCGGTTACGGATGCCGTTCTCAACGTCGTCCAGCGATCCGAAGCGCAACGCGTCCATCACGGCGATGGGCCGCGCGCCCATGGTGAAGATATCGCGAAGAATGCCGCCCACGCCCGTCGCCGCGCCCTGGAAGGGCTCGATGAAGCTGGGATGGTTGTGCGACTCGATCTTATAGGCGATGCACCAGTTGTGCCCTTCCGCGTCCGGCCCGATGTTGAGGATGCCGGCGTTTTCGCCCGGCCCGCACACCACCAGCTTCGACCGCGTCGGCAGCTTCTTCAGATGCACTCGAGAACTCTTGTAGGAGCAGTGCTCGCTCCACATCACGCTGAATATGCCGAGTTCGGTGAGATTGGGCTCGCGTCCGAGAATGGCAATGATCCGCTGGTATTCGTCGGGGGTGATGGAATGCGCCGCGACGACTTCCGGGGTGATCTGGCTCATTGGAGTAGTTATTTGTGAGTGGCGAAAGCGTTGACTAGGGAGTGGAAAACACCGAGTCCGTCGGTCGAACCCATCAGCGTTTCCGTGGCCCGTTCGGGGTGGGGCATGAGGCCCAGAACATTGCGTTGCGCGTTGAGTACACCGGCGATGTCGCGTTGAGACCCGTTGGGATTCTCGACGTAACGGAAGGCGATGCGATCTTCGGCCTCCAACTCGTCCAGCGTGTGCTCATCGGCGGTATAGCAGCCCTCACCATGCGCGATGGGGAAGGTGAGAGCCCGGTCCGGTTCCAGGCAGTTAGTAAAGGGGGAATTGAGGGTGCCGGGCAGCAGTCGCACCGGCTTGCAGATGAACTTCAGCCCGCGATTGCGGACCAAAGCGCCGGGCAGCAAGCCCGACTCGGTGAGAATCTGGAATCCGTTACAGATGCCCATCACCAGCCCGCCCTCGGCCGCAAATTTCTTTACAGCCGCCATGATGGGCGAAAACTTGGCGATAGCACCACAACGAAGGTAGTCCCCGTAGGAAAAACCACCGGGGAGGATGACGCAATCAGATCCCTTTAGCTCTGTGTCGCTATGCCACAGATACTCAGCCTGGTGGCCGAGATTATGGCTCGCGGCGTACCAGGCGTCGTGATCACAATTGCTGCCGGGGAAGACAACGACGCCGAATTTCATCGAAGGGAAAACTCAGTTTAACAGAGCCTCGGACTTCTTGACAGAGCCGTTGCTCTCAGGGAGAGCAAATTTAATGCGGCTGGTTAGTTTGCGGCGGCCGCTGCCGGAGCGGCCTTCTTCTTGCTCGCGCGCTTCTTGTCGGCCGGCGGTTGACGGTCGATCTTCTTGATGGAGGGGAGAGCAATTTCGAGCACGAACTTGCGTTCGCCCGATTCGTCAAACTTGATCACGATATGCTGGTCTGTGCAAGTCATGACACTGCCGGGACCGAACTTGGGGTGCTCCACCTGAGCTCCAGTCGCGAAGGCGGGTTTAGCTGCCATAGTTTGTTGGGGGAACCTCGACATTAGTAGCATAGCAAATTGGACTCTTTTGTGTCGAGTAACCCCCTTTCTGCACCATGTTAACAGCCTCAATTCCTCAAGCTCTGCGTGAAGCCCTTCAGCTAGAAGCCTCTGATTTCAAAGGATCTGATCTGGCGGCCGCGGCCGCCTCCCTGTCCACCGCCTACCGCTCGGGCCTGCCCGCCCGCCTCGACTCCGCCGTGGCCCGCGCAGCCTACATCATCACCCGTCTCCCGGCCACTTTCGGCGCCCTTTCCTCCTCGCTCCGCGAACTCCCCTTTGCGCCGGAATCCTGGCTGGACCTTGGCTCCGGTCCCGGCACCGCAACCTGGCTGGCCCGGTGTCCTCTTACCCTCGTCGATCAGAACCCCGGCTGGCAGGAATTCGTCGACGCCCACTGGGTCGAAGCCGACCTGCGCCGCCTGCCGGCCTCCATCGAGCCCCACGACCTCGTCACCATCTGCTATGCCCTCAATGAGTTGAGCGAGCGCGACCGCCAGCGCCTCATTGCCGAAGCATGGTCCCTTGCCAAGCGCGCACTGCTCATCCTCGAACCCGGTACCAAACCCGGCTTCGAGATCGTCAGCGCCGCCCGCACTCAACTTCTGGCTGCTGGCGCCCACATTCAGTCCCCTTGCCCACATCCCGGCCCATGCCCCATGGCCGCCGACGACTGGTGCCACTTCGCCGTCCGCGTCGAACGCACCCGCGAACACCGCATCGCCAAGGGCGGATCGCTCAACTACGAAGACGAAAAGTTCTCGTACGTCCTCGTCATGAAAGAACCGGCTCAACCCGCGGCGGCGCGCGTCGTCCGGCACCCCAACACCCATCCCCACCTCATCGAGATCTCCCTCTGTACTCCATCCGCCGGCATCCAGTTGGCGCGCATCAAAAAGAGGGACAAGCTCAACTGGAAACAGGCCCGCAAAGCGGATTGGGGCGGCCCGTGGGAGGATCTCGGCAATGGCTGACAATACAGCCGACCTGGCGCGCCTGCGTGTGGACTACTCAGGACTGGATCTCGATGAAAACACAGTGCACTCTGATCCGTTCGAGCAGTTCCGCCTCTGGTTTGACCAAGTCTTGGCCAGCGGCCTGAAAGAGCCCAACGCCATGGCCTTGGCTACTGCCGGTCCTGACGGCGCACCCAGTTGCCGCATGGTCTTGCTGAAGGCTTTCGACGCCCGCGGCTTTGTGTTCTTTACAAACTACGGCAGTAGCAAGGGACGAGAGATCGAAACCAACCCAAGGGCCGCCCTGGCTTTCTACTGGGCGGAACTGGAGCGCCAGGTTCGAGTCTCGGGCAGCGTCACGCGGGTCACCCCCGCGGAGTCGGACGAGTACTTTGCCGTCCGGCCTCCGCTCGCCCGCATTGGCGCCGCCGCCTCCCCGCAAAGCCGCGTCATTCCCGGCCGCGCCTGGCTTGAACAGGCCGTCGGAACGCTGCAAGGCCTACACCCCGAAGGGGATATCCCCCGGCCAGTGGAGTGGGGCGGCTACCGCGTCCAGCCTGCGTCGTTCGAATTCTGGCAGGGCCGGCGTAACCGCCTCCATGACCGCATCCTCTACACTCGGACGGACGAGATGTGGAAAATCGCCCGACTTTCGCCCTAAGCAATTCTATTTCAGCCGCTTACAGTCGGTGCCGGGCGGCTCGATACCCCCGTCCGGGCGGAACAGCCCGTTCCTCCGTCAATTTCCCTGCACATCTACTCGACCTCTGGCGTCTATCCGTTGTGTGAGGGTGTTCTCCCTATTCATGTTGGTTTGCGCCTTGGCGTCCGCTCGCGACCTCCAGCAAGTCCTCAAATCGGTGGAGCAACGCTACAACCGCGCCGCCACGCTGGAGGTCCGCTTCGAGCAGCGATACCTGGCCCAGGGCCGCGCCACCCGTCTGGAAAGCGGCGACCTATCCCTGCGTAAGCCCGGCCGCATGCGTTGGAACTACGCAAACCCGGCCGGTAAGGTCTTCGTCAGCGACGGCAAGTGGATCTGGTTCTTCTCGCCCACGGAAAATCGCGCTGAGCGCAGCCAGCTCAAGAACGCCGACGACTTCCGAGCCCCCCTCGCCTTCCTCCTCGGCAAACTCGACTTCCGGCGCGACTTCAGCCAGTTCGAATTCAAGGAAGTCGGCGGAGACGCCAACATCGTCGCCCACGCCAAAAACGACCGTTTGCCTTACACTCAGGTCGAATTCACGGTGACGCCGGAGAACGTCATTCGCCGCCTGGTGGTCACCGGCGTCGATGCCACCGTCATGGAGTTCCGATTTACCGGCGAGCGCCTCAACCCGCCGTTGAGTGATGCCCTGTTCCGCTACAGCCCGCCCAAGGGTGTGGAGATCGTCGAGGCGAACGACTAACCATGCCGGAGTTTGCTCTCAAGTACGCCGACGCGCGCGGCGAAATTAAGCAGCAGGTGATGGAGGCCGGCAGCGAGCAGGAGATCCGCGATCGCCTCTCGCAGCAGGGCTACCTCGTCTACTCTGTCAAGCCGCGCTCCGCTCTCGGAGGCATCTCCGGGCTCGGCGGCCGTTCCAAGAAGCTCGACGTTGAGAAGTTCCTCATCTTCAATCAGCAGTTCGTCACGCTGTTTCGCGCCGGCTTGCCCATTCTGAAGTGCCTTGACCTGCTGGGCGACCGCCTCACCGATTCCAAGCTCAGCCCCATCGTCCAGGACATCCGCGACGACGTCAAGAAGGGCTCCATGCTCTCCGACGCCTTCAAACGCCAGGAGATCTTTCCCGCTATCTACACCACCTCCATCATGGCGGGCGAGAAGTCCGGCGCCCTGGGCGAAGTGCTGGAGCGCTATGTCAACTATCAGCGGCTCTCCCTGGCGGTCCGCAAGAAGATCATCCTCTCGCTGCTCTATCCGTCCATCCTGATCACGCTGGTCATCCTTCTCGTCATCTTCCTCATCACATTTGTCGTGCCGCGCTTCGCGTCGCTCTACGCCACCACCAACGCGCAACTGCCGGGCCCCACCCGCTTCCTGATGGCCGTCGGTTCGGCCGCCGAGAGCTACATCCTGGTCGGGGCCATCACCGTCTTCTCGGCTGTCGTCGGCCTACGTTTCTATCTGCGGACGGAGCAGGGCAAAGCCGCTTCTGACCGGATCAAGATGCGCACGCCCATCCTGGGTGAGATCTGGAGCAAATACCAGGTGGCCCAACTGGCGCGCCTGCTCTCCACTCTTCTCACCGGCGGCATCCCGCTGGTGCAGGGCATGGAGACGGCGGCCCAGTCCGTCGGCAGTCCTCTGCTGAAACGCGCGCTCGCCAAGGCTCAGAAGATGGTCAGGGAAGGTCAGCCTCTGTCCGGCGCCCTGGCCTCCACCGGCATCGTCCCGCCCCTCGCCATTGACATGATTGAGGTGGGCGAATCCACCGGCGCCCTGCCGGCCATGCTCAACAGCGTTGCCGAATTCTATGAGGACGACGTGAATACACGCATGCAGGCTTCGCTCTCGCTGATTGAGCCCGCCATCATGATCTTCATGGGCTGCTTCGTGGCCTTCGTACTGGTCTCTCTCTACCTGCCAATCTTCTCGCTGGCAGACTCCTTCGGCTGAGGCAATACCCATGGCGACAGACGTTATCCGAAGTATCGATCCCCAAAGCGAAATCGAACTGGCACGCAAGCTCGCCTTGCGCTACCGCTGCGAATTTGTTGACCTCAAGGCCGCCAAGATCGATAACGACCTCTTCAAGTCGATCCCCGTCGACCTGATGTTCCGCTACAACTTCGTCCCGCTGGAAGCCACCGACGGAAGCCTGGCCATCGCTCTCGCCGATCCCCGCCACCTGAACCTGATCGACGAGCTCTCCATCCTGCTCAAGAAGAAGCTCAGCGTCAAAGTGGCCACGCTGTCGCAGATCGCCGACCTCCTCAAGAAGACCGAACAGTCGCAACGCGTTCTCGAAGAGATCACCGAAGGCTTCGCGCTCGATGTCGTGGGCGACGACGAGAACGCCGACGAGACGCTCTCCATAGAGAAACTCACGGCCCAGGACAGCGAGATCGCGCCAGTCATCAAGCTGGTCGATACCACCATCTTCAACGCCCTGGAACGCCGCGCGTCGGATATTCACATCGAGACCCGCGACCAGGAAGTGGCCATCAAGTACCGCATCGACGGCGTGCTGCACTACGCCATGCCGCCCATTGCCAAGGATTGGCACTCGACCATCATCAGCCGTATCAAGGTCATGTCGGAGCTCGATATCGCCGAGCGCCGCATCCCCCAGGACGGCCGTTTCCGCGTGCGTTACAAGGGCCGCCTCATCGATTTCCGCGTCTCCATCATGCCGACGATCCACGGCGAAGACGCGGTGCTCCGCGTCCTCGACAAGGAGTCGATGAGCGAGAAGTTCGCCAAGCTCAGTCTCGACGTGGTCGGCTTCTCAGACGCCGACATCAATCGTTTCCGCCGCTTCATCAAAGAGCCTTACGGCATGGTGCTCGTCACCGGACCCACCGGCTCAGGCAAGACCACCACTCTCTACGCCGCGCTCAGCGAGATCAAGAACGACGAAGACAAGATCATCACCATCGAGGACCCGGTCGAATACCAGCTCAAGGGCATCACGCAGATCCCGGTCAATGACAAAAAGGGCCTCACCTTCGCCCGCGGCCTGCGCAGCATCCTGCGCCACGATCCCGACAAGGTGATGGTGGGCGAGATCCGCGACCAGGAGACCGCCCAGATCGCCATCAACGCCGCCCTCACCGGCCACCTCGTCTTCACCACCGTCCACGCCAACAACGTGCTCGACGTGCTGGGCCGCTTCCTCAACATGGGCGTCGAGGCCTACAACTTCGTCTCCGCCCTGAACTGCATTCTGGCCCAGCGCCTGGTGCGCGTCATCTGCGAGCATTGCAAGAAACAAGTTCACTACGACGATGCATTCCTGGTGGAAAGCGGACTCGATCCCAACGTGTGGCGCGACGTGCCTATGTATGAGGGCAACGGTTGCTTCGAATGCGGCGGCACCGGATTCCGCGGCCGTAGCGCCATTCATGAGCTGTTGGACCTTAGCGAGAAGATCCGTGAGCTGATTCTGGAGAAACGGCCCGCCACGGAGATCAAACGTCAGGCCAAGGAGGAAGGCATGATGTTCCTACGCGAGTCCGCTATTCAGAAGGTGAAGCTCGGAGTGACGACCCTGCGTGAGATCAACAAGGTGACCTTCATTGAGGGATAGATGAGTTTCTTCTCCAAAGTCCGCGCCCTCGTCTCCGACCCGCCGCCCGACTTCGTCTTCGAAGTCTCCGGCGCCGGCATCGCCTGGGCGCAGCCCAAGCGCCCCGCCGCCATCGAGTGGGCGCCCCTGCCGCCCGGTGCTGTGGTCGTCTCGCCGTTGGAGAACAATGTGCGGGAGCCGGAAGTCTACTCCGCCGCCGTGCGCGCCTTGGTCTCCGGCCCCGACGGGAAACCCAAACAGGGCCGTGCCGCGCTGATCCTACCCGATTACTGCGCCCGCGTCGCCGTTGTCGATTTCGATACTTTCCCGGCTGACCCGCAGGAGCAGCTCCAACTCGCCCGCTTCCGAGTCAAGCGCGTCGTACCGTTCGATATCGAAAGCGCCATAGTCGTCTGCTATCCCCAGCAGAGGGCCGGCGCAGCCAAGAAGATCGATGTGGTCGTCGTTGTCGTCAACATGGATGTGGCTTCGCATCTCGAGGCTCCCTTCCGCGCCGCCGGATTCCAATGTGGCTACGTCACCATCTCCGCGCTCTCCGCATTGGCTTTGCCGGGCGAGGATGCCGACGAGCACGCGTCGCCCGTCGTGGTCGCCAAGCTCTGCGGGGACGTCCTTTCGGTCAGCCTCATCGAGGGCCGGACCCTCCGCATGTTCCGCTGCGTCCAGCTCCATGGCGGCAGCGAGCAGGAGGCCACCGATGTCCTGGCCACCACCTTTGCCTACGCCGAAGACGAACTCGGCGCCCGCCCGAAGGTGCTGCGGCAGAGCGGCGTGGCTCGCGAAAATGAAGCATTGGTCCACCTCTGGAGCCAGGAGTTCGGTTTGCCCGTGAGCTCATTACGTTCCCGCTTCGGCGCGCCCGGAGCCTACAACGCGGGGTTGCATGGCTACCTCGAAATGACGGAGGCCCATTAAGCCATGGCTGGCGTGAGAATCCCCATCAATCTGTCGCAGCAGCCGTTCCGAAAAGACCGGCCCATCCTGGCTGCCTCGGCGGTCACCGGTATCCTCCTGCTCGGCGTCCTCATCATGTTGGCCTCCATCATCGTGCGTGAGCGTGAAGCCGCCCGCGAAAACCGCGAGATGATGGCGCGCATCGATAAACAGCTCACCATCGTCAACCAGCAACACTCCAAGATCGAGGCCCAGTTGCGCCAACCCGTCAACGCCGCTGTGCTCGACCGCAGCATCCTCCTCAACGCCCTGCTGATCCGCAAGGGCATCAGTTGGACCAAGCTCTTCGAAGACTTGGAGAAGGTCTTTCCCGGGAACGTCCGCCTCGTCGCCGTCCGTCCCTACGTGACCGGCGACAACCTGGTCCAGCTCGACATGGTGGTCGGCTCCCAGGCGCCTGAACCGGTCATCCAACTCCTGCGCCGCCTGGAGGGTTCCTCTGTCTTTGGCGCCACCGCATTACTCAGCTCCCAGCCGCCGTCGCAGAACGAGCCCCTCTATCGCTACCGCGTGAGTGTGAACTATGCTCAGAAGCTTTAACTTCGACATCAAGGCTCACACCCGCGACCCGCGGCACCTCGTGCGCATCGTTCTCGGCATTCTGCTCGCCGCCAATCTGGTCGCAGCCTGGTTCGTCTTTCAGACGCCAGGTGGAACCGTGGAGCAACTCGACGCCGATCTCGTCGCCAAGCGCAAGCAGCTCATCGGCCGCCAGCAGTCGTTGGAGCGGATGAAGAAGATCCTGGCCAATGTGACGCAAGCCCGCGACACCGGCGACAGCTTTCTCGGCTCCTACTTCCTGCCCCGCCGCAACGCCTACTCCATGCTGGAAGTGGACCTCGCCCTTGCCGCCCACTCCGCCGGCATCCGCGCCAAGGAGCGGTCGTATAACTACGAGCCCATCGAAGGCTCCGACACGCTTGGCATGCTGAACATCAATGCCAACTTCGAGGGCACCTACGCCGACCTCATCGAACTCGTGAACGCCATCGATCGCAGCCGGCGCCTGCTCATCATCGAGCAGTTGCAGGCCCAGCCTCAGCAAGGCACCAACACGCTGGGCATCACCGTGAAGCTGAACGCTTTCTTCCGCATGGACGGCCCGGAAGCCACCAAGGCGGACCTCGAGACTGTTGTCGAGGCGACACCGCCCGTTCAGCCCGCGCCCCAGATCCGGCCTGCCTCGGCAGTACGCCAGACCGCACCGCCGCCTCCGCCGCCACAACCCGCTCAGACTGTCACCAAGCCGGTGCAGCCACCCATCTCAGAGCCGCGCTCCGGCCCTCTGCCCGTCGGCCCCCGTCCGCGCCCCGTCCGCCGCCCCACGCGCGACCTTCCGGAGCAGCAGCAATGAAACCACGTCTCGAAATGAAGCTCGGAGCCGACCCGAAGAAGACCGCCATCCTCATTGGCCTGTCGATCCTTGCCGCTTACCTTATCTACTCCAACGTCTTCTCCGAACCCGAGCTGCCACCGGGAGCCAAGGCCTCCCGGCCCGTTGCCAAGAGCCCCTCGATCCTCAAGAAGGACCTGCCTGACGAAGAGGCCCTAACCGCCCGGAAGCCGCAGAACGCCGGCAAAAGCACAACCCCCAAGGAGTTCCGGCCCTCGCTGCTCCCCAAGAAGGGCGAGGAACGCTCCGCCGCCGATATCGATCCCACCTTGCGGCTCGACCTGTTAGCCAAACTGGCTGCCGTGAAGATCGATCGCGTCGATCGCAGTCTCTTCGACTTCGGAAACGTGGAAGTGGTGAGGCCGAAGCTGCCGGAACCTATCATTCCGGTCAAGCAGGCGGTTGCCCGCCGCCCGATCGGTCCGGAGTTGCCCCCGCCTCCGCCGCCGCCCGCCGTGAAACCTCCTCCTCCGCCCATCCCTCTAAAGTTCTATGGAAGTGCCCTGCCCATACGGGGTGGAACCAAGCGCGTATTTTGCATGCAAGGCGAAGAGATCCTGGCGCCTTCTGAAGGGGAAGTGATTCAGCGCCGATATAGGATTATCCGCATCAATGCCACCAGCGTCGTTGTCGAGGACCTGGACTACAAGCACCAGCAGACGATACAGATCGAGGAAGCGCAGCACGGATGAGACTGAAACGCCATCGCAGACAGAACCAGCGCGGCTTCGCGTTGCTGCTGGTATTCGCCATGGCGGCGGCAGCGGTAATCATGCTCTATCTCGAGATGCCCCGCGTCGCCTTCGAGCACGAGCGCAACAAGGAAGCCCTCCTGGTGGAACGCGGCGACCAGTACGTCCGCGCCATCCAGCTTTACTACAAGAAGTACTCGAAATACCCCCAGACCCTGGAAGATCTGGAGACCACCAACAACATCCGCTTCCTGCGCCGCCGCTACAAGGATCCGATGACCGGCAGTGACGAGTGGCGCCTCATTCACGTCGACGGCACCGGCCAATACACCGATTCGCTCATTCACAAGAAGGATGCCGAGAAGGAGAAGAGCGGACCCAGCGTCCTGTCTTCCAACATCGTGGGCGTGGGCTCGTCGGCCGAGTATGTCGACCAGGCCAACGGTCAGGGCCAGAGCGCCGCGGCCACCACCCGTCGCGCCAGCGATCGCATCATCCCGGGCGCGCCCGGCGCCTCTTCCACGGCCCCGCCGGCTGACCCGGCCCAGGATCCCTCCCAGGGCGACCCCAACAGCTCCCGGTCCGGACCTGCCACCCCGGTCACGCCCAATTCTTCACAGGGCAACAACCCGTTTGCCATGCCCCAGAACGGCCAGGACGGCCGCGCTGCTTTGCCCGGCAGCGGAGTCCAGCCTGGCGCCGCCACCAACCAGAACACGGCGGCGCAAGGCCAGCAAAGTGGTACCGGCACCTCCAGCGGCTCTGGCGGCTTCGGCTTTGGCGGAGGATTCGGCAACAGCAGCTCGTCCAGCCAGTCCAGTTCCACAACCTTGACCACCAGCGGCCAGAACTCCTCGAACCAGAACGCCTTCGGCGGCTTCGGAGGATCCGGTTCCGGCAGTTCCGGTTTTGGGCGCTCCGGCTCCACCGGCAGCTCCACGCCCAATTCGGCCATCACCGCAATCCAGAACAGTCTCACGAATACCAACCAGGGCAATAACAGTTCCGCCTTCGGTGCGAATGCTCAAGGCAACAACGGGTTGGCCGCGGGCGCTGGCGGCCTCGTCGGCGTCGCCAGCAAGAAGGATATGGAAGGCATCCTGGTCTACAACGAACGCACCAACGTCAAGGAATGGGAGTTCGTCTTCGACCAGAAGAAGGCCGCCGCCGGTCAGGGCCAACCAAACATGCAACAGGGGCAGCAAGGGCAGCAGGGTCAACAGAACCAGCAGGGCAGCAGTTCCGGCTTTAGTTTCGGAGGCGGCTCCGGCAGCAGCTCCGGATCTTCCAGCGCCTTCGGTTCCAGCAGCTCCTTCGGCTTCGGCAGCTCCAGTGGCTCCAGCTCCTCCTCAGGTTCGTCCTCTTCCAGCGGCTTCGGCTTTGGCGGTACCGGCACGGCTGCCCCTGGCAAGAACGGCGGACAGTAACTGTCACCATTTGCTGACACCGCCGCCTCACTCTAGTCCTATTTGCACCACTTAGCCGCTGGCCCCCGGTTTGCATCCATCTGGTCCGAAAGGACCACGATCATGCGCGCCGCCCTTCGTACCATTCTCCTGCTGGCCGTCGCACTTCTACCCGCGGCCGCCCAGCGCTACAACGGCCACGGCTACTTCTATTACGGTCTCGACGCCCCCAGCGGCGGGAATCTGGCACAAGTCATGAGCACCGGGGTCGGCGGCGAAGCCTTCGTCTGGAAAGGCCTGGCCGCCGGCGCTGAGTTGGGCTACCTGTTCCCGCGCACGGAACCCGGCATAGGCGTCGGCCTCTTCAACGCCAATGGAGCCTGGCACCTCGTCAACCGCGACCATCCCGGCAAATTCGTACCTTTCGTCACCGCCGGCTACACTCTGGGCTTCCGCGGCGGCCACGCCAACCTTCTCAACTGGGGCGGCGGCGCTACCTACTGGTTTTCGCGCCACGCCGGCCTGCGGACCGAGATCCGGCTCTACGAATACCTTGGCCCTTACCCAGATCACTTCGACACCTCGCTCCGCTTCGCCATCCAGATCCGCTGAGGAGCTCGTCATGCGCGGAAATACCTTGCCCTGTGTTCTGGGCCTCGCCCTTCTGCTCATTCCCGTTCAATCCTTCGCCCGCACGACGCCCGCTGACCAGGCTGCCCGGATCCCCCTCGGCTCCACCGTCAGCGTGAAACTCCTCGACCACACCCAGATGCGCGGCCGCCTGCTCCAGGTCCGCTCCGAGGACTTCGACCTCCAGACCGCCCGCAACAACCGCCTGGAGATCCTCGCCATCCGCTACGACGCAACACGCTCCATCAAGGCCGATAACCCGCTGCAGCGCCGCCGCCTCATCGGTATCCTCATTGCCGGCGGCCTCTTCGGCCTCCTCATCGGAACCGCCGCCACGGGCCTGGATTGAGCACACTCTCATGACCCTCGCCGCGCCCGCGTCTGGCATGATAGGTTCGGAAACCGCCATGAAGCCTGTCCTGCTGGTCGTCGACGACGAGGAAGCCGCGCGCTACGCCATCGGCCGCCTGTTCCAGGCCGACTTCCGCATCGTCGAAGCCGCCGGCGTCTCAGAGGCCCGGCAGCGTCTCCGCACCGATCCGCCCGAGGTCATCCTCCTCGACTTCGACCTACCCGGCGAAAACGGCCTCGTCCTTCTCAAGGAGCTTGCGCCCGACCCCGCCGCTCCCGCCATCATCCTCATCACGGCCTATGGTGGCGAGCGCCTCGCCGTCGAAGCCATGAAGTGCGGAGCCTACGACTACCTCGCCAAGCCCTACGACATCGACGAACTCCGCCTCATCGTCAACCGAGCCACCGAGCGCCAGAATCTGAGACATGAGGTCGAGCACCTCCGCTACGCCCGCGCCGGCGAAGGCCAGTTCGGCCGCATGACCGGCAGCAGTCCGGCCATGCGCCAACTATTCCAGTCGGCGGAACGTGTTGCCCAGAGCGATCTCCCCGTCCTCATCCAGGGCGAAAGCGGCACAGGCAAGGACGTCCTCGCCCAGGAAATCCACGCCCGCAGTCCCCGCGCGGCCCGCCGCTTCGTCGCTCTCAACTGCTCGGCGCTGCCCGAGCACCTTGTCGAAAGCGAACTCTTCGGTTACGAAAAAGGGGCCTTCACCGGGGCCGCCTCCGCCCGAGCCGGCAAGTTCGAACAGGCGCACCAGGGGACACTCTTCCTGGACGAAATCGGCGATATGGCGCCCGCCACGCAGGCCAAGATCCTGCGCGCCGTCGAGAACGGAGCTGTGGAACGCCTGGGTGGCGTCAACCCCGTGACGGTGAATACGCGCACCGTCAGCGCCTCCAATAGGGACCTGCCCCAGGCCATCCGCGACGGCGCTTTCCGCGAGGATCTTTACTACCGCCTCGCCGCCGTCACCCTTTGGATTCCGCCCCTGCGCGATCGCCGCGACGACATCCCGGCCCTCGTCGAACTCTTTTGGCGCGAGCTCCGCGGCAAGTACAGCCGCACCGGCCCCGAGATGACCCGCGACGCCATCACCCGACTCCAGGACCAGGCATGGCCCGGCAACGTGCGCGAGCTGCGCAACACCCTGGAGCGTGTCTTCGTGATGACCCACGGCGACAGCGTCACCGCCGCCGACATCGCTGTCACGGCCGCCCCTGCGTCCAGCAAGGCATCCCCCTCACTGGACGAAGCCGACTATCGCGAGGCCAAGCGTCTCTTCGAAATCGAGTACCTCACTCGCAAGCTCCGGGAGAACGGCGGCAACGTCACCCGCACCGCCGAATCCATCGGAATGGCCCGCCAGAGCTTACAGGAGAAGATCCGCGAGCTCGGCCTGGCCCGCCCGTAGCGGGACCGTCCCCCGCCTCCGAGTCCCGCCCCGTCCAATCGCTAAGCCTGCAGCCGTGGCCGCTCTTCACGGACCCGATTCATATCCTGCTTGGGCTCCCCATCGCACTCCACGGCAAGAGTAGTAATCGGAGAATCCGGAGCGTTTGCCGGTAGCCCGGTAAACTTCACCCGAAACTCCTCCTGTTCAAACTTCACCGGAGCCCCCGTAGCCAGCAGTTTCGCCGACAGCACCTTCGTCCGCAGCCCGCCGATCGCTACCTCCGACCCCGGCCAGAAGTGCACATTCGCAAACAGCGTATTACCCTTCCGTGTGAAGCTCATGTAGTTCGAGCGGCTGACAGAGCAAGGATCCGTCCCATACACGGCAGCCCCGTTCTTAGCCGTCCAGGCTCCGACGGCCGTCAGGATCTTCACGCTCTCGGGTGGGATCGAACCATCCGCCGTCGGCCCAATATTCAACAGGTAGTTCCCGCCCTGCCGCGCGCAGGTCAGCAAGTTCCGCACACAGGTCTTGGGGCTCTTCCAGTTGTCATCGGCCTTGTGATAACCCCAGGAATCGTTCATCGTCATGCACGCTTCCCAGTTGCGGCCCTTCGACGCCTCGATCCGCTGCTCCGGAGTATCAAAATCCTCGGGGATCTTGCTGCGGTTGTTCATGATGATGTCGGGCTGCAGCTTCCGGACCATCGCGTTCATCTTCTCGCTCTCCCAGCCCTCGGCCGTCAGCGGCCACGGCACGTCGTACCAGAGTACGTCGATCTTGCCGTAGTTCGTCATCAGCTCACGAGCCTGCGTATGCACGTAATCCACAAACCGCCGCCGCGCCTGCTCGTCTTTTACACACCGCGCGCCATCCGGATGATGCCAGTCCATCAGCGAGAAGTAGAACCCCACCCTCAGCCCTTCCGCCCGCACCGCGTCCACATACTCCTTCACCAGGTCACGGCCCGCCGCCGTCTTCGGAGCGCAATACTTCGTCGTCGACGTATTGAAGTGGCAGAACCCCTCATGGTGCTTCGTCGTCATCACCATGTACTTCATGCCGGCCTTCTTCGCCAGCGCCGCCCAGTCCTTCGCCGGTGTGGGCGTCGGCTTGAACTGTGTGGCCAGCTTTTCATACTCGGCGACAGGAATGCCTTCCTGCTCCATCGCCCATTCGTGGCGGCCCAGCACGCTGTACAGCCCCCAATGGATGAACATCCCGAAGCGGGCCTCGTGCCACCACTTCATGCGGCGTTCACGGTCCGCGTCCGACGTCGGTTGCATGGCCAGCGCACTGGCCGCGGGGGCGGCCGAGACGAGTTTCAGATATTGCCTGCGAGAGAATCCGGGGTGAATCATGGCGCGGGCCATCCTATCACCTTTAGCGATAAAGTTCAACGCCAACGGCTACTTCGCGGCCGCCGCCAGATTCGGGATACCCGTCACCGGAATATCCACCACACCGTACTTGCCCGTCAGCTTATCCCGGATAATCACCCGAATCGTCTGCGCACCGCCGCTCAGCTTCCACACCCGCTGATACCGCGCCGACTCAGGGCCCACCCGTCTCCGGTCCCCGCCCGGCATCGCCACCGAGCCCTCTTCCGTATGCACCACCACTTCGCCCGTCGGCGCCTTCTCCGCCACGCAGATCTCCACTTGCGCCTGGCCGTCGCCATCCTTCATCTGGAAGTACAACCCCGCCGGCTCCACCTGCGCCGTAAGGCCCACCGTACCCTTCTCCGCGCCCGCCATCCCCTCGCAGCGCGCATCGATCACCAGCGCCGTCGACGGTACTGGATTGTGGATCGCCGACCGCCACTCCTCCGTCGTCCAGTTCGACGTCTGCTTCGGCGGTTTCTCCGCCAGAAAGCCCTCTCGGGCTTCCACGCGCACGCCCGGCCGCGTCACCTGAACTTTGAGGTTGTGCCATTTGCCATCCGGCTCCTCCTCGGCATAGAACCCCGCCGTGTACGACCCCTTCACGTCCGCCGTCGCCAGGCGCAGTCCTGCACTCGGGTCGTTCGTGTTCTGAATCACTCGCCCGCCCGTGATCGACGCCATCGCCGACGCCGCCGGATACGGGTCCGCGCTGATCTCATCGGCCTGCCGCTGCCTCTCAAACGAGCCGCGCCCGCGAATCGTCGGGCTCCCGCCCGCGGACGCCGAGTAAGTTACATCGCCCTGCAGCCCGCGTGAGTTGACGAAATAGACCGCCACGCCCTCCTGTGCCAGACGCTGTGAACTCGCTCGCACCGCGCTCTCAAAGCTCTGGATTCCGCCCCGTGCCCCAAAGCCCATCGCCCCCGTAATCGACAGCATCGAGATTCCGCCGCCTATCCAGACCAGATTCTTTCGCCCCGGCACCCCCGACAAATGCCGCCCCAACGCCTCCAGTGCCGCCAAAGTCGTTTCCATCTTCCTTTGCCGCACAGATGCGTTGAACTGCATCTCGTTCTCGATCTGAATCGTCAGCATCTCAAGCACTCGCGGATCGTTGTTGAAGATCCGCAGCATCTCCTCCGCATCCCGGACCGTCGAGTCCATGTCTGTCGTCTGCTGCGGCGGCAAGGCCAGCCCCGCCTTCGCAATCCGTGCCCGCAACTCCTCCACATTGCCAGTGAATTCGTGAAGGATGCTCAGTTTCGAGCCCAGGTGATAAACCGCGACGCGCGTCGCCGGGGCCAGCGCCTTCAAATACCGCGTCAATTGCGCTCGGACCCACAAAATGTCCGAAGGATTCGTATTTAGCGTATCCAGTACCAGTGCTGTCACATTGCGCGGCGGTCCTGGCGTAAATTCGACCCGGTTGCTGAAGAGGCCCGCCGGCAGCGCCAGCGGCTGCTTTCCATCCTTCTCTTCGCCCTCAAACCGGAAGAACGCCAGAGGACGCCGTTTGCCCTTCTCCTGGACCTGTATCTCCTCTTTTTTCAGGTCCGTCACGGGCCTTCCGGCCTTATCCAGAGCAACAAACGTGAACTCCACCAGCCGCGTAGTGGCACGAAAAGTCGGCGCCGGTTCCTGCCCTCGAACCACGAGAACTGCCAATGCAACCACACAGAGCACCTTCATGCGGCTTGAATTCTATCATTTGCTTCATGTTGGAGAGTTCAGGATCTTGTAGGCTGAAGATAATTCCTGAAGTTTTCACGGCGTTGTCCGATAAGTAGAATGTCGACATCCATGCGTGCTTTCGCTACTGCTGTTTGTGCTGTCTTCTGTGCTCTTCTTGTGAGCCCGGCCCTCCATGCGCACCAATATCAGTTCCGTCTCTATGGCCGCCAGGACGGCCTCGGCAATCTGGCCATCAGCGCCATTACCCAGGACCAGACTGGCTACCTTTGGGTAGGTACACAGAACGGCCTCTATCGTTACGACGGCCACTCCTTCCAGGAACTCGGCTACCGCGGCGGTATGCCCAACGACCCCATCGTTGCCCTGCACGCGGGCTCCGACGGTAGCATCTGGGCCGCCACCCGTACCCGCCTCTTCCGCTCCACCTTCTCCGGTTTCCAGGAAATATCGCTTGGTCGCAAGGTTCAGTTCCTCACTCGCAGCGTTCTCGCGTCGCGGAACGGCAAACTCTACGCCGCCACCAATGCCGGCCTTCTCGAGCTTGCGCCGGCCGCCGGCCGGGACCAGTGGCAGGTCCGCCCGATACCCATCGAGACTCACGGCGTACCGGTCCGCGCCGTCAGCGTCGACCCCCACGGTGGACTTTGGGCCGCTGGAGACTTCGGAGTCTGCCACTGGCAGAACGGCCGGTCGACTCTCTATGCAGCGAAGGAAGGAGTCCCCGACGAACATTGGGACAGCCTCCTCCCCGACGGTCAGGGAGGCTTGTGGGCCCGCGGCGTGGGTCACCTTGTCCACCTGGCCCGCGGCGGCGCCCGCTTTGAGTTGGAACAGCCCGGGCCACCGGACGCCAGCTTCCAGGGCGTAATCATCCGTTCCTGGGATGGTACGCTGCTTGCCTCCACCCGGCGCGGCCTGGCCCTGAAGCAGAACGGCAAGTGGAGCTTGGTCAGCATGGACGAAGGCCTGCCTGCCAGCAGTACCACCGTGATCTTTGAAGACCGCGAAGGCTCCATTTGGCTTGGCACCTGGGGCGTCGGCCTGTGCCGCTGGCTGGGAGGCACTCTCGTCGAATCCTGGTCCGCGCGCGACGGCCTGCCCCACGAAAGTGTCAACGCGATCGCTCGCGACAGCTCCGGCCTGGTGTGGGTGGGCACCGACACCGGCCTCGGCAGCCTGCGCTCCGGCGAAACCAGTACGTCCCTGGCCGCCCTCGCGGAAACCAAGGTGCGCGCTCTGCAGGGCGATCGCGACACGCTCTGGGCTGGACTGTATCCGGGGGGCGTCGCCCGCATCGATCTCCGTACCCGGGCCGTGCGGCGCTTCGGAGTCGCTCAAGGACTCAAGGACGAGCGTGTCAACGGCCTGCATCTCGATCGTTCCGGACGGCTCTGGGTTTGTACCATGCGTGGGCTGTACATCCTTGAGGGTGACCGCTTTGTCTCCGCCGTCCAGGGTGTGCCCACGGACGAGATCTTTCTGCGTGTGAGCGAAGATCCGCAAGGGGGCATCTGGGTCGCCACCAGCAAGGGCCTCCGTCTCTGGCGCAACGGCGTCTGGCGCCTGTACACGGCCCTCGATGGCCTCGCGCAGGATTCCGTCGCTCAGGTCCGCGCGCCCAGCGCGACGGAAGTCTGGGTGGGCTACCGCGGCAGCAAGGGCATCAGCCGGCTCCACTTTGAAGGCGATCGCCTTCGATCGGTCGAGCAGGTCGGCCCGCCTAAACTGCCGTCCAATCACGTCCTGTCCATCGGCTATGATTCCGAAGGCGACATGTGGGTCGGCACGGACAGCGGCATCGGGCTGCGCCGCAAAGGCGTCTGGTCCACCATCTCCAAGGCGGACGGGCTCATCTGGGACGACTGCAATCCAAACTCCTTGCTCGCCGAAGGTTCCGGGGATGTGTGGATCGGCACCAGCCGCGGCCTCACTCACATCGTTGCTGGCGCCAAACCCCGCCTGCTCGCCGGTCAGCCCCCTCAACCTGTCCTCTCGTCAATTCAGTTCGGCGGCCGCCGGATGCCCTCCAGCATCGGCCTGCGCATCCCTTATGCCCAGCGATTGCTGGAACTCGATCTCGCCTGCCTCAGCTTCCGCCAGGAACAACAGATTCGCTACCGCTACCGCCTCACCGGTCTTGAGGACGCCTGGGTGGAAACCGCCACGCCTGAACTCCGTTTCCCCAGCCTTCCGCCCGGCTCCTACCGCCTTGAGGTCCTGGCTGCAAACTCGGTCGGTGAAACCAGCGCCGCCCCGGCCCTCGCTCAGTTCGTGATTCAACCCCCGTGGTACGGCACTTGGTGGTTCTATCTGACTCTTGTGGCCCTGGCTGTCCTCTCCATCATCTATCTCATCCGGTGGAGAACCGCCACGCTACAGCGTAGAAGCCGCGAACTGGAAGAAGCCGTCCGAGCCCGCACCGAGGAGCTTCAAAGCCAGTACGAATTGGCCGGCCGTCAGAAGACCGAGATTGAGCGTCTCCTCGACGAGGCCAACCAACTCCACCGCGCCAAGAACGAGTTCCTGGCCAACATCAGCCACGAGATCCGCACGCCGATGAACGGAATTCTAGGCCTCACCGAACTCGCCCTGCACACGCAGTTGGATCACGAGCAACTCGAATACGTGCAAGCCACTCGCAAGTCCGCTGAGTCGCTCCTCGGCCTGCTCAACGATGTGCTCGACTTCGCCAAAATAGAGGCCCAGCGCATTGAGATTGAGAGTGCTCCGTTCAGCATCCGCGACTGCTTTGATCTGGTTCGCGACACTTTTGCCAGCCAGGCCATCGACAAAGGCCTCGACGTGCACATCGAAATCGACTCCGGCGTCCCCCAGCAGGTGCTCGGTGACACCCTCCGCATCGGCCAGGTGATCATGAACCTGGTTGGCAACGCGGTGAAGTTCACAGAGAACGGTTCGGTCATTCTCCGCGCCGGATTGGAAGCGGCGATCGGCGACTTCGTGCGGCTCCGCATCGATATTCGGGACACCGGCATCGGCATCCCGCCCGACAAGCTCAAGATGATCTTCGAGCCTTTCCGCCAGGCGGACGGCTCGACCGCTCGCAACTATGGCGGCACCGGTCTCGGCCTCTCCATCTCCGCGCGCCTCGTCGAGATCATGGGGGGCCGGCTTACGGTCGAGAGTACTCCTGGTGTCGGCAGTGTGTTCTCCTTCACTCTGCCCTTGAAGCAGGTCAAAGCCACCGCCGGTACCCCTGTGGAGAAGATCGAGGCGGCCCAACCGGCCGGCGACGTGGTGCCCGCCCGGGTCCTTCTGGCCGAGGATCACCAGATCAATCAGCTGGTCGTCATTCGTCTGCTCGAGAAGCGCGGTCACCATGTCGACGCCGTGAACAACGGCGCGGAAGCCGTCGCCGCCGCCTCCTCCGGTTCGTACGACCTGATTCTGATGGACATGCAGATGCCTGTCATGGACGGTCTCCAGGCGGCCCATGAGATCAGGGCACTTGCTGGCCCTGCCGCCCGCATCCCCATCGTGGCCCTCACCGCCAACGCCCTCGGCGCGGCCGAGGAAGAGTGCCGCGCCGCCGGCATGGACGCCTATCTTGCCAAGCCGGTGAAGCCCGACGAGCTCTATCGCGTCGTCGAAAGCATCACCGCGGCCAGCGCAAAGAGCCTGGTCCGGTAGGGCCAAACAAAAACATCTCTGGAATGTTGCTCCGCCTGTCGCACCGCGCTGGTGTCTCGCGCAGATGTCGGTGTCTCGCGCAGACGGTGTCTCGCGCAGATGTCGGTAGTAAGTCAATCTGTCCGCTTTTATTCACACACGATCTGTCCGCATCAGTTGACCGCACCCGATGATCCTTTTCTGCTCGCCGAAGGCGGCTTCCGGGTCTTCGGACGTACCTTTCTCGTCGTCGTCGGGGCGGTGGGAAAGTGGGAATCCCGGCTCGGCGGGATTTCCAAGGGACGGTGGGAGCCGTGGGAAACCGCCTCGCGGTTTTCCTCGGCTTCCTCGGGCCCGCCTTTTCCACAGTCTTCCTTTCGTGATTGTCGAGTGTCCCGCAATCGTGCGCCCTCGGCTGTGTAGCGGCCTACCACATGCGGTCCAAATCGGATCGACACCGTTCCATCCAGGTGCTCGTGAATGGTCACTGTGCTCTTCGCCAGGGAGTGGCGGAAACGGCTCTTCTCCAGTTGCCAGCTCTGGTCGCCGATCGCCACCGTGTTATCCCGATCTACCACGCGCTCAGTCTGCACCGTGAACACCCAGTTCAGATCGGCGCGCGTCGTCTTCCGAAACGCCGTCCCTGTCTCCTTCGCCTCAACCGTGAACTTCTCGTTGAACTCGCCAATGTAACGTTCGGCCAAGAACTCATTGGCCCTTTCCGCGGTGGTGATCCCCGCCAGCCGCAACTCCTGTGGCAGTCGGCCCTGCCAGGTCCCGAAGCTCCGCTCTGACCGGCCTCGCGCTTGTGGCGAGTAGGCCGCGATCATCTGCACGCCCAACTCCTTCATCGCTCGCCCAACCTGCGTCAGACGGCCCTTATCAACCTTCCCGCCCGCTTTCGGCGTCACGAAAAAGTGGCTGCCCCGGTCGCTGTACAACGCACAGAACAGACCCTTCGACTCAATCACATGCCGCAGGCCCGCCATCACCGTCCGCGTCGATTCCTCCTCCACCAACTGTGCGTAGTAGATCTCCTTCGTCGCATCATCCAGGATCACGATCAGGTCATACCATCGCTCATCGCTGAACCACTGGTGCTTGCTCCCGTCGATGTGCAGCAGCATCCCCGGCAGCGGTCGAGGCTCCCGTCTCCGCCGATGCTTGGCCCGCCTACCCCGCTTGGCCACCAAGCCCGCACCCTGCAGCGCCTTCTGCACCCACGTGTAGCTCAGCTGGATGCCGTGTTGCTCGCGCAGCTTCTCGTGAAAGTGCCGCATGTTCAGGTCATAGTAGGTTTCCTGGTACAGCCGCAACACCTCCTCCGCCATCGCCAAGGGCACCCTCTTGTCACTCGGCCTGCCTTTCCGCCGGTCGGCCAAGCCCGAATAGCCGTGCTCTTCCAGCCTCTCCCGCCAGCGTCGCATCGTTCGGTCGCTCACTCCGATGATCTCCGCCGCGCTCCACCATGTGATCTTCTTCGCCATGGCCTTCAGCAGCACTTCTTGTAGCTTCATCATCCGCTCCACTTCCGCGGCCGGGCAATCCTTGGGGGCTTCCACCTTCCAAGACTCGCCCGCCGCTCTGCTCGAACGGACAGATCACGTGTGAACTCATGCGGACAGATCACATACTAGCGACAACGGTGTCTCGCGCAGATTGACCGGCCAACCCACCCGTGCTAGCGTTGGGACATCCGTCGGGTGCCCGAAAGGGCATAAAAGGGAAGTCCGGTGAAAAGCCGGCGCGGTCCCCGCCACTGTAAGAAGGTCACTCGCTTCGTCATACGCCACTTGGCCCATGAATCCAGGGAAGGCAGAAGCGGATAAGCAGCCTGTTGCGTGCTTCCTTCGAGCCAGGAGACCTACCCGAGGTTGTGACGCCAGGGCTTTCTGCGGAGAACGGAAAGAATGCGACTGATCTCATCTCCCCTCACCACCGGCCATTCGATTTTGTGCGGCGGATACCCGTGCCGCGCCAACGTTGTTGCCCTCTTGCCAGTCCTCCGTGACGATCTGGCAAACGGCAGCCTCTCCGTCACAACTGAGCATGCTGGGCAAGCCAATTGCGGAAAGGATCGTGATGAAGGTATCGGAAGTCATTAGGGCATGGGGCAAGATTCTCAAGGGCGTGCCGCCCTCCCTGTCAATTGAAATCACAAAGGAGTGTCCGCTCCGCTGTCCTGGATGCTACGCGTATGACGAAGGTCATCTGGGCGGCGGCGTCACGCTCCGGAGCCTCCGTGACCGAAAGGGACAGGCTCTTGTCGATGGAGTGATCGAGGTCGTCGATCGACTGAAGCCGCTCCACCTTTCGCTGGTGGGCGGGGACCCTTTGGTTCGCTACCGGGAAGTTGAGGCGATGGTCCCGCTACTGCTGGCACGAGGGATCCACGTGCAAGTCGTCACAAGTGCATTCCGGCCTCTCCCTGCGGCATGGGGCGCCCTCGATCACATGACCGTGGTGGTGTCGATCGACGGATTGCAGCCCGATCACGATATTAGGAGGGCCCCCGCCACATACGAGCGAATCCTGAAGAACATTGCCGGGCAGCAGGTCACGATTCACAGTACTGTCACCGGTCAGATGATGAAGCGTTCGGGATACCTGAACGAATTCCTGCAGTTTTGGACGCCGCGGCCGGAGATCAGGAAGGTCTGGTTTAGCTTGTTCACTCCGCAAATCGGCGACAACTTGCCGGAGATGCTCACCCGATCCGAGCGAGAGCAGGCGATCACCGACCTGCTCCAGTTGCGCACGAAATTTCCCAAGCTGGATATGCGTAAGGGGTTGATCCAGCAGTTCGCAACTCCTCCGCATAGTCCGCAGGAGTGTGTTTTCGCACTGACCACCCACGTATTGTCGGCCGACCTCGAGACCAAGGTCACGCCGTGCCAGTACGGAGGAACGCCAGACTGTGCCTCTTGTGGCTGTGTGGCGTCGATGGGGCTTGCGGCCGTCGCCGCCCACCGGTTTGGCGGGTTCATTCCAGTGGGTCCCCTTTTTCGCACCTCCATCAAAATCGGTGGCTTCTGGGCGAAGCTCAATCGTCACCATCCGCCGCAACAGAACCCGCTCAGGGTTTTGCGGTAGCTGGCCAGGTTTGTGGATCGACTCTCGCCTTCCCGGCTGCTGATCGATCGGCCATGGTGGCCATCCCGACCCTCGAGACCAACTAGGCCGGATCGCCCCTCCGTGGCCGCGATCTCCGCGCATTCAACTTCGCGATGCTACGTTTGACATGCTACGTTTGACCGATTGAATTCACGGTATATCTGAAGTACCCTGCCAACACCACCGCACCGGTTCGAAAGGATGCATCGTGAAAAACGTGATCGTCTGTTCTCCCAAGAGTCTGCCTCGTGAGCAGCTTTTCGCCGCGGCCAAAACGGCCGTCGCCATCAACCCTCTGAACCACGCGCCGCTCGCGCGGCTCGCCAGCCTCATGCCCTCCTTTCGCCCCACGCGCGAACACCTCGCGGTCGTCACCACCAAATACTGGGGCCTCAAAGGAGTGAAGTTGACAGTCGGCTTCATGGACCACCCGCCGGCCGACCTGCGCAAGCGGATTCTGCTCCACATGAACGCCTGGGCCTCCTCCGCGAACGTAAAATTTGCCGAGACCAAAACTGATCCGCAGGTCCGGATCGCTCGTGAAGGAGGCAACGACGGTGGCTATTGGTCTTACGTCGGCACCGATATCACGCACATCCCGAAAAGCCAGCAAACGATGAACCTCGAGGCGTTCACCATGAATACCCCTGAATCCGAGTTCCATCGAGTGGTCCGCCACGAGACCGGCCACACCCTCGGCTTCCCACACGAACACATGCGCGCCGCCCTCGTCGCCAAGATCGATCCCGAGAAAGCCATCGAGTACTTCATGCGCACCCAGGGTTGGAGCGAAGATGAAGTCCGCGCCCAAGTGCTCACGCCCATTGAGGAGGGCACACTCATGGGTACCGTCGCCGACCCGCAATCCATCATGTGCTATCAGATCCCGGGCGAGATCACCAAGGACGGCAAACCCATCGTCGGGGGCCGCGATATCGACCGTCTCGACTTCTCCTTTGCCGCCAGCATCTATCCCAAGAAGACCGCCAAGCCCGCGCCCAAATCGGCGCCCATGGCCAAGAAGGCCAAGGCCGGGAAACGCTGAGCCGCGCCGCCGGAATTGGGGCCGGCGGTACGATGGAATGTGACCACCGAGATCATGGGCATCCTCAATGTGACGCCCGATTCATTCTCTGACGGGGGCCGCTTCAGCGATCTGGAGCGTGCCCTCGAACAGGCCTTCCGGCTGGCCGAAGAAGGCGCCTCCATCATTGACATCGGCGGCGAAAGCACGCGCCCCGGCGCCACGCCTGTTTGCCGGGAGGAGGAACTCCGCCGCGTTCTGCCGGTCATTGAGAGCCTCGCCGGGCGCGTCTCCGCCCGCCTCTCCATTGATACCTACAAGCCGGAGGTGGCTGAGGCATGCCTCCGCGCCGGTGCCTCGATGATCAATGACATCACCGGATTGCGCGATACCCGCATGGCCTCCGTCGCGGCTGCCCACGGTGCGGCCGTCGTCATCATGCACATGCGCGGCACGCCCGCGACCATGGCCCACGAGACCGCCTACTCCGATGTAGTCGCGGAAGTGAAGGAGTTCCTCGGCCGCCAGGCCGCCACCGCCCGCGCCATCGGCGTCGGCGAGATCATCCTCGATCCCGGCATCGGCTTCGCCAAAACCGCGGCCCAGAGCTTCGAACTGCTGCGCCGCCTGTCCGAGTTCTCCGATCTCGGTTATCCTTTGCTCATCGGCCCCTCGCGCAAGTCGTTTCTCTCCACACTGCCCGGCATGGAGAGCCCGGCCGACCGTCTCGAAGGCTCGCTCGCCGCCTCCGTCATCGGAGTCATGAACGGCGCGGCCATCGTCCGGGTTCACGATGTCCGCCAGTGCCGCCAAGCCCTCGCCGTGGCCGACGCAGTGAAAGGTTGATCATGGACAAAATCCTTCTAGTGGGTGTACATCTCACCGTGAACCTCGGCGTGCCCCACGAGGAACGTTCCATTCCGCAGGAGGTCATTCTGGATCTCGAAATGGAGTTCGATACGCGCCCCGCCGGCGAGTCCGACGACTTCAAACAGACCGTGGATTACGCCGCCGTGCACACCACCGTCCGCCGCGTCGCCACGGAACGCCATTACTCCTTGGTGGAATGCATGGCCGAACGCATCGCCGCCGCTGTGTTGCTGGAGTTCCCCGTCGCCGGCGTCCGCGTCCTGCTCAAAAAGCCCGCTGCTCTACGCGCCCGCAATGTCGATTACCCGGCCATCGAGATTCTCAGGCGGCGTCATGCCTGATGTCTACCTGGCCCTCGGCTCGAATCTGGGCGACAAACGGTCCAACCTCGTCGAGGCCATCCGCCGTATCGGCGCCTTCGCCACGGTGAAGTCGGTATCGTCGTTTCACGAGACCGATCCCGTCGGCTTCCTCGATCAGGATCGTTTTCTCAACGCCGCTGTGCGTGTTTCGACCGACCTCACTCCTCAGGATTTCCTTGCCCGCTTGCTGGCCGTCGAAGTTGCCATGGGCCGCGTCCGCACCATCCCCAACGGCCCCCGCACGCTCGATCTCGACATCCTTCTCTGGGATAGTCGGGTGATCGATGAGCCCGGCCTGGTCGTCCCGCATCCTCGGATGCACCAGCGCTTCTTCGTGCTCGACCCGCTCAGCGAAATTGCGCCGCAGGCCCTCCATCCCGTGCTCGGCCGCACCGTTGCCCAGTTGCGCGATAGCCTCCTCAACACTCTGCCGTGAGCCTTGCGGCTCTCTTCCGGCCCCCCTCCCCCACCACGCCTCGGCTTCTGGCAGAATTAATTGCGTCTGGGCTGATACACAACGTTGTCATAGTACGCACTATAATTCAGGGAACCGTGCGCTCATACATAGGCATATCCGACGTCGGCTGCGTCCGCAAGAACAACGAGGACTCTTATCTCGTCGACCCTGAACTCGGGCTCTATGCCGTCGCCGACGGCATGGGCGGAGCACAGGCCGGCGAGCTCGCCTCACAGATCGCCATACAAAGCCTGCGCGAGGCTGTGGCCGCCGCCCCCGTGCGCACGAACGACGCACTCATCCAGGCCTTCGAACACGCCAACACCACGGTGCTCGAAACCGCCGCGGCCGATCCTCGGCTGGAGGGCATGGGCACGACGATGATCTGCGCCCTGGAGACACCCAATGCCCTGTTGGTCGGTAGCGTCGGCGACAGCCGCGCCTGGCTCTATCAGGACGGCCGGCTCGCTCTCGTGTCCAACGACCAGACCTGGGTCAACGAAGTGGGCCGCCCCCTCGGCATCGCCGAGGAACGCCTCAAAGTGCACCCCATGCGCCATGTCCTCACCATGGCCGTCGGCGTCAGCCAGCTCCTCCGCGTTCAGGTCTATCCTCTCCACCCCCCCGTCGGCAGCATCCTGCTCCTCTCCAGCGACGGACTCCACGGACCCCTCGACGACGAAAACCTCGAAAAAATTATGTCGCAGCCGATATCTTTGGAGGCTCGCGCCCACTCATTTATCGAGGCAGCAAAGAAAGCCGGAGGTCCAGATAACATCACCGTGGTCCTCCTTGAGTTCTAGTCGATAAACTCCCTCTGCCTCTGGAGGGTTTCGTGCTCAACCTGTGCCTGTTCGCGGCACTGCTCGCGCCAACCGGCGCCTTGACGATCAATGTCCTTGAAGGTGCCGGCTCTGTCGTCGCCCGTGACTCGGTCAGTCCCCAGCGATTCCTTGTTCAGGTCAACGACGCCGCTGGCCACCCCGTTCCATCGGTCACCGTTATCTTCCGTCTGCCAGCCGAAGGTCCGTCCGGCGAATTCGCCAGCGGCATGAGGTCGGAATCCGTACTCACGGGTACCGATGGCAAGGCTTACGTCCGCGGTGTCCACTGGAATGCGACACCCGGGAAACTGGATATCCATGTCCTGATACCGGGCGAGAAGGCCGACTTGAAGATCCCCGCCGAAATATCGGCGTCAATGCCGACATCCCGGCACGTCACGCCAAAATCGCCAAAAAAATGGATCATTTTAGCCGCCGTTAGCGGTGCAACAATCGCTGGTTTAGCCGTCGCCGGCGGTCACAAGAACGCGTCCGCCGCCGCGCCTGCGACGGGCGTCTACGTGGCGCCTCCCAATGTGGGTCCGCCGGTGATCTCGATAGGGAAACCGTGATGCGTCATTTTCTTCTTTTCTTCACGCTGGCCACCTATGCCCAAACAACGCCCGTGGCTGGCATCTTTCACGATGGCCGAGGTGCTCTGCGGTCTCTTCAAGGGACCGAAGGCGCTTGGGTCGCCCCAATTCTGGTGCCCTCCGGCGTAGTCTCGGCCGGCTATTCAGGCAAGACGCTTTGGTACAAGACGGAATCCGAACTCCATGTCATTAGTGGCGAGGAGATCGTGGTGCCCGCACCGGCGGGCCCAGTGGTGGCCAAGTTTAATGAAACAGGCGATTTATCCGAGATCTACTTTGCCTCGGGCGAGCGGGCACGCTGGCTTGGCCGTGGTCTCGAGTTTGTCGAGAGCGTTGACGAAGTCCCATCGTTACCTGAGGACCTGGGGCCCGGGCGCCTGCTGATCCGGCGCGACGGAGTCCTCTATGCCTGGTCCCCCGGCTCCGCGCCGGTGCTTGTTCCTCTCGCGGAAATACCTTCGTTTCAGTTATTTAGTCGCGCTGACGAAGCGGAATTGCCCGTCGGTTCCGCATTCCTGATGCCGCCGTCGCCCGTCGGCGAGTCGTCCACGGCCCGTTTCCGTATTCGCAATCCGACGACAAACCCCATCACGATCAATCGTTTATCCATCGATCCGTCGCCCTTCAAGACCTTTGATCAGTTCTATCCCCCGGCACTGATTCCTTCTGGTGGCCACGCCGACTTTTCCGTCCGGTTCTCGCCAACAGAAGCTGGCGACGTTGCAAGTACACTATGGATCAATGACTTACAGGTAAAGCTCCAGGGCGGCACGGTCGCTGCCACCAGCGTGGAGATCCTGGACGATTCCGTCTGGAAACCTCTGGTTTCGCCTTTCGATCTCGGTACCGTGGAGCGAAGAACCACCCTGACACGCCGCCTCCGCATCACTCCGGATGCTCCGCCAACTCTTGCAGGCACGGGGTTTACGCTCGCCGTCTCGGATTCGGAGTGGCTCATCAGCGTCTATTCCGACACCGCTCGAACCCTCTCCGGGACCATTCAGGTGGCGAACCGGACCTTCAATCTGAAAGCGACGTTCACGGAATTCCCTCTGCCACGCCCGTCGATTCAACCCAGTTCCGGCACCCTGACTTCCGGATTGCAGCAGAAGATCGTCCTCCAGTTTGCTGAGCCGGCCAAGGCTACCGTGTTGGGATTATTGAAGTTAGTCTTCACCCCGCGCTCGTCATCTCTGGGCGACGACCCCGCCATTGCCTTCCTTCCGCGCATGGAACGCTCAGTCAACTTCCGTCTGAACGAGGGTTCGACCGTCGCCGAGTTCGGCGGATCCGATTTTGTCCTCCTCCAGACCGGCTCAACTGCGGGCACCATTGCACTTACGGTTGACTTGGGCGGCTTGGCGGAACACGCTTCTTATCGCATCGACCCGGCTCCCATCGCCATATCGGCGACAAAGGCAAGTACTTCCCACAGTTCCGCCGAAGTCCTGCTTACCGGGGTCGACAACACTCGCACGACGGACAAAATCGCTTTTACCTTTTTTCACAAGGACGGCCACACCGTCTTGCCCGGGCGCCAGGAAGTCGATGTATCTTCCTCATTTAAAAACTATTTCGAGACGTCGGCCACCGGCACGTTCCAGCTCCGCGCCACGTTCTCGGTCACCGGCGACCTGACCGCGCTGGGCGGAGTCGACGTGGAAATTACGAATTCGCAAGGAGTTACGAAGTCGGGACGACTGCCACTCAACTAGCTACACTGGCTAATGTGAAGTCCACAGCGCTGACCATCGCCGGATCCGACCCCAGCGGCGGGGCTGGTATTCAGGCGGATCTCAAGACTTTTCACCAGTTTGGCGTCTACGGCCAGGCCGCCATCACGCTGCTGACGGTCCAGAACACCCAAAACGTCTTCGATGTTCAGGTGCAAACGCCCGATCTCGTCGTGGCCCAGATTCGGGCCGTGCTCGACGACATGCCACCCAAGGCCGCGAAAACAGGGGCATTGGGCACTGCCGCGGTGGTCGGGGCAGTTGCTGAACTGGCCGGCAGTTTCGTGTTTCCCCTGGTCGTCGACCCCGTCATGATCAGCAAACACGGTGCCCCGTTGATGGCTGCCGAAGCTCAACCGGCCCTCTTCGAGTTGCTGAAACGGGCCACTCTGGTGATGCCCAATTTGCACGAAGCAGCTGCATTGACGGGGCTTACCGTCGAAACCCGAGACCAGATGGCGGAAGCCGCAAAGCGGATTTTTGGCCGCTGCGGCTGCGCTGTGCTGGTGAAGGGCGGCCACTTGGACGGCATCGCCCTCGACTTGCTTCTCCTCGATGAGTCAATGCTTTACGAGTATCCGGCGGAGAGGATCGACACCGTTCATACCCATGGAACGGGCTGCACTTATTCAGCGGCAGTGACTGCGTGTTTGGCGGTCGGATTGCCCCTGCCTCAGGCCGTGCGAGCAGCCAAGGAGTTCATTACAGAGGCAATCCGAACCAATCCCGGATTGGGCCATGGTCGCGGACCGGTCAACCACCACGCACGCAACCCCCTTTACAATGAATGAGTGGCATTTCTCCCCGTCGACGAGCAGTTGAATTACTTGCGGAAGGGCTTCGCGGAAATCATTCGTGAGGAAGACCTGAAGGAGCGCCTGACCCAGGCGGCCCTGGCCAATCGCCCGCTTCGTGTGAAGGCAGGCTTTGATCCCACAGCGCCGGACTTGCATTTGGGTCACACCGTTCTGCTCCGCAAGATGAAGCATTTTCAGGACTTAGGGCATACGGTAATCTTCCTGATCGGGGATGCAACGGGCTTGATCGGCGACCCCACGGGTCGCAACTCGCTGCGTCCGCCAATGACCAGGGAAGAGATCAATCGCAACGCAGATACCTATAAGGAGCAGGTGTTCCAGATCCTCGATCCGGAAAGGACCGAGGTCCGGTTCAACTACGACTGGATGGGCCGGATGGGTTTTGAGGATGTGATCCGGCTGACGTCGAAGTACACCGTGGCTCGTATTCTTGAGCGCGATGAATTCGCCAAACGGTACCGCGAGTCGGTGCCGATCTCATTGCACGAATTCCTGTATCCGCTGGTGCAAGGGTACGACTCGGTCGCGCTGGAGTGCGACGTCGAACTCGGCGGCACGGACCAGAAGTTTAACCTGTTGGTGGGCCGCGAGTTGCAGCGCGACTACGGCCAGGCGCCGCAGATTGTCGGCACGGTTCCGCTGCTGGAGGGGCTGGACGGCATCGACAAAATGTCGAAGTCGAAAGGCAACTATGTCGGCATCAAGGAACCGCCGGAGGTGATGGTCAAGAAGATGATGACCATCAGCGACAACCTGATGTGGCGGTACTGGGAACTGTTGACAGACGTATCTTTAGCGGAGATTTCGGCCCTGAAGTCGAGCGCGCGGAACCCGCGCGATATTAAACTGGACTTGGCTGAGCGGGTCGTCGGTGATTTCCATCCTGCCGCTGTAGCCAAGGCTGCGCGCGAGCAGTGGTTGCACGACGTGAGCCAAGGCCAGACGCCAGACGATTTGCCTCTCGCGGATGCTTCGGATCCGCGTCTGAAACAATGCCTTCTGCAGACCGGGCTCGCGTCTTCGAGTTCGGAGGCCGATCGTCTGATCAAGGCCGGGGCCGTGGCTTCAAACGGCGAAGTCATTAAGATTCCGTCGCACCGGTTCGAGCCCGGCGAGTATACTCTGAGGGCCGGTAAGAAGTGGGCGCGTGTGAAGGTCTGATTCCTTATGCTGCTGGCTCGCGACACGATGGGCCTGAGTCTGGATGCGCTGCGCTCGCACCGCCTGCGCAGCGCCCTGACTGTGCTCGGGTTGACCATGGGTGTCGCGACCCTCATCACCGTCGTCACCATCGTTCAGGGCGCGAACGTCTACGTCGAGACCAAGATCGCCAACCTGGGCGCTGATGTTTTCCAGATGGCGCGCACACCGTTTGCCGTGACCGACTATGAGATCGTTCTGAAAGCCCTGCGCTACAAGAAGATCCACATGGAAGATTACGACTACGTGCGGAGCGCGTGTCCTGACTGTAAGGTGATGGGTGCTTCGGGCTCCGTTCAGACACGAGCGAACTACCGTACGGAAGAGCTCACCGACGTGAACATGAACGGCCAGACGGCGTCGATGGCCGAGATTGAAGCGCGCACCATCGAGATGGGGCGCTACTTCACTGAGATTGAAGATCAGCGCGCGGTGCGTGTGGCCGTGATTGGCGCGACGATCCGTGACAAATTCTTCCCCGAGCAGGATCCGGTGGGCCGGGTCTTCCGGTTGGGCAGCGAAGAGTTCACGGTGGTTGGACTGTATGAGCGCGGCGGCAGCGTGTTGGGGCAGGACTCCGACAACTTCGTGGTGATCCCTCTGAATACGTTTCTGCAGTTGAAGGGCTCGCGGTATTCGCTGACCATCAACGTGAAAGTACCGAACGACCCGAAGGGCTTTGAACGAGCGCAGGACCAGGCGCGGCTGGCGCTGCGGGCCCGGCGGCACATTCGTCCCACCCAGGACGAAGACTTCTTCATCGGAACGAAGGACAGCTACATCCAGTTGTGGCAGCAGATCAGCGGCGCGTTCTTCGCCGTCTTTATCCTGGTGAGCTCGATTTCCGCCGTGGTGGGTGGCATCGTCATCATGAACGTGATGCTGGTGAGTGTGACGGAACGCACCAAGGAGATCGGCATCCGCAGGGCCATGGGGGCGACGGGCCGGGACATTCTGAAGCAGTTCCTCACGGAGAGCGTGCTGCAGTGCATGGTGGGCGGATTTTTCGGCATTTCCCTGGGTTTCCTATGTGCCGAGATGCTCAACCGGTTTACGTCGTTTCCGGCCTCGGTACAAGGCGGCGTCGCAGTGCTGGGCATGGTGTTGAGCTCGGCCATTGGGCTGTTCTTCGGGATCTATCCGGCTTCCCGCGCGGCGCGCCTGGACCCGGTGGAAGCGTTGAGGGCCGAATAAGATGACACGCTCAGAGTTCCGCGAAAACCTGATTGTGAGCCTCGATACGCTGCGGGCGCACAAGGTGCGGAGCGCGCTCACGCTGCTGGGCGTTGTCATTGGTGTGACCAGCGTCATCACGGTGGCGGCGATTATCGACGGGCTGAACAAGTACGTTGCCGACAAAGTGGAGAAGATGGGGTCGCGCAGCTACTTCATCACGCGGTTCCCCTTCGGCACGGATCCGAACCGCATGCCGGAGAAGTACCGTCTGCGGAAGAGGCTGGAGTATACCGATGCGGACAAACTGCGAGACTTGGCCCCGGGTATCGAAAAGCTCAGTGCGCTGGGCACGCGGGCATCCTTTTTCGGGGATACGAATGAGCTCCGCTACGGTGGGGAACGGGTGGAGCGGGCCATCATTCGCGGCGCGGGCGTGGACTATTGCGACGTGATCCCGATGTTCGTGGTGGAGCAGGGCCGGTACTACACACAGGCGGAAGTTGATCGGGCGGCGCAGGTGGTGGTGCTGGGGCAGGCTATCGCCGATTCGCTGTTCGGGCGGGCCTCGCCTCTAGGCAAGCAGATCATGATGAACGGGTCTCCGTTCGAAGTGATTGGCATCTTCGCGCACGACGAAGGACTGTTGGGCGGTCCCGGCGTGGATCAGTTCGCAATGATTCCGCTATCCACGTTCCGCAAGCACTATCCGGAGTCGAAGGAAGTGATCATCATCTACACGGTGCGGCGCGATGTGGATCCAGCCGTCGCGATGGATGAGGTGGGCGACGGGTTAAGGCGCATCCGCAAGGTGCCTTACAAGTCCGAGAACGATTTCGAGATTCTGAGCTCCGACTTCCTTTCGAAGCTCTGGGGGCAGTTGACCGGAGCGATCGTGATTCTCACTTCGGTGATCAGTTCCATCGGGCTGCTGGTGGGCGGCATCGGCGTAATGAACATCATGCTGATTTCCGTGACGGAGCGGACGAAGGAGATTGGCATCCGGAAGGCGATCGGAGCCCGGGCGTCGGACATCCGGGTGCAATTCCTGCTGGAGGCGCTGGTGCTGACCACTGCCGGCGGCATCATTGGGATTCTCGGCGGGTTTGTGCTGGCTCTGCTGATCCGCACCGCCGCGCCGTCGATTGGGGCCACGGTGAGCCCGTTCTGGGCCACCATGGGCGTGACGTTGTCCGCGGTGGTGGGGCTGTTTTTCGGCTACTGGCCGGCCAACCGGGCGGCGAAACTGGACCCGATCGTCTGCTTGCGCTACGAATAAGCGGCCGGACGCTCGCGGTTCCGGCGAGGTTCCTGCGAAGATAGGATGAGACCTCAATGAGCCGTAAACGCGTCGATTGGAAGATCAAGAACGAAGTTCTGCACCTGGGCGAGCGCACACTGATCGTCGGTGCCATGAACGTTGCACCCGATTCGCCGGTGGATGGTGGGCGTTATGAGGATCCCGACCGGGCGTTCGTACAGGCCGCGCAGTTGGCCGATCAAGGCGCGGACATCATCGAGATTGGGGCGGAGAGTTTCCATTCCGGCTCGAAGCGGATCTCGGAAGCCGAGGAGCTGCGGCGTCTGATCCCGATCCTGAAGCGGGTGCGTGGCAAGGTGGGTCCGCTGATTTGCGTGGAGACCTACAAGCCGGCGGTGGCCGAGAAGGCGATTGAGCACGGCGCGGTGATCATCAAGGATCCGACGGGGCTGACGCTGGATCAGGAGCTGGCCAAGATCGTGATGCAGCACGATGTCGGATTCATTCTGCAGCACACGCGCGGTACGCCGGATACGTGGCCGAAGCAGGGGTCGATGAAGGGCGCCGTCGGTATGGTGATGGCGGAGCTGAACGCGGCGCTGAACCGGGCTGGGCGCATGGGCGTCGAGCGTACCCGGCTCGCATTGGATGTTGGCATCGGCATGGGCAAGCGCAAGGAGACGAACTCGGAGCTGATCACTGGCTTAAGCGAGTTCCATGAGATGCGGCTGCCGGTGGAGGTGAGCCCGGACGGGCATCCCTTCAACACGTCGATTCCGTTGGAGCCGAGTCTGGGGATGACGATTGCCGCGGTGACCATGGCGGTGCTGCGCGGGGCGCACCTGGTGAGGGTCCACGATGTCGAGGCGATCCGACCGGCGATTCTGGTGGCGGACCAGGCGTTGATCGGGTAGCGCAAGCAGTGCTTACGGCAGATGTCCGAGATCGACCAGATCCCCGTTTGAATGTAGGCCAATATGAGGTGTCGATGGGCGCGGATTGGTTGCACCGATCCGCGCCTGCTGGTGGGCTGGCGCCTCTTTCCAGCCAGTGTAGCATTTGAAGTCAGGCTTCACCTGCTGTTGAATTGCTTGGGGTTTGGACTGCTACGGGCAATTTACCAGTGTGGCATTTGAACTCGGGCTTCCCTTGATCTAGCATGGTGGAATCGTCAAGCTGACGGCCTCGGAAGGATTGACCTTGCGCCTCTTTGAGAGTTTTGGAGAACAAGCGGAGCGTCTCAACGACTACTTTGTGGCTGCGGTTAGGTGTTATGTCCTAAAAGGCGACGAGGTTGCGGGCTATGCTGCTTTTGCCAGCGGAGTAGTCGCTGCCAGTTCGCAACGAACGGGAATGATCGCCTATCTTCAGCGGCTGTCGACGGCGCTGGAGAGCAAATCCTCAGGAGTCCCGCCGGATTCCAGTGAGTTCCGAGCGCAAGCAGTTGTTAAGTCGAGACTCGACTCACTCACCTCGCAGATAGCTGCCAAGAATTGGGGAATATCTGACTGCGTCGCTGCCAAGAAGGAGCTCCTGCGGCTAGATCGTGAATACTACGAGGGACAAGGGCGGGCCGACGCGGCTGTGTTTTATCGGCGATACCCTGACGTGTTCAGCGAGGATTTTCACGAACGAAAAGAGCTAGCAGGAAGGTCATTTTGCACTAGTTGTGGTGCCGAGGTGGACGCGACGTGGGCGTATTGCGGCGAGTGCGGCGCCCCGCAGTCAATCACCTCTAGCGACGAACGTTGCGGTCTTGGAGCTGGCACAGCCGGAGAGAATAGGTTTGCTGGAGTCAAGCGCCAAAAAGTCATCTGGAAGATTGTTGTGGGTGGAATCATATTGGCGGCGCTCTCAGGCAGCCAGGGTTCGGTAGCTCCAACCACGTCCGAGGCGGAATTCATCGGCTACAATTCTGGACGAGTTATTTTGTGGATTATCGGTACATGCCTGTTGATCGCTGGCATCAGAGGGAGAAAGACGAGAGGTTGATGTCGATGAGCGATGACAGGTACTCAAAATGGCAAGATGTGCGAATAGCACAACTAAGCGCGTCAATTGCGCTCTTTCTGGCATTCGCGGGCGGTGGACTCAGTTTCTCCGTCAGTCTCCTAATCCAGCCAGCGTTTGTAGCACCCGGTTGTATGGCCAGAAGCAGCTTCCTGGTTGGTCTCCTCTCTGGGGTAATCTCCATGCTCGTTGGGATAACGGCCTGTGTGACGAGACTGAGCGACTTCCGTATTACCGCGCGAATCGTTCGGACACGATCGCTCCCAGAATCCACGGATTGCGTAGCCAAGATGCGAGGGCAAGCCGCGCGCCTTGGCGACTGGACATGGCGGCTGTTCTACGGTCAGATTGCGATGTTTGTGCTCCAGGTCGTTGCGCTGGCTATTGCCATCTTTGCCCTATATGGTTACCGTCTAGTTGGGTAGCCTTCTGTGTCTCCACACCTCCTCGGATCTCGTCCGGATCTTGGCATGGTAGATGAGGTCTCCGCCACGCCTTCGCTAAGGGGCTTCGGGCTACAGGAGTTGTCTGACCTAGAACCCTGGATCTATCAGTGACAACGCGCCGCGAACGAGACTGCTTCTGGCTCTCGGCCTGATTGGTCTCAACTCGCTCTAGCCCGCCAAATCAGGTCTGGCGCCATGGGATCTCCCGAGCACGGTCAAGACCTGTGACGGGGCCTGTTCTCGATGGCAAGGGACTGAGGCCGGCAGTTGAAGAGAGTAGACGGAGATACCCGATCTGAACCCGAGTTGTGTCTGTCAAGTTCTGCAAAAGCACTGAGCTTCATGGAGCCTTCTGGTTGAGCGGGGGTGGAGGTGTGGAGGCGGGGGCAGCGAGTCCCCGCCTCCACTCAACCCTGTAGTCACCCCCGGCCGCCTTCAGGCGGCGGGCTGTATATCGCGCAGTAGCTGCTTCTTGTGCTCTTTCAGCTCCTCCATGTTCAGATAGCGCGTCGCTTCCACCCAGTCCTCGTGGATCTCCACCGCCAGCGCTCGCACCAGCCGCAGGCAGCTCGCCGCGTTCGGGAAGATCCTCACCACCAGGGTCCGGCGTTTGAGCTCCTCGTTCAGTCGCTCCAGCATGTTCGTCGACTTCAGATGCTTGTGGTGCGCCTGCGGCAGACGGTAAAACGTCAGCGTCTCCTCGATCTGCTCCTCCACCCACTGGCACAATCTGGCGTAGCGCGATTCCCACTTCTTCAGCCATGCCGCCAGATCCTGCCGCGCCTCGGCCAGGTTGCGGCGGTCGTAGATCCAGCGCAACTCGGTCAGACAATCGTCGTCGGCCTTGCGCGGCAGATGGTCCAGCGCATTGCGCAGGAAGTGCACGTAGCACCGTTGCCAGGCGGCCTCCGGCACGACCTCGGCAATCGCACGCTTCAGGCCCGCGTGATCGTCGCTGACAACCAGTTCCACTCCGCGCAGCCCCCGCTGCCGCAGCTTCACCAGAAACTCGCGCCAGCTCGACGCGCTCTCCCGGTTGGCCAGTTCCACGGCCAGGATGCAGCGCCGCCCGTCCCAGTTCACCCCGATCGCCACCTGCACCGCCCGGCTCCGGATCACGCCGTCCTCGCGCACCTTTTCGTAGCGCGCGTCCAGGATCAGAAACGGATAGTCCTCCTCCAGCGGCCGCGTCGCGAACTTCTCCAGTTCCTCGTCCATCGTCTGGTTGATCCGGCTGATCGTCGAGGCCGAAAACTCATGCCCACATAGTTCCTCGGTGATCGCCTTCACCTTGCGCGTCGACACGCCCTGCACGTACATCTCGGCCAGCGCCCCGACCAGCGCCTTTTCGCTGCGCTGATAGCGCTCAAAGACCTCGGTCCGGAAGCGCCCTTGCCGGTCCTGCGGCACGCGCAGCTCAATGCGGCCGACCCGCGTCACCAGCCCACGGACATAGGAGCCGCTGCGATAGCCGGTGCGCATCGGGGTGCGCTCCGACCGCGCCGCACAGAGCGTTTCCTCCATCTCGGCATCCAGTACCTGCTGCACGACGCTCTGCACCAGCGCCTTCATGAAATCGGAGTCTTCCGCCATCACCGCTTTCCAGTCCACCCGGTTCGCGGTATCCTTCTTTCGGGTCATTGGTCCTTTCCTTCCTTCCGCTGCGATACGGATCAGAAAGGCTTACCATGGCCCTCTTTGCTTTTGCAGAACTCTTAGAACATAACCTGAACCCGAGTGTCTCGTTGGCCCATTGTTGAGGCACCGTGCCAGTGCAATGATCACCGCCGAGCATTGAGTTGATGCCTGGCACATACTGGGTCGGACGTTTCTCGCAGCAGATAGCGGTGGTAGCTGTCGATGCGGAGGGTCCGGGCCACGGGCTAGGGCGAATGGTGGGACTTGGGGCAGCTCCAGCCTTCGGATTGGGGGAGTCCTCGGAGACCGGGCGCCTGGCTACCGGGGGGCGTTCGCACTCCGACCACCTACGAGCGGCGGCGTGGTTTCGATCGGTCCGTGCTTGGGGGCGGCGAAGGTCCAGGAGTGGGGTGATAGAGCCCGTCGCTCACGCTGGGACTGGGAGGGGGCTGCGCTGGTCCAGTTGTGTCCATGCGTCGACTTGGGTCAGAGCCGAAGGTCCCCGGGCGGTGGCGGACGGGGACGGACGCTCCGCGGCTATGGGCGCAGGGTTTGGGTGATGGCGTCGGCGATGCGGCGGCTCGCGTGGCCGTCACCGTAGGGGTTGTGGATGCGCGACATGCGCTGGTAGTTGGCGGGGTCGTCCAGGAGCGCGGCAGCCTCGCTCAGGATCTTCTCCACATCCGTGCCTACCAGTTTCACCGTGCCTGCCTGCACCGCTTCGGGGCGTTCCGTTTTTTCTCGCAGGACGAGGACCGGTTTGCCTAGCGACGGGGCTTCCTCCTGCACGCCGCCCGAGTCGGTGAGCAGGAGATAGGACTGGCGCATCAGATCCACGAACGGGACATAGTCCAGCGGCGCGATCAGGTGGACATTGGGCAACGACCCGAGCTGAGCCTCGACCGGACCGCGGACGTTTGGATTGGGATGGACCGGGTAGATGACCTGGACGTCCGGGCGGGCGGCCAGTTGCCGGATGGCGGCGCAGAGGCGCAGGAAACCGTCGCCGAAGCTCTCGCGACGGTGGGCCGTGACGACGATGAGTTTGCGCGCGGGATCGAGCGCCACGCCCTGGTAGCCGGAGAGCGTGCCGGCGGCGAGGCGGTCCCGCACCAGGAGCACTGCGTCGATGCCGGAGTTACCGGTGACGAAGATGCCGGCGTCGTCCACGGACTCGGCGCGCAGGTTGGCGGCGGAGGCTTCGGTGGGCGCGAAGTGGAGACGGGTGAGGCGAGTGGTGAGGACGCGGTTGAGCTCTTCGGGGAAAGGCTGCCAGAGGTCGCCGGTGCGTAGGCCGGCCTCGACATGGCCCACGGGCACGCGCTGGTAAAAGGCGGCCAGGGCTCCGCAGAAGGTGGTGGTGGTGTCGCCCTGGACGATGACGAGATCCGGATGCTCCTGTAGGATGACGGGCTCGAGCGCGGCGATCATGCGGGCCGTCGACTGCGACAGCGTCTGGTTGGGCCTCATCACGTTGAGATCGTGCTCGGGCTGGACCTCAAAGGCCGCCAGGACCTGGTCGAGCATTTCGCGGTGCTGCGCGGTGACGCAGACCTTGACGTCGAACTCGCGCGGGCGGGTCCTCATGTGGAGGACAACAGGGCAGAGCTTGATGGCCTCGGGGCGAGTGCCAAAGACGAAGAGGACGCGTTGCGGGGGCGAATCGGGGCTCAAAATTCAGTATAGTGGAGGCCCTTCCGTTGCGAGGCCCAGGCCCCGGAAACGGGCTAGAGCGGGCTTTCCGAGAAACGGACTTCCGTCCAGTGCTCCGGACGGTGGGTGTCGTAGATGCCATGCGGCGACCAGGTCCAGGCGGGATGCGGCTGCACCTCGCTTCCTCCGGACATCAGTTTCTCGAAGCGGCCGAAGAACATGCGCCAGGTGTCGCCTTCCGTGGGAGGCAGTGAGCGGCCGTTGGCCAGGTGCTTCATGCCTTGCCAGGGCAGGGATACGGTGGCCCACCAGCCTCGGGAGAGTTGAGTTCGATCGTTCAGATGGCCGTCGATCTCGACGGACGCGCGGAGGCCGGGGAAGTCCCAGTCGAGGAAGGCCCAGCGGATGCCGCGAGGGTGGGTGCCGCGCCAGAACGTGGTTCCGGTGCGGTCGTAGTCGCCGCCGAACGTGAGGGCGTTGCGGGCATGCACGTCGAACTCGGGTGAGCGGAACTTCTCGTAGGCGTCACGCCAGAGGAAGAACACTTCGTAGATGGTGCCGAGGGCGTTCATTTCGAACTCGTAGTAGCAATCGCCGCCGTCAATGAAGAGTTCGATGTCGCTTTCCAGGAAGATGAGGGAGTCGCGCTCGGTGAGGTGCGCTTCGATGAAGGGCTCCTCGCTCCAGAACCGGACGTGGAGGGCTTCGTCATCCCAGACGGCGGCGGCGCGGGTGTCGAGCAGGCCGGGTTCGCCGGAGACCATGTCGACGAAGCGGGGTGACTGGGGGACGCGGCTCCAATCGATGGGACTGGTGGAGCGATGGCAGGTGTAGGTCACGACTCGAGCTCCAGCATGACGAGTCCGGAGCCCAGCTTCGGGTAGAAGTAGGTCGACTTCTGCGGCAGCACCTGACCGCCGAAGGAGACGCGGGCCATGCCGTCGATGGGGAGATCTTCGAGGAGGAACGTGATCTGGGCACGGCCTTCCCGCACTTCGGCGAGGGCTTCCTCCCGGGTGCGTTTGTAGCGCAGGTTCGTGCCGGCGGCAACAACCGCCGGGCTGATCCCGAGGAGCGGTGTGAGGATGGACTCCTGCAGTACGGCCACGTTGAGGGCGCCTTCGGGGACGGGTACGTCGCAGTGGAACTCGCCGTTGGCCATTGCGATGCCGAATCGAATGGCGCCGGGGGGCGAGACCAGGGGATCGAGGCCCGAGCCGGCATTGGGCAGGCTGGCCAGGAACGCGTCGGGCTGGAAGTCCGGTAGAGAGTGGACGATGCGATGAGTGGCGAAGCAGCGGAGGCCGGGGGACTGCAGGCTGACGAAGGTCATCAGCGTATGGGGCTGACCCATGCGCAGGGCCGTTTCGTAGCGGTGATGGCCATCGGCGATGAGCAGGGGGCGGTCACTCATGAGGGCTTGGAGGGAGGCGATCCAGGCGGGGTCGGTGACGCGCCAGAGCTTGTGCCCGGTGTGTTCGTGGTCGGAGTAGGCGAGGCTGGGCTCGGTCGCGCAGATTTCGGACAGCTTCGCTTCCACGGTGCCCGCGGGATCGGGGAAGAGCATGAAGATGGAGTCGAACTGGACCTGGGTGGCCTGGAGAAGGCGGAAGCGGTCTTCCTTGGGGCCGCTCATGGTCCACTCATGGCGGAAGACGTTGGTGCCGTAGTCCTCGGTGTCGCCCAGACCGATGAAGCCGCGCCGGGTGAGGATCTCGCCCGTGCCGGGGGCGGGGAAGGTCTGCTCGTAGACGAAGAAGGCAGGCTCGGCATCGCGGGCGACGATGCCTTCGTGTTTCCAGGAGGACAGTTTGGCGGCGGCACCGGCGTAGTCGCCCTGGGGCAGGATCAGGTGGGCGAAGTTATAGGGACTGCGGCCCTTGTAGTCGGCTTCCAGGGCTGGGGGAATGACGTCGTAGGGTAGAGTTGCCAGTTGAGCAATGTCGCCGGCGGCGGGGCTGTAGCGCAGCGCGCACAGGGGTTGTACGTGGGCCATGGTTGCGGTTCCAGAGAGGAACGACCAGCATATCAGGGCTGGCCGCGGAGCGACAGAATGGCCTGTTCGACGTCGGGGTCGGGGATGGGGGAGCGCTTCTGGAACTCACCCAGCAGACGCAGGGCGCGTGGCTTGTCGCCCAGCGATGCGAGATAGAGGCCGGCGCTGCGGCTGCAGGCGGGCGTTCCGTCCTCGCGGCTCATGAGGAGCGCGCATTCGCTTTCCAGGTGCGCCGCCAGACGACTGTTCGCCAGAGGTTGGATGCCGGGCAGACTGCTTCTCGAGTAGACCAGGCTGTTCTGATCTTCAAAGAGGAGCGCCCAATCGGACCGGGCCGGATCGTTGAGCCACACGATGACGGGGTAGAGCGTGCCGTCGGGCTGGAAGGCCTGGAGGAGGATGGTCTGCACCTTGTACTGGTCGAGCAGGCGGAGGCGGGCCTGCGTGGCGCCCTGGCCGTAGGCTCCGAAGAGCACCTGGTAGTCGTGGAACACGGTTTCGCTCAACGCGCGCCCGTCGAGAAACGACTTGTACGTGGGCCAGGCCTTCCACAGGAAGTAGCCGCCGGAGCCGTAGGTATTGAGCACTGGACCGGGCACCTGATGATCCAGCAGGAATTGGATGGCTGCATCGGGCTGGGTGGCGAGTTCGGCTCGTAGAGAGACGGCCCGCCCGGAGGCGACGCCGAAGGTGAGGAGTCCGGCGAGGGCAGCGGCCGTGGCCGGGGTGGCCCAGTTCGGGAGGCGCCAGGCGAACGGCCAGTAGGAGGCCAGCAACATGGGAGCGATGAGCGCGAAGAATGGGATGTTGCGGAACGCCGTCCAGGCGGCGGCGGTGAAGGCGAGGTACAGAAGGGCATCGGCGAGCCGGAGTCTGCGCCAACTCCTGAACAGGACGGCCGGGACGGCGAGGGTCAGAAGCGGGAAGGCATACGGCGGAGCGAACCAACTGGGGCTGTGCCACTCGACCAACTGGGCGGTGAGGGCGCTGCGGCTGTAGTTGCCGAGGATAGTCGCGGCGGACCAAAGGTTCGGGTTGATTCCGCAGGTGACCAGCGCGAGCGCGCACCATTTGAATATGGCCGAGGTCTGGGGGCTCTTCTGGCGCCATGAGGCCAGTAGGTAAACGGCGCAGACAAATCCGCCCATGAAGAAGCCGCCGTGAAGGTTCGACCAGATCAGGAAGAGCAGAGGCAGGAGCCAGAGAGGCCAGCCGAATTCGAAGATCAGCAGCACGACGCCGGTCAGAAATGGAGTGACGAGGGTCGGGCGGTCGGCAGTAAAGCTGAGCAGGCAGAGGCCGCAGGCCAGCGTGCCGAAGACGGCCCAGGCTCCGGACTGCGTGCGACGCCAGGCGAGCAGTCCGGCGATGGCCGCGGTGAGCGCGAGGATGAGGCTTCTGACCAGGATTACCGCTGGAATGCCACCCACCGCGTAGACGCCGTAGAGTCCGGCTTGCGCCAGCCATTCGTGGGTGAGATTAAAGCGACGTGTGTCGTGTTCGCCGGGATAGAGGTCGCGCGCCGTGTTGGCCGTGTAGGAGAAGGGATCCGGAAACGGCAACGACTTCGTCTCGGCGATGTAACGGCCCGTGCGGAGGTGCCACCAGAAGTCGGTGTCGGCCGAGGGAGTTGCAAACCAGGCGAGCAGGTTCACCCCGAGCAATGCCAAAACAATCCAGGCGAGTTTGCTTCGGATCAAGCCTCATTATACAGAAGTGAGCCGATTGTCGATTTGTTGTGGTGCCAATTGAACTCAGTATTGCGAGCGGGTGGCGGGATTGGGGGCCTGGATGTCGAGGGAGTCGAGCAACTGGCGGGCGCCCAGTTCCATTAGCCCCATTTCCGTGGGCAACTGGAAGAGCAGGAAGCCCTTTTCCCGGAAGGCCCGCACTTGCGCCGCGTTGGCGGCCGGACGCCCCAGGAACTTGCCATGGCGTTGGGCGGCAGCGGCGATCGTGTCGATGGCGTCCAGAAGTTCGGGCGCGTCCTGGCGGCCTCGCAAACCCATCGAAAAGGACAGGTCGCTGGTGCCGATGAAGATAATGTCGACCCCGGGTGTCGCGCAGATTTCGTCGATATGGGCCAAGGCGGCGGCTTCTTCGACTACGCACATGACAGCCACATTGCGGTCGGCGGAATCGTAGTAGTTGCCGGGTTCGGGCCAGGTGCGGACGGCGTTACCGGCTCCGGAGCCGCGGCGGCCCAGCGGCGGATAGTGGCAGGCGTCGGCGGCGCGCTTGGCCAGATCGGGTGTCGAGGTGAAGGGGAAGATCACGCCGGTGACACCCTGGTCGAGCACGCGCTTGGCGGTCCAGTACTCGATCACCGGGACACGGGCGAATACCTGGGCGGGCAGGCCGCGTGTGCCCAGGACCATCAGCCTGAGGGTCTCCAGGGTGACGGGGGAATGCTCCATCTCGATCCATAGGAAATGGAACCCCAGGTTGGCGAGATGAGCGGCGGCCTCGACGGATGAGGTGGTGATGGTGGCGGCAAAAACGGGCTGGCCCGCACGAAGGCGGGCCAGGACTGGAAACGATTGGGAGGAAGACATTACAGCAACGATTTTAGATCGGTGCAGGGGATGTTTTGGCTTTCGGCTACTCCTGGATAGGTAACGTGGCCTTTGTAGGTATTCACACCAAGGGCGAGGGCGGGGTTTTCGGCGATGGCCTTGGCGGTGCCTTTGTTCGCCAACTGCAGGAGATAGGGCAGGGTGGCGTTGTTCAGGCCGTAGGTGGAGGTATGCGGCACGGCGGCGGGCATGTTCGAGACACAGTAGTGCAGCACGTTGTCGACGTAGTAGACGGGATCGGTGTGGGTGGTGGCGTGCGACGTTTCGCAGCAGCCGCCCTGATCGATGGCGACGTCGACGATGACCGCGCCGCGCTTCATCAGCGGCAGCATGTCGCGGCGGACCAGGCGGGGGGCGGAGGCTCCGGGGATGAGGACGGCGCCGATGACGAGATCGGCATGGCGGAGCGACTCACGGATGGTCCAGAGATTCGAGGCGAGGGTAATGACGCCGCCGTTGTAGATGTCGTCCAACTCGCGCAGGCGGTTCAGGTTGCGGTCGATGATGGTGACATTGGCTCCGAGGCCAAACGCCATCTTGGCCGCGTTATGGCCGACGATGCCGCCGCCTAGCACCACAACATTGGCTGGAGCCACGCCGGGGATACCGCCCAGCAGAACACCGCGTCCGCCGTTGGGGGCTTCCAGATATTGGGCGCCAATCTGGACGGACATGCGGCCGGCCACCTCGCTCATGGGCGTGAGCAGGGGCAGTGAGCCGTCCTTCTCCTGGATGGTCTCGTAGGCGACGCCGGTGACCTTGGTCTCCATCAGTTTCTGCGTAAGGTCCGGCAGAGGAGCCAGATGCAGGTAAGTGAAGAGGGTGAGGCCTTCGCGGAAGAAGCCGTATTCGGAAGGCTGCGGCTCCTTCACTTTCGTAACGATGTCGGCTTGAGTCCAGACGTCGGCCGCGGTGGGCACGATGCGGGCTCCTGCCTCCACATACTCTTCATCGGTAATGGACGAGAGGTGGCCGGCGCGGGTTTGTACGATGACCTGATGGCCGGATTCGAGCAGCGCGGTAACGCCGTGGGGAACCAGACCGACCCGGGACTCATGGTCTTTTACTTCACGAGGAACGCCAATGATCATGGGAGTTTTCCTTCTGTGGCCGCTGGGGGCTGAACCGGAGGTGCAGTCTGTGGCGGGGGTTCCCGTTTGGGACCGAGCCCCAGGGCGATGAGCGTGAGCGAATCCAGCTTGCCGCGGCCGGACATATTGTTGATGTTCTGGTCTTCCTGGAACTTCTTCAGCGCCTCGGTGGATTCCTGGCCCCAAACTCCATTGGCATCAACGGCATAGCCCTTGGCGGTCAAGGCCTGCTGAATCTCACGGACGCGGTCTTCCGTGGGCAATTGCTGAGTCGTGCGTCTCGGAGTAGTGACCCGCCTCTTGGCTACGGTGCCACGCCTCTTCGAGGACGGCTTGGCCCCGCTTTTCGTCGCCGGCGCCTTGGCCGCCGCCGATTTTGAGGGTGCGGACTTGGCGACGGAGGACTTCTGCGCCGGCGCCTTGGCGACTGGTTTCTTTGTAGTGACTGACAGCGCGGGAAGAGCCAGAGCGAGAAGCAACACGAACGGGAGGAATTGCGGTCGAAGCGGCTTCACGATTGAAGGATACCAAAGCGGATGAGACATAGGCGCGAGAAAGAGGCCTGATTCCCCGCCGCGGGCGCCAGGAGATTAGGGGGAGCGGGAGGGGGGCGGATGGGGGAATATCCCTCCCGCTCCTGGCGGGTGGTGGAGCCTCCATTATACGCAGAACCCCTGCGCGCGGGAAGACTCAATTTGCGACAAAGTTGATATTTAATTCCGGTTTGGGGCGGCCTGTAGGGGTGTACCTCGGTTCAGGCCAGCACCGCTGGCTCGTGGTGGTACACCGGCCAGCCCAGGTAGACGTCCAAGGCCTCGGCCAATAGGGTCGCGCATCGTGAACTGTTCATGGCGGCGTGGTGCTCGAAGCCGTTCCGGCAGATGTAGCGCATCAACTTCTGGAGCTCCGGCACCTCGACGACGGCACGGCTGCCGAAGGTGGCCAGCGGGTCGTCGGTAAAGCGGCCCTCGCCGACATAGGCGCGAATGGCTCCATTGGTGTCGTCGGTGCTGATGCGGGCGAAGGTGACCGGTCCGGCCGGGGTGCGTCCGGCCACGGCTCCGTATGTGTTTTCTTCGCCGAGAGTAGTGCCCAGGATAGGGGCCGTTCCGATCTCAATGTCGGGCAGGAACGACTTGGCCCAGTTGCCGCAATGGAAGAAGACGCACTTGTTCCGATCGCCGCCATAGTTGTTGTTCCAGTCCACTAGGGCGCTGGGCTGGCCAGAGGCGAGCTGCAGGGCGTACATGGCGACGACGCCGGCGATGTCCACCTCGCAGGCGCTGGGCATGAGGCGTTCGCTCATCATGCTCATCACAGTGCAGACGTTGACTCCGAAGTTCTGCTGCATCGAGCTCCAGCACTGGATGGCGGTGGCATCGAGACCGTTCTCATCCATCCATTCGAGGAGTGTAATGGCCAGTTTCGACATGCGGGTGAGCGCGGAGCCCGGTACCTGTGTGGTGGCCGCGTAGCCGCCGATCTCCGCGATTTTGGCCAGGACGCGGGCGTCGTCGTCGGCGATGCGCCCTGCCCGGCCGAAAAGGTCGGAGAGGTCCATCGTGCTGACGCTGATGCCGGCGGACTGCAGCAGTTTCTCGCTGTAGCGGGTGGTGTTGAAGGCGTTGGGCCTTGCTCCGACGGCGCCGATGCGGGCGCGGCGCAGCCCGCCGACGACACGGCACTGGGCGACGAAGTCCGCCAGGTCCCGGCGGAACTCGGGCGAGAGCGGGTGGATAGTGTGGTCCAGGGTGAGGCTGTAGGAGATGCCGTACTGGCGCAAGTTGTTGCAGACCGAGATCTTGCCGCAGAAGGCGTCGCGGCGCCGCTCGACCGAAAGCTGGCCGAGGTCGTCGGGATACGCCTGAACGAGGACCGGGACATTCAACTCCGCCAGCTTCAGAGTGTCGGCTACGCCCTTCTCGTCGCCGAAGTTCGGCAGTGTGACGAGGACGCCCTGAATGCGGTCGCGATTGGCACGAAAGAGGTCGGCGCAGCGCCGGGCGTGCGCCCAGGTTTCGACGGCGCCCAGTTTGGTCGCCTGATCGTCCAGAATGACGGCGTCGATCTCCATTTCAGCGAGAAGCCGCAGCACGTCGCGCCGCGCCTCGCCGACGAGCACGTCGGGGAAGAAGTCCCGGTTTCCGACAATCACTCCCAGAGTCATTCTGCCCATTTCGATAGCCTCCTTACTTCCTGCTGAAGAGCCCGTATTGGTCCGCGTTGGTGGGCGTGACCAGTTCACAGTCGATGGATTGCTTTTCGGGGGCGCCCGTGGTCCCGGTGGTCAGGTACTTGTGGGCGTTGTCCACCGCCATGCGGGCGATGGTGGCGGCGGGTTGCAGGACCGTCGCCTTGACGCCTCCGGACTTGATGGCCGCGATGGCGTCGGGGCTGCCGTCGAATCCCACGACGATGACCTTGTCCAGGCCGGCATTCTTGAGGGCGGCGGCGGCTCCGACGGCCATGGTGTCGTTGCCGGCGATGATGCCCTTGATCCCGCGATTGCCCTGGAGCATGGTCTCCACCTTCTGAAAGGCCTCGGTCTGGCTCCAGTTGGCGCTTTGCTGGGCGGCCATTTTCAAGCCGTCGTACTTGTCGAGGATGTCGTGGAAGCCGCGCGTGCGGACGGCGGCGTTGGTGTCGGACTCGCGGCCCAGCAACTCGATGTAGTTGCCCTTTTCGCCCATCAGCCGGACGAACTCCTGCGCGCCGAGCGCGGCGCCCTGGTAGTTGTTCGACACGATCTGGGAGATGGCGATGCCGTTGACGTTGATCTCTCGATCGATGAGGAAGCTGGGGATGCCGGCCGCCTTCGCCTTGCGGACGGCGGCCACCGACGCGTCGGCCCCGGCGTTGTCGAGGATGATGGCGGCGGCGCCGTTGGCGATGGCGACGTCGATTAACTGATCCTGTTTGTGGGCGTCATCGTCGTGCGAATTGACCGAGGTGGAATAGCCCAACTCGCGGGCGCGGGCGGCGGCCGTCTCCGCCTCCACCTTGAAGAACGGGTTGTCGTTGGACGGCGTGATGATGGCGATGAGCTTTTTCGCGGATCCGGTCTGCCTGGCTCCACAGCCTGACAACAGGAGGCCGGAAAGGACGAACGCGGACGTGGCGATGGTTCGAAGGTTCATTTCAGCTCTTCCATTTCAGTTCCTAAGGGTGGCGGCGGCACGCCGCGAATACTGTTGCTGCATCTGATCGAGGATGACGGCGAGGACGATGACAAGGCCCTTGATTACGATTTGCCAGAAGGCGGAGACGCCCAGCAGGATCAGGCCGTCGGCCAGAACGCCGATGACAAACGCACCGATGATGGTGCCTCCGACGCTGCCGCGGCCGCCCATCAGCGAGGTCCCGCCCAGCACCACGGCGGCAATCGCATTGAGTTCAAACGTCTCGCCCGTGGCCGGATGGGCCGCGGCCAACTGGGCCGCGATGATGACGCCGACCATGGCGGCGCAGAGGCCGGAGAGGACGTAAACCGAGAACTTAATGCGGCCGACGAGGACTCCGGACAGCTCAGCCGCGCGCTCGTTGCCGCCGACGGCATAAACACGGCGGCCGAAGGGTGTCCGCGACGCAAGAAAGACACCGGCTGCTGAGAACGCCAGCATCAGCCAGATGGGGACGGGGATGCCGAGAACGATGCCCGTGCCCAGAGTCACGAACCCGGCGTTGCCGAGGGCAGGGTCGCCGGAGAGGTTGGGGAAAGTGGCTCCGTTGGAGATGAGAAGGGCCGTGCCCCGCGCGACATACAGAGAACCCAGGGTGGCGATGAACGGCGCCACACGCAGCTTGGCAACCAGCAGTCCGTTGGCGGCGCCAACCAGCGCGCCGGCGAGCAGCGCCACGATGACGACCAGCCAGGTGTGAAGGTAGATCACGACACCGAACGAGCGCAGCACAAGGCCGTCGTGGATGAGTCCTCCGGCGATGATGCCGGCCAGGCCGGCCACGGAGCCGACGGAGAGATCGATGCCGCCGCTGAGGATGACAAAGGTCATGCCGACAGCGAGGATGGCGTTGATGGCGACGTGCTTCACCAGGATGGTGAGGTTGCTGGCCGTCAGGAACGCCGGAGAGAGGATGGCGAATGTGGCCAGCAGCGCCAGCAGGACGATGACGGCCCGCAGACGGAAGAGCAGGGCGGCGACAGGGGCGCGATGTGCGGGCTGCATGGTCACGGGTGTGCCTCCTGCACGCTCGCCGACGCCGCCATGGCGAGTGCGGCGTCGGTCGCCTGGGCGGCTTCGAAACGCGCCGTGACCGAGCCACGCGACATGACGATGATGCGCGTCGCGGCAGCACGCACCTCCTCCAGTTCCGACGAGACGAGGAGGACACCCATGCCCGCGGCGGCCAGGCGCTGGACGAGCGTGTGAATCTCCCGCTTGGCGCCGATGTCCACACCGCGCGTGGGCTCGTCGAGCAGCAGGACGCGAGGCTTGGTCAGGAGGCATCTGGCGATGACAACCTTCTGTTGATTGCCGCCGCTAAGTGACCCGATGTTGTACTGCAGGCCGGGCGTTTTGATGCGGAGACTGGAGACCATGCCGGCCGCCTCCGTTTCCTCGCGAGTCCGGGAGAGCCAGGGGCCTCTGGCAAAGCGGCCGAGGCTGGCTATAGTCATGTTCGAAAGGACCGAGAGGCTTTGGATCAGGGCCGAGATCTGGCGGTCTTCCGGCACCATGGCCAGCCCGGCCTCGATGCGTTGCGAGGTGTCCAGTCGGTCGAGCCGTCTGGAGTTCAGGAAGACGCTACCGGTGGCTTCGGGGTGCAGGCCCATGAGGGTTTCCAGTAGCTCCGTGCGGCCCGCGCCCATCAGGCCGTAGAGCCCGACGACTTCGCCGGCGGAGAGAGAGAGTGAGACGTCGCGGAATAGCGCCTTACCTGTGGCGGAAACGAGGGAGAGGGCCTCGACGCGCAGCAGTTCCGGGCCTGCCTCGCCTGCCGGCTGTGGTTCCGTGGCGGAGGTGCGCCGGCCGGTCATCTGCTCGACGATCCAGTGCGGATCGACATCGGCGGTTTCGGCTTCGGCCACCAGACGGCCGTCGCGCAGGACCGCGACATGATCGGCCACCTCCAGCAGTTCCTCGAGCCGGTGAGAGATATAGACAATGGCCACGCCCCGCGATTTGAGCTCGGCGATGATGCGGAAGAGCACCGCGATCTCGGCGGCGCTGAGCGCGGAAGTGGGTTCGTCCATCATCAGCACGCGGACATCGCGCGCCAGAGCTTTGGCGATCTCGACGATCTGCTGCTGGCCGAGCGGCAGATCGCCGACCGGGGTGGCGGGGTCGATGGGATGTTCCAGGCGCAGCAGCAGGTCGCGCGCCTGGGCCTCCTGGCGGCTCGGGTCCAGCATTCCGTGCCGGGTTATCTCGCGGGCCAGATAGATGTTCTCGGCCACGCTCAGGTTGGGGCAGAGATTCAGCTCCTGGTGGATGATGCCGATGCCGCGCGCGTCGGCGTCGCGGACGGAGCGCAGAGTCACTGGCTCGCCATCCAGAAAGAGGGAGCCGCGAGTAGGGGGTGTGATGCCCGCCAGCACCTTCACCAGAGTCGATTTGCCTGCTCCGTTCTCGCCGACGAGAGCGGTCACGCTGCCGCGGCGGAGCCGGAACGTGATGTTGTCGAGCGCCAGTGTCCCCGGATACTGAACGGAGACCTCGCGCGCCTCGAGAACGATGTCCTGGTTCATTGGCGGCGTTCCTCCACCGTCAAAGCGACCGGGACGAGCTCGCGCAGGGGCGGATCCGCCTTGGCTTCCGCAGCGAGCGTTCCGGTGAACGATACGATTCGGCCCTTGAGTTGAGTGGGCTCGAGGTTGGCCAGGACGGTCTTCAGGACGCGATTGTTCAGCTCGTTGCCGACGTCGGCGAACTGCAGTTGGTTCACGAAGTCGCTGAAGTGGACGATGCCGGTGGCGTCGCGCAGTGAGGTGCCGCGGAGGACCGGGCCGATCTGAATGGACATGTCCGGCCTGCGGTCGAAGGGGGCGATGTCGACCAGCAGGAGCCCCTGACGTGAATGGGTATCCACGCTGACGACTGTGCCCGCACCCTTGACTACGAAATAGGGCGGAGCGTCGGGTTCACGGCGGCCATAGCGGGTGATGGCCTGTTCGGGCGAAGCGGCCAGTGCATCGAGCAGGACTCTGGCTTCGACGGCCGAGGTTGAGACGGAGGGCAGGAGCTTCGCCAACCAGATGGAGTCGACATAGGCCGCCGGGTTTGCGGTAGCCGTGGAGCCGGTTGGTGCTGCCGTTTCCGGCTGGATGGGGCGCACCGTCCAAGGCACGCAGGACACCAGGCCCAGGGAGAGGACCGCGATCGCTGAATTGCGTGCAGCGCCGATCATCGCGATTTGGCCGTCCTCTTCGTGGATGCGCGCCCGTTGCCACCGGCCTGCTCCGCTACGGGTTGCGGGCCTCCGGCCAGCAGTCGCCCGGCGGAAGCGAGATCGGTGATGAGGACGTTGATCAGCTTGCCGGCCAGCGCGCCGCGGATGGCACTGGTTTTTCGTTGTCCGCCGGCGACGCCGACCACGCGGGGCACAGCCTGCAGTTGGTCCAATTCCATGCTGATGACACGGTCGTTCAATTCGGTCAACACCTGCCGGCCCGCGGCGTCGAAGAAGCGCAGGCAGATGTCACCGACAGCTCCTTTCTCGGCCAGCATGCCGACCTCGCGCGGAGAAAAGATGTTGCCGCTGGAGGCCAAGGCGCGAGAGGGTTCGGTGGCTCCGATACCGACCAGGGCGAGCGTCACCTGGGGGAAGAGATCGAGGGCCTCGCGCACAAAGCGGTCTTTCACGAGGACGTCGCGGGCGTTGCGGGAGCCCACCACTCCAGGCGCCGGCAGGAGCGTGGCTTCCCCACCGATGAGGTCGGCCAGGCGGCGTGTGACCTGCGTGGCATGGACCTCGGCGTTGGGGCTGCCGACACCGCCCAGGATCTGGATGACGCGGTTGCTCTTGAAGCGCTGGCTGGGATGGATGGCGTTCACCATCTCAAGAAGGGCGGCGCTCCATGAGGAGATGCCGATGACGTCACCGGCTTTGAGCGTGTTCTCGAGGTAAAAGGCCGCGGCCGCGCCCAGGTCGTGAGAGATCTGCGCTTCGTCGTCCAGGCAATCGACGACCACTGCTTCATCCAGTCCAAACCGCGACTGTAGGGCATCCTCGACGTCGGTGTGCGTGCCGGGCGGCAGGCTGACGGTGATGCGAACGATGCCCTCGCGCTCAGCCCGCTTCAGTACCCGGGAAACCGTGGACTGATGGATGTTGAGCCGGGCGCAGATCTCCGTCTGCCGCAGACCTTGCGTATAGTACATGCGCGCGATTTTTGCCATCAGCCGGAGTTCATCGATGCGAGCCATGGCTTATCCTAATCCACCGGTCGCGATCGGCTCCGCAGCAGAGCGTTCCGCCAGCCGTCGAGAAGCGTGCCGCGCAGAGATTCGGGCATCTGGGGTTCGAATCGAGTGGTGGCGCGTGGCAGGCTTTCCAATTCTTCGAGGGACTTCCAGAAGCCAGTGGCGAGCCCGGCAAGCCAAGCTGCGCCGATGGCGGAAAGATCGGGCGAGGAGCTGCGGATGACCGGGCAGTCCAGGATATCGGCCTGGAACTGCATCAACCGGTGGTTGCGGCTGGCGCCCCCATCGGCGAACAGCGCAGGGATGGGGAGGTCCGCATCCTGCCGCATCGCCTCGAAGACATCGTGCACCTGGTACGCGATGGAATCGACGGCGGCCCTGGCGGCGTGGGCGGTGGTGGTGCCGCGGGTCAGACCGCAGAGCAGGCCGCGCGCATCTGCGTCCCAATGCGGCGCGCCGAGTCCGGCGAAGGCGGGCACCAGGTAGGCTCCGGCGGAGTCGGGTACGGTGGCGGCCAACGCGGCCACCTCCTCAGCGCCGCCGGGTAGACCCAAGAAGGCGGCCAGCCATTGGACCGTGCCGCCGGTATTGGTGATGTTGCCTTCCAGCGCGTAGCGAACGCGCGCCGCGTCGGCCCACGCTACGGTGGTGGAGAGGCCGTGGCTGGAAACGGCCGCCCGGTCGATGGGTGTCATCAGAGAGGACCCCGTGCCGTAAGTGGCCTTTACGGCGCCGGGTGCAAAAGCAGCGTGGCCGAACAGTGCCGCGTGGGAGTCGCCGATCATGCTTGCCACGGGGATGCCCGCGGGCAACGAGCCGCAACTCGCGGTGACGCCGAAGATGCTGCTGGAAGCCTGCACGCGCGGTAGGCAGGCCGGCGGAATGTCGAAGATGCGCAGCAGTTCGGGATCCCAGGCGCAAGTGGCAAGGTTCATAAGCTGCGTGCGCGAAGCGTTGCTGGCGTCGGTGGCGAATGATGCACCACTGGTGAGGTTCCAGAGCAGCCAACTGTCGACGTTGCCGGCGCAGAGCTCACCGGTGACGGCGCGGGCCAGGCCGTCCGGCGTGTGGGTGAGGATCCAATGCAGCTTGGAGGCGGAGAAAAGCGGGTCCAGCGTCAAGCCGGAGCGCTCGCGGATGAGGGGCTCCAAGCCTAGGCCGCGCAATTCGTCACAAAAGCCGGCCGTGCGGCGGCACTGCCAGACGACACACGGCCCGACCGGCTCGCCCGTGCGGCGATCCCACGCCACGGCAGATTCCCGTTGATTGGAGAGGCCAACGGCTGCGACCTCCGCGTTACCGGCCTGCGCCAGACACTCGTCGATGACCGCGGTGACCGATGTCCAGAGCGCGCGGGCGTCCTGCTCCACCCAGCCCGGCTGGGGGAATGTGATGGCGACCGGCCGCGAGGACGTGGCCCGGACCACTCCGGCGTGGTCGAGCAGCAACGCCTTGGTGTTTGTCGTCCCCTGGTCAATCGAGAGGATGAGCTGGGCGCGGGACAACGGGGTGCTCCTTCAATAGCTGCAGGGCGGCTCCGCAAATCTGTTGCGGATCGAGCCCAAAGTGCTGGAACAGGAATGACGGGGAACCGGTGGGGGCGAAGGTTGCCGGGACGCCCAGCAGGCGCATCGGCGTGGGGTGGAGCTCCACGACGGCTTCGGCCACGGCGCCGCCGAGCCCGCCCAGAACGGTGTGTTCCTCAATGGTGACAATGGGCCCGGCTTGCGCGGCTTCGAGAACCGCCGCGCGGTCCAGAGGACGCACGCTGGACATGTTGATGACGGCGGCCTGGATCCCTTCGTGTGCCAGCAGCGCTGCCGCATCGAGTGCCCGGCAGACCATGGTGCCGTTGGCGATCAGGGTGACGTCCGAGCCGGTGCGCAGGCGTGGTGCAACGCCGATCTTGAACGCGTAGCCGGCGGGATGCACGATGGGGACCGGCATTCGGCTGAGGCGGAGGAAGACCGGGCCATCGTAAGCTGCGGCCGTGCGCAGGGCGGCCGCGGTCTCCACCGGATCGGCGGGGACCACGACGGTCATGTTGGCGATGACGCGGGTCCAGGCAAGATCCTCAATGGAATGGTGAGTGGGGCCGAGTTCTCCGTAGGCCAGTCCGCTGGACATGCCGCAGAGCTTCACGTTCGAATTGCTGTAGCCCAGATCGACCTTGACCTGTTCCAGTGCGCGTCCGGTGAGGAAACACGAAGCTCCGCAGACGAAGGGGATCAGTCCGCCGTTGGCCAGGCCGGCCGCCACACCCACCATGTTCTGTTCGGCGATGCCGACGTTCACCAGCCGGTCAGGGAATGTCTTTTTGAAAGCGCCCAGGTTGGAGGAGCCGACGGAATCGTTGACCACGGCGACGATGCGCCGGTCGGCCTGGGCCAGTTCGATGAGCGTGTCGGAGAAGGCTCTGCGGCAGTCGTAGAGTTCGCTCATTGCGCGTCCTCCGCCAGTTCGGCTAAAGCCGTGGCCAGTTCCTCGGTTGTGGGGACGCGGTGGTGCCATTCGACGCGATCCTCAATGAACGAGACGCCGCGGCCCTTATGCGTGCGGGCGATGATGCAGCTAGGCCGGCCGGATTCAAATGGTGCCGTCCGAAGGGTGCGGATGAGGGCGTCCATGTCGTGCCCGTCCAGCTCCCGCACGGCCCAGCCGAAGGCGCGCCAGCGATCTACGAGCGGCTCGAGGCCGACGGTCTGTTCGGTCTCGGCGCCCTGCTGGAGGCCGTTGCGGTCGACGATGACGGTGAGGTTGTCGAGGCGGAATTGCGAGGCGGCCATGGCCGCTTCCCAGTTGCTGCCCTCCTGCAATTCGCCATCGCCGGTCAGGACGAAGGTCCGCCAGGGGGCGTTGGTGATCTTTGCAGCCTTCGCCGCTCCGACGCCGATGGGCAGGCCGTGTCCCAGCGGGCCGGTGTTGGCCTCGACGCCGGGGACCTTGTTGCGATTGGGATGCCCATTGAACGGCGACAGAGGCTGCATGAATTCCGAGAGGCGTTCGCGCGGATAGAAGCCGGCCTCGGCGAGGGTTGCGTAGAGAGCGGCGGAGCAGTGGCCCTTGCTGAGGATGAAGCGGTCGCGGCCGGGTGCGTGCGGATCGTCAGGATCGAGGTGCAAGACCGCGGAGTAAAGGGCAGCGAGGATGTCGGCCGCGGAGAGGTCACCGCCGGGATGGCCCAGTTGCGCCGTGTAAACCATTTGCAGGCTGGTCCGGCGAATCGTGCGGGCCAGGCGCGTGGCCTTGGCGACGGCGAGATCGTGATCCGCTTGCCTTGGATCGGGTGATTGCATTTTTATGCCAGTGCGAAAGAGAATGCTATCACCGCAACCCGACGTGGTCAATCCCACGAGCGACATCCCGCGCGATCGGGAGCCACGGTGCGGAGAGGGTGGGCCTCCATGCCCTCTGCTTGCGGGCGTTGGGGTTTCCACCCGTGAATGTGCCCGCAAGCGATGCGAAAGCCGTTGGGCGTCCGCGTGCGCAGAAGATTCAAGATTCAAAGATCGATGGGATCACAGGGCAACCTGGTGTTTCCGCGGCAATGGGCGATGAAAGCGTTCTAGAGACCGCAGGCGGTGACTGTGGCCTGCTGGTCCTGGAAGCGGCGGATGTGGGCGGGCGCCGGATGGGCTGCCTCGCGCCGGTCCATCTCTTCCTGGAAGGCTATGTTGGCGGCGATGGCGTTGTCGCGGCCGCCGGTGAAGCGCTGTTTGGTTTCAAAGGCCTGGTGGGGGTCAAAGAGCGATTGGGTCTGTTTCGTCAACCGCGTGACTTCGGCCAGCGGCGTGGATTCCAGGATGGCTTCGATGGCCGGAGTGTGCTGTTGGAAGAGGGCGGCGCGCTCGGTCTGGAGTTTGCGGAGTTCGGCGATGGCGCGGTAGAGGGAGCGTTCGAGGTCGCGGCGGTAGCGGGCGAAGCGGTCGAGGTTGGCGGCTTCGGGGCCCGGTTCGGCGAATGGGTCCGTTTCGGCGAGGATGTTGGACTCGAAGTTTTCGATGCGGGCGAGGTTCCAGGTGTGAGCCAGAATGCGGTGGAAGATCTCTTCCTCGAGGCAGGTGGCGGGCGCGGTTTCGGCGCGGAGATTGGCTTCGAGTCGATCGAAGACGGGGCGGTCGTGCTCGGAGATTTCGAGCTTAGTGGAGGTGAGGCCGTGACTGCGGGCATTGCGGGCGGAGCGAGCCTTGCCCTCGGGGGAGGTGGGTCCGGTGGAGTGCTGGGCGTTCGCGCGGTTCGCGGCGAACTGAGCTGGTGATGCCATGGGTAAATTCCCTTCCTATTTGTGAAAATCTCGGTTCGGGATAACAGCCGGACCTAGTTTTACGGTAGCGGGTGGAGTCAAGGGGTTTGGGGCGATTTGGGAAGGGCGGGGTTGGAAAGAAAGGAGATATTTTGCTGGGACGGCTGTGACCGCCTTTTGTTCGCCCTGGGGCGGGGCGAGGTGGTGAGCGTAGGTGAAAGACGCAAGATGACGGTGAGAATGGCCTAGAGTGGATCTGTTTTGTTGAAACGATATGCTAGTTTCCCGATTAGGAACGCTGTTGTGGCTGCATGAAGCGGTGTTCGCCGAGTTAGGAGGTGTGCCGGAAGAAATCCCGCTCCCTCCACCGCAATGAGCAACGCTGTCGTGGGCGCCGGCATGGTCAGCGTGCCACCGGCGCTTGGGCCGCCACGGTTGGGGTGAGCAACCAGGCGTAATTGAAGCGATAGTGCAACCGGCTGGAGATGAGATGGATCATCCCATTCGGGCTCTGCACGGCCTGGATGTAGCCGCGCGGCTCGGCGTGCGATGCATCCGAGTCGAAGGGGCCTGTGTTGCCGCCGCCGTTGAGGTGACGCAGCTCCGGGCCAGGCGTCAACAGCTTCAGGTTCTTCCAAGTCTTGCCCTCGTCGAAAGAGAGCGCGGCGAACATGCCGTGCACGCGACGGCGCACGCCGGCCGCGTCGACGATCTCGATCGTGTCGGCGCCGGCTGGAATCGCATAGTCGAGGTCGGGCGGAGGATCGGTGAATCCGATATAGAGCAGCGGACCTTCGGCCAGACGGATCAGCACGGGCCGCTGGCCCATGCCGATGCCGACGCCGAGGCCCGGTTCGCGACGATAGGTCCACGTCTTGCCGAGGTCGCGGCTAACACTGAACGGCACACCGCTGCCGGGCAGCCCGGTGTGTTGCCGGTTCCAATCGTCGCGGCCCACGGCGAGCAGGCTGCCGTCTTTCAACTGGACGATGCCCGGATGTTGGCCGAGAATGCGGCCGGGCGCCTCCCGCCAGCTCGTGCCTGCATCACGGCTCACGATAATCCGGCCCCAGATGGGCTTCTCGAAGTTGACGTCGCTGGTGACGACGAACTCGCCTTCACGCGTGCGCAGCACCACATGCGGATTCCACATGGCGCGATCGGGCAGAATGATGCGTGGCGGGGTCCATGTGGCGCCGCTATCGTCACTGGTGCGCAACATCAGAATCTGATTGCGCTGGTCGGGCCGGCTGCCAACGCCTTGGAAGTGATAGATGCGTCCCGTGTCCGGGTCGGTCCACAGCGCGGTGGAGTGGTTGTTGCGCTCGGCCGCGATCCAGAACGGCGACGCCTCCTCCCACTCGGTTTGGCCGCGGCGCAGGCGCGAGGCGGCGATGTTCAACTGCGTGCCGCGTTCGTCCGTGCCACTGTACCAAGTGGCGAGCAAGTCGCCGTTCGGGCACCACGTCAGGGAGGGAAAATGATTGTGCTGCGGAAAGAGCGGTCCGTTGGGATTGAGCGGAAGACGGACGAACTCGAGCGGGCCGGCGAAGTAGGGCTTGTCGGGATCTTCGCGTCCGGCGAGCCAGTCATAACGCCGCTGCTCGACGCCGCGAGCGTTGAGCTCCGGTGGGGGCACGTCGAGAAGATTAGACGGCTCGGAGGCGGCGACGACGCGAAAGCCGAGTCCCCCGTAGCGATCGTCTTCCAGGAAGCTCAGACGATCGGTCACGCGGCGCGCCGGGCCATGGACCCACTTTGTGTCGTAGTCCTTGGTCACCACTTGCCAGCGAATGCCGCCGCGCGTCACGCGCGTGGCGCCCGCGCGATAGCCCGCCGGGTCGCGTTGGGCGGCCACAGGGTACGGGCCATACCAATCGAGCGCCCATTGCTCGATGCCGCCAGTGAGTTGTTCAAAGTGCGTCGGCGCCGTGCGTGCGGCGTACTCCCATTCGGCCTCGGTGGGCAGACGATACTTCTTGCCTTCACGTTTGGAGAGCCAGTTGCAGAAGGCCGTGGCGTCCTTCCAACTGACGAAGGTGACCGCATCGTTATCGCCCGAGGGAAAGCCGTCGGTGCCGGCGCCGCGCCAACGGCGATGGCTCGGGTCAAACTGCTCATATTGGACATTGGTGATCGGAGCGGCGCTCATCCAAAGCGGCTTGGAGAGCGCGACGCGATGCACGGGCCGCTCGTCCCAATCGCCGGTGGCGTCGCCCATGAGAAACTCACCCGGCCGGAGCGCGACCATGCGAGCGCCGACCGAATTGGTGGCACTCTCCACGGCGGCGTGCGCGTTTGGCGGTGCCAGGCAGGTCAAAAAGAGGCAGGCGAGAGCGGCGGCCGGCCGAAACGGACGGTCTCGTCGAGGTAGCAATGGATGTTTCATGGCTGTCTTGAAGAACGTTCACGCACGGACCGGCCTTCAAGCACCGGTCCCAATCAGAGCCCGTCGGTAATCGCTTGGGAGGTGGACTTCAAGCACTGGATGAGGTCGTCCAAGCCTTGCTCCCGTGGCAGACGCGCCGTGGGGAACGAAACGCTGATGGCGGCGATGGCTTCGCCGGTCTTCAGAAACACGGGGACGCCGAAGCAGGTACTGTCCGGAATGCTCTCCTCGGCGTCGACGGCGTAGCTGCGTTCGCGGATGCGGGCGTATTCGGCTTCGAGCTGTGTCTGGTCGGTGATGGTGTTCGGCGTGATGGTCAGCAGTCCGTAGTTGCGGATCAACGTGTTGCGGATGGCCTCCGGCTGATGCGCGGTCAAGGCCTTGCCCATGGAACTGGCATGCGGAGGCAGAATGCGGCCCACCACGTTGGTGACGCGCATGAGCCGGGGACTCTCGATCACATGGATCACTTCGATGCGGTTCTGAAATAGCGCCGACATGCCGATCGTCTCGGAAAAGCGCGCACTCAACGCACGCAACGGTTCGCGGGCCGCCTGCAAAAGATCGGCTACGAATCGCGAAGCGCCAATGTGGTTGCCCTCGCGCAGACGATAGCGCGCGTCATCCACGCGTTCCACCTGACCGACGGACTCGAGAGTCTGCATCAGCCGGAAAGCGAAGCTACGGGTGACATCGAGCCGAGCCGCCAGTTCGTTTACCGACAGCGAGGACTGACTCCGCGCCAACACCGTCAGAGCCTCGAAGGCCTTTACGATGCCGCGGGAAACATAACGATCGTCGCTCGTCTGTCGTGCTTTGGAGGTTGCTATCGACTCAGCCACGCTGGCTCTCCTTGTCCGCCGAAACCCACGACGTCCATTATTGCTTGATTGAAGGGCAGGGCTCTCCATTTTCCTGGAGGAAGCGCTCCACAAACTCTCTTACGCGAGAACGCTCGTCCCGCGTGGCCGGGCAGTAAGGAGTAGCCAGATGATCGTCGCAGATTCCAAGCAGCGAGAGCCCGCATTTCAGTCCGCGCACGATGCTCGAATGCGAGTCACCCACAGTGTAGATCGAAGCCCATACTTGTTGAACCTGCTTGGACAACGCCTCGATCCGCGCCGTGTCGTCCTGCGCGCAGGCTTTATACCAGTTCGCGTATAGCTTAGGAAAGAGATTGGCGCCGCCGCTGACACCTCCGTCAGCGCCAGAGCGCAACGCCGAGGCGAGAAACTCCTCAGGGCCGACGTACACGGAAAAGTCTGCCCGCGTCCGCTTCCAGCGCAGCAGTTGCTCCAGGTACTTAGGGTCGCCGTTGCTGTCCTTCAGACCGTGAATGCCCGGCAGATCGGCGATTCGTTCCAGCGTGTCCAGTTCAAAACGCACGCTGGAGTGCGGCGTGTTGTACAGAAGCACGGGCAGCGGCGACTCGGCGGCCAAGCGCTGGGTGAACTCAAAGATGTCGTCCTGACTTAATGGGAAGTAGCACGGTGGCGCGCCCACCACGGCATCGGCCCCCACTTCGGCAGCGTAACGGGCCAACGCGATCATCTCGGGGTACGCCGAATCGAGGAGGCCCGCCAGCACCGGAACCCGACCGGCCACCAACGCCGCCGTGCGGCGGATCATCGCGCGCCGGGTGTGGTACGAAAGGGCGGGCCCCTCGCCAGTGGTGCCCGACACAAAGAGACCACTGACGCCACCGGCCAACAGATACTCGATCAGTTTCTCAAGTCCGGCCTCATCCAGGAGATCGTCGCCTCGAAGAGGGGTAATCACGGGCGGGATGATTCCACGCAATGCCCAACTGTTCATCGCTGATGAGTTTATCACAAGAACGGCTCTCTTGTTTCAATTTGTTGTCTTTGTGTTGCAAAATGAACTCACGTGATGTAATTTGAACTTGCGAGTGGTGATCGGCGTTTTGCTTTCCAAACGGCCGGACCGTCACTTGGGTCTGCTGACTTGTCGCGTGTGGGGTGGCGCCCGATGTTGTGCGGAGTGAGTGGCCATCGAGCCCCGGAGGGGCGGGCCTGCCTCCATGGCAAAGGTGGCGTGGGAGTAGTGAAAGGAAAGAGAAAGAAGGACTATGCATATTCGAACACATCTGCTACGCACGATGTTCGTTCTGATGGCAGGCGTCATTGGCGCGCAAGCACAGGACACCGCCGGCGTGCTCTCCGGTCTCGTGGCCGACCCGAGTGGAGCGGCGGTGGCGGGGGTAAAGGTTGTTGCCGAAAACGAAGGTACCAAGGCGCAGACAAGCGCCAACACGGATAACGACGGCAGCTATCGCCTTCGCGTGAGCCCTGGCCTCTATAGGCTATTGATCGAGGCTCCGGGCTTCCAGAAGTTCCAGGCCTCTTCAATCCGCGTGCAGTTGAACGAAACGACTCGTGTCGACGCCAATCTGGTGCTCGGCAGCGCGACCCAGGTCATCGACGTCAAGGTCTCTACCGCAACCGTCGATACGACCACGGTCAGCGCGAAGACGACCATTCAGGAGACCCAAATTCAGGAACTCCCGTTGAATGGCCGCAACGCAACGCAGTTGATGCAGCTCGTGCCGGGCGTTACGCGCGACCCTAGCGCGAACGTGACCTCGGGCGCGACCTTCCCCGGGACGACGCCGGTGTCGGTCAACGGCACCCGCTCGAACTCGGTCAACTACGTTCTCGACGGAACCAACAACAACGCGCACTACAACAACTCGCCGAACCCGATGCCGAATCCCGACGCATTGCAGGAATTCAGCGTGCAGACGAGCATGTTCAGCGCCGAGTACGGCCGCCAGGCCGGCGGCGTTGTGAATGCCGTGACGAAGTCGGGCACGAACGATCTTCATGGCAGTGTTTACGAATACCTGCGCAACAACGCCATGAACGCCACGAACTTCTTCGGTTCGGTGGTGAACGGCAAGCGCCAGGACGACGGTCTGAAACGCAATCAGTTCGGTGTGTCGCTGGGCGGACCCGTCATGTTGCCACGGCTGTTTTCGGGCAAGGACCGCACTTTCTTCTTCTTTTCCTACCAGGGTACACGTCTGCGGCAGCGGCCGAGCACGTCCAATCAGGTGGTGCCCACCTCCGCCATGCGCAACGGCGACTTCTCCTCGTTGAGCACGGTGATCAAGGACGCCTCCGGCGTTCCGTACGCGAACAACCGGATCCCCACCTCGTTATTCAACCCGGTGGCGACAAAGCTGCTCGACTACATTCCGACACCGAGCTCCGGCAATCTGGTGTACTACACCACGGTCAACAACAACGACGAGAACGATTACGTGGCTCGTCTCGACCATCAGTTGACACAGCAGAACCGCCTAAGCTTCTTCCTGCGCGAGTATCGCATCGCGCAGCCGGGCTATCTCGACTCCTCCAACTACCTGGCCGCCGTGGTTCCGACCAACTGGGTAAGCCGCAGCCTGCAGGTGAGTGATACGCACGTGTTCGGCCCGACGCTGATCAACGAGTTTACGATGTCCTACGTCCACAACCCGTACCTCTACAAGCCGGTCCAGCCGCAACAGTCGCTGTCCGGGCTGGGCATGAACATCCACGACTCCACCAGCTACAAGTCGTATGAGTATTACGTCGGCGGTTACTATCAGGTGCTGACGGGCGATCTGAACGACTTCCTGAACGACGAGTATCAGGTCCTCGACACCATGCGTTGGTCCAGCGGGCGTCACGACGTCTCGTTCGGTGGCGAGTACGGCTACGGGGTTGGCGATCAGACCAACACCCGCCTGCAGAACGGCCTTATTAACTTCAGCTCCAGCGCAAGCAGCGGCCTGCCCTTCAGCGGCAACGGCTTTGCCGACTATCTGACGGGGCACTTCTCCTCCTATCAGCAAGGCGCCGGCCAAGCCAAGAACACCCGATTCAACAAGGTGTCGCTCTTTGTCCACGACAACGTGAAGGTGACCCGCAAGCTCACCCTCAACCTGGGCGTCCGGTGGGAGCCGTTTCTCCCCTACACCGACACCAACGATCGCATGACCGTGTGGGTGCCGGGCCAGCAGTCAGCGCGCTTCGTCAACGCGCCGGCGGGCGTGTTGTATCCCGGCGACGCCGGCATCGGCTCGGGCGGCTACGCAACGGTGTGGAAGAACTTCGCGCCACGCATCGGCATGGCATACGACGTGAAGGGCGACGGCAAGTGGGCCATTCGCACCGGCTACGGCATCTTCTACGATCAGCCGAACACCATCTTCACCAACAACGCCGCCACGCAGGCGCCCTTCTCGCCGAACGTGACCATCACCGGCAACGCGTCCAACAGCCTGACCAATCCGTGGGCGGGCACCACCGATCCGTTCCCGGTCGCCGCCAACCCGAGCTCCACGGTTTCGTTCCCGAACTATGGCAGCCAGTACCTGTATGCGAACAACCTGCGCAACGGTTACATCCAGTCGTGGAACCTGTCGATCGACCATGAGATCGCGGGAGGCACGGTGGTCAGCGCGGCCTATTCCGGCTCCAAAGGTTCCTACCTGCCCGCGGCGGCCGAGTTGAACACACCGGTCTGGGCCACGGGCGCCACGGTGGCGAACGAAAACGCACGCCGTCCGTACGCGCCGGCAATGGGCTCGTCTTCGCTGTTGAGCGCTTCGTCCAACTCCAGCTTCCACGCGCTGCAACTGTCGGCACGCCGTCGCTTCGCCAACGGTTTCAGCCTGCTGGTGAACTATCAGTTCTCCAAGGCGATCGACAACTCCTCCAACTCCAAGCAGACCGGGCAGTCGGTAACGAATCCGTATAACCGCAACTTCGACCGTGGCGTGGCCGAGTTCGATCGCCGTCACGTCTTCAACGCGGCCGGCGTGTGGCAGATACCGGGCAAGTGGAGCTCCAAGTCGATGCAGGCCCTGCTCGGCGGTTGGTCGCTCAACCTGATCGGCAACTACACTGGCGGCTATCCGTTCTCCATCTACAGCGGCGTCGACAACGCGCTGACCGGCACGGGCAGCCAGCGCGCCGATATGGCCGCCGGCGTGAGCCCGTACTTCACGGACGACCGCTCCAAGGGCGACACCATCTACCAATACCTGAACAAGGCGGCCTTCACCTCGAACGCGGTGGGCACCTTCGGCAGCACCGGACGCAACATCTTCCGCGGTCCGGCCTTCGTCAACTTCGATTCGGGCCTATACAAGAGCTTCAAGGTGCATGAGCGCTTCACCACTACGCTGCGGTTTGAAGCGTTCAACATGTTGAACCACACCAATCTCAAGAACCCGAACAACAACGTGAGCAGCAGCCAGTTCCTGCGTACCACGTCGGCGTACGACCCGCGCATCATGCAGGTCGCACTCCGCATCGCATGGTAGCTTTGTTTGTATTAGGAGCCTCGCCCGCCGGCGGGGCTCCCGCCTTCATCGAAAGTACTCCCCCCGATGTTCTTCTCCCGTTCCGGATTCTCTCCGAGCGCCCCCACTGCCCGGTTTGCTTCCGCCCCCGGCTATCGCTGGTACGTGGTGTGGATGCTCTGGTGCATCTCGCTGTTCAACTACGCTGACAGGCAGGCGATCTTCTCGGTGTTTCCGCTCCTTGAGCGGGAGATGCATCTCAGCGCCATCCAGCTTGGACTGCTCGGTTCGGCGTTTGCCTGGGTGTACGGCGTGGCGGCGCCGGTGGCCGGTATGCTGGTCGACCGGATGCGGCGCACCACGGCGGTGATCTGGGGCCTGCAGATTTGGAGCACGATCTGTCTGGCAACCGGCTTTTCGCGCGACTTCACTCACCTCGTGGCCTTTCGCGCCGCCGAGGGGCTTGGCGAATCGATCTACTATCCGGCCTCGATGTCGCTGGTCAGCGACTATCACGACAAACGCACGCGCTCGCGCGCCATGGGGCTGCACCAAACCAGTGTGTACCTGGGCACCGTGGCGGGTGGCTACTTTGCCGGGTTGATCGGTGAGCGGCACGGTTGGCGCAGCTCGTTCTTTGTCTTCGGCGCCCTGGGCATTGTGCTCGGGCTGGTGCTGCGGAAGTGGCTGGCCGAGCCGCGACGCGGCCAGGCGGACGAGTTCGTTGCCGCGACCGAGGCGCCGCCCGGCGTCAGCTACGCCGGGTTCCTGCGCCACCTGCTGTCGACGCCCACCGCCTTGCTGTTGATGCTCGGCTTCGTCTGCATGAACTTCGTGGCAGTGCTACTACTGGCGTGGCTGCCGAAGTTCCTCTTCGACAAGTTCCACCTCGGGTTGGCGGCGGCGGCGCTTTTGGCGACGACCTCGGTGCAGGCGGCCAGCGTGCTGGGCTCGTTGGGCGGAGGATGGCTGGCCGATCGCATGCGCGCGCGCGTTGCCAGCGGACGCATATGGGTGCAGGCGCTCGCCGCATTGGCGGCCGCGCCGTTCGTCGTGTTGTGCGGCCAGGCGGGGAGCCTCGCGGTGTGCCTGGTTGCGCTGTGCCTGTGGGGTGTCTTCAAAGGATTCTACGACGCCAATACCTGGGCGTCGCTGTTTGACGTGGTGCGACCGGAGGAGCGCGGCCGCGCGGCCGGCCTGATGAACACAGCCGGTTGGTTCGGCGGCGGCTCTGCGCCCGTGTTAGTTGGCTTTGCCATCGAGCGTATGGGCATGAGTGCCGCGATCTCGAGCGCATCCGCCGTGTACGCGGTGGGAGGAGCGATTCTGATACTCTGCGCCTGGCGCTTCGCCCCGTTCGATATCGCGAGGCTGAACCGCGCGGCACGGTAGTTTGTTACCCCGCCTCAAGTCTCGCCGTCTTCATGGCGTCCTGCTGGTTCCGCAGGAATCTCTGGAATGGCAAGGTGCTCTCGGAGTTCGTGGAGCGCCGCTACGGTATCGGTTTGGGCGTCGTCGGTCAATGTCAGCGGTTGTTCCGGCAACTCGGATTCCGGCTCCGCAAGCCACGTCGCGTCATAGCCGGCGCCGATCCAGAGCGGCAGCGTGAGCATAAAAGAACTCGAAACGCTGATGGCCGATGCGTCGGTTGATTTGTGTTCTTGAAGGAACTGCGCCGTGATGCGGGACGTGGAGGACCAGTTCGCACAATGGAGTCGCGGGAATGACGCGCTTCGCCGCCTATGCGCAGCCAGTTAGGACGCTCAGTAGGGCTTGGATAACGTCAGCCTGACAGTGCCGCAGGTGGCTACTTCGTCGAAGCTCAGCCCGACGGGAAGACCGTACAGGATGCCTGTCGCGAGCCGGAAGAAGGGTGGAGGCTGAGGCGGACTGGTGGGATCCAGGGGCCGACTTTGGTCTTCGGCCCCTGGCGGTTGTGGCAGTCTTGAGAAGGAAGTCCGGCGTTACTCGCTGAGCGCGGCGATGAGCGCGCCGCGAGCCGTCGTTTCGAGAGGCGACCGCGCCATGCGGATCTCCGAGATGGCAATGGGGAGCCCCGCGGCGGCCACTGCTTTCTCGAAGCGTTCCCTGAAGCCCTCCGGCAGCACTCCGCCGCCGCTGAGCACCAACGGGATGGCCCGGCCAAACTTGGGTACGTTGCGCGACGTCTGGAACGACTCCTTCAAGCCCAGGACCACCGCCTGGATCATGTCGTCATAGTACACGGTGAGCGCTTGCTGCACCTTGTCGGTGAAGTGGCCGTTGAAGTGGAACGACTCCTCCTTCAACAGGCGCACGCGGTTGATAAGCTCGCCCGTGACGCCGGCCGCACTGGCGTCGATGAAGTCGCCGCCCTTGGGGACGCTGAAGCTCAGTACGGGGACCGACATATAAGCGAGGGCCACATTGCAGAGCCCGCCGCCGCAGCTGATGCCGATGCCGGTGTAGTTGGAGTCTTCCAGTTCGCTATAGATGACGGCCAGGCCCTCGTTGACGCTGCGAACGTCGTTGTAGCCGAGTTTGGCCAGGACCTGCTTGATGGTGGCTTCGTGATAGGTGAGGTTGGTCTCCTGGCCGAGAGGGGGAGCCGGGATACTAAAGCACAATCTGGTGCCATGGGCCGGGGGCTTGCCTAGTACGGAGCCGACAAGCTCCTCCATTTGCCGAAGGCTCTCGGGTTCACTGGCGTTCAGGACACCACGTGTCATCGGGCGGCGGATCTCGCGGCCCAGCAGGTCTGCCATGCGGGCGCTTTCGTTGCCGTAGACCACCAACTGGCCATCACTGACGGAGTGCGGGATGTTCTCCCGTTTCAAGCTGCTTTCGGTGAGCTTGGTGTAGGGGATGGCGACGAAGGCGTTTAGCTGCGCCTGGACGGTCTCCTCTTCGTTTTGTTTCCTGACCGCGACAACGCGGCTCGTACCAATGTCGAGTCCGATCATGGTCGCCTGTTGTTGCTCGGTTTTCATCCTTTATTCTCCTTAGACAGCTCTGCTTTCGTCTTCATTTCGGAGAGCACCTGCCGATAGCGCTTCTCCAGTTCCTTGCGGTAAGCGGCGACGCTCAGCCCGTGGGCCGTGGCGTTCTGCCGCAATTGGTCCTCACCGAGAAGCAGGCCTCGCCAAAAGGCCTGACCGGTCACCTCGACCAAAGCCGGGTCGTAGGTGAAACCGAAGATCCAGAGTCCCGGCGCGGGCACGGAATAGTTGTCGGGCAACCCCACCGCGACATAAGGGAAGTTCGAAGCCCAGTCGTAATGGTAGCCCACCTGCATGTTGTCGGGGTTCACGGACACTTGCGCGTGGGTGGCGCAATCGGCCGCGCTGATTTTGTACTTGGCGCGCAACATTTCGGTGAGTACGCGCAGGGCGTGAATCTGAGCGGGCGTGGCCTGTGCCTTGGCCTCGCCCGGCTGGGTTACGGTTTCGACCGAGACTCCAAGGAAGGCCCGGTTCAGATTGACGTAGGTGAACTTGTTGTCGGCCCAGACCGAGTAGCCGGAATGGTTGGCGGAATCGGACTCCCTCACCACGCGCCAGACATTGCCGAAGCGGTCGACCATGTAGTGGTAGGCGTGTTCCTGCTGAAGATAGGACAGTAGGGTCGCCCCGACGCGGCGGATTGCCTTCGTCTTATTCTCGGTGAACTCCGGTTGATTGCTTTCGGTGGTGTGGAAGACGATTCCGGACGGATCGGTGCGTTCCCCGGCAGGGCCGGCGTCCTCGAAGCCGCGGCGGTAGATCCGGTATTTGCGCGTCTCGTTGGCGACTTCGTAGCGGCGCTCGATGCGGAGACCGTTGGAGTAGGTTTCAAACCCGGCATTCGACTCCACCTGCCAGACGTTGGGAAGGGTCTCGGGGCCGGTGTTCCCTGCCTGGGCGACGACGATGGGGCCGCGTTTCCACAGGCGGCTGGCGCTGGTCATGGTTCCGGCGGGTAACAGGAGCAGGGCACTGAGAGCAACCAGCATGGAGGCGCGGCGCCGGTGAAAGAACGCCCGCCCCACCTCGGAGCGCGGATCCCAGACACAGCGGTCGCCCAGCGTGTGGCGCAGAAAGCGCAGGCGGTCAATGGGATCGGCGATACGGCCAGCCTGCCAGCCGACGGCGGCTCGCAACAGGACGTTCGGTGGTTTGCGCATCGCTGTCAAATTCCCGTCCTCCCGCAGGTCGTGCGGACGCACGATCCCCCATAGACAGAAGATTCGGCGGGCATGCGACAAAACCTTAGGGCAATCAGTTTTCTACCTTAGCATTCTCTGGGGGAAATTCGCTAACCCCCAATGCATGAATAACTTACACTCAACGAGGAGGAGGTGAGCCGGCGGGCGGCGTCTCCTCGGCGGGCAGAATACGGCTGTCGGTCTGGAACTTCTTGTAGTCCTTCCAGGTGACCTCGACGTCGGCGTGGAACTTCTTGATCAACCCCAGGCGGGCGTCGGCGTGGGTGGTTGCATGGACAGGGAGCCAGATTTCGGAGTTGACGCGAGCCTGGCGAAAGGTGACCTTGGCGCCGGGATCCAGACGGGCGAGGACCCAGCCAAACGAGACGGGCGCGATGGTCTCCGCTTCAACGCGCACCCACTGGTACTCTTTCTGGTCGACCCAGATGCGGCCTTTGAACTTCGTGAGGAGTTCCCACCGTCTCGCCTTTCCTTTGTAGCCGGGCCGGGGTTGGGCGTCGATGATCCAGGCCGGGTGGCCGTCGACGGAATCCTCGCCTGCGATCTTGAGGTCGAAAGCGTCGGGAATCTCGAGCAGGAAGGCCCGGCTCTCCTCGCGCTGCTTCTCTTCCTCGGCGAGGCGTTTGCGGCGTTGATCGGGGTTCTCTTCCTGGCGCTTACGGAATTCGTTGTCCAGGTCTCGTTGGGCCTTGGCGGCTTCCTTGGAGGAGAGGGGTTGATCGTTGTGTGCGATTTTACGTCGATACGGCCGCTCACCGATCATAATGACGTCAAAGGTATCAGATTCCGTGCGCTTGATCACTCCTTTGGCGTCGAGGTCGTGTCTTTCGGACCGCTGTGTATACGTGTAATCGTTCGCCCGGGCGTTGTTCAGCCGGTCTCGCTCCAGGCTACGCCGGATGATGGCGGCCGGATCGGGGGGCACCGGTTGTGCCGGCAGAAGCGGCATAATCAGGCAAAGTGGATAAAACAGTCGAGAGTTCATGCGGCTGATTGGGTTAGACTAATCCGTTGGCAAAACCAAAGCAATGAAGATTCATTGGCCTCTTCCGTTGGATGAAGCCGGGATGGACTTGGAGCGCCGGGCCTCGGCCCTGGGCTACGCGTCGATTCCACCCACCAGTGTCTGCCCGGCGGCGGAAGACGAAGATGTGCTGCATCTGATTTGCCTCTCTGATGGATTGGACCGGTCGGCCGCGGTGGTGCGGGCCGTGCGCCAGACGATCGAACCCGATGCCGTGTTGCTGGCGGCGGGCGTGTGGAACGACCCGGCGGAGATCGGGCAGATGCTGGCGGCGGGTGCGGATGATTACTTAAGCCTCAATTGCGAGACGCGGGAACTGGCTGTGCGGTTGCTGGCGCTGCAAGTCCGTGTGAGGAACCGCTCGAAGTCGCATGGATCGCGACAGTTGGAAGACCGGCTTCGCCATGCGCAGCGGCTGGAGACTTTGGGCGCCGTCGCCGGGGCGATGGCGCACAGCTACAACAACCTTCTCGCGGCGATCCAGGGCAATGCGGAACTCGCCCTGATGGACCGGACCCTGCCGGACGCGCTCAAGTACTGCCTGACGCAGATCGACACCGTCTCACAACGGGCGGGCGATCTGACCCGGCAGATGCAGGTGTACATCCGCAACCGGGACGGCGGCAGCGTGCTGGCGGTGAGTCTCAATCAGATTGTTCAGGAGATGGGCGACCTGCTGCGCGTCTCCGCATCCTCCGACTGCGCGCTGAAGGTCAGCCTGGCGCGCAACGTGCCACCGATGACAGGCCGGGCGGCGGAGTTGCGGCAAATGTTGCTGAACCTGGTCTGGAACGCTTGTGAGGCGGTGGGTGACAGCGGTGGTGAGGTGCGGATTCGCACTCTGTTCCAGGACGAAGCGGAGCCGGCGCTGGTGACGTTGGAGGTGGAGGACACGGGCCCGGGCGTGCCCGAGAATCTGCGGGCGCGTATCTTTGATCCCCTCTTTAGTACAAAGGGCGAAGATCGCGGCTTGGGTTTGGCGGTGGCGCGTGAGATCGCAGAATCCCACGGCGGGACCATCGATGTGACTTCCGGAACAGGTGGAGGCGCCTGTTTCCGGGTGAGGATTCCGCCCGTCCCCGACTGGCGCATGAATCGGCCCGTCCTCGCCGCCGCCGATCTCGAAGCGAAGGCCGCTTTGACGGTCCTGCTCATCGACGAGGAGCCGGCGGTGCGTGAAGCGGCTGAGAAATCGCTGCGGCGGGCCGGGTACACGGTATTCGCGGCTGACAACGCAATCGAAGGGTGGAAGCTCTGCGAGCAGGTGGGTATGGCACTGGACGCGGTGATTCTGGACCCGCGTATCCATGGCATGAAGCCGAGGGAGCTGGTTCAAGGGATCCGCACGATGTACCCGCGGATGCCAATCGTCGTCTGGAGCGGGGCGGACGAAACCGCCGCCAAGGCCAGCCTCAGCGGCGCGGAGCCGTACGACTTCCTGCGAAAGGAACCCCAGATGGGTGCCTTCATCGCGGGGTTGGATGCGTTGTTGAGAGGTAACGGCAAAGCCTGAGCCCCTGGTGGGGCGATCACGCTACCGGCGCCGTGATGGTGAACAGCGCGCCCGCGGAATCCTTCCGGTTCTCCGCCGTTACGGTGCCGCCGCACTGCTGCGTGATGCTGTGGACAATGTGGAGCCCCAGCCCACCGTGTTTGGTGCGCGTCGAGAAGCGCGGCTTGAAGATCTTGCCCAGAATAGCGTCGGGGATGCCCGGGCCGTTGTCTCTGACCAGCATTTCCACGAGTCCGTCGCCGAGTCGGGCGACCACCTCAATCTCGCCGCCGCCGTTTTCCTTCATGGCCTGGGCGGCGTTGAGGAAGAGGTTCATGAAGACTCGCTCCCAGTCGCTGGGGTCGCCCTGAAGACTCAGGCCGGCCGGCACCTTGCGAACCACCTTCACCTTGGTGCCGGGCAGGTGCGTGAGGAAGTCCTGCAGGAATGTCGCGGCACGCTCGACGATGAGATCCAGTTCCGGGCCTGAGCGGCTCTGATCGGCGTAGAGGCCGACGATGCGGCGGCCGCGCTCGACGCTGCGGTGGATGGCCTGGGCCATGGCGCGCCACTTGGGGTCATCGGACACAAGTTCGGCGGCTTCAGAGATCGTCTCGAAGACGTTGTTGAGGTCGTGGACCAGGCCGGCCAGAGTCAGGTCGCTACTCGGATTGGGATCGTCCACTGCCGGGGTCTCGCCAGCGCGCATCAGGAAATGATCCCTCGCAGTGTACTCCAGAATTCCGGGAAACTCACCGATGCGGCTTCCGATCCATTGATCGTTACGGGCCCGTCGGAACGCAGGGCTGCGATGGCGAAGGCCATGGCGATGCGGTGGTCGTGATAGCTCTCGACTTCGGCCGAGTGGAACGACTGACCGCCGGGGATGTGAAAGCCGTCAGGCGTGGTTTCGATGGTGACGCCCATCTTGCGCAGGTTGGTGGCGACGGTCTCGATGCGGTCCGACTCCTTGATGCGCAGTTCGGCGGCGTCGCGGACAGTGAGGCCATCGGCGCTGACGGCGCCCAGCACGGCCAGGACGGGGATCTCGTCGATCAACGCGGCCGCCCAGTGCTTCTCGATCACGCCGCCTTTCAGCTTGGAGCCCCGCACCAGCAGGTCGCCGCGCGGCTCGCCGTTGCTCATGCGCATTTCGAGGATCTTCACATCAACGCCGGTGGAGGCAAGGAACTCGATGAGAGTGGCGCGGGTGGGGTTGAGGCCGACGTCCTGGAGGACGAGTTTCGAGCCGGGGACGATGGCTCCGGCCACCAGGAAGAAGGCGGCGGAGGAGAGATCGCCGGGGACGGTGAGGTCGCGGGCTTCCAGGCGTGCGGGGCCTTTCACACGGGCCCAACCCCGGCCGGTCTCCAGATCGACGCCGAACTCGCGCAGTGCCACTTCGGTGTGGTCGCGCGTGGTGGCCGGCTCATGAACCGTGGTCTCGCCATTCGCCGTCAGGCCGGCAAGCAGAACGCAGCTTTTCACCTGTGCGCTGGCGACAGGCAGAGTGTAGTCGATGGGCTTCAGCGCGGCGCCCTGGATCTCCAGCGGCGGGAACTTGCCGTCGCGGGCCGTCAGCGTGGCGCCCATTTGAGTCAGCGGACCCATGATGCGCTGCATCGGGCGCTGCGACAAGCTGGCGTCCCCGATGAGACGGCTGGTGAACGGTTGACCGGCCAGTAGACCCGAGATCATGCGAATGGTGGAGCCCGAGTTGCCCGCATCCAGGTCGGTAGACGGCGCCTGCCAGCCATGCAGGCCGCGCCCGTGGACCTTGACCTCGCGTCCGTCGATCTCGACCTCTATGCCGAGGGAGCGTACGCAGCCAAGCGTGGAGTGGCAGTCGGCTCCGGAGGAGTAGTTGTGAATGACGGACGTGCCTTCAGCCACCGCGGCCAACATGCCATAGCGGTGCGAAATGGACTTGTCGCCGGGCAGGATGACCCTGCCTTCCAGGGCGCCGCCCGGGGTGATGATTTCTTTCATAGGTGTTTCTTTCCGACGTTCCTCATTCGATGGGGAACGGTCCATTCCTGGTTAGTTCGATCCAGCGCTCCAGCCGGGTCTGGCATTCGAGTCGAATAGAGATGGCGCGCGCCGGGAACGGGGTCTCCAGGCTGATCTCTGTTTCCTCGCCGGGCTCGATGTCGGTCGCATCGAGATCGGCCTTGCGGGTGGCGACTACCTGCTTGCCCGGACCCATGAAGTGGATGACGAGCACTGCATTCCTGATCGCGTTCTCGCCGTCGTTCTTGAACTTGCCGTCGAGCAGAATCGTATCCTCGCGGCGCGCGGCCTTGAACTCAACGACATTGAGGAGTGCTCCCTTCTGCTTGCGCTGGTCCTGCGCCACGCACAAGAATAAGGAGGCTAGCGTGATGAACGCGAGCAACCACCATTTCATAAAGTTTCAGTGTAGCGAACGCGAGAGGGGGTCTTCCGATGCGGAGACGGGATTGGTTGTTGTCGAGTGCCGCTCTACCCATGGCGGCGCAGGCGATGCAGGGTGCGCCGAAGAACATAGTCATCTCCAGCGCCAATGGCCGGCTGGCCTGCGAGCGGGCCATTGCGGTGATCCAGAGAGGCGGCGACACGCTGGAAGCGGTGGTGCAAGGCGTCACTATCGTGGAAGACGACCCGAACGACACGAGCGTGGGCTACGGCGGGCTGCCCAACGAGGAAGGTGTCGTGGAACTGGACGCATGCGTGATGCACGGACCCACCGGACGCGCCGGATCCGTAGCTGGCTTGCGCAACATCAAGAACGCCGCACGGCTGGCCAAGTTGGTGATGGAAAACACCGATCACGTGATGCTCGCCGGCGAGGGCGCCACCCGCTTTGCCAAAGCCTGGGGCATGCCAGAGATCAATATGCTGACCGAGAAGGCCCGGCTGGCGTGGATGGCCTGGAAGCAGTCGCTGCGGGACGCCGACAACCACAACAACTGGACCGACGGGTTGGATGCTCCGGATGCGAAGCCGACGGCGCGGCTGCGGCGAGCATTCCCGGAAGCGACGGACGATGACATCCAATGGGCGATGTGGATGGCCAAGCATCCGCCGACGGGCACCATCAACTGTCTGGCGCTGAATACGAAGGGCGAGATGTCGGGCACGACGACCACCAGCGGTCTGGCGTGGAAGATTCCTGGGCGTATCGGGGATTCGCCAATCGTCGGAGCCGGTTGCTTCGTCGACCAGGAGGTGGGCGCGGCCGGCTCCACCGGGCGCGGTGAGGAGAACATCCGCATTGCCGGCGCACATACGATTGTCGAGAACATGCGGCACGGCATGGAGCCGAAGGACGCGTGTCTGGACGCGCTGAAGCGGATCGCGAAGAACTACAAGAACGACGCAAAGAAGCTGGATCAGTTCGACATCAACTTCTATGCGTTGCGTAAGGATGGCGTGCACGCGGGCGGGTCGTTGTGGAACGGCCGGATCCGTCGCGACGGCTATATGGCGTCGTTCCAGTATGCAGTGAACGACGGCGGCGGGCAGTCGCGCCTCGAGAATTGTGTGTATCTGCTGGAACGGAAGAAGGGTTAGCGACATAGCCGTCAGCAATCAGCTTCCAGCCGTCAGCTACACCGGTGTGGGCTGATTGCTGATCGCTGAGAGCTACCGCCGATACCTGCGCGAACTTCTGGAACCAGGAGTTAAGCTCAGCAGAACGCGGCGAGCACCTTGCGCGGGTCGTTCGGCTCGCGCAGGCGGATCACAAACAGAGCGAGACGCATCAGCGGGCCGGGTTTCAGCATGAACCGGCCCAGGTTCTCGACGAATGTGTCGATTTCCGCGATCCGGCGGGCAAGTCCATCCGCGTCGAGCCGGACCAGTCCCGTTGCATTCTCCCAGGCCAGTGCGCGGGCTTTCCAGATGGAGAACTCGATCAGCCGGTCGTCCGTGCGGCCGCCGACCTTGTCCAGAATCCAGATCCAGGGCGAGACGCTGCCAATGCAGTCCGTCACCTCCTGGACCATGGAAAAGAGAATCGCGTTGATCTCGTTGAAGTCGTGGTGCAGTGATTCGAGTTCCGCGGCCGGGCAGACTTCGGCCGCCGCGATGCCAAGGTCCAGGTTGATGTGGGCATTCATGCCGGCCAGCAGGTGCTGGAGGATCACGGGCGCCCAACACTCGCCAGCCTCGAAAGCGGCCCGCCACGACCCGGTGACAGGGCGATCATTCCGCCAGTCTTCATAGGCATCCAGGTAGCGGTTGGCGAAGGCGACGTCCAGGCGCTCCATGCGGGGGCCGTCGTCAAAACGGCCGTTGGCAATGCCCACTTTTACCTGTGCTGTGACCTTGCGGTAGAGGGCGGGGAAGTAGCCCAGGTAGGAGCTAGAGGCCTCCGGTGATTGCAGAATGGCGTCGAGCCGGGCGAGGACTTCATCGATGGTTTTGGCCGGCATGAGGTTGTTGGGGCGGTGGACCAGGCTACTGGCCTGCCATCATATCCCGGATCGTCAGCAGCACCAAGGCGCAGGTGAGGCCGATGATCAGAATCACCGACAGCCAGCCCACCACGTTGTACATGGTGCTGTTCTTCCATTTCTTCATGAGCCGCTCTTTGTTGATCAGCAGGATCATGAAGATGAGGACGAACGGCAGTAATGCCCCATTCAGCACCTGGCTGAGGAGGATCATCTTGACCAGCGGGAAGTTGGGCAGCAGGATGACGCCGCCGCCGATGACGATGAGCAGAGTGAAGAGCCAATAGAAGATGGGCGCCTCGTTGAATCGCTTGTTGACGCCCGATTCGAAGCCCATGCCCTCGCAGACCGTGTACGCCGTGGAGAGCGGAAGAATGCAGGCGGCGAACAGCGAAGCGTTGAAGAGGCCGGCGCAGAACAGGAGAACGGCGTAAGGGCCAAACGGTGCAAGGCCCTTGGCGGCATCGGTGGCGTCGGTGATGTCGCGTGGGCGGACGGAATGGATGGCGCCGGCGCAGGCCACGATGATGAAGAACGCGATGACGGACATCGCGATACAACCCACCACAACCTCAATGCGGCTTTCCGCGTAATCCTTGGCGCTGATGCCCTTCTCGACGACAGCGGCCTGGAGGTAGAACTGCATCCACGGCGCGACCGAGGTCCCCACCATGCCGATGAGCATGGTCAGGTAGCCTTCATCCAGCATCAGGACGGGCTTGACGCTGTTGATGGCCGCCTCTTTCCAATCGGGCTTAACGAGGATTCCGGAGACGATGTAGCAGACGTACAGGGCCGTGGCGAAGAGGAAGACCTTCTCCACCCGGTCATAAGTGCCCTTGACAATGAGCAGCCACACGCCCAGCGCCGCGAGTGGGACGGATATGTAGCGGCTGATATGGAACAACTCCAACGCGCTGGCGACGCCTGCGAAGTTGGCCATCACGTTCGTAAGGTTGGCGAGCACCAGCACGGCCATGAGGAAGAACGTGGTCCGCAGGCCGAACTCTTCCCGTATGAGATCGGACAGGCCCTTGCCGGTGACCGCGCCCATGCGCGAACCCATCTCCTGTGTCACGACCAACAGGATGGTGATGGGTGCCAAGGTCCACAGCGGCAGGTAGCCATACTTGGCGCCGGCCTGGGAGTAGGTGAAGATGCCGCCCGCGTCGTTGTCGACCATGGCCGTGACAAAGCCCGGGCCGATGACCGAGAAGAAGATCAGGATGTGGTATTTCAGCCGCTTGAGCAACTGCATCAACGCTGCCTCAGCACCGAGATGATGTCATCGGCCGTCACCACGCCGGCCATGCGTCCTTCTTCATCCACCACGGGCAGAGTCAGCAGGTTGTATTTATCGAAGAGCTCGACCACCCGGTCGGATTTTTCACCAACCGGCACTTTGATCACGTCGTCCTGCACAAGCTCACTCAGCTTGCGTGTTGGCCGGGCCAGAAAGACACGAGCCACCGGCAGCGCGGCCTTGAGCCGTTCGTCCAGATCGGTGAGAAATAGAGTGTTCAGGGTGTCCGCCAGTTCCTGGTTATGGCGCAGAGCATCCAGCGCATCGGAGACCGTGGCGTCCTCGTGGATGGCGACGAAAGCGGTGTTCATCATGCCGCCGGCCGTGTCTTCGTCGTATTCCAGCAATTCCTCCACGTCCGCTTTGGGCTCGCCTTCCATCTCCTCGAGGATCTCTTCGGAGGTCTCCCGTTCCAGTTCGGCCAGGACGTCGGCCGCCTCGTCCGGGTCCATCTCTTCCAGAATATCGGCCGCCTTTTCGGTCTCGAGGGACTCGATGATCTGGGCCTGGATATCGGGCTCCATCTCAGAGAGGGCATCGGCGGCGGTTTCCGTGTCGATGGCCTCAAAGATCGCCTCGCGGTCCTCGGGGCTGAGGTCCTCCACGATGTCGGCCAGGTCGGCCGGGTGCATCTCTTCGAGAAGCGTGAGGTCAATGTTGAGCCGGAGGCGCCGCTGGGGGTCGGGCTCCAGGATGTTGCAGAGCTCCCAACGGATGGAATTCACAGGGATGTAGTGCTGTAGTTGGCGCACGGCGCGGCGTGGCAGCACGCCCTGGACCAGTCGGCGGAAGACACTGCGGATCCCGATGTCGACTTCCAGGACGTGGAGAACATCGCGTTGCGCCTCCCGCCGGATGTCGAAGGTGATGTCCGTGACACGCACCACCTTGCGGCCCTGGGCATCAATGATCTGCTGGTCGAGCAGGTCCCGGACCAGGCGGAGGACGTACTCGTCCTCGTGGTAGGGGATGAGGTGTTCGTCGCTGAGGAAGATGCCGTCCAGGGTGATGGATTCGACCTGGTCGTAGCGGACCGACACCCAGGTATAGCCGCCGCCACCGCTCAGCAGAATCCGTTCAATGCGGATCGGATGCACCACGGGCACTAGCGCGGCATCGCGCACTCGTCCCAGCACTCGGCGCTTCAGATCATAGACCTTCAGCCCAAGCAGTTCTGTGAGATAGAGAAGTCTTTCCGCCATCCGCCATCGCTGCCTCCAGGCTTCCTTCCACTATCCCGCAGGGGCCTTGGCCGTGGCAATCAACAGGGTGCAAAAAGAACGCCGCACGGCGGGACTTTGGGTCCGCGCCGGGCGGCGCGTGCTGGCGACCGCGAGGAAGGATGTCGAACGGGTTACTTGGGCGGAGCCTGTTCGCCGGTGATCTTCGACAGCGCCGTGGTGCCCATCATGCCTCCGAGGCCCATGGTTTCCACAGCTGAGGACGGGACAATCACCATCGAGCCCTTCTCCTTGATGGCTTCGTACAGCATGTTCATGGCGCGCAGGTGGAGAGCAATGGGGTTGTCCCGGTAGAGCTCCGCCGCCTGGGCGAACTTCTCTGAGATCTCGGTCTCCGCCGTACCCAGGATGATGCGGGCATGGCGCTCGCGCTGGGCTTGCGCTTCCCGTGACATGGCATCCTGCAACTCCTGCGGGATCTGGACGTCTCGAATCTCTACGCTCTGCACCGTGACGCCCCAGGGATTGGTCTTCTCGTCGAGGATGCGCTGCAGTTCCTTGCCCAGTACTTCACGATCGGTGAGCATCTCCGTGAGCATGTGGCGGCCAATCGATTCGCGCAGCGCGGTCTGGGCGCTCAAAGTAATGGCGCTAAAGAAGTTTTCCACTTCCAGAATGGACTTTTCGGCATTCCACACCACCCAGAACACGATGGCGTCAACGAACACCGGCACGGCGTCCCGTGTCAACGACGACTCGGCCTTCACATCCGTCACCCGGATGCGCTGATCGATGAAATCGCTAAGCTGGTCGATGATGGGGACGATGGTGAAGATGCCCGGACCTTTCAGGCCCTGGTACTTGCCCAGTCGCAGGACCGCGACGCGTTCCCATTGCTGCGCCACCTTGATGGCGAGGAGGAAATAGACGCCGATCAGCGCAAATACGGGCATGGGTACGGCCGACTTCAGGGCGGCGGAGAGACCCACCCCCAGAAGGATGCAAATGACTAACACGGCCACGCCGATCGTGCTGACGGGCTGTGCACGCACCACGCTCGAGCCGCTGGAGCTGAACGAAATTCCCTTGGGAAACATATACTTCTATCTCCTTGCTACCTGCCTGACCGACATTTCGAGTAACTGCTCGCTGGCGAGCTCGAAGATCACACGGCGAGCCTGGACCAAGTCCATAACACCGATGGCGATGACCATCCACGCCGCCAACCACACGGCGCATCTGCCGAACATCTCTCTATCCTCCTGAGCCTGTTAAGTTTCAGGCTCGTTGTCGGGCAGCAGCTCGGTGAGTCGCCCGATCAGTTCGCGAACGCTGAAGCCCTCTGATCCGGCCCGCGCCGCACACTCGGCGGCCAACCGGCTCAGCCTCGTTTCGTGTTGCACCTGGTCCCTCTCGACTCGATTGAGCGAGACGAAGGTGCCCAAACCCTGCTGCGTCGAGAGCGTGCCGCGGATTTCGAGTTCGCGGTAAGCGCGCATCACCGTGTTGGGATTAATGGCCAGGTCCACGGCGACCTGGCGCACTGTCGGAAGCTGGTCGCCCCCCAGCAGAGTTCCGGAGGCGATGGCCAGTTGAACCTGGTCAATCAGTTGTCGATAGACCGGAACGCCGGTGGCGTTGTCCAATCGAAACCGGAATGGCTCTGACTTGCTCATCTAGTAAGTTAGTGTACTAGTGTTCTAATACAAGTCAAGAGAAAATTCACATGAGTCTTTGTGGTTTCAACTCGCGCAGCGGCGAACCGCGTTGCCGGCTGCCCCCATCTGTTGCATTCTGGGCGTGATCCTCTCGCGCATGGAACTCAAACAGATCGCTTCCTTTGTCGCTGTCGCGGAACGGCTCAGCTTTGTGCGTGCCGCTGAGGCGCTTCACCTCTCTCAACCCGCGCTCTCTGCCCAGATTCGCCAACTCGAAGAGGATCTCGGCGTTCGCCTGCTGGAACGGAATCGCCGTGTCGTCCGGTTGACCGACGCGGGCTCCACATTCCTTGCCGAAGCGCGCGACCTGCTCGCCCGCGCCCAGGCTGCCGGCGATCGCGCCCGCAAGGCCGCCCACGGAGAGATCGGCCGCCTCCGCATCGCCTTTGTCTTCTCCGCCGCGCTCGAGGTGGTCCCGCAGATCGTCGTCGACTTTCGCCAGCGCCACCCCGGGGTCCGCCTCGATCTTGCGAACCTCCGCACCGTGAACCAGGTGCAAGGGCTGCTCGATCAATCGCTGGATATCGGCTTCGTCCGCCTGCCGACCTCGCACCCTCAACTCAAGATCACCGTCATTCACCGTGAACCCTTCGCCGCTATCCTGCCACCGGGCCATCCTCTCGCTGCCCAGCGCCGCTTCTCTCTGGCGAGTCTTCGCGACGAGCCTTTCGTCTCCTACGGCCGCGAATGGGCGCCTGGCTTCTTCGACTCCACGATGCGGATGTGCGCCCAGGCCGGATTCAGCCCCCACATCGTTCAGGAGACCAGCGAGATGTATACGGCCATCGCCCTCACCGCCGTCGGTGTCGGCGTGGCCATCGTCCCGCGCTCGGTCGTCTCCGCCCGAACTCACAACGTGGTCGTCCGTCCGCTGCCCGCCTCGCTGGGCGTGTCGGAGATCGGCGTCGCCACGCGCGCCGGCGAGCCCTCCGCACTGGTTCGCTCCTTTGTCGCACTGGCCCGGGCCCACGGCGGCTCGCGTGGGTCCGCTCAGTAATCGAAGATTTCTATCACAGAGTGTTCATCATACGATTGGACAAAATACAGAGCGCGGACCTCTACTGGAACTAGAGGGCGGAAGGCCCTCCCAAACATGCCCGCTCTTGAGTTCACTCTGACGGTCTTTCTCGTCTCCATCTCGGCCGGCCTCATCGGAGCCCTGACGGGCCTCGGCGGCGGCATCGTCGTCACGCCGGCGCTCACCCTCCTGCTAGGAGTCGACCTCCGCTACGCCATCGGTGCCAGCCTCGTCTCGGTTATCGCCACGTCCTCCGGAGCCGCGGCCGCCTACGTCCGGGACGGCCTCTCCAACATTCGCATCGCGATGTTCCTGGAGATCGCCACGACGGTCGGCGCTATCTCCGGAGCTCTTCTGGCGGGCAAAACTCCGACACATGCTCTTGCGCTCCTCTTCGGAGCTGTACTGCTTCACTCTGCCTGGCAGGTCGTCCAGGTCCGGAAGGAAACCGCCCATGCCGCAGCGATCGATCCTTTTTCGGCCCGGCTGCGCCTGGGGGGCATTTACCACGCCATTGAGGGCTCAGTCCCCTACCAGGTGGGCCGCGCCAAAGCCGGATTCGCGCTGATGTATGTGGCTGGGACGCTTTCGGGGTTGCTGGGTATCGGCTCCGGCGCATTAAAGGTGATCGCCATGGATCGCGTCATGGGGATTCCCTTCAAGGTCTCCACCGCCACCAGTAGCTTCATGATCGGCGTCACCGCGGTCGCCAGCGCGGCCATCTACTTGAAGCGTGGCTATATCCAGCCGGTCATTGCCTTGCCAGTGATGCTTGGCGTCCTCAGCGGCTCGCTGCTCGGTGCCCGTTTGCTGCCTCGTCTGCCTGTTCTGACGTTGCGCAGGATCTTCGCGGTCGTCGTCGCCGTAATCGCCATCGAGATGATTCGTAGCGCCCTCTCTGGAAGGATCTGAACCCATGCCCCCCACCGACGAAAAGCTGCAGCACCTGATCTCCGCCACGTTGCGCGGTGGTGTCCTGGTGGCCGCCTCCATCGGTTTGATCGGCGGAGCCCTCTACCTGCTCTCCTCTCCGCCCGTGGTGGCCTTTGGGACTTTCCACGGTGCGGCCACCCCGTTCGCCTCCCCGTCGGAAGTGCTCCGCCTCGCCCTCACGTCGCAGGCTGAGGATCCTCATGCCCGTGGCCTGGCCATCGCTCAATTGGGCATCCTCTGCCTGCTCCTCACCCCGATCCTGCGAGTCGCATTCTCCATCTTCGGCTTCGTGCTGGAGCGGGACCGGGTTTATGTGCTGATCACCACCGCTGTCCTGCTCACGCTGACCGGCAGCATTTTGCTGCACTAGCGACTGAGAGGGAATGCGGGGGCGAGGACCAACCAAATACCAGGGACCACGGTAACGCACCAGGGATTCCCATAACCCACTGCGGATTCCCCCAATCCGTAGGATGGGGCTGCCCCGCAAAGCAAGGAGTCGTCGGATCTGACCGACACAAGGACGACACCTCGAATTGCTCGATGTCCGGCCCCCGCCACACTCACGCAGAAACCCACTCACGCCGGATCGGCCCGCAACACCTTAACCCCCCGCCGTTTGAACGCCGCGCACAACGGCCGTGGCGCCGAGGCCTCCACCACCAGGTGATGCACCTGCTCAATACCCGCCACGCGATGCGTTCCCGCTCCAGACAACTTATCGTCGGTCGCCAGAATGACGGTCTGTGTGCTGACCTCGATCATCGCTCGCTTGAGTCGCGACTCCTCGCTGTCCAGGCCCCATAGGCCGTGAGTGGGATCGACCGCGCACGCCCCCGGAAAGCACAAGTCGGCCCGCACACGCGCCACCTCCTGCAGTGCCTGCGCGCCTACGGTCGCCCCAATGTGAATATCGATGCGGCCACCGATCAACAGGATGGCAAAGCCCTCGCGCTCCATCAGCCGCTGCGCGATATCCGGAGCGTTGGTAATCACAGTGAGTCCGAGCCCCTCTGGCAACGCCGAGGCAAGGGCGCTGTTGGTGGAACCCGCGTCAATGAGCAGTACCTGGCCTGCGCGCACCAGGGACGCCGCCGCGCGCGCCAGGGCCAGCTTACGGCCGGCATGCTCCTCCCGTCGTTGCTTGAGCGGCGTGCTGGCGGCCAGCGGCAGAGCGCCGCCGTACACGCGCTGGCAGAGGCCCTGCGCCGCAAGCTCCCTCAGGTCCCGGCGGATCGAGTCTTCGGAGATGGCAAACGCCGCCGCGAAGTCCGCCGCGATCACCCGTCCATGTGTGCGTAGGTGTTCCAGAATCAGCCGTTGGCGCTCATCCGGCAGCGCACCCACTTGCGCCGGCCCCGCCAGCCTGGATCGTCTAGACACGGGCTTCACCCTCTGCCATGGCGGACCCGTCGAGCAGACCCAACGCCGCCAGATGCGCGCGCAGTCCCTCGGCGTCGTGAAAATGCCAGCCATGCAGGCCCAAAGCTTCGGCGGCCGCTACATTCCTGGACGAATCGTCGATGTAGAGAGCGCCTCGGGGATTGACTGCATAGCGCTCCAGCAGGAGCCGATAGATCGCCGCGTCCGGCTTGACCAGCCGCTCGTCCCCTGACACAACGATCCCGTCAAACCACTGAAGGAAAGGAAATCGCCGCCGCGCCACCGGAAAGGTCTCGTGCGACCAGTTGGTGAGGGCGTACAGCCGGTAACCGCGTGTCTTGAGAGCCTGCACCAATGCCACCGTGCCGTCGTTGGAGCCGCCCAGCATCTCGTCCCAACGCAGCCAGTACGCATCGATGAGTGGTGCCTGATCGGGATGCTGGGCCCGCAGCAGAGCGGTTGCCTCGTGCCAGGGCCGTCCGGCGTCCTGCTGCTCGTTCCACTCCGATGTACAGACCTCAGCAAGGAACCGCTCCATGGCCTGCTCGTCGTCAATTAACTTGCGGTAGAGGTAGCGTGGATTCCAGTCAATCAACACGCCGCCGAGATCGAAGATGACGGTATCGATCATCGTACTTCTCCTTCATTGGGCCGGACGATGCGTGCGGCCGCACTCACGCAAAGCAGCAGGGCGGCGACCAGGGACAGAGCTAGCGACAGGCTGCTGGCGTGGGCGACAAAGCCGATCAGCGCCGGTCCTGTGAGCATCCCGGCATAGCCCAGCGCGGTCACGGTAGCGAGCGACATGGACGGCACACGCCCCGGCAGACGGCCTGCGGCGCTGAACATCACCGGCACGATATTAGCGGCGCCCAGGCCGACGAGAGCGAATCCGATGAGACTGGCGCTGACAGTCGGCACAAGAGCGGCCAGTAACAGGCCCGCCGCGGCAACGGCCGCGCCAACACGAACCGCGAGCACGGCGCCCAACCGCATAATGGCCGCGTCTCCGGCGAGCCGCCCCACGGCCATCGCCACTGAAAAGGAGCTATACCCCAATCCGGCCAGCGACGGCGCCACCGCGCGCACATCGCGCAGGAACACCGCGCTCCAATCCAGCAGCGCCCCTTCGGCCAGGAAGCTGACGAAGCACAACAGCCCCAGCAACATCAGCAACCGGTCGGGCAGGTGCAACCGGGCAGACAGCGAGGAGTCGGTACTCGCCTGCGCGGGCAGCAGGTTTGTTCGCTGGCTCATTACGACCACCGCCAGAACCACGGCAATCACCGTCGCCGCGGCCGGCAGCGGCAGCCCAAAGGACAGCAGTGCGCTCAACCCGCCTGAGCCAACCAGGCCGCCCACGCTGAACAACCCATGGAAGCCCGACATCAACGCTCGCCCGTCGCGCCGCTCCACCTCCACCGCGTGCGAGTTCATGGCCACGTCCATCGTCCCCAGCAGGAACCCGTAGCCAAACAGCGTGGCGGTCAGCCCGGCGACACCGGGTACCCAGGTGAGCAGCGGCAATGCCAGCGAGGCCAGCAGGCTCGCCCCCACGATCACGCGCCGGTAGCCCCAGTGATGTGCCAGGAGGCCCACCAGCGGCATGGAAACAGCCGATCCCGCCCCCAAGGCCAGCAGCACCAGGCCGAGCGTTGCCTCATCCAGACCCAATCGCGCTTTGGCGTAGGGCACCATGGGCGCCCACGCGGCCATCGCTATGCCCGCAACCAGGAAGGTCAGGCGGGTGGCCGTCCGGGCCCGGGCGAGCACCTTCCGGACCTGGGCGTCAGAGCCCGAGTCCGTCATGCGGGGTTGATCTACACCAGACATCATGCATTATCTTATACAAACGTGCACAATCGTGCAATGCGACAACCACCAGATGGTAGCCTGCGCGTCGCCACGAGGAGGCGCGTCTCCGTCAAGCGCTGATCGATTGTTCGCCAGATGTGCGCGATCCAAAGAGCGTGTTCTCCGGTCAGGCTGATGGGTGTCTCATCAAACTAGAAAACGGGGAAAGGAGCCCACAGCAATGTTGTCTTTGCGTTCCAGTAGTCACCCTGCGTGTATTCCCGCGGCCCTGGTGCTGATGGTGTTTGCATCGCCTGCCGCACTTCCGGAGGACTCAAAAGGAGCTTCCAAGTATGTCGTAACCAACCTGGTTTCGGATATTGCCGGCACTGCTGCCGGTACAGACGTGAGGCTGGTCAATCCGTGGGGTCTGGATCGAGGACCCGCGGGACCCTGGTGGGTCGCCGACAACGGGACCGGCCTGTCCACTCTCTATAACGGAGCCGGCACGACCCTGGGATTGGTAGTGACCGTGCCTTCGGCCTCCACGGGAACTGGCGTGCCAACCGGCATCGTATTCAATGGAACGCCCGATTTTGCAGTGAATCCGGGGCAGCCGGCCGCCTTCATCTTCGCAACCGAAGACGGGACGATTTCCGGATGGAACTCCGCCGCGGCGCCCACTACCGCCGTGGTGAAGGCAAAAACGACCACGGGCGCCATCTACAAAGGCCTGGCCATCGCGCAAAAGGGCGGAGCGAACTATCTCTATGCCGCCAATTTCCACGGCGGCACCGTGGAGGTGTTCGATACCAACTTCAACCCGGTAACTCTGGATGTGGGATCGTTCGTGGATCCCGAGATGCCGGAAGGCTTTGCACCATTCAACATCGCCAATCTCGACGGCAAGCTCTACGTCGCCTTTGCGAAGCAGGACGCGGACAAAGAGGACGAAGTCGCGGGTAAGGGACTCGGCTATGTGACGGTGTTTGACCCGTCGGGCAAACTCCTGATGAGACTCCGGCATGTGCCTTTCCTCAATGCGCCCTGGGGCTTGGCGATGGCGCCGGCGGACTTCGGCAAGTTCAGCAATCTCGTATTGGTGGGGATGTTCGGCAGCGGCAAAATTGCGGCGTTTGACCCGAAGGACGGCGCATTCAAGGGACTGCTGCGCGGCGATCATGGCAAGCCAATCGCCATTGACGGACTTTGGGGACTGCGATTCGGCAATGGCGCCAATGCCGGCGCGACGAATCTGCTCTTCTTCACGGCGGGCATTCAGGACGAGGCTCACGGCCTCTTCGGCAGCATCGCGGCCGTCAAGAAGAACGGCGGCGACCATGATGACGATGGTGACGACAACGATGACGACGACGGAGGCAACGGCCACCACTGAGGGTGAGCGAACGGAGCGCCGAAGCCAGTTCGGCGCTCCGGCCATCGATCTCATTTGCGATGTGGCGGAGTGATCTCCGCTCCAGAGCTCGGACGCCATCGCGCGAACACAGCCGAGTATCCGCTACGCCACGTCCCTCCGGAACCCAACCCCTCCGCGCGACCGGACACCAGATCCGTTGGGCCGACCCTCAGGTCACCCCTGCCGCAACGCCACAATCGGTTCAATCTTCATTGCGCTTCGCGCGGGGAAGCAGCAGGCCGCGACGGCGACCGCGATCAGCAATAACGACATCACAACAAAGGTCAATGGATCCGTCGAGGTAACACCGAACAGCAGACTGGAGCCCGCCTGCCCCAGCCACACTGCGCCCAGCAGGCCGAACATCAATCCGGTCAGGCTCAGCTTCAGTCCCTCTCCAAGGATCATGCGGAAGATTGCCCCGGCCTGCGCGCCCACAGCCATGCGGATTCCGATCTCCTGCGTGCGCGTCGCGATGGAGTACTGGATAAGCCCGTAGATCCCGACGGCGGCCATCAGCAGCGCCGCGATGGAGAAGCCGGTCAGCAGCGAGGTCTGAAAGCGACGCTGGGCGAGGTACGTCCCGAGCTGCTGTTCCAACGACGCCACTCCAGAGACCGGCGCATTCTTCTCCACGCGACTGACGGCTGCCCGAAGTGCTCCGGCCATGGTCAGCGGATCGGACGATGAGGTTCGGATGAAAAGATCCACGTTGCGCGGAGGAGGGCTCTGTGCGAGCGAGACGAATACCTGTGGGAACGGCTCGCGCTCCAACCCCTGCCGCCGCATGTCGGCCACGACGCCCACGACCGTGTACCAGGGGAGGCCGGAAGCCCGCGGGCCCAGCTTGAACCTTCGGCCCACCGGATCGTGCTCCGGCCACGAACGCCGGGCCATGGCGTCGTTGATGATCGCGACCGGCGGAGCATCCGGCCCATCCCCGATCGAGAAGAAGCGGCCCCGCAGAAGTGGCGTCCCGATGGTTTTGAAGAAATCCGCGCTGACCTCGTCGCTCGTGAACCGCAGGCGCTCGGACGCCGTTCCGTCAGCCCGCTCGACAGTGACGACCTGCTCCCTGCTGTTGGCAATGAACAGATCGCCGATGATGCCGGCGCTCTCCACGCCGGGAACTGCTTGAATCGCCTCGAGCACGCGGCGGTTCAGGTCGGCCCGTTGCGCGGGAACGTGGAAGGCCGGCGGGGCGGAGAGCTCCATCACAAGGACCCGCTCCGGCCTGAATCCAGGATCAATGCTGTTCACATACCACCAGCTTCGGACGAGCAACCCGGCACCGGCGAGCAGGACGATCGCGAGCGCAAAGTCCGCCACCACCAGCGCGCGACGGATTCGACGCGTGGCCGTTCCACCCGAGACGCTTCGGCCACCCTCCTCGCCGGAGGGACGCAGGTCGCGGCGCAGCGTCGTCATTGCGGGCGCCAGGCCCACCAGAGTGCCCGCGAGGACGGAGATGGCCAAGGCACAGCCGAGGACGCGGAGATCGAGGCTGATCTCATTGAGACGTGCCAGGTTGTCAGGGCCAAAGGCGCGGATGAGGCGAATGCCTGCTACGGCGAGCAGTGAGCCAAACAGCCCGGAGACGGCGGCGAGCAGAATGCCTTCGGTCAGCAGTTGCCGCATGATTCGTCCAGCGCTCGCGCCCAGCGCGGCGCGAACGGCCATCTCGCGCCCGCGAGCGGCGCTGCGCGCCAGGGAGAGGCTGGTGACGTTGGCGGCGGCAATGAGGAAGACGCAAAACACGGTGCCGCCGAGCATCCACAAGGCCAATCGCGATTGGGGTCCAACCATGGAAAGACTCAAGGGGACGACAGTGATACCCCGGTTCCTTTCGGCCGCCGGCAGTTGATCGCTGAGGTGGCGGGCGATTGCGGTCATCTCCGCTTGGGCTTGGTCAAACGTCACGGCCGGTCGAAGCCGTCCAACGACGAACCACGTCTCCGCGCCGCGCGCGCTCGGACGGCTGGTGTGCGGCGCCCACACGTCCGCATCCAGCCTTGCGATTTGGAAATCCGCGGGGAGGATGCCGATGATCTGGCAAGGAAGGCCATTGAGCATAAGGGTGGCGCCGAGTGCACCGCGCGAGCCTCCGAATCGCGCTTGCCAGAAGCGGTGACTGATCAGGACCAGAGGTTGCCGCTGCTCGGCTTCTTCGGTCGAAAAGTTGCGCCCCAGGACGGGTCGGACACCCAGGAGTAGAAGCAGGTTGGGGGAGATGCTCGCGCCGACGATCTGCTCCGTGCCGTCGGCTCCGGTCAGAATCGTGGATACGGTATCCAGGGTGGCCATATCCGCGAAGCTCCGACTTTGACTTCGCCACTGTTCGACATCCCGAAGTGCCGATCGGCCCTCGCGAAGGTTCTGGGTGGGATCCTCGGTCCACAACATCGCCAACTGTTCCGGCGAATGGTAAGGAAGGGGCCGCAGTAGCACGGTATTCAGGACGCTGAACATGGCCGTACTGGCGCCAATCGCCAGCGCCAGCACCGCTACCGCGGTCAGCGTGAATCCAGGACTCTTTCGGAGAGTCCGCGCCGCGTAACGTAAGTCCTGCGCCGTCGTCTCGACCAGGGCGAACGCTCTTCGTTCACGGTACGTTTCCTTCATGGGCTCCAGGCCTCCGAAGCTGCGCAGCGCCGCATATCGCGCCTCGGCTGGATTCATGCCGGCCTGGAGGTTGTCCTCAATCTGCATCTCCAGGTGGAATCGAACTTCCTCGTCCAACTCGCGGTCCAGGCGTCTGTGTGCAAACAGTCCACGCAGCCGGGCGGCAACCACGGTGGCCCAACTCATCCGCGCTCCTCCGCTATGTCCCCCGGGTCAAACCCAAGGAAGCGCTCAATCGTCGACGACATGCGACGCCAATCTTCGGTTTCCTTGGCGAGCCGTCTCCGCCCGGCAGCGGTTATGGAGTAGAACTTCGCCTTACGGTTCTTCTCCGACGCCCCCCACTGGGAGGAGATCCATCCCTCCTGCTCCATGTTCAACAGAGCCGGATACAGAGTGCCCTGGTTGAGTTGCAGTACGTCCTTGCTGATCTGCTCGATCCGGCGCGCGATGCCGTACCCGTGCAGTGGTCCGAGTGCCTCCAGCGTCCGGAGAACAAGGAGAACCAGCGTGCCCTGCAGGACATCTGCTTTGTCCGTGCGGTCATCGTTCATTAGGTAACCTACAGGAAAAGTATACGTCCGCTTTCCTGTAGGTTGTCAACAGGGAAATTGAGGAGCATCCCCTGTTGGACTGATTGCGTGACTTCAGTCACAGCCTCCAGATGCAAATCAGTTGCAGAATGAAGACATGAAGATCGAGTCGTCACAAGCCCTGCATTTGTCGCCGGTGCATCCGGCTGCGCACGCCGACGCCACCAAACAGCCTGGCCACTGGCTGCTCGCGAGCCTGGGAAAACGCGTGCTCCGACCCGGCGGGTTGGAACTGACAAGGCAACTCATCGAGCACCTGGCAACCGGAAGCTCCGATGACGTAGTCGAGTTCGCCCCCGGTCTCGGCGCAACGGCTCGTCTGACGCTGAGTAAGCGCCCCAGGAGCTATGTGGGCGTCGAGCGGGATCAGGCGGTCGCGCGACAACTCCAGACGGAACTCGGAAGTCCGAATGTCCGCATTGTCTCCGCGTCGGCGGAATCTACTCAGCTGGCAGCGAATTCGGCAAGCATCGTTTACGGCGAAGCCATGCTGTCGATGCAAACTCCGGAGCAGAAGTGCCGGATTCTTGCTGAAGCTTACCGGATATTGAAGCCAGGGGGCCGTTATGGCATCCACGAGCTTGCTCTGTTGCCGGACAACATTGATGAAGCGCCGCGTAAGGTAATTGAGCGTGAGATGTCCATGAACATCCATGTCGGTGTGAGGCCCGCGACTCTCGCAGAGTGGCGACATCTCCTGGGCCAGGCCGGCTTCCAACTCGAATGGCAAACTCTGGCTCCGATGCATCTCCTCGAGCCAAAGCGAATGCTGGACGACGAGGGCATCGCCGGAGTATTGCGCATCGCTTTCAATCTCCTCAGGAGGCCGGCTGCTCGTCGCCGAGTCCTTTCCATGCGGCGCATGTTCAGCAGGCATGCTATTCACCTCGGCGCGGTCGCCATCGTCTGTGCAAAGCCGGCGCGGTAGCCTTCCTGCACATGGCCGGAGAGCGGTTCGAAGCTATGCCTGGCAGTCCGCGCGACCGATCTTCGGCCGGCGTCCCGCTCAGTACCTTTGCTCCGAGGGTCTGCTTGCGGCGACGCGACCAGTGTTGGTTCCGCGTCGCTTCAGACGGTTCCATTGTCGGCTGAGGTAGCGATTCCAGTACATGATCACCCCGGTGATGCCCAGCAATGGCAGCGACAGGCCCAGCGCAAACCAGATGACCTTCACAGCCATCCCCCAATGCGTACCGAAGTGAAGCGGGCGCATCAGCCAGATGATCCAGTCGCCGAACGTTTTGGGATCGTTTCGCAGAGAGGTCTTCAGGTGCGCCCCCGTCGACGGCTCGTAGTAGACGAAATCCGCGCCGCTCAGTGACTCCCTGCCGTTCCGCACCATGTATAGCTGCAGCGGGGCCGTTGGGGTGGTGGGGAAACTGATGGCGCCCACATGCGAGCCGGGAATGCGCCCGGGCGCCTCGGCAACGATGCGCGCCAACTCGCGAACTTCCAGTTTCTTGTTCTCCGCCACGCGGATCCGGCCTTCCCGTGCGCCTTCCAGTGATACGCGGGAGAAACGGTTCACCACGGCAGTGAACTCACGAGGCCACACCAGGTACACCCCGGAAACCGCCCAGATCAGGACAATACCAAGAGTCCAGAAACCTGTCACGTTGTGCAGGTCCCAGTTGATTCGCTTCCAGCCCAGACCGAAGTCCAGCCTCACCGCCGTGATCCAGCGCCGGATGCCGGGCCACCACAGGAACAGCCCGCTCAGCGACATTGCGATCAGCAGTGCGGAAGCAATGCCGTTCACCACAAATCCCGTTCGACCCATCAGCAGGAAGTAGTGCATCTGGCCGATCCAGGTCAGCCAGTTGGGCGTCGGCGGATCGGCGCGCAGAATCTCGCCGCCATGGGGATGCACCGTCACCAGCAACCGGTCGCGTCCACTGGAGATCAGTGCGAAATAGCCCGGGTTTTCCTTCCGCGGCGGATACACCAGACCAATGCGAGCCTTCGGGTACTGCCGGCGAACGCTTGCCACCGCTCCCGCAAAGCCGATATCGGGGCGGCCGTTGGACTGGATGGCAGGCAGGACCGGATTCAGCCCGGTCCACTGCTGAAACTCGCTCCGCAGCACGAGAATCGATCCGCTCACGCCAATCATCACCACATAGACCACCAGTAGCAATCCCAGCCATAGGTGGATCTGGAACATGGCCTTGCGCAGCCATAACTCCTGTGGGCGTTCAATGTACCGCCGAAGCCATTGCCGCATGGTGGGGCTCCTGCTAGAAACGGAGCTTCAGGGCGAGCTGAAGAGAGCGGGGTCCGCCCATCTGGTAGAGCGAGTTCAGGCCGCCGAGCTGGGTGTTCATCGTGTTATACGCAAGACCGAATCGCGCGGCGCCCACCGACAACTGGTTGTAGATGGAACCGAAGATCGGGTGATTGAGGATGTTGAAACCCTCGGCGCGAAGCTGCAGCCGGAAGCGTTCTGTGATGACGAAGTCGCGGCGCACGGCGAGGTCGAGCTGAGTCGCGCCGAAGCCACGCGCGATGTTGCGGCCGGAGTTGCCCTGCATGCCCGCCGGGGCCGACGAAAAGGCGTTGAAGTTGATGGCCCGTCCACCAGGCAGCGCGCCGTTATACAGATACAGCGGCTGGCCGGCGACGACGTTCGGCTGATAGCTAACCTGGATGCCAAGAGTCGGATCCACCGCGGTGGTACCGAGGATGTCCACGGGCAGGCCGGAGCGCGAGACGAACCGCGTATCCAAAGACCAGTCGCGCGTCAGCAGATGCCGTCCCGGTACGTCCCAGGTCACTGCGGCCTGGAAATTGTGGCGGACATCATAGTCCGAATCGCCGCGCAGCAGCTTGCTCGTGGTGAAGTTGTTTGTGGCGTCGTCAATCGTATGCGCCCAGGTGTGCGACACCGATGCCTGCAACCCGCGCGCCATCCTTCGCTGGAACTGGAACTGCAGCGCCTGATGGCCGGAATTGGCGGCGTTGGTCGTGTACCCCATGCCCCAGTTGATGAAGTTCGGGTTCACGGCCGACAGTAAAGCTGCATTGATCGTCCACGCCACCGGAAGCTGGCGCGAGCCCGACCCGATATAGGTCACGGCCAGCGTCTGGGCTTGGCCAAGCCCCTGTTCCATCGCCGCACTCCACGACATGGTGTAAGGCGACTTCATGTTCCGGTCGATCGCGTAGAGAGTGAAGTTGTACGGCGTCGAGATATCTTCGGGCTTCAGCAGGGCGAACTGCGACGGACTCGCCGGGAACGCTGAGCTGTTGCTGAGATAGCGAAGAGCGCTGGCCCGGCCGACGCCGAAGTAGCCCATGGATGCGTTCGAGTTGGCCGTGTCGTAGAACAGCCCGGCGCCCAGTCGAACCACGGTGTCGAAGCCCCGGTTGTTCTGCCGCGCCTGCCATGCCAGGCCCAGGCGCGGAGCCAGGTTCGCCCAGCGCGTCTTGAACAATGGATCACCCTGAGGCGCAAGTGCGATGGTGGCAATGTTGTCGAGCTGGTTCGCGTTGTAAGGCTGATTGCCGTTCGCGTCCGCTGGAGCCGGGTTGACGTCCCACCGGAGGCCCGCTGAAAGAGTCAGGCGTGGCTTCAGCCGCCACTCGTCCTGTACGAAGAGCGAGAAGTTCTGGTACACCGGAGCCACGGCGCCTGTAAACCGCTCCAGTGTCACATTGCCCGGCGTGTTGGAGGTAAGCTCGGCCAGGCTGTTGAAGATGGCGAACTGGTACAGTTCGGCCGACGGCTGTGAGGTCGCTAGCCGGCGGTAGTCCAGGCCGAACTTTATGCGATGGCTGCCGAAGTAGGCGCTGAGTGAATCGGTGATGTTGATCTGGTGCTGCGCGTTGCGCTTCGAATTCAGGGCGTAGCTCGGACGCAGACCCCACTGCAGATAGAAATCCACCCAGTGCTGGCTGGAGTTGTTGTACCCCGGCAGAGAGCCGATGGAAATCGGCGTCGCCCCTCCAAACGTGTCCAATTCATGCACCTGCCCCTGGGCATTCCGGGTGTAGCTAAACCTCGCGTCGTTCGTCAAGTGCGCGCTGAACACGTTCGTGGCGCCGATCGTCGCGGAGCGCGAGGAGCCTTCCTGGATCGTCGCGCGGGCCAAATTGCTGGTGGAGCGCAACCGGTTCTCCGAGGGAGAATCGGCGTAACGGCCGAAGAGCTTGAAATTCTGGCTGAGGCTATGGTCGATCCGGACACTGGTGGAATCGAGCGTTCCCGGGTTCGACCACGAACTGGTGAACGTGGCCAGACCGTTGCCACTCTCCGGCCCGTTTGGCATCGGGAAGGCGTTCAGAAACGGGCGCAGGACTTCGGGCGCGGAAGCGCGCAACGCCATGGTGGGAACATCGGTCACCGCTGCCGGCTGTGGCGTCCGAAGCCGTAGGGCTTCATAGGAAACGAAGAAGAACGTCCGGTCGTGCACGACAGGACCGCCCAGCGTGCCGCCAAAGTTGTTCTGACGCTCCTTCGGTTTCGCAGTTGCAGTTGAATTGCTGAACCAGTTGTTGGCGTCCAGGACGTCGTTGCGGAAGTACTCGAATAGCGATCCGTGGAATTGGTTTGTGCCGGACCGCGTGGTGAACGAAAACTGCCCACCGGGGAACCGGCCGTATTCGGCTGAGTAGGTGGACGTCGTGGCGCGAAACTCCTCCAGAGCGTCAAGGGACACAAGGCTCTGCGTGGTCCCCAATGCCGTCTCGCCGGGCGTGCTACCGCCGTAGCCCGCGCCCCAGCCCGGCGTGGAGGGGTAGGCGCCTGTGTTGGCGCTGACGCCGTCCACCAGGAAGTAGTTCGCTTCGGTCCGCTGACCATTCACGCTCATGGATCCACTCTGCCCTTGTCCACGGGTGGAAACCACGGCAGTGACACCGGGGGTGAGGGTGAGGAGGCTCTGGAAGCTGCGCCCGTTCAGCGGCATATTCTCCACGAACTGCCGGTTCACCACGGTGCTGACGCTCGAATCCACCGTGTTGATGCTGAGCCCTGTTGCGGACACGGTGACCGTCTCCGCGGCGCCGCTGACTTTCAACTCAAGGTCCTGTGTGACCTTCGCGGCTACTTCGAGTTTCAAGTTCTCGACCACGGTCCGGTCAAAGCCGGCCGCCTGCGCCGAAATCTCGTAAAGCCCGGGCCTCTGGACGGAGACCGTGTAGAGGCCCTCCGCGTTCGTGGTCGCCGTCCTGTTTTGGTTGGTGGCATTCTCACGCAGGATGATGGATGCGCCGCTCACCACGCCGCCGCTTGCATCCTTCACATACCCCGAGACTTGAACCTGCTGAGAGAACGCCAACGTTGCCACGGCGGCTCCAATCCATCCGGCCCGCCACACTGCATTGTAAATGAGTTGCATATGAATGCAGCGATATTAGCACGGATGTGCCATCGTAATGCAAGTCACTTGCAAAGAGGATGGTGAGGGCTCCAAGGAAAGGACTGGTCGGCGGCTGCCTGTTCTCGTGGCCTGTGCATCCGCGCGGACCGGTGGGGCACGAGACACTTCAAGCCGCGCGTAACCGGCGCACTGGTGACTACGGATGTCTCCGTACCCTCATAGCCGTTGAGGTTCGTCTTGGTGAAGCCTGGGCGACGGCGTTCACCTTGATCCCGTCCGGCGCCAGTTCGATCGCGAACGCAAGCGTGATCGCGTCGAGCGCTGTCTTCTCCTTGCTTTTGTCCATGGGAGGCATGGCATTGCCCCCCTCCGCGTTGACGCTCAGGTCAGAGAAGCCGGGGCGTCGCCATCCTCAACCAGCTCACCACCGTGAACCTTCGTCTTTCGGAACCAATGGAGTCATCTGACTCGGAACGCCATTGACTGTCGCTCCCGCCTGGGCAACGGAGGGCGCGTAGGCGAGGAAATCAGCAGGAAAGTTGAGCACGGGCTTGGACGCGTTGTCCAACGCCGTGATCTGCTCAGGCGTAAGCGTGAAATCCAAAGCCTTGAGATTCGCCTCCAACTGCTCAAGTGTTCGGGCGCCGATGATGGTGGAACGCACTCCAGATTTGGACTTCAGCCAGGCAAGCGCCACCGTGGGTGCGGCGACGTTGGCCTCCGCTGCAATGTGGCCAACCGCGTCAATGATGTCGTATTGCCGCTCAGTGAGGTCTCCGATGCGGGCGCCTCTCAGCCCCTGCATCTTTATACCGTTGGCCCGCGTGTACTTGCCGGACAAAGCGCCGCCTTTCAGCGGGCCCCAAGGCAGGACACCGAGACCCAGTTCTTCCGCCATGGGAATCAGCTCGCCTTCCACGGTTCGTTGCATCAGCGAATACTCGATCTGCAGCGCCACAAGGGGATTCCAGCCGCGGAAGTGCGCCATCACCTGCGCCTGCGCGACCTTCCATGCCGGAGTGTCGGAGATGCCGAGGTAACGCACCTTGCCCGCCTTGACCAAATCGTCCATCGCGCTCATCGTCTCCTCAATGGGCGTAACCCGGTCCCAGATGTGCAGGTAGTACAGGTCGATGTAGTCGGTCTGCAGCCGCCGCAGCGATTCCTCGCACTGCGAGACGATGGCCTTCCTTCCAGCCCCGCCCCCGTTAGGATCGCCGGCGAAGAGGTTCATCACGAACTTGGTGGCGATCACCACACGGTCACGCTTGCCCTTGCCTTGCTGGAAAAAGTCACCAATGATCTTTTCCGAGTGCCCACGGGTATAGCCGTTGGCGGTATCGATGAAGTTCCCACCCTGCTCCAGGTAGTGCGAGAGGATCGTTTCCGAGTCCTCTACACTCGCTCCGGAGTTTCCGCCCAGATCCTCTCCAAAGGTCATGGTTCCAAGACAAAAGGGACTGACACGAAGACCGGATCGGCCAAGTGTCAGGTATGAATTCAATGGCATCGTGTTGCTCCTTCGGGTTGACGCGGGCGTCCCGCAAGTCTACTATTTGAGTGTAGACTCGCATAGGACATTATTTGAGTATCTCCTCGCATAAGTCAAGCGCCAAAAAACCACGAGCCATTCAGGCGCCGCAACGCTCGAACGGCAAGTTGCGCGTGGCGGCCATACTGGAGGCCGCGGCGGCCGTCATCGATGAAAAAGGGTACGAAGGCGCAACCATGGCCGAGATCGCCGAGCGTTCCTGCACCAAGATCGGCTCGCTTTACCGGTTCTTTCCGAATAAGGAGAGCCTTGCGGACACGATTGTCGTGAATGCCCGCCAAAACCTCGATGCCGCGTTCAATCAATTGGATGCCGGTGTGAACGCTCTATCGATTCGAGCGCTGACGGACCATCTCATGGCCCTGATCTTCGACCTGTTCACCCGGCCTGGTCTCATCAAGCTTCTCGATACCGATCGGGACTGGTCGGTGAAACGGGAGGAGTTCCGGAGTGCGCTGGAGCAGCGCCTCGCCAAAACGCTGATGACCCATACGCCGGATCTGTCGAAGAAGCCGGCTGCGGATATCGCTCAGGTCGTCCTACTCAACGCGAAGACGGTGGCCAAGCACCGAGCGTACTTCGACTCCGCATCCAGCGTTCCGGATGAGTTTCGTGACATGACACGGCTCTATCTACAAAGCCGGTTAGGCTCACCTGTATCAAAGAAGCGCATCCCCTCATAAGGGAGAGTTGCGGCGCCTTTCTGCCGTTCCATAGGAGGGTCGGCGACCGCGGAACGGGGTTACCGGAACTGGCGTGCCACGCCGTGGGCGTCCGGCATGGCCCCCCGGGCCGCCAAAGTGGATGAAGACGCGCTGCGAACCGCGACTGGGAAGGAGCGGGCACCGGTTCCGGGAGCGTCTTCACTGGAGTCAACCATGGCCCTGCGGGCCGCTAAAGCGGATGAAGCCGCGTTACGAACCCCAACCGTAAGGGAGGGGTCTCCGCTCGCTGCGAACCGCGCACGTCAGTAAGCGGGTACCAGTTCCGGGAGCGTCCCCAGCGGAGCGGATTCTCGGTGGATGCGCCCTCCGGAGGTTGGCCGGACGCTAGAAGGACTTGCGGAGTCGGTCCGCATTGGCCTTAGGATGGCCGACCGCTCGGCCAGCAGGCTGGCACAAACGCGCTGGTCGGTCCTAATCGGAACAACAGATGGGGATAGCCGGCGAATGAGCGGCGTTGACGTGCGCTTCCGCACGAATAGGACTGTTAGCTTCCGGACGCGGGAACCAGGAGCAATCCAACACAGCGCACTTTCCGATGAACCCACGCTTCGTCGGCCCACCGCGGAAAACCGGCCGCCTGCACTGGCAGCCGGCTGCGGGCACAACCTCAACTGGAACGCCGCCCGGCAATGGACCCGATGGCCGTCAATCAGTAAACGAGATTTGCTCTGAAATTGGGCATCTGTTCCGAATTCACCTGTGCGGCCCAAGCCGTCAGCCGTCCTCGCTCCCCCCGCCAGAAGAGCCGGCATTCTTCGAAGAACTGAAGTACGGGTTCTTTGTACCCGGCTTCAATCAGTTCCTTGGCGAGCGACATATTGGGTCCGAACGAGTTCAATTGGGGCGACCCGGGAGTCTGGCCCGAGGCGAGCAGATACTCCGCCGCCTGAGCCTGGTCGCCGCCACGGAGTGCGAGTTGGCCCAGCACCATGTTCCCGTAGAACACCAGGTTGCCCCGATACCAGTCCTTGGTGTCCTTTGCCTTGTCGAGCATCTCGCGTGCGTAAGCTCCGGCTTCGTCAGACGCCTGCGCATCCAGCGCACGCCGGGCTGCCGTGGGGAGCAGTGCATCTCGAACAACGCCTTTCAGAGCGGCCATATCTTGCCTGATCTGGAGGAATGCCTCAGCGGCGCTGAGCTGCGGACCACCGTTGAGTCTCGCTCTAACAACGAGCGTACGAGCGCGATACGCGTGCCACTTTTCCGCGGCCGGTTCGAGCGTGATCGCCCGATCGACAGCCAGGGCGGCGAGCGTGCGGTCCGCATGGATTCTGCCCATGGCTCGGGGCCCCGCAACGAGGGAGCCCTCCACGTCAAACGACGCATTCCACAGCGCGTAGCCGCCTTCCCCACAAACGCTGGCCGAAGTCGACTCGGCAAGCTGCTGTCGCGCATGCGTCGCAAACTCGCTGGCGGCCTTTGCGGGATCAATGTCGATGACTCGATCCCAATCGCCCAACTCCGTGACGCCGAGGATGAAGTAGGCGTAGTTCTTCCCCAACAGCGCCCGCGAGGCAATGTCGGTGGGGTTCGCCGCCACTTGAGCCTCGAGTAGCACCATCTGCTCCTCACTCAACAGAGGGGTGATGCTAGCTGCCGCCGGCGGCACTTGCGCAAGAACGCTCGCAGCCAGCAAGGCCAATATGAGAGTACGATTCACGCGACCTCCAATTTGAGCAACCGGCTCCGCTCCCGACGCTGCACAATCGAGCAATCCTGTAACCGCTAGACGTTCGCGAGGACCAGTGCGTGGAGAGGAACGCGATACACCATTGCTGGTTCTCGCCTCCCTAAAATGAGGCAGCCTGGATAATATGTCCACCTGGAGACCGAAATTGCCTGTAAACCGCGCTCGCGGAAACAACCCGCCCGTCATACCCAGTGGATCGTCGGCAATCCAGAAGCCACCTCGGAATGCGCCCGCCCCTCCACCACGAGCAACGTGACCAAGCCCCCGGCCCGTCGCCGGGCGTCTGTCCAAGTTTCGGATGGCGCGCTATCTGGCCGGAGCCACGTCGATCAGGGGCCGCAAGCCGACTTTCCGGTCGTAATCCCGGCAACGCTTCCCAGAACGCTGTTTGTGGCTCCGCAATGTCCTGGCTCCCTTGCTTGCCGATGACGGATTGCGAGTCCGAAGACGATATAGACTGAAAGCAAAACATGAGAGTCGTTCTTTCGGCCATCCTGGTGCTGCTCTCAGCTCCAGCATGGGCGACCCTTGTCATATTCGTTCCCGCAACAGACGGATATGTGCTTTGCGGAGACAAGCGCATCACGGATACTAGGACCGGCAAGACATTTGACACGGAGACCAAGGTCCATCGTGTCTCTCACAGTCTTGCTTGGTCGGCGGTGGGGAACACTGCGTTTTATTCAAACGCTAGTGGGGTCAGGTTCTGGGATACGTTCTCGGTTGTAACTAGTGTCGTCGCATCGAGGAACGAATGGAGCCAGCCAGCACTAGCCGATGCCATGGAGCAAAAGCTCGTAGAACTCTTCAAGCCTGCGTTCGAGCGGCAACGAATTAGTAACCAAGCCAATACCTCACTCTTTCAAACGTTCATCTACTCACCTGCGCCGTCGGGACTTCGACTGCTGATGACAACTTTCTTTTTCGTCCCTCCCAATTCACTGCGCCCGCACAGAATAGAACAAATCCTAGAGCATGTCAGCGGCTGGGGCAGCGGTGGTGCCTTCCTTGCGGAGCTTTGGCGTGGCACGAATCCCGCCCTTTCCGATGTCAGAACCACTGTGCGCATCATGGACTTCCTCAACGAGAAGCCACGTGTTTCGTCCGCTGAAGCAATCACGATGACCAAAGAGGTAATTCGGCTGGCGAGCGAACGCCAGCATCTTTTTCAGAACGTGCGCGTCAGCGCCACCTCGGATTGCTTCATCATGCCGTTGATGGCGCTGGATAAAAAGTAGGCAGTCCGCTATGGGTGTGCTGTCAGCAGACTCTCGCTTCTGTTGTGCATACGCCTCGTCCATCGCGGCGACCGCCCAGGCGCGGAGATCAAGAACGGTAGCGCTGACAAGTCGTCAACCTTAGTCCTGGCATAGAAGAACGCGCGCCAGAAGTCCTCCTATGGGAAGTCGCTGCGGGCACTCCGAGCACGAGGCGCGGTCCTCAGAAGTACAGCGCCAGAAGTCTCGGGCGGTTACTGCTCATTTTTCGATCATGCCTGAATGCCGTTGCCGTGCTCGAATCTCCACATTGAAATATCTCAGAGACTGTCTCCGCGCCGAACCCAGGAGACCGAACGACGTCGCGTTATGATCGGAGCGTGGCAGAATGCTGGGCACGATCGCTGGGCGGCTGTTCCGGAAAGATTTCCGGCGAGCACCTGATCAGCGAAGGCATCTTTGCTGGGCGAGAGATCGGCGTCAAGGGCCTGCCGTGGTGCCGTGAGGAGCACAGGTTCATTCCCATCGCCGCGTACACCGCGAACATTCTCTGCACGACCCACAACAGCGTCCTCTCGCCAGTTGATGATGCCGCCATTTATGCCTTCAATAGCCTTCGGATGGCCCAACGCATGCAAGATGAGCGCAAAGCGCTCCTGGAAACCCGCCTATGGGCGGGTCGGTTCGACATGCACGACTATGAACTCGATGGCGAAAAGCTGGAGCGTTGGTTCCTAAAAACTCTAATCAATATGGAAAGCGCCGGCAAACAGGCGTTGCCCCTTGGCACCAGTCGTAACGCTCCCGGTCCGCCCCCTGAACTCGTTCAGATTGCGTTCGGTCTGCGTAGATTTCAGAACGGCACGGGTCTCTACTTCGCCGGCCGCGAGCAAGATGTCGTGAGAACCGCAGAGCAGATAAGCTACGTCAGTCTCATCAAGGACACCGACAACAACGCATGTGTAGCTGCTGGGGAGTTTCACTTTTTCGGCCTGCGGTTCATTCTCCTGCTCGAAGAACGTGCGGTCCCACGAACCATTACCGGACCCGCAGGCACCCTCGATCTCATTTTCCACATCAAAGGTATCAACCTGGACCTCAACGGCCAACCCTCGCAGCGCTTGCTGTTCTCCTGGCCATAGTTCGCTCCGACCTAAACTTTCACGCCCGCACAAGGAATCCCGGGGGCCTGCGTGGAAGATGACTTGCGGCCCTGGGAGATTAGGAATGAGAAACGCGCTTGCGGCAGCCTACGCCCGCTCCGGGCGAATCGTCGCCAATCCGGAAGTTGGCCGTCCAGCCCCACAACCGCCGGGTCAACTTCCCGTTTACACGCCATCCGCCCGGACCAATGGACATGCGTCATCCAAGCATCGTGCGATACTCTCTCATGCATGCGACGGGCGGGGGGCGGATGCGCCTTCTCCGCCCGGATTCACGGCCTTTCGCGGACCGGAAGGGAGATTGAGCGATGAAAGCAAAAACCCAGGGAACCACCAACAGCAACGACAAGAAGCTATCGCCAGAACAGCAGAAACAACTACTCGGAGTATGGAAGGCCCGTTTCGAGAAAAACAGAAACCGCCACGAAGGTCTTGCCTGGGATCCTGTACGAACCAAGCTGGAAGCCAACCCGGAAAAGCTCTGGTCCCTGAGTGAAATGGAGCGAACCGGGGGTGAACCGGACGTTTTGGGGCGCGATGAAACGACGGCCGAATTCATCTTCTGCGATTGTTCGGCCGAAAGTCCGAAGGGCCGCAGAAGTCTTTGCTATGACCGGGAAGCGCTGGAGTCGAGAAAGCAGCATAAGCCAGAGAACAGTGCGCTCGATATGGCAACTGCCATGGGCATCGAGATCCTAACGGAAGATCAGTATCGAGAGTTGCAGAGACTTGGAACCTTCGACACCAAGACCTCGAGCTGGATCAGAACACCTCCGCAAATCAGAAGACTGGGCGGCGCCCTCTTTTGTGATCGCCGCTACAACACTGTGTTCGTCTATCACAACGGCGCGGAGTCTTACTATGCCGCCAGGGGCTTCCGCGGCTCGCTCAGGGTCTAACAGTCTGTGACGAGGTTCCGCGAGTCCCGCGCGGTTTCGCGTGAGCCGAACTACGCGGAAGGTGCAGTGTTCTCGTACCAGCGGAGGACACGCAGCGCCCGCAGCGTGTTCCACCGGCTAGGCCGGCTGTCGCCGTCCTCAAGCAAAAAGTGGACTTGGCCGGGATGCGTGTTCTCCAACAACCACGCTCCGTCGCCCTGCTGTTTGGATCGAAGCAAATGGATCGCTTCGTCCATACGCGAGTCGGGCGGCGCCCCGGCCGCGCGAAAGTATTCGAGGGCACGCAGAACGTCATAGTGCCAGCGGGTTGGGAACGAGAATTGCAGCCAGGCTGGGTCGACGATTTCGCCAGTACTCTTACGACGGAACAGTCTCCGTTCGAGGAGGTATTCCTCGCCCCGGCGCCGAGCCGCAATGGATTCGGGGGTGCCACCTGTCGCGTGCTCATGCGCCCACAGTCCTTCGAGGACGTTGATTGTGGTGGCGAACGACGACCGCACGGAACCGTTCTCCGCTTCGCAGTTCCACCCGCCGTCACTAAGCTGTTCGTCAAGCAAGCGGGCGACCACGCCGTTCACATCCTGACCAAAGTAGATGCCCAAGGTGACCGTCCTGCCATTAATGCACGGCTCGACCTCGCCGCTGAAGAAAGGCTGCCCGGCGTGTTCCCAACGACAGTTCTCTCTGATCAGCGCTACCCCCTGGCGGACTTTGTCAGAACACGGATCGACCCCAAAATCGTGCAGCAGTTGAAGCGTGGGCAACGTGGCGGTCCAGGGCTGGCCCTGATTCTCGGCGCGCCAATGGAAGCTCTTTGCCGGGAAGCAGGCGCCTCCGGCCCACTGGCCATCTTCGCCCTGCATCGCCAGCAGTTGTGCACCCCATCCCTCGGTAGCCACTCGCGCGCGCTCCGCCGCGACGACCTCGCCAGGTGCGCCAACAAGGTCCCGCAATACCTGCCAGCGAATCGCAGGGTCCGATTCGAGCAGCCAGTCGAGAACATGCATGCGGCTCAGTGTAACAAGCCTGTTTGGGCCCTTCCAGATCGGGCCCGCCGCAACCCAATGGCGTCCACATAGGCGTTCGTTGATAGCTTGGACGACACCCTGTAGATTGGACCAATGGCGCTTAAAAGGATGGACAACGTAGGAATCGTCGTCGAGGACCTCGGAGGGGCGATTGATTTCTTTCGCGAGCTCGGCCTCGAACTCGAAGGGCGGGCGACGATCGAAGGAGAATGGGCAGGACGGATCACTGGACTGGGCGATCAGCGCGTGGAGATTGCCATGATGCGCACGCCGGACGGCCACAGCCGGCTCGAGCTCTCCCGCTTTCTCTCGCCGCCTGTCATCGCGGATCACCGCAACGCCCCCGTAAACGCTCTCGGCTACCTCCGCGTCATGTTCGCCGTGGACGACATCGACGAGACGCTGGAAAGGCTCCGCAAACGCGGCGCGCAGCTCGTAGGCGACGTAGTTCAGTATAAAGACTCGTATCGGCTCTGCTACATCCGCGGACCTGAAGGGCTTCTCATCGGACTCGCCCAGGAACTCAGCTGAGCGCCGGCTCAACAATAACTTCACATCCACAGCCCATTGTGGGGCGGACTTCAGTCTGCGTGGGGCTTCAGCCTCACCTCTTCGAAGCTCCCGAAACTGCGTGGTTATTGTTGCGCAGGCCTTAGCGCCATTATGAAGACAATGACGAAGAACGACCAACGTGAGCGAGCGCGTCTCCCAAAGAACGCTGGGACACGGTGGCGTTTCGAAACGCGGGCCCTGCCGGTGAAGTAGATCTCCGGATCGAGCACAGCGTCAGTGCGTGGTGCATCGTCGACATCCAGTGTGCGGCCCCCCAGTGTCTCGTACAGGAACCAGCCTCGGCGAACAGGGCCCCCGTGGGCGCCGCCCGCACGAACGCCTCCATTTCGGGCTTCGGGACCCCGGCAGAATCCCCACAGTCACCTGACGGCGCCTGGAGTGCGGTTGTGGCGTGACCGGGTACCGGCGGCGCACTCGACACAGAGCAAACAGCGTTCCGCGCCACCTTCACCCCCACTTCTCGCCCATTTTTGACCCCTCCGCGAAACCCGTTCACCAACTCAGAATTTATCTTCCGTTTGGATTCAGTGCTTTACAGCCAGGATCTCCAAAAACACTTGGTGCCCTTGGTACAACGCCCGCTAAGGAGCATCACTATGAACAATCTCAATCACACTACGCACGACATCGTACACTGGGTACCCTCTCTCCAAACGGCCGGAGACGAAATCACGGCGCTGCCGAAGACCGCTAACCTCCTCTAGGGCAATGGCTTCCATGACCACACGCCCCATCTCTGAGCGCCGCTTGGCCGCCAATCGCGCGAACGCCCGGAAATCCACTGGACCTCGCACCGCCGAGGGCAAGCGAAAGGTGTCGCAAAACGCAAGCCGGCACAATCTCTACGCCGGAATCCACCAACTGCCGGGCGATGTCGGTCCCCGCCTCTACCGCCAGTCCCTGGAACAAACCTCCGACATCGCCGACCCACGATTCCGCGCCCTCCTTGTCCATCGCCTCATGCTCCGAGGCCACGAGCGCCGGCTCCTCCAACTGGAGGGCAAGCTCTGGACCGAGGCCCTCCGCGTCAACGGCGGAGTGGTCCGCCACGCCTCGCTCTGGATCCGCGAAAACCACTCCGAGGTCGTCCAGGCCCTGGGCCGCTATCACGCCTGGATCTGCGTCCGCATCCGGTTGGTACAGAAGTCCATGTTCCCCTACGTAATAGGGGACGAAGCCAACCAGACGGGCATCCCGGCCAAAGCCAGAGTCTTGTTGGTCGCTGCGGCCGGTTCCGCCACGCCCATCCAGATGGAATCCTCAGTCGGCTCCACTCTCTGGGAGACTACCGAATCCGTCAGCTGGCCCCCGGCACCACCTACGTCCGGAACAGGCTGTATGTTTCAAGGTCAGGCCGGGTTTCGGGCCGTCCGCCCGGTCCCGGCGCCTCAGGCTGTGAAGGCGATCCGTCCACCGGCAGTCCCCGGCCTGAGTCTCCGCTTCCTCCAGAAGAAGGCGAAAGCTTCGGACCAGACCCGCAAATCCACTCAGCCGGAGGGATCAAAGCCAAGGTCCGCCACCCAGGCGGCGAGCGCCGCCGCAAATCGCGAGACCGCTGCCGGAAAATAGGCCCCAACCACTCAGCCGGAGGGATCAAAGCCAAGGTCCGCCACCCAGGCGGCGAGCGCCGCCGCAAATCGCGAGGCCGCCGCCGGAAAATGGGCCCCAACCACTCAGCCGGAGGGATCAAAGCCACTGTCGGAAACCGGTCCTCTCCCCCATGGGACGCCCGGCCCGTCGAGCGAGACGACATCGGAATCCCTCCTCGCCGGCCGGGCCGCCAATCACAGTGAGGCCGCGCAACGAACCCCGACCGTCAGGAAGGGGTCTCCGCCGCGCAACGAACCGCGAGTGGGAACGAGCGGGCCCGAGTCCGCCCCGTCATCACCGGAGCCCCAAGCCGCGAGCACTACGCCCGCCTCAGGCAACCCGCCGGAACCAAGCCTTGACGTGGCGGGCCTCGGCCAGTTTCCGGCCTTCCTCTTCGCCGATGATGCGCAGGGCGGTATCGAGTCCGTCGGCTTCCAGCCCGGTGCGGGCCAGCACCGACACCAGCCAGACCTGCTCCACAAGCTGGCCGGTGCGGGCGTCCCGGATGTGCCTCCGGCCGGTGTCCCCTGCGGTCGACACGGCGGAGTTCTTCAGCCGCAGAGTCTGTTGAGCCGCCTCGATCCGCACCGCCCAGCCGCCCTCACCCACGACGACATCGCCGCTCAGAGCCACCATGGAATGCGGGCAGCCGTGAGCCCGCAAAACCCGCAGCATCTCGTCCCCCGCATAACCCTTGCCGATCGCTCCCAAGTCCAGCTTCATGTTGGGCTTGCGGAGTACGACTGTGCGTGTCTTGGCGTCGAGTTCGAGGTCCCGGAAGGTGGACGAGCGGGTGCGGTCGCCGATGGTGATGTCGAAGGCCCCGTTCGTGCCTACGGCGAGACTCTGCGCCGCCTCGATGTTTCGAAAGAGGTCCAGGCTCACTTGCGCCCGGCCGGCGCGGCACAGCCGGTTCAGCTCACTCTCGGGCTTGTAGTCGGAAAGGATGGCGTCGAGCTCGCGGACCCGTCCAAAGGCGGCACGAAGGGCGTGGTCGGCCCGGTCGCGTTCGCGGGTTTCGATCACCACGCGCACGAGCGTGCCCATGCAGGGCTCCACGAGCTCGAAGCGTTCAGGTTTACGGATCGACTTCCACTCCGTTGTTCCAGTAGGAGTTCATCTCCACCACCGACGGGACCTTCAAGGGCCGGACCAGGCGGAACCCGAGCCATTGGGCGTCGGTGAGGTACCAGATGCTCTTGGGGAGCTGCGGGTCCTGCTGCTTCCAACTGGCGTCGGAGGCTACACGGGCGCCGCACCGGATGCTGCCGGCCGGGTCGGCCCACGAGCCGCCGCGGGCTACCTGCGGGTAAGCGGTCTTCGACTTCACCCAGGGGTTGACTGCCGCGTCAGCCGTGTAAGGAGCATACGCGTCGAGCGTCCACTCCATCACGTTGCCCAGCATGTCATAGAGGCCCCAGGCGTTTGGCTTCTTCGTGGCCACCTTCTGGTACTTGCCGTCGCTGTTGGCTTCATACCAGGCGGAGGCCGCGAGGTCGGCCGGCGCGTTGTCGGCCCGGCAGGCGTACTCCCACTCCGCTTCTGTCGGCAGCCGGTAGAACTGCCCCGTCTTGGCGCTCAACCACTGGGCGTACTTGTTGGCCGCGTGCTGGGTCATGCTGATGGCCGGAAAGCCGTTCAAACCCATGCCGAAGCTCATTTCGACATAGGGGCGCGTCGGGTGGCTGACGGCGTCCACATCGGGTATCTTCCCGTCTGCCTGGGCGAACTGGAAGAGGCGGTATTCGTCCCAGGTCACTTCATGGGCGGACATCCAGAACGGATCCACGCGCACTTTGTGCTGGGGACCCTCATCCTTCTTGCGGCCCGGTTCGGTGGCCGGCGTGCCCATCGTGAACTCGCCGCCCGGGATAGGCACCATCTCGAAGCCGACGTCGGTGCCAAGGATCGTGGACTTGTAGGACTTCATGTCCGGAGCCTTCTTCTCCTTGGTTCCGGCGGCGATGCGGCGCTGCAGGGCCTGGACGAGCTTCAGGTCGTCCGCGGCCGGTTTGGCCGGGGCCGCTGTTTGGGCGGCCACCGGCAGAGCCAGTAGAAAGAGGAACTTACGCAATGTCCGCATGGGTCGGGCTAGATGAACTTGGTCTTGCCCGGCAGGGGCAGCGGTGGAACGGCGAGGCTGCCCTTCCAGTCGATGGTGTCGGGGACGAGACGCTCCTGGGAGTTGAGCGCCTGCTCCCACGTGATCTGCTGTCCGGTATAGGCGGCCATGCGGCCCATCATGGCGAGCAGAGTAGAGGTGGCCATGCGCTTGCCATCGTTGATGGGCTGGCCCTTGCGGATGGACGCGAACAGCACGTCGTGCTCGTGCTGGTACATGTCGTTCTTCTGGCCTTCAAAGGTCCAGGGGTTCTGGCCTTCAATGCGCGGATTCGGGCCGCGGCCGATGGTGCAGGTGCCCTTCGTGCCCAGGATGTAGTCGGAGTTCTCGTTGTAGCAGTTCTCGATCTGGCGGTTGGCCACGAAGGCGCGGACCCCGTTCGGGTAGATGTAGTTGACCTCGAAGTGGTCGTAGATGTTGCCGCCATTGGCGGGGATCTGGCGGCCGCCGACGGCCACGCAACTCACCGGGGGCTGGTCCTTCATGGCCCAGGCCACCTTGTCGACGCTGTGTACGGCCTGCTCCACCAGGCTGTCGCCGCACAGCCACTGGAAGTTGTACCAGTTGCGGATCTGCCATTCGACGTCGCTCATGCCAGCAGGGCGGGTGCTCTCGGGCGGCATCGGCTTGACCGGGCTGGTGTAGTAGGTGGCGTAGTACGTGACGATGTCGCCGATGGCGCCGTCGGCGACCTTATCGAACGTCTCTTTAATGTAGTTGGAGTAACGCCAGCAGAAGCCCGCGACCAGTGAGACGTTCTTCTTGGTGGCGATGTCGACGGTTTCGAGGACGTGGCGGACGCCAGGGGCATCGGTGGCGACGGGCTTCTCGCAGAAGACGTGCTTGCCGGCCTCGATGGCATAGCGGAGATGCTGGGGGCGGAAGCCGGGCGGGGTGGCGAGCAGGACCACGTCGACTCCGCTGTCGATGACCTTCTGGAAGGCGTCGAGGCCGATGAACTTCTTGTCGCTGGCTACCTTGATCTTGGGGCCGGCGGCACGCTCCAGGCGGGCCAGGCTCTTGTCGATCGTATCCATGTCGATGTCGCCAACGGCCGTGAGCTCGGCATAGTCGTCAGCTTTGAGGGCCTGGGCGGCTGCACCGCTGCCACGACCGCCTGCACCGACGAGTCCAACCTTGATTGCATTCGCGCTCTGCGCGGCGGACAGAATGGCGGGGAAACCCACGGCGCCGGCTTTTAGGAAGCCGCGGCGGCCGGGCAGCCCCTCAGCTGATTGGTTCATGTGGCTATTTTACAGCCGTAGCCCCATGGTCGAGGAGAAGGAAATCTAATAAGAACCAAGTAGTGTGATTTAGATATTGGCAAACGGACCTGATTACCCTAGACTGGCTTAGGTTTGAAAGCTTCAGGTTCTATACTCTTAAATTCGGTAAGTATATCCGTGCGCGGAATCCTGCTCACTGCGGCCCTGACGGCTGCTTGGGGTGCGGATGGAGCGTTGGCGGCGGCCGGAGCGATGGCTCCAGGGTCGACCGGACTGGTGGTGACGCAGGCTCGCGCCGGCCTCGGCGGACGGCTGTATCTGCTGGATTGGACAGGCCAGGGGCGCGCGTTGAGCGAGGGATTCGCGGCTGCGGCGGACCCGGATGTATCTTTCGACGGGAAGCGGATTCTGTTTGCGGGCCGGCGTGCGGTGGGTGATGTCTGGCAGGTGTACGAGATGAATGCCGACGGCTCCGGAGCACGCCAGATCAGCCACGGGAAGAGCGGCTGCCGCCAGCCGGTGTACCAGTCGCGGATCTTCTCGCTCGACATTCCCGAGCCGTGGCCGCAGGTTGCCTTCGTCTGTAGTGGCGCCGTGTATTCGTCGAAGCTGGACGGCTCGGATGTCCAGCGGTTGACGTACGCGGGGCCAGGCGATGCCGGTCCGGCGATGCTGCCAGAGGGGCGAATGGTCTACTCATCCGGCGGCCGTCTGTTCGGCATCAACCTGGATGGCACGGATTATGCCCTGTTCGCCGGTGGGCTGAATCCGCGCATGGCGGCGGTGGTAGGCCGGAAGATAGTGTTTGTCGAAGGCGCCGGGCAGTTGTCGATGGTCACGCAGGAACGGCCCTTGCACTCACACGTCTCGCTGACCGCCGCGGCCGACGGTGTGTTTGCGGCGCCGGCGGCGCTGGGCGAGGGCTCGGTTGTCGTTGCCAGGAAGGGCCCGTCGGGATGGGCACTGTGGCGGTTGGATCTGGCCACCAAGCGGCGGTCGCCGCTGTTTGACGCTCCGGGCATCGACGACCTGCAGGCCAAGGTCCTGGGTCCGCACGAAGAACCCGACGGACGCGGCAGTGTGGTGGACACGGCTGAGCCCAGCGGCCATCTGTATTGCCTCAATGTGTATACCAGCGACCGGCCGATGCCGCGCGGCTCAATAAAGAAGGTCCGGGTCCTGACGGGCCAGGATGCGGCGCCAGTCAAGATGGGCGAGTTGACAGTGGAAGCGGACGGGTCCTTCCATCTGCAGCTCCCGGCCAACACGAAGATGAAGCTCCAGACCCTGGACGCGGCCGGCCGGGTGATGCGCACCAGCGGCTGGATGTGGGTGAGAAACAAGGAAAACCGGGGTTGTATCGGGTGCCACGAGGATCCGGAGTTGTCGCCGGAGAACGTGGAAGCGGAGGCCGTGAACAGGAAGGCCGTGCGATTGGGATTGGGGGATAAGAAATGAAGCTCAGCCGCCTGGTGGTTCTGATCGCGGCGACGGTATGGGCGGGCGACGAAGGCACGCTGCCGGTATTCACCGACATCACCAAGGCGGCCGGTATCACGTTCCGGCACAGCTACGGCGACCACCACCTGGACAACATCGTGGAAGGCACGGGCGGAGGAGCCTGCTTCTTCGACTACAACAACGATGGATTCCAGGACATCTACTTCGTCACAGGCGTATGGACGAAGAGTGTCAGCGACAACGAAGGCCGCGAACTGCGCGGGAAGTTGTCCGGCAAGCTGTACAAAAATAACGGCAACGGCACCTTCACGGACGTCACTGAGAAGGCCGGTGTGGCCAGCATGACGTTCGGCTCAGGCTGCTCGGCGGCGGACTACGACAACGACGGCCACGTGGATCTGTATCTGCTGAACTACGGCCCGAACACGCTGTACCACAATAACGGGGACGGGACGTTCAGCGACGTCTCTGAGAAGTCGGGCCTTGCGGACCCTCGCTGGAGCGTGTCGGCGGCCTGGTTCGACTACAACAACGACGGACTGCTGGACGTCTTCGTCGGCAACTACCTGCACTACGACGACGGTAAGTTCCGCGACTTCTACCCGGCCCAGGGTTATCCGGGCCCGTTGAGCTACAGCGGGCAGCCGAATGCTCTGTACCGCAACAACGGGGACGGCACCTTCACAGACGTGACGAAGGAAGCTGGGGTCTTCAAGGCCAATGGGCGGGCCATGAGCCTGACCGTGGCCGACTTCAACAACGACGGCTATATGGACGTCTTCGTGGCCAACGACGCCATGGAGAACTACTTCTTCGAAAACACGCGCAAAGGCACGTTCGTGGAGAAGGCGCTGGAGTTGGACATTGCCTATAGCGAACACGGGCAAGGCGTGTCGTCGATGGGCCCGTTCTTTGGAGACGTGAATCGGGACGGCTGGCTGGATATCTTTGTGCCGAACCTGAACTACGTGAGTCTGTTCGTCTACAACCCCAAGGAGAAGAACTACGACAATCGGGCCAACCAGGCGGGGTTGTCGGCGCTGTTGGGGCAGTATGCCGGCTGGGGGTCTGTCGTCTTCGATTACGACCACGACGGCTGGCCGGATCTGTTCACGGTACACGGCAACGCGCACCACGAGTACGTCCAGGAAGACACGCTGGTGCGAAACAAGCACGACGGCACGTTCGAGGACGTCTCCCGCCGGTCCGGCGCGTACTTCAACGAAAAGTACGTAGGCCGCGGAGCTGCCTGGGCCGATATCGACAATGACGGCGACATCGATCTGCTGGTCATCAATCTGAACGACGCGCCGAAACTGCTGCGCAATGACGGCGGCAATGCGAAGCCATGGCTGATGGTGGACGCGCGGCTGAAGTTCCCTACGGGCTTGCGGACCGCGATCGGCGCGCGTGTGACGGTGACGGCCGCGGGGCTGAAGATGATCGACGATGTGAATCCCGTCCGAGGCTACCTGTCGCAGGGCGACGCACGGCTGCACTTCGGGCTGGCTGGAGCGACTGAAGCGGATGTCGAGATCCGCTGGCCGGATGGGCAGGTGCAGCGGCTGGAGCATGTGAAGGCCAACCAGATCCTGAAACTGGAACACCCGGCCACGGCAAAGGCGGCGCGGTAGAGATGCGGGCGCAGACCATAGCGGTGCTGGCCATCGGATTCGGAGCCTTGCTCGGAATGGGCGGCGCGGCTCCGAAGAAGCCGGTGTATGTGGGCGCGCGGGCATGCGGCCAGTGCCACGACGGCGCCGGCATGGGCAACCAGTACAGCAAGTGGCTGACGACGAAACACTCGAAGGCCTATGCCGTGCTCTCTTTGCCCGAGTCCACGGAGATGACGAAGCGCAGCGGCCTGCGTGGCCAGCCGTGGAAAGAGCCCATCTGCCTGGGGTGTCATTCGACGGCGTCGACCGCTGAGGATTGGGAGAAGGACGACGCGTTCCGGCCCGAAGATGGCCTGCAATGCGAATCGTGCCATGGGCCGGGCAGCGAGTATACGAGTGAAGAGGTGATGCGGAACCCGGCCGAGGCCATGAAGGCGGGTTTGCGGCTTCCGACCGAGGATACCTGCCTGGGCTGCCATCTGGAAAAGGGTTCCCACACGGCTGTGAACCCCAACTCCACGGTGGACATCAAGAAGGCCATTCCGCGCATTGCGCATCCGCTGGCGAAGCCGTCGCAGCTGCGGGCTCCGCCGGCTCCACGGGGCGGCGACTTCATCGGCTCGTCCGCGTGTGGCGCATGCCACAAGGGTCCGGAGCACGGGCATCAGTGGGATGTCTGGCGGCGCAGCGATCACGCGCGGGCGTGGGCCGTGTTATCGACGGCGGACGGACGCCGCATCGCGAATGAGATGAAGGTCACGGGCGATCCGCAGATGAGCAAGCAGTGCCTGGGCTGCCACGCGGTGGGCGCCGAAGCGAATGAAGGGGTGGGCTGCGAGGCCTGCCACGGGGCGGGGAAGAAGTACGCGACCGAGACGGTGATGAAGGATCCGGCGGCGGCGAAGGCGGCCGGCCTGCGGATCCCCTCGACAACGGGCTGCAACCATTGCCACCGCGAGACGCACGGCAAGACGTTCGACGCGGCTGCTGCCTGGACGAAGATCGCGCACCCCACGAAGATTCCTCCCCCTCCGGAGGAGATTCGCTACAAGACTCCGCTGAACCTGACATTCCGGCCGCATACGACAGAGCTTTGGGTGACCTGCGAGGCCGGCAACGTGGTGTCGATTGTAGATACGGTTTCCCGCAGGAAGCAGACCGAGATTGCGGTGGGGCATGCGCCCACGGACGTTGCCTTCACACCGGACGGCAAACAGGCGTTCGTATCGAATCGCGAGAGTGACACGGTGAGCGTGATCGACACGGAGCGGCGGCAGGTGACGTCGACACTGAAGGTAGGCGACGAGCCGCATGGCGTTCTGACCGACGCGCAGGGGCGCCGGCTGTACGTGCTGAACACTTCGTCGAACGACATCTATGTCTTCGATGTAGCGACCCTCCAGATTGTGAAGACGCTGTCGGGCGGGCGCGGGCCGTGGTCGCTGGCCTTGTCGCCCAACGGGCGGTCGATCGCCGTAACCAGCACGTTCTCGAACCTGACCGGGTTCCGCAAGCCGTTGAAGTCGGAGATCACGCTTATCGATACAGAGAGGTCGGCCGTGACAGACCGGCCGATGGTGGCGGGGACGAATCTGATGGCCGGCGTTGCCTGGCATCCCAGCGGCGAGTTCGCGCTGGCGACCATGAACCGGACCAAGAACCTGATCCCGATGACGCGGCTGATGCAAGGCTGGACGATCACGAACGGGCTGGCCGTGCTGTGGGCCGATGGCACGGTGGATCAGGTGCTCCTGGATCAACCGGGACAGGGCTTCTCGGACGCGACCGATGTGGCGATCACGAACGATGGGCGATATGCGCTGGTGACTAGCTCGGGTACGGATCGAGTGGCCGTTGTGGATTGCGCCAAGCTCCGGCAGATGTTGAAGACGGCCACGAAGCAGCAGCGCGAAGAGGTGATCCCGAACCATCTGGGCAAGTCCGCGGAGTTTCTGACGGGGTTCATTCCGACGCAGACCAGCCCGCGCGGCGTGACGATGGGGCCAGACGGGCGGTTTGCGTATGTGGCCAACGCGATCGACGACTCCTTGACGGTGATCGACCTGAAGACGCTTCAACCCGCCGGACGCATCAGCCTCGACGGCCCGAAGGAGATCACCCTCCAGCGCAAGGGCGAGCAGTTGTTCCATAACGCGAAGATCTCGTTCCGCAGGCAGTTCGCCTGTCACAGCTGCCATCCGGATGGGCACGTGGACGGAATTACTTATGACATCGAGGCGGACGGCATCGGTGTCAGCCCGGTGGACAACCGGACCCTGCGCGGCATCTACGACACGGCGCCCTTCAAGTGGGAAGGGACCAACGCAACGCTGCGGCGGCAGTGCGGTCCGCGGCTGTCGGTGTTCTTCACGCGCAACCTGCCGTTCACCAACGAGGAACTGGACGCGTTGGACTACTACATCACCACCATTCAGCGCCCCCCCAATCGCCACCATACGCCGGGCGAAATGTATACGCCCGCGCAGAAGCGTGGCAAGGCGATCTTCGAGCGCGGGACGGCGAACGACGGGCGAGTGATTCCTCTGGAAAACCGCTGCGTGACGTGCCACATGCCGCCCTACTACACGAGCCGCAAAAAGTTCGATGTCGGCACCCAGCAGGCACTCGACCGGCAGGGCTTGTTTGACGTGCCGCACCTGAACAACATCTACGATTCAGCGCCATATCTGCACAACGGAATGGCCGCGACCCTGGAAGAGATCTGGACCGTGCATAACCCGTATGACAAGCACGGCGTGACCAACGACATGACAAAGGACCAGCTCAACGATCTGATTGAGTATCTGAAGACCCTATGAAGTACCTACTCGCAGTAGCGTTGTTGGCGACATGCGCCGCTCCGGCGCAGACCACGGGCAGTGGAGCGAAGCTGCCTTTCGTGTACACGAAGTGGAAGCAGTTCACGACGGAAAACGGCCTGCCGAACGACCATATTTTCGCAGTGAAGTCGGACGGGCCGCGCATCTGGGTGGGCACCGAGAATGGCCTGGCGATGATCGACAAGGCTACGGGCAAGGTGAAGAGCTGGACCGAAAAGGAGGGCCTGCCCTGGCGCGTCGTGACCGCCATCGACGTCGACAAGAAGACGGGTGATGTGTGGCTGGCCCTGTTTGGGGGTGGGCTAGCTCGCTTCAGCGGCGGACGGTTTGAGCATTGGCACCAGATGAACAGTGGGCTGGTAAACGATGTGGCCTACGGTGTCGCCGTAGAGAACGACAACGTGTGGGTGGCGACGACGGCCGGAGCCTCGCGCTACAACACGGTGAGTCACGAGTGGACTGTCTTCACCGAGAAGAACGCGCCGATGGAGGAGATCTGGAACTACGGCGTGAACTACCGGGATGGCAAGGTTCATTTGGCTGTTTGGGGCAGCGGCGTACTGGAGTACGACGTGGCGACGAACCGCTGGAAGGACTACCTGGATCCGGATGGTGAGATGGAGATCGATCTCTACCGGGATGACGGCATCGTGCATGTCATCACGACGCAGGCCAACTACATCGACAAGGTCCTGTGGGTGTCGACGTACTTTGGCGTGTGCCGCTATGACGGGCGCAACTGGCGGGGGTACTACAACAAAGACTCCGGCAATCCCAGCGACTTCAATAACAATCTGAAGGCGCGCAGCGGCAACGAGGCGTGGTTTGCGACCGACAAGGGCGTCGGCGCGATTATGGACGTTGCCACGAATACGTGGGTGACTTACACGCGCGATCCGAAGTCGAAAACGGGCAAGGCCGTGGTGACCCGTGACAAGACAGTTCTCGAGACGGTGGAGATGGGTCTCAACCTGACGCACAACTACATCCTGGCCATCGACGTCGAGGACAACGACGTCTTTGTTGCGACTTCCAAAGGGTTGGCGTGGGGCGTTGGGGATGGGTACTATGGCGGGCTGCGCGAGCGGCCCAGGGCACTGGCTTCGAATGGGAGGGCGTCGAAATGAAGCGCCTGCTATTGGTGATGGTCTGTCTGGTTGCTGCGATGGGACAAGAGGCGAAGAAGGCTGTGCCCGCCGCGGATCCGGAGACGCAGGAAGTGCTGCGGCGGATCAACGGGCTCACTCCGTATGAGGTGCCGGACCTGAAGCTGCGAACGGAGCAGAACTACGCCCACACGTCGACGGATGTGGAGCCATTCGGTGCCGTGAAGCCGTATAAGGAGCATTTCCTGGTCCAGATGGAGTACACGGGGCCGGGGCGGGCCGTGCCGGAGCCGGCCGGGCTGAAGAGTGTGCGCATCGGCTTCATCGGGCCCATTGAGTCGACCGTCTCGATTGCCACGGGCGGCAAGAGCCACGAAGAGGTGTTGGGCAAGATGATGCTGAAGGGCGCCCAACTCGCCGTGGAACAGGCCAATGAGAAGGGTGGGTATCTGAAAGGCAAGATCCCGTTTGAGCTGGCCGTTGCCAACGACAACGGGTTGTGGGGTTCCACCGGCAATGAAGTGGTGAAGATGGCGTATGAGAACCCGGTGTGGGCGATTCTCGGCACCATCGACAGCGCGAACTCGCACATCGCAATCCGCGTGGCGTTGAAAGCCGAGGTGGTGATGATCAACACCGGCGACACGGATCCGACGTTCATCGAGACGAACATCCCGTGGGTGGCGCGCAACATCGGCGACGACCGGCAGCAGGGCTACCTTCTGGTGGATTACATGATTCGCAAGATGGGCTACAAGCGGATCGGGATCATCCGGTCGAGCAATCGTTATGGCCGTTTCGGCGTGCGCGAGATCAAGGACAGTTCGCGGCGGCTGGGGCATCCGGTGGCGATCGAGATGGCCTACAAGGTCGGCGGCGACGATTTTTCGCTGCAACTGGATCGAATCCAGGAGATGAACGTCGACGCGATTGTCCATTGGGGCGATGCGCGGGAAAGCGCCCTGATCCTGAACCAGATGCGGGCGCGCGGCATGAAACAGCCCTACTTCTGCTCCGACCGCAGTGTATCGCCGGAGTTTCTGCAGGCGGCGGGCGCGAATGCGGAAGGTGTGATCTGCGGATACCCCTGGAACCCGGATCGCAAGGATCCAAAGCTGGACGAGTTCCGTAAGGCCTTCAAGGCACGCTTCCAGGAAGATGCGGAGACCTATGCCGCCCATGCGTACGACGGAATGAACATGCTGATTTGGGCCGTGCAGCAAGGCGGCTTGAACCGGGCGAAGATTAGGGATCTGATTGCGACGCGGGCGAAGCCGTGGCCGGGTGTGACGGGCGCGATCCCGTTGAGCGCGGTGATGGACGACGCCGGTGAGGTGTTTCTGGCGCGATTTGGCCAGGGACGCTGGAAGTACGACTCGCGGGAGTCACTGCAGATTCCGCGCGGATTTGTCCCGGTGCGTGACCGGACCAGCCGCGGGCTGGAGTCAGCGAGCCGATAGATATGACCGGACGAGGAGACACCTGGAGCCGCCGCGCCTTCCTGGCGCTGGGGGGCTCCGCGTGTCTCCTTGGGCAGGAGCCGTACCTCGATAAACGGTCCACTCCCTTGCAGTACGAAGGTCCGGGCCGTGAACGCGGCGAGAAGCGCGGCGTTGAGGTCGTGCGGATCGGATTCTTTGGTCCCGGCGACGCGGCGCATCCACGGGCCGGATCGATCTGGATGGGCGCGATGTTGGCGGTAGAGGACGCAAACCAGGCAGGCGGGTACCGCGGCAGGCACTTCGAGTTGGTCGAGCGCTGGTCGGATGACGTGTGGCGCAGTGGCGCGTCGGCGGTGGTCCGTCTGGCCTATACGGACGAGGTTTGGGCCATCCTGGGCGGGATTGACGGCGCGACCACGCATCTGGCGGAACAGGTGGTGACGAAGGCCCTGTTGCCATTGGTGGATCCGGTGAGTACGGACCAGACAGTGAACCATGCGAACGTACCGTGGATGTTCTCGTGCGCGCCGGGAGACCCTGCGATTGCGGCGTATCTGGCCCGGCAGTTGCCGGGCGGCGACTTCAGCGTCGTGGTGGGCACCGACCATGATTCGAGGAACCTGGCCAAGGAGTTCTTGAAGGCCGCGGCGTCGACACGGCGGCTTCCGGCGCAGAGACACGATATCGGGCCGGGGCCTCTGCAGTTGCCCGGGTTGGAAGGTGCGGCCTGTGTGATTCTCGCGCCCCCGGCGGATACCGCCGCGGTGATGGCGGCGGCGCCGGCGGGCATGACGCTGCTGGCGGGGCCGGCGGCACGAAGCCGGGGCTTCTCGTCGGAGCGCCACGTGGTGACGCCGAGACTGCATACGGCGGACGACGCCCGGATCCAGCGGCTGCAGCGCCGCTTCGGGCGGCCCGCCGACGATTTTTCATTACTCGCCTACGACGCGGCTCAGTTCGTCGTCGAGGCCATACGAGAGGCAGGGCTCAACCGCGCGTTGATCCGCGACAGGCTGGCGCCCCACTTCGGTCCACGAGGCCGGAGAAACCAGGAGGTTTTTGCATGACACTCGACGACGCACTGGCTGAGATCGCCAGCGCCACCACCATCGAAAAGAAGAAGATCACGAACCACAACGTGCTGAACGAGGCATACGCCTACGCCAAACCCAGCTCGTTCTCCCGCGGCCTGCGCCTCGATTTCGGCAACATCGCTGTGCTGCTGATCTCCGGCACGGCCAGCATTGACGAACACGGCAAGACGGTACACGTGGGTGACTTCCGTGCTCAGCAGCGGCGGACCTACGAGAACATCACCGGCCTGTTGGCCAGTGAAGGCGCGACGTGGAAAGACATCGTGCGTACCACCTGCTACCTGCGCGACATGGAACGCGACTACGAGGCCTTCAACGAAGAGCGGACCGCGTTCTTCGCCCAGCAGGGGCTCGATCCGCTGCCCGCGTCGACGGGCATCCAGGCGATCCTGTGCCGGCCGGACCTGCTGATCGAGATCGAAGCGATCGCGGTCTTCCGCAAGCCATCCGAGTAGACGGCGGTGCGCGGCGCCCCGTCGCGGCATGCATGAGAGTTGTGTCCGCATGGGTCGCCTTGGCGCGACAATGGAGGAGTGAGGAATCTCGTCTTCTCTTCCCTACTGGCGTTGTCCTGCTGGCTGGCGCCCGCAGCCCATGCGCAGGACTGGCGGCCCTTGTTGAACGGCAAGAATCTGGACGGTTGGCAGGCCCGCGGTGAGGGCATCTGGACCGTCATGCCCGACGGTTCGCTGCTGGGCCAGCGGAGCCACGACAAGCCTTCCGATCCGTTCGGAAAGCCGTGGCCCATCGATAGCAAAGAGTTTGATTCGTGGCTCTACCGGCAGGCCTGGCTGTACACTTCCGCCTCCTACGGCCAATTCGATCTGCACGTGGAGTATTTCCTGCCGGCGCACACGAATAGCGGCATCTCCATCCGCGACGTGTCACGCGCGCACTACGCAATCGGCGAGGCCGGCAAGGCTGATCCACCGCTCACCACCGCACTGAAAGGCACGCCGGCGCACATTGGCTACGAGATCCAGCTGATCGACGGCGACTCGGACAAGTACCCCACCGGCAGTGTCTATACGTTTGTCGCGGCCAGGAAGGGCGTGCAGAAGCGCGACGAATGGAACTCAATGGACATTGAGTCGAGGACGAACATGATTCGAGTCAAGGTGAACGGCGTGGTAGTGGCCGAGTACGCGGGCGATCCGGCGCGCTCAAAGACGGGGCCGATCGGCCTTCAACTGCACGACCAGTTCACGTTCGTGATGTTCCGCAACATTAAGATCCGCGAGATCAAGTAGGCGCGCCGCTACCGCCCTTGCTGCTTGAGCAGCGCATCTTCCACTTCGACGATCTTCTTCTTGAGCCAGGCGGCTTCGGGCCATTGCTGGGCGGCCTCGCGGTAGAGTTCACCAGCGTCGTAAAGAAGGCCGGCTTTCTCCAGAGCCGTGGCCCGGGCGACCACGGCGACGGGATCGCTGCCTTCGGCGGTGGCGAGGTGGGCTTCGAGTTCGCGGTGTTTGTCGTCGGGCAACGCCTTGATCCGATCGGCTAGCGTCCCCTTGGGCGCAGCGGCGCCGCTGCCGCGAGTCAACATGACCCCGTAGTGCTGCTGGCTGGCGACGGAGAGCTTCTGCACTTCCGGCAGGTAGCAGGCGGCCACGGTCTTGCGGCCCACCAGTTCTCCGGATTTCACCTGCACCTGCGAATCGGTCAGGGCTGCCTCGCCGTTTGCCGAGAGCGCGGCGGAGTACTTCTCGGGACAGAAGAGGAATGCGGCCGAAGCCGAACCGGCCTTCAGGACATCGCCCGCGAACAGGATTTCACCCGGCTTGACGGTCGCAGCCGGTGCCTTGCCGCGCGCCACCTGGGCGCCCGCGCCCATCACCAGGCCCACAGGTTGTGTCTTCCTCAACTGGGCTGGCAGCACCGGCATTAGCAACGCCAGTGCCATCCAGGCCAAACGGCTGCCTCGCATTTCAAACCTCCGCGACAGTGTAAATCGACTGTTCGACGCTCTTGCCCCGGACCGTCACCTGGCCCAGGCGGCGGGCCTCAAGCGAGCCCTTCACTCGGTCCCATGTGGCCGCACTCATGAGAATGCGGGTTTGGAACTCCTTATTCAAGCCTTCCAGACGGGCTGCCAGATTGACTGTATCGCCCAGGGCCGTATAATCCATCTTATCGCCTGATCCGACATTGCCGACGATGGCGTCGCCGGTGTGGATGCCGGCTCCGGTGCGAAACTCCATCGGTTGGCCCACCATCTCCACTGCGCAGCGCACGGCGCGCAGGGCGTGGTCGCCCATGGCGGCCCCCTCGGCGTCGCTGAAGATGGCCATAATGCCGTCGCCGATGAACTTGTTCACCTGTCCGCCGTGTCGCACGATGCACGAGGACATCACGGCAAAGTACTCGTTGAGCCGGGCGACCACCGTCTCGGGCTCCTGGGCATCGCACCACGAGGTGAAGCCGCGGATATCCGTAAACAGAATGGTGACCTGCTCGCGGTGTCCGGTGAGGCTGATTTTGCCGGAGGCGTCCAGGGCTTCCGCCACCTGCTTGCCGACGAAAACACGCACTGCGTTTCTGTAAGTGTCCCGGCCGCGGGCGGCGAAGAAATAGCCAAAGACCAGCGAGAGCAGGCCCGAAATGAGCAGTGGCAGCAACAGTTCGGAAGGGGCCATCAGCCAGCCGCGGGCAAAGAGGAGAAAGCCCACGCTGGTGGTCACGGCGGACAGGAGGACCAGGTATCCAAACAGCGGCCAGCCGGCAACAAGCAATGTGACCAGCGAGGCGGCGAGACTGACCACCAGCGTCAATGCGACTTTGGCGGGCGGAGTCACCGGCACGATGTGGCGGCCGCTGAGCAGGGTCCAGACGCTGTTGGCGTGGATCTCGACGCCCGCCGTGTTGGCCGGGGTGCGGGCCCGAAAGGCGTAGAACGGAGTCGCGTGGCGGTCGGTAATGAGGTCGGGCCCCAGCAGCACGGCCTTCCCGCCGACCCAATCGCGCAGTTGCCGGCTGCGGCCCGCGCGCGCGGCGTCGATGAAGTCGCAGAGCGACACGCGGGGAAAGGTGCCCGCCGGGCCCACATAGTGGATCAGCATGTTGCGCTGGGGGTAGACGATCGGGTGGCCGGCAAAACGCTCGGCCACGGCCAGCGACATGCTGCGTGAACCCTCGGCCTCCACGAGTTCGATGGAGCGGATGAAGTCGTCCTCGTCGGCGCGCAGGTTCACATACGCCGTCTGGCCGAGGGCGGCCGCGGCCATGTTCATAGGCACGGGCCAGTTCCTTTGCTGGGACAGTGTCGAAGCCGCGTAGCCGCACATCACCGGCATGCGGGCCGAGGTTGAGATGACGGCTTCCGCCATACGCTCGTCGAAGCCCGGGGCCCACTGGTCCACCGGGATGGGGAAGGCCACGTCGAGGCCCAGCACTTTGGCGCCGGCGCCGGCCGCAGCCTCAATCGCTTCCGCGAAGTAGCCGTGCCAGAGGAGCAATGGCTCGCGGAACCGGTCGAGGGACTTCTGGTCCACGACGATCAGGACGATGTCTTTGGGCTGCACGGGCTGCGCGGCGACGAAGTAGAGATCGCCTGCTTTCAGGTGCAGCAGGTGGATGAGGTGAGTTTGGCTGAAGGCGTAGGCGAAGACCGTCGCGCATAGCGCTATGAACAGTACCGCGGAGATCAGTCTCCATTTGCCGCCTCGCAAACCATCCTCCCTTTGGACTAAAAACCCAGTGTAGACGAAGTGCCGGGATGGCCTGCCCATGTTATAAGCTCAAGCGCATGAAGTCTCTTTTTCTGCTGTTGGCCGCTCCGGTGCTGTTGGCCCAGTCCGGCCAGAAGTTCGCCGAACTCAGGAACTTGCGGCTGGAGAGCGGGCAGACTCTGGCGGCCTGCCGCGTCGGATACCGCACGTACGGGAAGCTCAACACGGCGGGCACCAATGCCATCCTGTGGCCCACGTGGTTTTCCGGCAAGACCGACCAGTTGGAGGGCTTCCTGGGCCCGGGAAAGATGGTGGATACCGGCAAGTTCTACGTCATCACCGTGGACGCGCTGGGCAACGGAGTGAGTTGCTCTCCGTCCAACACGCCGGGCACCTTTCCAGCCATCACCATCAAGGACATGGTGGACTCCGAGTACCGGCTGCTGACTGAGCAACTCGGCGTGAAGAGCCTGCACGCGGTGATGGGTATCTCCATGGGTGGCATGCAGACCTTTCAGTGGATGGTGGCCTATCCCGGGTTCGTTCGCCGGGCAGTGCCCATTGTCGGTTCAGCCAAGCTGACTTCGGCCGATCTGCTTCTCTGGCAGGCGGAACTTTCGGCCATCGAAGCAGTGCAGAAAGCAGGCGGAGATCCTCGGACGGCCATGCCCGCCGTGCTGGCGATGCACGAGTTCGCCTTGAGTACACCGCAGCATGAGGTGAACAAAACTCCCGCGGCCGGTTTTCCGGCGCTGCTGCAAACTCTGCAGGAGAATGCCCGCACCGGCATGGATCCGCGGGATTGGGCCGCGCAGTTGCGCGCCATGATGGCCCACGACGTCACGAAGCCATTTGGGGGTTCGATGGAGAAGGCGGGAGCGGCGGTACACGCCAAGGTACTGGCTGTGGTGGCGCTGCAGGATCACATGGTGAATCCTGCGTCGGCGCTCCAGATGGCGGAGACTGCCGGTTTCGAGGTCCTGCGTTTGACCGGCGACTGCGGACACGGTGCGCCCGGCTGCGAGTCCGCCAAAATGAACGCGGCCGTGGCGGAATTTCTGGCGCGGCCGTAGGACACCGTGTCGTGCTCAGGCTGACAGCTACGCCTCCGAAACGGTCTCCTCAGTGTCCGGCGTTTCTGAGTAGCGGAACGGCGAGCCCCTGCAATCCGTTCCAGGCGATCTGCACGCCGATGCAGAAGAGGATGAAGCTCGACAGGCGCATGACGACACTCATGCCCGTTGGACCCAGGGCCCGGCTCATGCGCTCGGCTGAGGCGTAGCAGAGCCAGATGAGAATGCAGATCGCGCCGGCGCCGAAGATCGAGGCCACCAATGCCTCCAGCGAAAAGAGCGATGGCGTGTCCAGGCGTTTGGGCAGGTTGGCGCCCAGCGTGATGGCGACCGAGATGGAGCCCGGCCCCACTGTCAGCGGCAGGGTGAACGGGTAGAACGAACGTGTCAGCAGGTCGACGTCCGTCACGCTCTGCTGGTCTTTGTTGGGGCGGTCGGGTTGGTTGAGCAACGCCCACCCGGCGGCGGCCACGACGATGCCTCCACCCACCTGGACGGCCGACAGGGAGATACCGAAGAAGGCCAGCACATGAGCCCCGATGAAGAGCGAGGCCATGAGGAGGGCGAAGCTGTTCATCGCAACCTTGCGCGCCAGGCGGTGCTGCACCTTATGCGGATGGTTGCCGGTGAGAGTGAGAAAGATCGGCGCGCCGCCCAGTGGATTCACGATGGGGAACAAGGTCGCGGCGATAAACACCGCGGCCTTGGCGACATCGGGGGCGGAAAACTGAATGGGCATGGGTGTGCTTTCAGTTTAGGCCGCTGGTGAGTCTAGTTCTGCCCGTAGGTGGCGCCGGGACCATGCTTCCGCAGGAAATGCTCGTCGTGCAACGCCTGGCCGATCGCCGCGAGGCTTGGGTTCAATCCAACTGTGATTGAGGCCATGCGGGCGATCTCCTCCAACAGCACGGCATTCATTGCCGCCTTGGCCGGCGTTGCGCCCCAGGCGAAGGGGCCGTGGCTGGATACCAGCACTCCGGGCCGCGTGAGAGGATCAATGCCCTCGAAGCGCCGGATGATCGCCTTGCCGGTGTTCAGTTCATACTGCGACTTGATCTCCTCGTCCGACAGCGGAGCGGTGACCGGCACGGGGCCGTGGAAGTAGTCGGCGTGCGTGGTGCCGAAGCACGGAATTTCGCGCTTGGATTGGGCCCAGGAGACGGCGTACGTGGAGTGCGTATGGACGACTCCCTTGACTCCCGCGAAGTGGCGGTAGATTTCGAGGTGGGTATCGACGTCGGAAGATGGGCGCAGGGAGCCCTCGACGATGCGACCCGTGAGGTCCGTCACCACCATATCCTCGGGACGCAGTTTCTCGAAGGGCACGCCACTCGGTTTGATTGCCATCAGCCCGTCCTCTGGTGAGAAACCGCTTGCATTTCCAAAGGTATACATCACCAATCCGCGGCGGACGATCTCCAGATTCGCTTCCAGGACTTCGCTTCTGAGTGACTCAAGCAGCATGAATTCTCCTCCCTCCAGCGTATGCGATAAGATCCTCTAGACGGAAGGAGCATTCATTTCATGGCCATCGTAGCCGGAGTCGATTTCGGAACCCAGAGCGTCCGCGTTTCTTTGTTTGACAGCGTGCGCGGGCGGTTGGGGGCAGCCGCGGCGGAGTACCCGGTGCTGCGCAAGCGGGAGGATCCGGATTTTGCGACCCAACGTCATACAGACCACATGAATGCGCTTGCAGAAGCAACCCGGAACGCCCTGGTGGCGGCCGGTATCTCCGGCGATCTGGTGGGTGCCATTGCGCTGGACACCACGGGCTCCACCGTAATCCCGCTGGGCGAAGGTTTACAGCCGTTGGACGACTACTACCTTTGGTGCGATCACCGGGCGAAGAGCGAGGCGGCCGAGATCACGCGGCACGCTCGCGAATCGAGTCTGGAAGCGCTGAACTGGTGCGGTGGCGTGTACTCCTCCGAGTGGGGCTTTTCGAAACTGACGCACTGGCTGCGGCACAATCCGGAAAGGCGCGGTGCCATGGTGACGGCCATGGAGCATTGTGACCTGGTGGCCGCCGATCTCTGCGGCATCACCGACGCGAGCGAGGCTCCGCGCAGCATCTGCGCCATGGGTCACAAGTGGATGTGGAACGCTTCGTTGGGGGGATTGCCACCGGAAGAGTTTCTGGTGGGGGTCGATCCGCTGCTGGCTGGTGTGCGCGCGAAGTTGGGTGGGCGCTATCGGACTTCCGACGTGCTCGCGGGCTACCTCTCGGCACCCTGGGCGGAGAGGTTGGGACTCACGGCCGGCATTCCGATCCCCGTCGGCGCCTTTGACGCTCATTGGGACGCCATCGGCGCGGGCATTCGCGAAGGCGATGTCGTCAATGTGGTGGGCACCTCCACCTGCATGATGGCGATCGCCCGCGAGGTGGGTTTGATTCCCGGTGTGTGCGGTGTCGTCAAAGGCTCCATCCATCCTGACTACTACGGCATCGAGGCTGGGCTCTCCGCCGTCGGCGACATCTTCGAAGCTATCGCGCGCCGCGCCGGCTCCACAGTGGCGGAGCTTTCACAGGGCCTGGATTCCTACAAAGCCGGCTCGACGGGTCTGCTGCGAATGACCTGGGACAATGGCGACCGCACGGTGCTGGTGAATGCGGATCTGGGCGGCGTGACGCTCGGCTGGACGCTGGGCACCACTCCGGCCGATGAACTGTTCGCGGCGATCGAGGGAACAGCTTTCCACACGCGCATCATTCTGGAGCGGATGGCCGGCCATGGCGTGACCATTCACCGCGTCATTAACGGCGGCGGCATCCCGCAGAAGAACGCAACGCTCAATCGCGTCTACGCGAATGTGTTCAATAAGCCTGTTCTGGTGCCGGCACAGGAGGTGACCAGCCTCGGCTCGGCCATCTTCGCATTCATGGCCGCCGGAGCGTTCGCCACCATCGATGAGGCCCAGGCCGCGCTGTGCCCGACCTATCACGTCATTGAGCCTGATCCTGCTGAAGCAGCGGTCTACGAGCAGCTTTTCCAGCTCTATCAGAAGCTGTATTTCGCACTGGGCCAGCCGGGCTCGGACGCGGCGGCCATCGGCGACGTGCTGCCCACGCTGCGGAAGCTGCGAGCCAGCTAGCGCATCACTTCGGGAACGGCTTCGGATCGATGCTGGGAATCAGCCGTAACGCGTTCTTGTAATAGAGCTTCTTTAGGACCTCGTCGGGCAGGCCCAGGCCGTACATCGCCCAGAAGGCGTGGCGCTTGCGGTAGTAAGGGAAGTACTCGTCCTCTGTTTCCAGCACGCGGAAGTAGGTGTGATATTCGGTGGGGTTCCACGAGTCCTTGCCGAACAGAACGCGGTCCTGATACTTGATGAACCACGCTTTCGCCGCCCGGGGCTGCCGGCCCAGTTCGGCCAGAACCGCGCCGATTTCCGTGTACATGTTCGGGCACTCGTCCATGAGCTTGCCGAGCTGAGTAAGGTCGCCGCCCAGCCAGCCCAGATGGGCGTTGATAAAGATGGTTTTGGGATGGCGCCGGAACAGATTGTGCTGTTCGGCCATGAGCGTCTCCCAATCCGCTGTGCTGCCGTTGGAGCGGCGGCGGCCGGGCATCTCCATCATCTCGATCCAGCGCTCGTTGTGTTTATCGATGGGGTCCCAGAACTGTTTGGGTTCGGCCGTGTGGATGAGCACCGGGATCTTCAGCCGCGCGCAGGTCTCGAAGGCGTCGTCGAAACGCGGGTCGTCGACGTGGATACGCACACCCTTGGTGTCCTTCAGGTCCATGCCGAACTGTTTGAAGAGCTTCAGGCCGACGGCCCCGTTCTTCACGTCCTGCGCGAGTTGCGCGGCGGCCCGCTTGCCGTAGCCAGGATCGTCGATGTTCGAAAAATCGAGATTCGCGAAGACCATGAATCGGCCGGGCGCGGCGGACTTTTCGCTCTCCACGGCGGACTTCAGACGGTCACCAAAGCGGCCGCTGAGGTTCACCATCACCTGCAGGTTGAGGGCATCCATGTCCGACACCAGCTTCCGGTAGCTGTCCGCGGACATGGGGAAGTTTTGGTGATTGTGAACGTCGATGAACGGATACTTCGCACGCGTCCTGGGGTGCTGCGGAACGACAAGCGACGACTTGGGCTCGTACTCGCGGATATCCATCGTGGAGGAGGCCGATTGCGCGGCCAAGCCTGCCGGCAGCAGCAGGAAGATCAGATGTTTGTGGTTCATTCTCAGGCGTGTCCCAGACGCTGCATTGCGAGGATTTCATTGTAAATCCTCGCCGTCAGCTCCGTGCGCGCGCCGCTGGTGAGCCCTTCTGTCGGGATGGGATCGCCGATGCGCAATGTCACCCGGCCGGGCTTGACGTGATGCGAGTGGATGGGGAGGATGTCTCCGACTCCGATGATCGCAATCGGCACCACGGGGACGCCGCCTTTGATGGCGAGGTAGGCCGCGCCGTCCTTGAACTCCGTCAGATCGCCGGTCTCCGAGCGGCCGCCCTCGGGGAACACCAGCATCGACAAACCACGTTCTTTCATCGCTTTGCCGGCTGCGCTCAGGACCTTCAGCGCTCCGCGGGGGTCTTCCAAGGGCACGCTGATATTGCCCGCCCGCTTGAGATGCCCGCCGAGGAAGGGAATCGCGAAAAGCTCCTTCTTGGCCAGGAAGCGAAAGTTGACTAGAACGTGTGTCAGGAGGACGGGCGTATCGAAGTAGCTGACGTGGTTTGGACAGACGACGTAGCTGACGCCGGGCGCCAATTTCTCAGCACCCACCACGCGGACTTTCGCACCCGCGAACCACAGCAGTGACCGCGCCCAGGCGCGCGCCACGGCGAGTTGCTTCCGGCCTTCGGTGTCCCACGGCGCCACGACCAGGCTGATGGAGCCCATGACGATGGTGGACAGGATTATCAGGGGTGCCCGCACCAGCACCGCAATCAGGTAGCTCAACGTCATCCCACTTCAACGCGAAAACAAGGCGATTCCGAATCCCGATTATCCCATGAGCAGGCCGCGCACCTCGCCCACCAGATAGAGGGAGCCGGTCAGCACCAGGACATCGTCCGGCGCGGCGGCGTCGAGCAGAGCCAATGCGTCCTTGGGCGAGGGCGCGACGCGGGCGCGCGATTCGCCTGAGATCTCGCGGATCTCCTCCGCCTGGAAAGCCCGGGTTTGATTCGGCGTGGTGAAGATCAGTTCGCTGGCCAAGGGGAACAGCATGGGGCCAATGACGTGCAAGTCCTTGTCGCGCATGGCTCCGAAGACCATCCACACGCGCTTGCCATGATGGAAATGGCGTAGATAACCGGCCAGGGCGCGGGCTCCGGCGGGGTTGTGCGCACCGTCGAGAAACAGGTCGGGCTGCTGCCGGACGCGCTCGAGCCGGCCGGGCCAGACGGTGGACTGGATCCCACCGGCGATCTGTTCGGGCGAGTATCCGAGGGCATCGAGGGCCGCCACGGCTGTCAAGGCGTTTTCCACCTGGTGGGCGCCGATCAACGGGCATTCCACCTGGAAGCCTCCGGTGTGGAAGCGACTTCCATAAGCATGCACCGTCAGGTGATCCACCCGCCGGTCTGAGGCCCGTAACAGCGGCGCCCCCACCTCGGCCGCCCGCTGCTCCAGTACCTGCATCGCCTCCGGATGCTGTCGGGAGACCACCACGGGCCGGCCCGGCTTGATGATTCCGGCTTTTTCGCCGGCGATCTGTGGAATGGCGTAGCCGAGGAACTTCTCGTGGTCGAAGTCGACTGGTGTGATGACGGACAGCAGCGGGTCGACGACGTTGGTTGCATCCAGGCGGCCGCCCATGCCGGTTTCGAGAACGGTGACCTGGGCGCCTGCGTCACGGAAGTGGACGAACGCCATGGCCGTCACCGTCTCGAAATAGGTGGGGTGCATGTCGATGGCGCCGTCGTGCAACAGGCGCTCGGCTGTTTCGTGCACCCGGGTGAAGGCGGCGGTGAACTCCCGCGGCGACAGCGGAATGCCGTTGATGCGGATTCGCTCAGTAGGTTCAACGAGATGCGGGGAAGTGTAGAGCCCGGTGCGCATGCCGGCGCGGCGCAGGACGCTCTCGATCATGGCGCAGGTCGAGCCCTTGCCGTTTGTGCCCGCCACGTGGATGAACTGTCCGGACCGGTGTGGGCTGCCGAGCGCCTCCAGGATAGTAAGGATCCGCTCCAGGCCGAGTTTGATGGTCTTGTACTCGTTGCCCAGGGCGTAGAGGAATCGAACGGAATCCGGGTACGGCGTGCTCAGGAGGGCTCCTGCCTTCTATCGTAGCGGAGCCCTCGGGCACGTTGCTCAGAAGGCGGGTTCGTCGGCGGTGGGACCGTAGATGGCAGGTACTTTGGCTTCGTTCAGCCGCAGATAGACCGTCAACTGGCCGCGGTGGTGGGCCATGTGCTGAAAGACGGCATCGCGGATCATCTGGTGGCGTGGCAGATCGCTCACGACGTGGCCGGCGATGCGGAACTGCCAGTTCGTCAGCAAGTGGTCCTCCGCGGTTGCCCCCAACGCCGACTTGGCCTGTGCGACGGAATCGTCCAGCGCCGAGAGCAGTTCGGCGCGTGTGGTTCGTTCCGGCGTCTTGTACTCGGGGCCTCCGGGTGGGCGCAGGTCCAGGAAGTCCTGATTCAACATCAGGGCGATCCACATGGGCATGGTCGCTACCAGGGTGGCGAGTTGTCCCAGCGGCATCGATTTCTCGTGTGGCTTCCAGTCGTTGCGGCCCTCGGGCACGCGCTCCAGGACGCGTCGCGTCGCGCTGGCTTCCCGCTCCAGCTCTTCCAGAAACAATCCAGTCAGTTGCATGCGGCCTCCTTGTTTTCGACAGGGCAAGAATACCGGCGATTGCGGACAGATTCAGTCCGCAAAGAATGGCAGACTGAGATCATGCTGCAGACATCCGCGCGCTTGTTGAGGCTGCTATCTCTTTTCCAGGCCAAACGTTACTGGTCGGGCGCCGACCTCTGCCAGCGCCTGGAAGTGACAGACCGGACCCTGCGTCGCGATGTCGACCGCCTGCGCTCGCTGGGCTATCCGGTGCACTCGACCTCGGGTGCGGCCGGGGGCTACCAGTTGGGTTCCGGCGCGGCTCTGCCGCCGTTGTTGTTGGATGACGAGGAGGCGGTGGCCGTGGCGGTGGGGCTGCGGACGGCTGCCACGGGGTCGGTTGCCGGCATCGAGGAATCGTCGGTGCGAGCGTTGGCCAAGTTGGAGCAGGTTCTACCCAGCCGGCTGCGCCGCCGCGTGGCCGCGCTGAATTCCTTCATCGTGCCCTTGTCGAAATCCGGACCGACGGTGGACGCCGGGCTGCTGGCCGCGCTCGCAGCCAGTTGCCGTGACCACGAAGTGGCTGGCTTCTCCTACCGGGACCATTCAGGTGTCGAGAGCAGTAGAACCGTGGAGCCACATCGCCTGGTGCCGACCGGATTCCGGTGGTATCTGGTGGCTTGGGACTTGGTGAGGGAGGACTGGCGTACGTTCCGCGTGGACCGGATGGGTACGAAGTTGACTCGTGGAGCGCGTTTTGTGGGGCGTCAGCCGCCGGAGGGCGGGTATGCCGCCTATGTGGCGCGATCCGTGTCGGTTGGACCTCATGCCCGCCAGGCCCGGGTTCTGCTGCTCGCTCCTCTGGCGAAAATGGCGGAGCTGATTCCGCCGACTTTCGGAGGCTTGGAGATAGTGGACGACAGCTCGTGCCTGCTGATTACGGGCGCGCATTCCCTGGCGGCGCTGGCGATCCACCTGGCGTTGCTCGGGGCGGATTTCCGGATTCTGGAGCCGGAGGAGTTGCGGGAACAGGTGCTGGATCTGGCCGCCCGGCTAGGCCGGGCCGGCCAATGATGCAGTGGGGGCCGATGGAGTAGCACCGGCCCCGGCCGTTCCGGCGGTCGTCCAACGCCGGAACGGCCAACTCGCCAAAGACCGAGTGGGTGGCGATTTCAAACCCGATCGGGATGAAAGCACCGGGGGATACCCTCCTCGACTGGCTCTGGGATGTCGCACGTACAGGCGGAGGTGGTCACAACCTCCGGAGGAACCCATTGCGCACGCTGTTCCAAATCCAGAGCCAGCCGAGCTTGTTCTTAGTCTGCCCGGATCCTGTGGGTTTTCGTATCCCGTCTATCGCGTATTTCCTGGCCCGCGTGGAGTGGAGTGCCGCAAGCCATTCGAGTTCCTCGGTTGGTCAATATGTCATTAGTAATCAATATGTTGCAGGTGCGGAACAACACCGCTTCGGCGGTTGCCATAGCCCAATAGGGCCATCAAGGGTCGAGGCGATAACCCGTTTTCGTCTTTTTCGCCCTCGGAATCGTCTTTGCTTCAGAAGAAAGGTTCAGGAACAATGGCCAGGGAGACCTGGAGTTGATATTCCGAGAAGTGGAAGACCGCGATCTGGTGCTGCGTGCCCGTAAGGGCAAGGTGGATGCCTATAACGCGCTCGTTTCCCGTTGGGAGACGAAGATGTACAACTACCTGTTGCGGCTCACCTCCCACTCGGAAGATGCCCAGGATCTCTGTCAGGACGTCTTTCTCAAGGCGTATCAACACCTTGCGAAGCTGGATGACCCGGCCCGGTTCGGCCCGTGGCTGTACCGCATCGCGCATAACGAGGCGATGAGCCACCTGCGGCGCCAGCGGCCGGAAGACGAACTGGTGGACCAGGCCGTGGGGGTGACTCCAGGGCGGCGGATGGCTCCGGTGGAAGTGACGCTGGCCGTGGAATCGGCGTTGGCTCGGCTGTCGACGGAGCAGCGCGAAGCGGTGGTTCTCAAGATTTACGAAGGGTTCAAGTTTGATGAGATCGCCGAGATTCTCGATTGTCCGGCGTCCACCATCAAGTCGCGGGTTTATACGGGTTTGGATTTGCTGAAGGAGATTCTGGCGCCGGTCGTTCGCGGGCCGGTTCCAGGAGCGGAGTGACAGACAGATGGATGAGGAGCAAGCAATGACTTGTCCCAGTTTTGATTGGAAGAGTTACATTCTCGACGAAATTACGGCTCCCGAACGCCGGCAGATGGAGCAGCACCTCACGGGTTGCGCCCACTGCCGTGAGGAGGTGGACGGACTGCGACTGACTGTCACCGCGCTCCGCCGCCTGCCGGTGCAGGAGATTCCCAAGCGTATTTCGTTCGTCTCGGACCCGGTCTTTGAGCCCAGCGGGTGGCAGCGGTTCTGGAATTCGGCATCGCGGTTGGGCTTCGCTTCGGCGGCGATGCTAGCCGGGGCCATCCTGCTGCATGGCTACATGATTCGTCCGGTCCCTGTCACCACAACCGCTGGCCTTTCGTCCGCCCAGATTGAGGAGCAGGTGCAGGTGCGGGTGAATGCGGAAGTGGCCCGGTTGCTGCCCACCGCGGTGGACCAGCGCGTCCAGGCCCAGTTGAAGCCGGCCATGGCTGAACTCTCGGCCCGCCTGCAGGAAGTTCAGGCGTCCAGCGAAAAGGGACGGGTTGCCGATCAGAGACTGGTGGCTGATGCCTTCACGGTTCTGGAGAAGCGTTACAACACGATGTTTGTTCAAGCCAACCGCTACGGAGGCGACTGATGCGCGTATCCCTCCTGTTGTTCGCGCTTGCGCTGGCGCCGCTGTCGGCTCAGCTCTCGGCGCCCTCCCGGACCGAGATCGAGGCGATGGAGCGCAACTTCGACCAGAAGTTGCAGCGCTTCAGCATTGACGCGCCCGTGGAAGTTCTCGGCCTCACGCGCGGCATCTACCTGCCTGGTTATGGCGCGGCCTTTACGGCCGAAGTGAGCCTGGTGCAGACACCAGGCGTTTCGCCGTTCCGTCCGACTTTGAGCAAGGAAGACGTGAGCCGGGTGCGGGCCGCCAAACTGCGCCGGTTGCCCGAGATCCGGCACCTGATGCAGGAGATGTTGTTGAACTCCGCCGGATCGATGGATCGCGTGCCAATGAATGAACGGCTGGTGCTGGGTTTGTTCCTCTTCTACAACTCCTGGGAAGATGTCAGCGGCATGCCGCACAGAATTACGATGCAGGCGCCGCGCCGGGGCCTGTTGGATGTGGCCACCAACCGCCAGCCGAAGACGGCATTGGACACCATCATCCAAGTGCGGGAAGAGTAGTCATGCGGCTGGGCGAGATTCTTGTCGGGCGTGGGCAACTGGCGCAGGATGAGTTGGATCGGGCGCTCGAAATGCAGAAGGAGCGCGGCGACAAACTAGGCCGCATCCTGGTCGACCTGGGCTATGTCGCGCAACGCGATATCCTCACCGCGCTCTCTGAGCAGCTTGCGGTTGCGGTTGCGAAGCTCGACGGCCCGCCGCTGATTTCTCCGGAGACGGAGAGGCTGTCGGCGCGATTCCTACGGCAGTCGCGGGCTCTGCCCCTGCGTATGGACGGGGGCGCTCTTATCCTCGCGGTGGCTGATCCGCTGGACTTCGAGACGCTGGCCGCCGCCAAGGCCGCCACGGGCCTGCGGATTCGCCCTGAAATCGCGATTGAGTCCGAGATCATCGACGCGATCGATAAGTATTACGGGGAAGAAGAGAAACAGGACGCAGCCTTCGCCCAGGACGGCGAGGAGAACGCCGCCGACCTCGAACATCTGCGCGACATGGCCAGCGAGGCGCCGGTGATCCGCCTGGTGAACGCCATGATCGCCCAGGCGGTAGAGAAGCGTGGCAGCGACATTCACATTGAACCGTTCGAGAAAGAGTTTCGGGTTCGTTTTCGGATTGATGGCGTGCTGCAGGATCAGGAGGCCCCGCCGCGCGAATTGAAGGCTGCCGTGATCTCGCGTCTGAAGCTGATGGCCAAGCTGAACATCGCCGAGCGGCGCCTGCCGCAGGACGGCCGCATCAAGATCAAGACGATGGGACGCGAGGTAGATTTGCGTGTGTCGACTCTGCCCACGCTGTATGGCGAAAGCGTTGTCATGCGTCTGCTCGACCGTAGCGCCGGCGACTTCTACGACCTGCTGAATCTCGGCTTCGACGACCACATGTTGCGCCGCATGGAGCACTTCACCGCGATGCCGCACGGCATCTTCCTGGTGACCGGCCCTACCGGCAGCGGCAAATCCACCACGTTGTATTCGGCGCTGAAGCGCATCAACCAGTCCGACAAAAAGATCATCACCATTGAGGACCCGGTCGAGTATCAGATGGACGGGATCAACCAGATCCACGTCAATACGCAGATTGGGCTCACCTTTGCCATGGGGCTGCGGCACATCGTGCGCCAGGATCCGGACGTGATCATGGTGGGCGAAATCCGCGACCGCGAGACCGCCGACGTGGCCATCCGGTCGGCCCTGACGGGCCACTTCGTCTATTCGACGCTACACACAAACGATGCGCCCAGCGCGGTCACCCGGCTTACGGACATGGGCGTCGAGAACTACCTCATCTGCTCGTCGCTGGTGGCTGTGCTGGCCCAGCGCCTGGTGCGCGTGATTTGCACCGGCTGCCGGCAACCGGCGGGCGAACGGCTCACGCCGCTGGGCGACATCATCCCCACATTTCGCGGCGGGGGCTGCGAACGTTGTTTCGGGTCCGGCTACAAGGGGCGCATGGGTATCTTCGAATTGATGGAGCTGAACGACGAGATTCGCAAGCTGGTGATGCGCAACGCCGACGCGGCCGAGATCACCCAGGCTGCCCGTGCCAACGGAATGCGCAATCTGCGAGAGGATGGATGGCTCAAAGTGGCGCATGGCGTGACCACCGCCGATGAGGTGCTGCGTGTCACTCAGGAGTTCTAGCGCGTGGCGATGACCACCTTTCATTTCCGGGCTGTGAGCAGCGACGGCAAAGCGCGCACGGGCACGCTGCCGGCCGAGGATGAGAAGCGTGTCGCCCAGGAATTGCGCCGCCAGGGACTCATCCCGCTCTACGTCGGCGCCGCCCCTCAAGGCCGCGGGGATATCAAGCTGCCCAAGCTGCAGTTTGGACGGAAGCGCGACGTCCTCTTCTTTACACAGGAGCTCTCGACGCTGCTGAATGCCGGTGTCCCGCTGGACCGGGCCATCTTCATCACCAGCGAATTGACCGAACATGCCGAGTTTCGCGGCGTGGTCAACGACATCCTGCGTCTGGTGAAGGGCGGCAAATCGCTGGCCGACTCGCTGGCGGCCAAGCCGGAGTACTTCCCGGCCATTTACACGAATATGGTGCGAGCCGGTGAAGCGTCGGGCTCGCTGGCCGCGATCTTCGATCGTCTGGCCGAGTACGAGAAGAATCGGGACGAACTGCGCGGATACATCGTGAGCTCGATGGTCTATCCGGCGTTGTTGACTGTCGTGGGCTTCGGTTCCATTGCCACGCTGCTCTATTACGTCGTACCGAAGTTCGCGGGCGCATTCGCCACGTCGAATGCGCACATTCCTGCGATGACCCAGGCCATGCTCGACGTCAGCAATTTTGTGCGCAGCTGGGGCCCAGGGCTGCTGCTGGCCGCTGTCCTGGCCCTTGCAGGCTTCCGCTACTACATCGGAACGAATGATGGCCGGTACTGGTGGGACAGTTTTCGCCTGAAGCTGCCGGTGTTGGGCGAGGCGATACGCAAGGAGCAGACGGCGCAGTTTACCCGGGCCATGGGCACCCTGATCGCCAATGGTGTGCCGCTGGTACAAAGCCTGAGCATTTCACGTGGCATCATGACCAACCGCCGCATGTCGGACGCGCTGGAACTGATTGCCCAAGGCATCAAGCGAGGGGAAGGCATCTCACAGCCGCTGGTGGCCTCGGGGCAGTTTCCGCCGCTCACGGCTCACCTGATATCCATCGGCGAGGAGACGGGACGGCTGGACGCCATGTTTCTGCGCGCCGCCGATATTTTTGACGCTGATACGCGCGTTGCCATCAAGCGTTTCACGTCATTGTTCGAGCCTCTCATCATCCTCATCATGGGTGTGGCGGTGGGCTCTCTGATCCTCAGCATGCTGCTGGCGATTACCGGTATCAACGAAATGGCGATGTAATGGGGATAGGACGAGTTACACCCGAGACCAAACCAATGACCCGTAGAAACAGACTTCAAAACCGAGGCCGGCGCGGCATCACGCTCATCGAGATGCTGGTCGTGCTGACAATCATCGCGTTATTCTCCGCCCTGGTTGTACCCAGGATGCTGAACCAGGGGGACAGGGCCAGGGTTACTGCCGCCCACGCGCAGGTGAGCTCGTTCATGACGGCCCTGGGTGCCTATAAGCTCGATACCGGCAACTACCCCACCACCGAGATGGGCCTGCAGGCGCTACGCGTTCGCCCGCAAAACGTCAATCAGTGGCAGGGGCCTTATCTGCCGCAGGATATCCCGCTGGACCCCTGGAAGAACGCCTATATCTACAAGTTCCCTGGCGAGCACGAGCCGAGTGAACCCGAAATCATCAGCCTCGGCGCGGACGGGCAACCCGGCGGTGATGGAATCGCGGCCGACATCGTGAGCTGGAAGGCGCAGTAGCAACCATGCGCAGGCGGCGCGCGGAACGCGGCATCACGCTGCTGGAGCTGATGATCGTGATGACGATCGTCGGCCTGATGGTCGGCGTCATGTATCCGAGCATCGCCGCCGGGCTCGAATCGATGCGCATGCGGTCCGCCACCGATGCCGTGGCCGGTTTTCTCAGTCAGGCGATGCTGCGCGCGGAGCGCTCCCAGGAACCCGTTGAGTTGGTGGTGCGCCCCGGAACCGGGCGCATGGAACTGCACGGCGCGCTGCCCGGCTTTCGGCGGGAGTTGGTGCTGCCCGATGGCGTCACGGTGCTCCATGTGCTACCCGAATTTCCGGGTGACCCACCTGAGGAACGCAGCATCCTCTTTCTGCCGGCCGCTAATGTCCCGGCGGTGGGTATCGAACTCCTGAATCGGCGCGGCTTGCGCCGGATTGTGAGAATCGATCCGCTCACCGGGTCGCCCTCCGTCGAAACGCCTGTTGCCAGCGTCTCAGGAGAGGAGCGCTAAGTACCATGCATCGTCGCCGTGGGTTCACCCTGCTCGAAGTGTTGGTCGCCACCCTCATCATGGGCATCGCCGTCACCGGCCTGCTCAGCGCTTTGCGGACGTCTCTTCGCAATGCGGCGCGGGTGAGTGAAACCGATCGGGCGGCGGCACTGGCTCGCCGGCAGATGGACGAACTGCTGGCCATGCGGTTTCTGCCAAAAGACGCGCCGTTTGGCGGTCTGTTCCCGCCCGACGTCACAGGCGATGTGCCTGCGGGATGGCAGGCTCGCGTGGTGCCCATGGAAAGCGTGGCCCCGCCGGGCCAGGCCCCGCCCATTGGCTCACGCATGATGGAGCGGATCCAGTTGGAGATCTGGTGGGGCGAGAATCAGAATCGCCGGACGTTGAACGTCGAGGCCTACCGGGGTGCTCGCGTTACCGACGCTGATATACCTTTCCTTCAGACCGGAGCGCCCCAATCCGGAGGCCAGCCGTGAGGAACGGCCGGCGCGGCATGACGCTGATCGAAGTGATGATCGCTGTCACGCTGGTGAGCCTGCTGGCGATCGGCATGTTGTTCGCCATTCGGGTGGGGCTTACGACGATGGAGGCGACCAACCGGCGCTCCAATCTGAACCGCCGGGCGTTGGGTGCTCAACGGATTCTCTCCGCCGAGGTGGCCGGCTTCCTGCCTGTCATTGCGCGCTGCGGCGGTTCGGCCGTGGTCGAGGGTGGATCCAATGCGCCGTTCTTCGAGGGGCTCCCGGCTGTCATGCGGTTTGCGTCGACGTATTCGCTGGAAGGCGCGTCGCGCGGGGCTCCGCAGGTGGCGGAGTTCTTTGTGGCGCCGGGGCAGGCCGGGCAGGGTGTTCGACTGTTGTTGAACGAACTGCCCTACACGGGGCCGATCGGGGCCGGATTCCTCTGTCAGCCGCCGGCGCCGGATCCCGTGACGGGGGTCAACACGATTCGGTTTGCGCCGCCGGCCGCCAACCCGCGCAGCTTCGTGGTCGCCGACCGCCTGGCGTCGGTCCATTTTCTGTATCTGCAATCCGATGATCGGGATCCGGATCTGTGGGTGCCGGCCTGGACCAAGCAGGACCAGTGGCCGGCGGCGGTGCGCATCGAGATGGTGCCGCTGGAACCAGATGCGTCCCGAGTGCAGCCAATGACGTTTACCGGCCGATTCCGGCCCAATCGCCGTCCGGGAGAGCAGTTTGAATACTAATCGCTCAACCCTTGGCCGCGGTAGCGCGCTGTTGATGGTCCTCTGGCTGTCGGCGGCCCTTTCCGCTATTGCGTTTTCCGTGGCCTTGACCGTGCGGAACGAAGTGAGCCGCGCAGACACCAATCTCGATGGCTTGCGAGCGTACTATCTGGCTTGCGGGGCCGCTGACCGGGCAGCCAATTACATGGTCTATCCGCAAGGGCAGAGGTATCCGAACGGTAGGCCCCGCTTTTGGGAGCCGGGCCTGCCCCTGTTGGTGATGGACTTCCCCTCCGGCCAGGCGGTGGTGGAAATCCGAGCCGAATCGGCCAAGCTGAATGTCAACACGGTCAACGGAGACGACCTGAATAAGTTATTGCTGGCATTGGGTTTGCCCGCCGAGCAGGCACGTGTGACGGCCATGGCCATCCTGCACTGGCGGGGTGGGGGCGGCGGTCCCTTCGACCAGATGTATTTGGCCAGTAGTCCGTCTTTTCGCGCACCGCACGCGTCATTCCAACAGATAGAAGAGCTTATGGCGGTTTCAGGCATCACTCCGGATCTGTTTTACGGCGGCTATGTGCGCACCCCGCAGGGTGGGCTGGTGCCGCGCTCGGGTCTGCGCGACTGCCTTTCGATCTTCAGCTCCTCCACAGGTCTCGATATCAACTCAGTCGATCCCGCGCTGATGCTGGCGGTGGGCGTCCCGCCACCTGCCGTGGAGGCTGTGGTGAATCTGCGCCGCCGCACTCCGATTATTAGGGAGCAGCTGGGCGAGGTGATGCCCCTGCTGGGCCCTGCCGCCGGCCGCTTCCGTGTTGGTGGTGAGAAAATCTATACCTTGCGCGCCACGGCCCGTGTGCGGCGCCAGGACGGCACGCTCTCCGATCTCCGCCGTAGCGTGGCCATGACTATCCAGATCTACTCCAGGATTTCCCCGGACAATTTCCGCATCCTCGCCTGGCAGGACAACGCGGCCGGAAGGCAGTTGTTTGACGTATGGCCCAATTGAAATCACCCCTGCTGCGGAGTCTGTTCCGCTTCGGAACCGGCGCCGGCATCGTCATTGGCGCCGACTCGTTGACGGTGTACCTGGCTCGCGTGCGTCCGGGCGGAGCCCGGCTGCTCGACACGCTGACGATTGGAGGTTTTCGGCAGCGGCCGGCCAGCGAATGGGGTGCCGAGTACGCCGCATTCCTGCAAAAGCACTCCCTGCAGCATCTCTCGGCCATCGCTGTCCTGCCTCGCAATGAGGTGGTTGTCCGCCTGGTGCGTCTGCCCGGAGTAGCGGATGACGATGCCGCCGCGGCGATCCGCTTCCAGCTCGATACGCTCCATCCCTTCCCGGAAGACGAAGTCGTCTACGATTTTCAGCGGGCCGGTTCGGCCGATGGCTTCGTGGTCGCCATCGCGGAACGCCGGATTCTTGATTTCTACACGGCGTTGTTCGCCGAAGCCGGTCTGAAGACCGCCGGCTTCACCTTCTCCGGCGGCGCCGTATTTCCTTCTCTCCGGCTGTTCGGTGTTCCGCCGGCCGAGGGGTTCCTGGCGGTCCATGGCCTATTGGCCGGCGCCGAAGCTCCGTTTGAGCTGTACGGCGAAAGCAGCGCCTACCCGTTGTTCTCCGCCGAACTGGATGTACCGTTAGATCGCGCCGGCGCCCTGGCCGCCGCCGAGTTGCGCCTGCCGGCCGAAACCGAGCCGCGCGATCTGGCAGAACTGCTGCCTGTGTGGCAGTCGGCTCCGGATAACCAGGACTTCTCCGACGCCGGCCGTTCACGCGCTGCCCTACCCTGGGCTGCTAGTCTGGCCGCCGCGTGCCCGCGCCTGGGGACACCCCTCAATCTGCTGCCGCTGGAGCAGCGGGTGGTCTCCTCTCGTGCCGCCTACATTCCCACGATCTTCCTGTTGGTTGTCCTGGCGTGCGTGACTGGGGCGCTTTTGGCGCGGAACGCGATGATGGACCGCAAGTACGGCGAACAGTTGCAGGCCGAGATCAAGCGGCTGGAGCCGACCGCGGCGAAGGTCGCCGCCCTCGACCTCAAGATTGCCGACGAGAGCGAGCGCATTCGCGATCTCGACGGCTACCGCCTGCGCACGAAGGAGTCGCTGGATATCGTGCTGGAGTTTACGAAGATGCTACCGCCGCCAGCCTGGATCCAGTCGTTGCAGATTGATCCGAAGGCGGTGGTGATTCAGGGCGAAACGGAGCAGGCGGACGGTCTGCTGAAGAAGCTGGACGCCTCGCCGCATTTCGCGGGGTCCGAGTTTACGGCGCCGCTCTCCCGCACGCCCGGCGGCGAACTTTTCCGCGTTCGGGCGAATCGCGAGGGGGCGAAATGAAACAGCTCAGCTCCCGCGAGAAGCAGGCTCTGATTCTTTGGCCCATCGGTGTTGCGGTGATCCTCGCCATTTACTACTGGCCGGCTCCCAACACAGGCGTGATCGGGGTTGTGAATTCCGTGCAGGCCGACGAGAAGCGGGTCACCAAGCTGCGGCGTCTCTCGGCTGCCGAGCCGAGCCGCCAGGAAGTGCTGAAGAAGGTCTCGGCTGAGTTGGGCCGCCGTGAAAAAGGCTTGATCCAGGCCGACTCGGCGCCGCTGGCCCAGGCGCAGTTGCTACAGATCGTCCGCCGTGTGGCGCAGTTGCAGCCGCAGGCTCTCCTGTTCAAGAGCACCGAGTTCGCGGCGCCCAGACCGTTCGGCAATGCCTACGGCGAGGTGGTGATGACGGTGAATCTCGAGTGCGGCATCGAACAGGTTGTCAATCTGCTGGCCGACATCAGTAATCAGCCGGAACTGATCTCGGTGGCCGACGTGCAGTTCTCGCAGGTTCTGAACAAACAGAAAGTCGTACCGGTGCGCATCACGTTCACCGGCATTGTGCCCAGAAAGCTGGTGCCGGAGAAGAAGGGAGGGAACGGCCTGTGAGGCGGAATCTCATCCTTCTGGATCTGCTGCTCGCGGTGCTGATCGGTGTGGTGTCGTGGCAGTTCTGGACTGGTTACAGCGACCGTTTGCGGCAGCAGCAGGCGTTCCTGAAGATCCCCGCTCCGGCGGCTCCGCCCGCGTTGGTTTCGATACCGGCGCCGCCCGGGCAGGTGTCGGCGGCGAACTACGTCGAGGTTGCGTCTGTCCTGCTGTTCAGCAAGGACCGGAACCCGACGGTGATCGTGGATGTAGTCCCCCCGAAGCAGGTGCCGGCGTTTCCGCGCTACTACGGAATGATGAACTGGGGCGGCGGTCCCAAGGTAATCCTGGCGCCGAAGGCCGGTGATCCACAAAAGAGCTACGTGCCCGGGGACACGGTGGGCGACTTCAAGCTGGTCACCATCGCGCAGTCGGGACTGGTCTTCGAATGGGACGGCAAGAAGATTCCGGCGAAGTACGAGGAGATGAAGGACACTTCCGCTCCGCGCCAGGAAACGGCCTCGACAGGCTCGCAGGGAGCCCGTGGGGCGTCTGTGGTGAACGTGTCGTCGCCGGCAAGTTCAGGCGGATCTGAATCGCCGGTCAAGCGGGTGACCGAACCCGTGGTTAACCTCAGCGGGCCCACTCGTGGTCCTGGCGGGGATCAAGGGGGAGGCGTTCGCGGATGTGTGCCGGGCGACTCCACTCCATCGGGAGCGATTGTCGACGGCTACCGAAAAATCGTGTCCGTGAACCCGTTCGGCGGGGGCTGTCGCTGGGAACGGGTTCAGTGAGAGTAAGCGAAAGAAAATAGGAGATTTGGCATGAAGAGACTGGCAGGAGTGATGACAGTTTTGGTCCTGGGCGCGGCGACGGCGTTCGCGCAGGCGAGCGGTAGCTCGACCGAACAGGCTCGGAAGGCAGCAAAAGTGAAGTCGACGGCTCGGCGTGCCCCGGCTGCGGCCAGCTCGGAACTTCCGGCGAACGCCGAGAAAATCCAGGAAGGCGTATATAAGGCAAAGGATGCCAAGGGGAAGACATGGATCTATTCCCGGACCCCGTTCGGCTGGACCAAGACGGACGAGGCGGCGTTCCAGGAAGCGGCCAAGTCCTCGGAAATGCCCCCTATCCGAGTTGTTGCCGTTGAAGGCGACAAGGTGAAGTTCGAGCGCGATAGTCCGTTCGGTAAGTCGGTGTGGAGCAAGCCCATCAACGATCTGGCGGCCGATGAACGGGCCGCGTACGAACTCAAACTGAACGCCAAGAACGAGAAGTAGTGAAGGAGTCTTCCTGATGAGCGTGTCCCGATTCCGCAGCCCGAAGCTAAGCCTTGTGCTGGCAGCCCTGTTGATTGAGCTGCCCCTGGTCTGCGCTCAACAGCAGCCTCCACAACTCCCGCCGGTTTCCCTTCCACCCGGATTCGGACCGCGACTCAATGGCCCGGAGCCCGTCAAGCCGGCTCCGCAAACGCCCGCACCTGCCCCCGCGGCCGCGCAACCCAGCCAGCAGGCGGCCGCGCCGGCCGCTCCACCCAGTGCCCTGGTGGGTGGCATGAGCCTGCAGAATGTGAACCTGCTGGAAGTGGTCGATTCCCTAGCTCGCGAGCTAAAGATCAACTACATCATGGACAAGCGTGTTGGCGGCGGCGTGACGCTGAACACCTATGGCGAAATCCGCAGCATGGACAAGCGCGCTCTGCTCGACACCATCTTGCGGATCAATGGGGCCGCCATGGTCCAGGCGGGTGACGTCTATCGCATCGTGCCGCTCACCGAGTTGGCGCGAATGCCGCTGACTCCGGAACAGGACGCCAAGAACATACCGGAAGACGATCGGGCCATGCTGAATTTGGTCTTTCTGAAGTACGCCAATGTCGAAGAGCTCGCCAAGCTCGTCGGGGAGTTTCTTGGACCGGAAGGCAAGGCTTGGCCTTATTCGCCCGCCAACCTTCTGCTGGTGCTGGACAGCCGCCGGAATATGAAGCGGACGATGGAGATGATCTCCCTGTTTGACAGCGACGTACTGGCCAAGCAGCGCGTCAAACTCTTCGATCTGAAGAGCAGCAAACCCTCCGACATGGCGAAGGAGCTGGAGGGGTTGCTCAAGTCCATGTCTCTGAGTAAGGACCTCACCACCGTGAAATTCGTTCCGGTGGACCGCATCAATACTCTCATTGCTGTCGCGCCAAACCCGGGTGTGTTTGACCAGGTCCAAGAGTGGATCGATAAACTGGACGTGAAAGTGAAGCACGCCTCAGGCAAGGTGAATACCTACGTCTATCGAGTGAAATACAGCCAGGCGCAGCAGCTAGCTTTCTCTATAATGATGCTCTACATGCAGATGATGCCGGGATACGGTGGCATGGGTGGGGGGATGTACGGTGGCGGCATGGGTGGGATGTACGGCGGGGGAATGTACGGTGGTATGGGCGGAGGGATGTATGGTGGGACGGGCGGCATGTATGGTGGCGGCATGTATGGCGGCACGGGGGGAATGTACGGCGGGGGAATGTACGGCGCTGCCGGTGGTGGTGTCGGGAATACCGTCCAAGCCGCCTCGGCCAACAATAGGCAGGGTGTGAACTCGAATGCCAACGCGGCCCAAGGTGGCTACGGAATAGGAGGGACCGACCTTACTGGCGGCATGCTGGGCATGGGCGGTATGTATGGCATGGGGATGTACGGCCCGGCTAGTCCGCGCGTTGTACCCAACTATTCCGACAACTCCCTTCTAATCCTTGCCACGCCGGAAGAGTATGACAGTATCAGTGGCCTACTCACGCAGTTGGACATTCCGCCACGGCAGGTTCTGATCGAAGCCAAGATCTACGAAGTCAAACTCACCGGGGCGTTGAGCTGGGGCGTCTCCCACTATCTTTTCAATAAAGATGGCTCCGGGTCGGTTGCAACGCCCGCCGGTGCTGGCAATGCGATCCTCGGGTCCTTGAAGGACGGCTCCTTTGGCATGTCGGCGGGCACCATGGTGGGTCACAGCCGGCAGCTCTACACTGCGATCAGCTCGCAGGAGGTCGCGAGCAAGACAAAGGTGATCTCCGCGCCGAGCGTCGTGGCTACGGACAGCATTGCCGCTTCGATCAACGTAGGTACCGAAGTGCCGACCCTCACAGCGCAGGCGGTCACCGGAGCCACTTCGGGCGGCAGTTCGCTCTTCGCCAATACGATCTCCAACCGCCAATCTGGCGTGACGCTCAACATCACGGCACGCGTGAATCCCAGCGGGATCGTAACCCTGATCATCAATCAGGAAGTGAGCACACCCCAAGCGCCTGCGGCCAGCGCCGCGATCCAATCGCCCAGCTTCGGTACGCGCACCGTACAGACGCAAGTGACTGTTCAGGATGGAGATATGACCGCGATCGGTGGCATCATCAACGAAACAAATACCTCCACCACGACGGGTATCCCCATCCTCGGCCGGATTCCAATTCTTGGGTATGCCTTCGCGAACAGGTCCTCCAACCGCGAGCGGACCGAACTCCTTGTCTTCATTACGCCTCACGTGATCTACGACACGAACGAGATGACCGATGCCAGCGACGAGATGATGAGCAAGATGCGCCGGCTGCAAAAACTGATTAAATAGGCCGCGATCGCTCTGGGGATGGTATTGAGAGTTCGGTAATCTGGGGCGATGGCTTGAATCTCCAAGCCGCTGGTCCGGTCGCCGACTCCGCCGGCCAAGGCTCGAACGGGTTTGACTGCGGCGCTCCCGGTACGAGATGGGCGAGGTTGGCTGTTGTTCGCGGCCGGAGTCAGAAGTGGGCCCTTCTAGGAAGGGGCTGCGCCACGCCGGATAGGCCGCTGGCGCAACGATCCAACAACCTATCGAACGACACAAAAGACACGGAAATCCTTGACGGCCTATCACATGGCATGATTAAATGCCAGGAGTAGGGATCGCTGCCAGTACTCGAGTCCAGGTCGAAAAGCTGTTGTGCTTGACGGCTGGTGGCTCAGGATGGTATGAATGTGCTGACTGCGTCCGGCTGGAAACGGCACTCATACTGGCCAGAATCCCGCGGGCACAGAAAGATATAACGATATAAAATGGGGATCCACCAAGGAAGACCGCAGTTGATCGGAAAGGGCAGAGTGGCAGTTTTCCAATTCGCTTCCTGCATCATTCCGGCAGCGGTGGCGGCATGGGTCCCGACTTATACTTCCATTGAGGCTCAGGTTGAAGAGTTCCTTCATCAATTCAAATCCGCATCTTCACAAGGAGAAGGAAATGTCAGGTTTTCGTAAAGTATTTCTGCTCATGGCTGTGCTGGTCCTCGTGGCCGGTATCGCCAGTGCGCAGACCACGCCCCTCCAGTGCGTCGCCAGCTCGGGTTCAATCCCGCCGGTGCGCTCTGAGGGCATCGCTGAAGAAGCCGGTCAGGTGATCATCACCTGCACCGGTGGCCTTGCAACTCCGAATGGTCAGCCCATTCCCAGAATCAACGTTCAGATCTTCATGAACACCAATATCACCAGCAAGCTCATTGGGAGCAACCTGGAGTCCGAGGCGCTATTGGCCATTGATGATCCGACCCCCTGCGCTTCCGCTGGCGTGGGTTGCCAGCTCGTGGCGTCCGACGTTCCGAACCTTTCGCAGCCCCTGGCTACCGGTAGCGGTCAGTACCTCGGTGGTATCCCCGCGTCAGGTACTCCGTCTGCGCCTGTGTCTGCGCGGCCGAACATCTTTGTCGGCCAGCAGGTTCAGACCAACTCAGTCGCTTGGTTGAATGTCCCCTTTGATCCGCCGGGAACGACCCCGAATCGCGTTCTTCGGATCATGAACGTTCGCGCCAATGCGAGCAAGCTTGGTTTTGTGTCCGGATCGCTCCCGACCAACTTCACGATGATCATTTCCATTTCGGGCACGGGCGCTCCGTCACTGCAGAACAACGCTGTGACCGTCGGTGCAGTACAGAAGGGTCTGTACTTTGATGTCGTGGACGTGGACGGCAAGGTCACCACTGCAGCAACATACAACCAGTGTGAACCCGACACGAAGCATATGTACCTCCGGTACAAGGAAGGCTTTGGTACGGCCTTCCGCAAGAACATCCTGTCGACCGAGTCGCAGGCGACCATCAACACGATTTACAACACTGAATCGATGTTCTACAACCCACTCTTCGTGGGAACGAAGGCGGCTGGGGCTGGTTTCGCCACGCAGGCGACCCGTCTGAGCGCCAGGTTCAGCAATGTGCCAGACAACGTGACGCTGAAGGTTCCGCTTACCATTACCAGTGTCAACGGCGACAGCGCTACACTCGTAGGCGCTGGAACCGACGGGTCGACGGCTTCGACCTCCGACGGTACCGTGGCGTTGAGCGGGCACGCTGGCGCGGCGGTCTGGGAATTCTCGGCTTCTAACGAAGGCGCGGCCAGTTCCCTCTTCGTCGACGTCCAAATCACCTACAAATCGAACCCGCTTCCTGGGTTAGGCACAGCGTCGGTTGCCGGGAACTATGCTCCCGTTTCTACCGTCCTGACTGCAAGCACGAGTGCTCCGGTTCCGCGGTTCATTGAGGACCCCGCGAACGCAACTGCCTTCACGATCAACTCTTGCCGCACCGACCTGTTGTTCCCGTTCGTGACCAACACGTCTGGCTTCGACACTGGAATCGTGATTTCGAACACCTCGTCCGATCCGTTCTCGACCGTTCCTCAGCGTGGCGCCTGCCACCTGTACTACTACGGTTCCACGGCCGGCGGTGGCGCGGCTCCGCCCACCCAGGACACTGGTGTGGTGACTGAAGGCTCTCAGCTCATCCTGACGCTTTCGAATGGTGGCAACCTTGGGACCGTGGCAACCCCCGGATTCATGGGCTACATCATCGCAACCTGCGACTTCCAGTACGCCCACGGCTTCGCGTTCGTGAGCGACCTTGGAGCGACTCGCGTGGCAGAAGGCTACCTTGCCCTCGTGATGGACAAGGATATGTACGACAAAACAGCCGGTACCACCCGTACGAAGGCTGCCAGCGAGACCCTGAAGCACTAACTTCAAGTCTAGCGGTACAAGAAAACAGGGGAGGCTTCGGCCTCCCCTGTTTTTTTTAGATCGAGTCATTCTAGTCGAGACCTTTCACCCCTCCTGGTGTTATTATCTACGTAGTTCCCGCCGCGTTCCTACCCGCCTTGTGTCCAAACTCCTTCTTTGAGGTGATCATGAATCTTCCCAGGATTCTGAGTCTACGGCTGCTTTGCCTGCTCATGCTGGCTGGCGTTGCCCAGGCCGGATATGTTTATGTTATGCCCCCAGCGGGCGCCGCTGGCGGCCAAATGCTCATCTACAATGAGCAACTCCAACCGTCTGGATCAGTTACGGTTCCAAGCGGAGCGTTTCAGGTTCTCACAAATGCGGCAGGCGACAAAGCTATCGTTCTCGCATCAAACAATGCTCAGGCCGTAAGTATTGTCACTTTGCCCAACGGTCCGGTCTCCGGCCTCCCTCTGGGCGGAAAGGCCGCAATATCTGGCGCTATGACGCCGGATGGGTTGCGGGCGGTGGTTCTGACGGGGGGAAATCCTGGATCCTTGTATATCGTGGACACTGCCAGTGGCACCATTCAAGCCCCAGGTGAGATCTCAATTAACGGCACCCCGAGGGAGGTGGTTGTAACCCCTGACTCGAAGTACGCGTTCATTATCTCTTCTTCGAGCACCTCAGCGGCTATTCTGACGGTGGTGGATCTGACCACAAATCAGCGGGTAAAGGAGGTGACCCAGTTCGGTGTGACCGGTGGCATTCACCTCTCCGTAAGCCCGGTGGGGCAAGTCTATGCTACAGGCCAGTTCACAATGGTCGAATTTGACGGACGTCCTCCCTTCGCTGAGCACGCCCGTTCCGGCACGCTCAGCAACCCTGGTAAGCTGACCTTCTCCGCAGATGGCCGCTACGCTCTGGCGGCCAACGAACTCCTGAATGGCTCATCGATCCTTTGCATCGATTTTCAGACAAAGGACGGTAGTCCGGCAGGTAAGGAGATTTCCAGATTTCTGATCAGCAGCGGCACGCCGCCAGCTACTGTCAAAATAGACGATATCTTCATGATTAATGCCTCCACGGCTGTTGCGTACTCCGCAGCGCTGGGGAAGCTTTACCGCGTTACATTCCCGACGTTAGCGGTCTCAGAATTGTCGGTGGGCGGGGTTGTAGCCGCCTTCGTGACCAGCGTTGCGAGGACGGACGAGTTCCCGATCACACGAAACCTCTATTACACGGCTGGCGGAAAGCTGGTGCGAACTGACCTCGTCAATTCGACTACCAATCAGGTGGATCTTAGCACTGGTACGGCCATTTTTGTCCCAGCCCCGAACCCCGGTGTGACGCAGACCCTGTTCACCTACGGCTCTGGTGTTACGGTCGGCCCGAGCGTTCAGATTCCATACAGCGTGCGCGCTGTGGATAGCAATGGGCGCCCCGTCTACGGTGCTCCCGTCTCCTTCACCTCCAGCCCGACGGGGACCCTCACAGAAGGAGCATCAACCACAAACGTGGATGGCTATGCGTGGGTGCTGGTGACTTCGCCGACCACCAGCGGCGACTTTGTCGTTACGGCGACGGTCGGCACTCAAACAGCATCTCTCACCAGCACCGTCAGCGGAGAAAGTGGCGGCGGCAACGGCGGCGGATCTGGCGAGGTTGCGAAATTGATCAAGGTCTCCGGCGATGGTCAATTGGTGGTGTACGGCTTCGCCGTGGGGCCGCAGCCTCTGGTTGTCAAGGCTCTGGATGTAGACGGCAAGCCGGTTGTGGGGGCAGATATTGCCTGGTCCGGAACACCCGATTTGTTTTTCCCATCCTCCACTACGAAAACGGACGCCGACGGCATCGCGCAAGCGGACTTCGTCGCCAATGGTGACCTCCCGTTGTTTGCGGGCTACTTGTCCCACACGGCCACGGCGACCTGGGCGGGGGTCAGCAGTACTTCTTTCGCTATTACTGCATTCCCCGTTCAACTTGAGAAACAGCCGCAGATTGACGTGAGCAAACCGGAGACTCGCCAAATCACCGCTAAGCTCGGCACTCGTCTGGATGGCGCGGTTCACGTGAGAGTAACCTCGTCGACCAGCGTTGCTATACCAAAGGTTGGATTGCGAGTCTTCACGGACTTCACTGACACTACGAAGGGTCCGGTTGCGCATTGCGACGGGCAGACGGCACTAAACGGCACGGTCCTCACGTCCGACAGTGGTGAGGTGGACTGCAACCTTGTCGTCGAGGGTAGGCCCGGCACCTCCAGCTTGACAATCAGCGTTGGGGATAGAACCCAATTCGGTGGTTACACGCTCACCGTCTTGGCCGGCGATCCCGTTGCCCCCGTAATTGTTCAGGGCAACAACCAAACAGGAAAGCCTGGCGCTACTCTGCCGCTCGCGCTCACGGCCCGAATCGTCGACTCCTCAGGTAATATCTTGTCCGGCACTGCTGTCACCTGGACAGTAGTCACAGCCAACAGCCTGACCCTCATCAATCAGGTTAGTACGGCCGACACCAACGGCTTGGTCTCTACCCGTGTGGTCCTCGGTCCCAACACGGGCACGTTCAAAGTTCGGTTGACTGCCGGCGGCAAATCCACCGATTACACCATGACCGTCGAAACCCTCGCTACCGGCTTCACCAAAGTTTCCGGTGACAATCAAACAGGCATCCCCATCAATACCGCCTTCCCGCAACCCCTCGTCGTGAAGGTGACTAATGCTCAGGGTGCCGCCGTTCAGGGTGCTACCGTCACCTGGACCACTGCGGGTTCCGTGACCCTCAGCGCTACCACCTCCGTCACCGGCGCCGATGGACTCGCCTCGGTCACCGCGACCGCCGGTTCAGTCGTCGGAGACATCACGGTCACGGCGGCGGTGACCAATCTGCCATCGCTCACCTTCACCCTCAAGTCGCGGCTGCCCGGTCCGGGCATCACAACCGCGAGTTTCAGCAACTTCGCCAGCGGCCAGACTGGTGTTGCTCCTGGACTTCTCGTTCAGATTACCGGTGCAGGCTTGGCGTCGGGCATCAGCGGTCAGGTAAACGCCAATATCCTGGCTGGGAAACTACCGCTGACGATCGCCGGCGTCACGGTCGAGTTCCGGTGGACCGGTGGATCCTCCTACGCGCCCATTCTCCGAGTGGCCAATGAAAACGGAGTCGAATCCGTTTTGGTTCAGGCGCCCTTTGAGATCACCGGCACCACGGTGAATGCCATCGTGAATGTGTCCGGTGGCAGCACCACTGTCAATTCCATCCCCGTCAGCGTGCTGTCGCCCGGCGTCCTGGAAGATGTTTCAGGCACGCGCCGCGCGGCCGTGGTTATCCGTTCCGACGGCGCCGCCGTCACGCCGAGCACTCCGGCGCGACCCGGCGAAACCCTGCGCATGTATGCCATCGGCCTGGGACAGACCACGCCTACGGCTGAAACCAACCATGTCGGCATTCCTGGCCAGAAGGTGGCGGGGAGCATTGCCGTCGGTCTGGATAACGCCGGAATCGAGGTCGTATCCGCGGAGATGGCCGAGAATCTGATCGGCGTCTACGAGATCACGTTCGTGGTGCCAGCGGTCATGGCCCCTGGTGATCACCCACTCGGGTTCTTTATCCGCGACGCGGGCGGAAACCCGGTCTACGCCAACGGTTCGGTCCTCGCGGTCGGTCAGCCGTAACCGGTCCAGATCCTCAGAAAGAAGAATGGGGCATGCCGCCAATCGCGGCATGCCCCATTTCCTCTTGAACGACCCACTTCCGCTCACTGAGCCATATCAGCTATCGCGCAGAACAGTGGCCGGATCGATGCGCACGGCGCGGTAGATCGGACCCAGGCTTGCACAGACCGCCATGGCGATCAGCACCAGCGGGGCGCCTCCAAAGGCCGCCGGATCGTGCTCCGTCATGCCATACAGCAACGTCCTCATCCACCGTGCCAGCACCCAGGCCAGCGACACCCCCACAGTCGTGCCCAGCAGGGTGTACGACAGGCTTGTTGCCATCACGAGTCTGGCGATGTTTCCACGCGGGGCACCCAGGGCCAGTCGTACGCCCAATTCGCGAGTCCGCCGGACGACTCCGTGATGGACCACCCCAAAGATGCCCGCGGCTGCCAGGGTCAACGCCAGTAGCGCGAGGCTACCCACCAATCCAGCCATGGAACGCGGAGTAGCCGCCGCCCGGTCCACCACCCATTGCAGGCTCGCCACCTTCTCTACCACGCAGTTCGTGCAAACTTTCGCGATCGTCGCCGGGAGCGCCCGCTCAAAATCGGACGGATCGCCATCCAGACGGGCCACAAGAGCGAGGCTGCGCGGTGTGTAGGACGATTGAGTCAATGGCACGTAGACTTCGCCCTCCACCCAGTCCGGCGGGCCCGTGATGCTGAAGTTCTTCACATCGTCCACCACGCCGACAATCGTGCGCCACTGTTGCGTCGCGACAGGCCGAAAACGCCTCCCAAGAGGGCTGCCGCTGGGCCAGAAACGCCGGGCTGTCGACCGGCTGATAAGCGCAACACGCTCGGAAGTCTGAGTGTCTGCCACCGTGAAGCCGCGGCCCTGCAGCAGTCGGACGCCCAGCGTGGCCAGGTGTTCTGGCGTAACCACCGTGCTCCACAGCGCGATCTGAGGCTGGTCGGGTGGGCGCGGATGATCTTCGATTGCGGCAGTGACGTACGAGGCCTCCTGCGTCAATGGCAGGACATTCATGGCCGCCACATGCACGACGCCTGGGTAGGCGACGAGCCGGTCGTGAACCCGGTCGAACATCGCGGCGGTCTTCTCCAGCGACGCTGCCGTTTCGCGATTCAGACGTAGTTGCGCTGTCACTACGGGCTGCGTCTGGAAGCCGGGGTCCACTCGCAACACGTTCGACAAACTGCGCAGCAGCATCCCCGAACTCACCAGCAACATCGTGGCAAAGGCGGCTTCGGCCACCACCAGGGCGGCGCCCGTACGCGCGCCCTTTGCGGTCGTGGTGGAACGACCATCCTCGGTGGGCACGAGTGCCGTGAGGCGGTATGCCCGCATCGCGGGCAACAAGCCGAACAACAGTCCACAGGCCATCGACAAGGCGGCGGTGAAAGCCAGCACCCGGCCATCGATGCTGATCTCGGAAAGACGCGGGGTGTCCGCCGGCAGCAGACTCTTCAACAGCGGCCATTGTGCAAGGGCCAGCAGTATCCCCAGACCTCCACCGGCCATGGCCAGAACCAACGCCTCCGTGAGCAACTGGCGGGCCAGACGGCCCGGTGTCGCGCCCAAAGACAGGCGCAGTGAGAACTCCCGCCGGCGCGCCGCCGACTGGCCCGAGAGCAGGCTCGACAGGTTCACCACGACGATCAGAAGCACCAGCGCCGCCACGGCGCCCAGCAGCAGGCTGCGGACTTTGGCTCCGGAGACTTCGTGCTCCTGCAGGCCCGTCATCCGCGCGCCCACGCCCCACTCATCCGGCATGCGCCATGGGAACATGCCACGGATGCGCGAGACCCAGGCGCGCAACTCCGCCTCTGCCGCCGTCTGCGTAGCCTCTCCACGCAACCGTGCAAATACGGACAGACCGCCCATGCCCCAGTACGCCCCCGCCGAAGCCGGATTCAGCTTCAGAGGAACCCAGAACTGGGCCTCCGGCGATGGGTAGCGGAATGTGGCCGGCATGACGCCGACGATCTCGTAAGGGCGTTCGTCCAGAATCAACTGCTGACCGATGACGTCCACTCGCGCGCTGAAACGATCGACCCAGAAACCGTGGCTGAGAATCACCGTGCGTGGCCCCTGCGGCCGCTCCTCTTCCGTTGAGAATGTGCGACCCAACCGCGGACGGGCATCGAGAACCCCAAAGAAGTTCGCGGAGACTTCGCAGCCTCTCAGGCTTTCCGGCCGCTCCCGTCCGGCCGCGTTGAACGGGTGAACATCCAGATGCGCTGCGTACTCGGCCAACTGCGCGTTCGACCTGAGCGTGCCGAATGCCCCCACCATGTCGATGTCGTTGACGTGGAATAGACGGTCTGGCCTGGCAAACGGCAATGGCCGCAGTAACAGCCCGTCAATCAGACTGAACACGGCTGTCGTGGAGCCGATGCCCAAGGCCATTGTGGCAAGCGCCATTGAGGAGAAGACGCGGTTCTTCCACAGCAGGCGCAGGCTGAAGGACACGTCCTGCCGCAACTGCTCCCACCACACCGTTCCGCGCGCGTCCCGGCACTCCTCTCTCACGATATCCGGCCGCCCTAATGCCTCGACGGCACGCCTCCGAGCCTCTGCTTCGGAAAGGCCGCGGGCCATCAGGTCCTGCGTCTCCGACTCCAGGTGATCGGCCAGTTCGGCCTCCATTTCCCGTTCGACGCGTGCCCGCAGCAGCGCGGCTCGCAGCTTCATATACAGCGCTTGAATCGGCCGCATGCGTCCTCCTCACTCCTGCGCCGTTTCGAGGATGCCGCTGATCGCTGTGGAAAGGCGCGTCCAGTTGCCTGACTCCACCTGCAACTGGCGCCGTCCGGTTCGTGTGAGGGAATAGACCTTGGACGGCCGCCCGGTGGTTGACTCCTTCCACTCGCCCACGATCCAGCCCTCATGCTCCAGTTTGTGAAGCGCGGGATATAGAGAACCGTGGCTCACCTGCAGCGTCTCGTTCGACATTTGCCGCAACCGTTGCGAGATGCTCCAGCCCGTTCGAGGTTCGAGATCCAGAATCTTCAGAATCAGGACATGTAGCGTGCCCTGCAACAACGCGCCCGGTTTGCTCATTGCGCCTCCGTGTCAATTCATGTATCCGATATATATCGGTTACCAGAATGAATATAGCACCGGAATCAGCCGAGCTTGCCGAGGAGGCCGTTTGTTTACAGAACGGAGATGCCCGTCCAGGAGAGAGAAGATCTTAGGCCTCGTCGTCCGTCTCAGCCAGCAGGTTGCCCAACTGATCCAACCGCCGTTCCCAGATCGAGCGGCGGTCGGACAGCCACTTCTGCAACACTGCGAATCCGGCCGGTTCCACTCTGCAAGTGCGGACCCGGCCGACTTTCTCGGTACGGACGAGTCCGCTCTCTTCCAACACCTGCAGGTGTTGCACTACTGCCGTCAACGTGATGTCGAGTGGTGTTGCCAGTGTCGAGACCGACATCGGACCAGCGGTCAGCCGCTCCACGATGGCCCGGCGTGTGGGATCGCCCAGCGCGTGGAAGATGTGGTCGATGTCGTCTTTAGGGCTGCTCATCTCTTGTGGTCTCACGGGCTCAGCGGCCGGCCCCTACGCCAGAGATTCTCCCAGTTTGTCGAGCAGTTTGTGCCAGCCCCCCTCCCGCCGCTCCGGACCGTCGGCCCCTTCGAAGAACGCACCCTGGTGTGTGCAGATCAGGTCCGTTCCTCCCTCTGCCGGTACCACTTCAATCGTCAACAGCGAACTGGAGAACCGGTGATCCGCCATCGCCATAGTCGACGCCATGACGATGCGCCGGTTTGGGACGATGTCCTGATAGCTACCTTCGCTGGTCAGTGCCACTCCCGGAAACGGGCTGTTCTCGTTGAAACGGTAGCGCAGCCGCTCCGCTCCGCCAACTCGGAAATCCATCTCAAACTCTTCCAGGTCATGGTGTTCCCCGGCGGTAAACCAGCGTCGTTTCTTCTCCGAATCAGAGAAGGCAGCGAAGACCTGTTCCGGTGGTTTCGGATACCGTCGCTCGATCACGAAGGTACTGTGAATCACGGGTTGATCGGCCATGTGCGTGTTCCTTTCTTGCATCCCGATAATACTGAAGTCGTGACTTGAGTATTGACTTACGCTCCGTGATTGTCAAGTGAAAACTTCGGTATTGGTTTTGGTCTCGAAACAGCCGTCTACCCCAAACAAAGAAACCCGGCGTCGGCTGAGTCCAAAGGACTCACCCGCGCCGGGTTCGTTCTCTCAAACTTACAGGCTGGTCTTAGCTCGCCGGGTAAGCGTCAATCCCGCCTGTCATGTTCAGAACATTCGGGTAGCCACTCTCACGGAGCAGCGTACATGCTTTCGCCGAGCGCATCCCCGACTTGCAGTGAACGATCACCAGTTTCGACCGGTCGATCTCCAGCATGCGCTGCGGCAACTGGCCCAGCGGGATCAGCTTTGCTTCGGGAATACTGCGGGCCTGATGCTCATGCGGCTCACGGACATCAATCAGGACGAAGTCATCGTTTCGCGCCAGCTTGGCCTTCACTTCAAGGGCAGAGATTTCTTTGGGCATTCCACAGAACTGATGATAATCGATCAATTTGGTGACAGTCCGGTTCGTGCCGCACACCGGACAATCGGGATTCTTCCGCAGCTTCAGCTCGCGGAACTTCATGTTCAGGGCATCGTAAAGCAGCAGCCGTCCGGCCAGAGTCTGGCCGATACCCAGCAGAATCTTAACGACTTCCGTCGCTTGAATCAGCCCGATCACGCCAGGCAGAATCCCCAGCACGCCGCCTTCGGCGCAACTCGGCACCAGCCCGGGAGGCGGCGGCTCCGGATACAGACAGCGATAGCACGGACCCTCTTCGGTGGCGAATACCGAGGCCTGGCCCTCAAACCGGAAGATCGAGCCATAGGCATTCGGCTTGCCCGTCAACACGCAGGCGTCGTTCACCAGATAGCGGGTAGGGAAGTTGTCCGTACCGTCGGCGACCACGTCGTAGGCGCCCACAATCGCCAGCGCGTTCTCGCTGGTCAGGGCCACCTCATGCTTCACGATCTTGACGTTTGGATTGATGTCGAGCAGCGTATCGGCCGCCGAATCCAGCTTGCGCCGGCCAATGTCCTTGGTCCCGTGGATCACCTGCCGCTGCAGGTTGGAGACGCTCACCGTGTCGAAGTCGACCAGTCCGATGGTGCCGACCCCAGCGGCCGCCAGGTAGAGCCCCAACGGAGCACCCAATCCGCCGGTACCTACCAGCAGGACCTTCGAGTTCTTCAGCTTTTCCTGCCCCTCGGCGCCCACCTCGGGCAGCATGATGTGGCGGGAATAGCGGTCGAGTTCTTCCGCCGTCAGGCTCACGCAGCGCCTCCGGCAATCGAGGGCACGATACTCAGCGTATCGGCGGCCGCCACGGCGGTCTTTTCCTTGTCCAGGTAGCGGATGTCTTCGTCGTTCACATAGATGTTCACGAACGAGCGCAACCGGCCTTCGTCATTGTAGAGATGGGTCTTCAGGGCAGGGTGCTGGCTGGTGAGCGATGCCAGAACTTCACTCACGCTGGTGCCCGTGGCGTCCACGCTGCTCTGCCCGCCGGCATACTGGCGGAGAGGGGTCGGAATCAGGATTGTGGCCATGTCAGGATCTCTTCAGTCGATTCAGTCTGTGTCTCATTGGCCCGGAAGGCCTTCGCCTGATGCAACGCCCCGCCGCGGATGGAGATGACGATATTGGAGTACCATGGCCAGGAGTTGGCCAGATCCGTCGCCGAAAAATACGAATCGCAGTCGGGGTGGGAATGAAAGAATCCCAAAACCTCGAGCTTTTGTTCCCGGGCCAGGCGCTGGGCGGCAAGCTGGTCCTTCGGATCCAGCTCAAAACGGTCCGATTGGTCGCCTTCGTACGAATTGCGGCAGGCGATGGCTGTGGTGACTGTCCGCTCGTCCTCGTCCTGTAGCGTTCCCAGTAGGATTCCGCAGCATTCACGGGGGTAGCAGTCGAGAGCGTGCCGCAGCATCACGTCCCAGGGGTGCGGTTCTATACGAATCACGATTGTGCCAGTAGGATAGCGAATCTGGAGTTTCCCTGTCAACATGGGCTAGATTCCCTTGGGGCTAGGCCGCAAACTATACAAATCACGATATAAGCTGAATTGAAACGGACCCCATCAGGGCCGCGTCCTGAGGGCGTATGAAAAAAGCCTTGGTCTGCTTGATGCTTACTGCAGTTGGGGCAGGCAGCGCCTTCGCGCAATCGTGGGGTCGAGATTTTCAGCGCAACCATGTGACAGCCGGCATTGGCGCGGCGGTGCCTGGCGACGATCTCAAGCCCTACTACAAAGTTGCTCCAACCTGGTCATTCAATTACGGGTTCCGCCCGGTGAAGTACTTTCAGCTCGACGTCGGCCTCGACTCCGCCTACAACTCGGCCGACGTGAACGACTACCTCGACACCAGTTATGGTCCCCTGCGCATCCGCGACTTTCAGTTCTTCGTGCCCATGGGCGGACGTGTGGTAGCACCATTGGCTAAGGGGCGCGTCGAGTTCTATGGTGGTGGCGGAGCGGCCTACGCCCGCTATACGGAGTTGCTGAAGCAGCCCAGCGACTACTTCCAGATCGGCTGCCCGGTGTGCCAGGCCCGTGACGGTTGGGGTGCCTACGCGCTGTTGGGAGGCAGCGTCGCCCTTGACCGTAGCCAGCACTTCCGCCTGGGAGTTCTGTCGCGCGTCTATATGGTGAATACCTCGGGACCCACCATTGGTACAACGCCGTCGGTCAAAACGAGCGACCGCTGGGTGAATACGTACGCGACGTTCACGTTTAGTTTCTAAAGCTTACCGAATCTCGGGGCTTGTGGCTGTGGCCAGCCCGGGCCCCCAGTGCTCCCGAACTACTTTGCTCTCGTCGGAGTAGAAGGTCCGTCGTCCGAGAATCCCATACTTTTGCGGAGTCGCCCGAACCACATATGCTGTCGGGGAGCCTTCCACCTGAAATTGGTACTTGATATCTGGCAGACGCCACGCGAGGAAACCCTTCGCTGGGTCGCTCAGTTCCGAGAAGCTGATGGCGAACCGGCCGTACACCAAGTGGTAGATCTGCTGTGCATCGTGGACTTCGTGAATTCGGCGAATCGCCGTAGTTTCGACATTACGGCAACCTTCGGGCCAACGATTCAGCGCCTGTGGTACGGCCTCCACCGCCAGCAACAGACTGCCGACAGCAACTCCAATGCCTAGGAGAAGACCACGCATCTCACTGATAACTAAGCTGTTAAGTGGATACGCCCTCGTCCGCGCGATTACTTGATCTCGCCGCTGGCTACGGTCGCCGGTTCGGCGCCCCAGTTCTCGCGGATCACCAGGCTCTGGTCGGAGAAGAACGTCCGACGTCCGGTGTTGTTGAAGGTCTTCGGCACGGCCGTCACCGTGTAGCCTTCCTTGCTGGCTGTTACCGTGAAGACATAGCCCGTCTTCTGGCCCAAAGCCAAATCGCCAGGAATTAGATCGGCCGACGCCGGCCCCGCATTGCCGGAGGCGGGCGGTCCAAGCTGCGCCAGAGTCTCAGCGAACTTGCCGAACTGCGAGAAGTACTGCGTCTGCGCCGTATGGATGGTGTTGATCTGACGAATCGCCGCCATCTCCTGGGAGTGCATACGAGCGTTGTTGAGCTTCGGCGCGGCAATCGCGGCAATCACGAGAATGATGGCAATAACGATGAGGAGTTCGATCAGCGAGAATCCGCGACGACGGCGGTCCTGAATACGACGCATGGCTATTCTCTCCTTTGAGAATCGTCCTTGACTCTATTCTAGACGCTTCCCGCGCCCGGATTGTGCAGAAGAAGTTACCCGATTCGAGCCGCGTGAATGCGCCGCAAGGTCTCGGCCAACGGCTCCAGAAGGTCTAGTTTCAGGGCGTTGGCGCCATCGGAGAGCGCGGCCGCTGGGTTGTCGTGAACTTCCAGAAATACCCCATCCACGCCCGTCGCCACGGCGGCCCGGGCCAAAGGGGCGATAAACTCCGGCGCACCGCCAGAAGTCAGCCCGGCTGCGCCCGGCAATTGCACGGAATGCGTGGCATCGAACACCACGGGAAAGCCGAGCGACCGCATCATCACCAACGCCCGCATATCCACTACCAGGTTGTTGTAGCCGAACGACGAGCCGCGTTCCGTCAGGATGACCTTGGTGTTGCCGGTCGACGCCACCTTGTCCGCGGCATGTCGCAGGTCCAGCGGAGCCACGAATTGCCCCTTCTTGATGTTGACGATGCGGCCTGTCTTGCCCGCCTCCACCAGCAGATCGGTCTGCCGGCACAGGAAGGCCGGAATCTGAAGAATATCCACGACTTCCGCCACCTTGGCGCATTGTCCCGGCTCATGGATGTCGGTGAGAATCGGCAACCCCATCGACTTCTTCACGCCGGCCAGGATCTTCAAGCCGGCCTTCATGCCCGGCCCCCGATAGGAGCTGAGCGACGACCGGTTCGCCTTGTCGAAGGACGCTTTGAAGACGTATGGAGCGCCGAGGCTGGCCCCAATGCCGGCAGCCAGGCGGTGGATACTCTCCTCGGACTCGATCACACAGGGGCCGCAGATGAATTGCAGCGAGCCGTCGCCGAATACCACTCCGGGAATAACGGGGATGGGTGTCATTTAGTCGGCAAAAAGTGGGTTCGTTTCGGTTTCCATGCGCTTCTGATGGAACTCGCAGGCCGCCCCGATGAACGACTGGAACAGAGGATGCGGCTCCAGCGGCTTCGACTTGAACTCGGGGTGGAACTGACAGCCCAGGAAGTAGGGGTGGTCCGGCAGTTCGCAGATCTCCACGAACTTGCCGTCCCGCGACTGACCCGTGATCCGTAAGCCTTTGTCAGTTAAAGGCTTCTCATACTTCCGATTGAATTCGTAACGGTGTCTGTGGCGCTCGCTGATCACTTCCGTTCCGTAGGCCGCGCGAGCGAAGGAGCCCTCGGTCAACAGGCACTCATAGGCGCCCAGGCGCATGGTGCCGCCTAACTCCTCCACGCCCAACAGGTCGCGGAGTTTGTAGATCACCGGGTCCGCCGCCCCGTTGTCGAACTCGGTCGAATCGGCACCCGGCAATCCGCAGATATTCCTCGCAAACTCGATCACCGCGGTCTGCATACCCAGGCAGATGCCGAAGTAGGGTACGTGCTTCTCCCGCGCGTAGCGGATCGCGTTCAGCATGCCTTCCACTCCGCGCCTGCCAAATCCACCCGGCACCAGAATGCCGTCATAGTCCGACAGCTTCTCCCCGCAATCGGGCCAGAACATCTGTTCGGACTCGATCCAGCTCATCCGCACCTTCACCCTGTGGTGAATGCCGGCGTGCAACAGCGCCTCTTTCAATGACTTGTAGGAGTCTTCATACTCCACGTACTTGCCGACCAGGCCAATATGCACCTCATCAGTTGGATTCGCCAGTGCATCCAGCATGGCGGTCCATTCGCTAAGGTCCCGCGTCCCGGCCGAGTCCAGGTGCAGCAGTTCGACGATCAGATCGTCCACACCCTGCTCGGCGAACATCACGGGGCACTGATACACGGTTTTGACGTCGTAGGCGGAGATTACAGCCTTCTTGTCGACGTCGCAGAAAAGCGCGATCTTGTCGCACTGGTCTTCCGGCAAAGGCCGTTCCGACCGGCAGATGAGGATGTCCGGCTGGATACCCATCGCCCTCAGTTCCTTCACGGAGTGCTGCGTCGGCTTTGTTTTTAGCTCCTGCGCCGCGGCGATCCAGGGCACGAAGGACACGTGGACGAATAGCGTGTTGCGCCGGCCCAGTTCGTGCCGCATCTGGCGGAGCGCCTCGGTGAACGGCTGCGACTCGATGTCGCCCACGGTGCCGCCGATCTCGCAGATCACTACGTCGACGCCGTCGGCCACTTTTAGAGCGGCGGCCTTGATCTCATTCGTCACGTGCGGGATCACCTGGACGGTTTTACCCAGATAGTCGCCGCGCCGTTCCCGGGTAATGATCCGCTCGTAGATGCGGCCCGAGGTAAGGTTGTTGTTCTGCGAGAGATGGGCATGCGTGAACCGCTCGTAGTGGCCCAGGTCGAGATCAGTTTCCGCGCCATCATCCGTGACGAAGACTTCCCCGTGCTGAAACGGGCTCATTGTGCCGGGATCGACGTTCAGATAGGGGTCAAACTTCTGCATGTTGACCCGGAGGCCGCGGCTCTCCAGAAGGCATCCGATGGACGCGGCCGCGATCCCTTTCCCCAGGGAGGAGACGACGCCGCCGGTGACGAAGATGTACTTAGCCATGAGTAGTGGTGGGAATAGAAGCAGTGGTGATCAGCGATTCAACTTGCAGGAGATCCTCGGGCGTGTCGACGCCAATCGTTTCGTATGCGGTTTCGGCCACTCGAATGGAGATTCCGTTCTCCAGCGCACGGAGTTGCTCCAATTTTTCGTTCTGTTCGAGGATGCCAGGTCTCAAAGTAGAGTAGCCGAGCAACAGAGCGCGGCGATAGACATACAGACCAATGTGTTTCCAGTAGGTGACCGCGCCGCCCCGGCTATACGGGATCGGATGGCGCGAGAAGTACAGGGCCCGCCCATCGTGACCGGTGACCACCTTGACAACATTAGGATTATCAATCTCGTCCCGCCCGACGATGCGCTTTTTCAATGTGGCCATTTGGCATGCCGGATCGTCTAAGAGAACAGTGATGGCCGCATCGATCGCATCCGGATCGATCAGTGGCTCATCCCCTTGTATATTGACCACGATGTCGGCGTCAGTCGTGGACGCAGCCTCAGCGACTCGGTCCGTTCCAGAAAGATGATCTTGGCGGGTGATGACAACTTCTGCCCCAAAACTCCGTGCCACGCTGGCGATGCGGTCATCGTCCGTCGCGATGACTATGCTCCGCGGCAGCTTGGCGAGAAGCGCCCGCTCCCACACGTGCTGGATCATCGGTTTTCCGGCCAGTGTAGCGATGGGTTTGCCTGGGAATCGAACAGATGCGAAGCGAGCGGGTATGACACCCAGAATCTTGGGGGGCACAATCGAGCATAGCACAAAAAGTACGCATGATATACTTGGGACACCAGTTCGGGAGACAGATGTCGAAATTTAGCAGAAACTCTCTTATTTTCTGTCTCTTAGCCGGTGTGCTGGCGAGTGCTGCAGCCCTCTGGGGCCAGCAGGCGCGCCCGCAGATCACCCCCCGGCCGAAGCCTGCCGCGGACACGCCGGAAAGCGATCGCATCACCCCAAATCTGCGCATCGATACCAACGTCGTACTGATTCCGGTCACCGTCACAACCCCCCTCAATCAGTTCGTTACCGGCATGGAAAAGGAGAACTTCCGGGTCTTCGAGGACAAGGTCGAGCAGGAGATCAGTTACTTCGCCAGCTTCGACGCGCCGCTCTCCGTGGGCCTCGTTTTCGACGCCAGCGGCTCGATGGGCAGCAAGCTCAGCAAGAGCCGCCAGGCCTCCGCGCAGTTCTTCAAGACGGCCAATCCGGAAGATGAATTCTTCCTCATTCAGTTCAACGACCGCCCCCAACTCGTCGTACCCTTCACGCAGAACACCGAAGACATCCAGAGCCGTCTCACTTTCACCCAGGCCAAGGGCCGCACGGCTCTGCTCGACGGAATCTACATGGCGCTGCAAACCCTGAAGAAGGCCAAGAACCCTCGCAAGGCCCTGTTGATCATCTCCGATGGTGGCGACAATTCCAGCCGCTACACCGAGAACGAAGTGCGCAACCTGTTGAAGGAAGCCGATGCTCAGATGTATGCGATCGGCATCTACGAGCCCATCGGGTCGCGCAGTCGCAGCGCCGAGGAACTCTCCGGTCCGGGCCTGCTGAGCGAGCTCACCGAGATGACGGGCGGACGCAATTTTCCCGTGGATAACCTCAACGACCTGCCGGACATTGCCGCCAAGATCGGAATCGAGCTGCGGAATCAATACGTTCTGGGTTACATGTCGAAAAACCTGACGCGGGATGGGAAGTACCGTCGAGTCACGGTAAAATTAAACCAGCCGCGTGGAATGCCGCCGTTAAAGCCGCTCCACCGGCAGGGATACTATGCACCTACGCAGTAAGTTAGGCCTCCTCGCCGTCCTGGGCTCTTTGTTCCTGGGGCAAGTTGACGCTCAGGTCAAGCCCGAGACGCCGGACGACCAGAGTGTCATCCGCGTCGACACTCGCCTTGTGGTGCTGCACTGTTCTGTCCTGGATAGTAAGGGTCGGCTGGTCACCAATCTTCCGCAGACGGCTTTTAAAGTCTATGAAAACAAAGTAGAGCAGCCCGTGAAGCTGTTCCGCCGGGAAGACGTGCCGGTGTCGATGGGTCTGGTGATCGACAACAGCGGCAGCATGCGCGACAAGCGCCAGCGGGTGGAAGCTGCGGCCATCAAACTGGTGAAGGCCTCGAACCGCCAGGATGAGGTGTTTATCGTCAACTTCAACGACGACGCCTATCTGGACGTTCCGTTCACGAATGAGGTCGCCAAGATGGAAGAGGGTGTGGCTCGAATCGATTCGCGCGGCGGTACCGCCATGCGCGACGCCATCTCCATGTCGATGGACCACCTGAAGCAGGAAGGCAAGAAAGACAAGAAGGTCATCCTTGTGGTTACCGACGGCGACGACACCGCGTCCACGGGCATCACGCTCGAAAAGCTGGTGGAAAAGGCCCACAAGCTGGACCAGGTGATCATCTACGGCATCGGCATTCTGGGTAAGGAAGACTCGAGGTCCCGAAAGAAGGCGGAGCGAGCTATCAATGCCCTCACGAAGGCCTCCGGCGGAGCCAGTTTCTATCCCGGGGATGTGGCGGAAGTGGAGGCTCTGGCCGAACAGGTGGCGCAGGACATTCGAAGCCAGTACGTGATTGCCTACTCGCCCACCAATCAGAATCTGGACGGAACCTTCCGTACTATCAAAGTCACAGCGAACGGCGGCCGGTACACGGTGCGCACGCGCAGCGGCTACTACGCTTCTCCGGAACCGCCTCGCAAGAAGACTTCAGCCGCCAACGGCTCCCTCCAATAGTCCAATGTTGCGTTTTCTCTGGAGATCGACGCGCGGCTACAGGCTGACGCCGTGGCGGTCGCCCTATCTCCTCTGGCGCATCGAGACCTACTGGGGTATTCACGCCGACCGCATCAGCGCCGCCGATTTCTGGCGATTTTCCTGGCAGCATCGCGCCGAACTTCTGCGTTTCCTCCGCTGGGCGGACCGCATGGCCCAGGGCTGAGTTCGCCGTGAGGCGACCGCACTTCGTGGGCCAAATGCCGTTCGGATTTGCGCCAGACGGGCCCGCCGTGGCATATTAGAGATTGCGGAACTTGCCGGGCACAAGCAGTGTGCGTGCGCGCAAGTCACTCCCTCCCGCGTAGCTGTCCAAAGCGCGCGTGATTTCAAGAGGATTCCAGCTTATGTACGCAGTGATCGAAACGGGCGGAAAACAGTATCGCGTCTCGCCGGGCGACACCATTGTGGTGGAAACGCTGGCCGGCGACGCCGGCGCGGCTGTGGAGTTCGACAAAGTTCTGGCAATCGGCAAGGACGATGGCGAGCTGGTGGTGGGTAAAGACGTGGCTGGCGCGAAAGTGAAGGGCTCCATCAAGGGTCACGATCGCGCGGACAAGATTCTGGTCTTCAAGTTCAAGCGCAAGAAGCAGTACAAGAAGACGATCGGCCACCGGCAGAACCAGACCTCGGTGACCATCGCCGAGATTCTGGCATAAGCCTTCTGAGCTAGGAGAAGATTCGTTATGGCGCATAAAAAAGGTCTCGGCAGCTCAAAGAACGGGCGTGATTCCAACGCGCAGCGTCTGGGCATCAAGGTTTTCAGCGGCCAGGTTGTCACCGGCGGCTCCATCATCGTGCGGCAGCGCGGCACGCGCTACAAGGCCGGTGAGAACGTCGGCATCGGTAAGGACGATACGCTATTTGCCACCATTCCGGGCCGCGTCGAATGGCGCGATCGTGGCCGGATGGGCAAGTACGTCAGCGTCTTCGCTCTCGAAGCGTAGGATTTTATCGCGCTCAGCGAGCGCAGTCAGTTTCAGGCCGCCAGGCGGTGCTCCCGCGGGCGGCCTTTTCTATTGTCGGTGGACCAATCGGATCAGGTGCATGGATGTTCGTTGATGAAGTCATTATCAAGGTGAAGGCGGGCGACGGCGGCAACGGTTGCATGGCGTTCCGGCGGGAGAAGTACGTCCCCAAAGGCGGACCCAGCGGAGGTGACGGCGGACGCGGCGGCGACGTGGTTCTGGTGGCCAGCGAGCACCACAACACGCTTCTCCACTTCCGCTTCAACCCGGAACACACCGCCGAACGCGGCCGTCACGGCGAGGGCAGCAACCGCACGGGCCGCAATGGCCGCGATGTCGAAGCGCCCGTGCCCATCGGCACCATCGCCTGGGATTGGGAAACTGGCGAGCTTCTGCATGATTTCACCTTCCCCGGGGATCGCTACACCATAGCCAGCGGCGGCCGGGGTGGGCGCGGCAATCAGCACTTTGCCACCGCAACTCATCAGGCCCCAACTCGCCATGAACCCGGTTCGCCGGGCGTCGAACGGCGTGTCCGACTGGAACTGAAGCTCCTGGCCGACGTCGGTCTGGTGGGCTTCCCGAACGCCGGTAAATCCACTCTCATTTCCCGCATCTCCGCGGCGAAACCCAAGATTGCCGATTACCCGTTTACGACGCTCGAACCCAATCTCGGCGTTGTCCAACTCGACGATCTGCGCAGCTTCGTGGTGGCGGACATCCCGGGCATCATCGAGGGCGCTCATGAGGGCCACGGCCTCGGCATCCAGTTCCTGCGCCACGTGGAACGCACCAAATTGCTTCTGCACCTGGTGGATGTCAGCGAGATGAGCGGCCGCGAGCCGAAGACCGATTTCGACATCATTCTCAACGAACTGGGCAGCTTCAGCGAGGAACTTGCCGGCAAGCCCATGTTCGTGGTGGCCACCAAGCTGGACGTCGCCCAGGACGTGAATCGCCTCCGCGCTCTGGAGCGGAGGGCCAAGAAGCACGGTATGCCGATGTTCAAAATGTCCGCCGTTACCGGTAAGGGAATCAAGGAGTTGCTGCGCGCCGTCGACGCCAAGTTGATCGAGTTGCGGGCCGCTCAGGCGACCGAGACGGCCGAGGCGGAACCTGTACCGGAACCCTCGGAGTGATGTAAACTGTCGGTCGGGCGAGGTACTGTTTTCGCTTTTTGTTTGCCTTCTGGGTGAAGATCTCTTAAGATGTGAAAGTCGGCCTGTTGAGGCCGTCACTTTAACGCAGGAGTGGAGAATCCCAATGGCAATCAGCGAACTATTGCTGCCGGAACTCGAACAGGAACTGGCAAAGACACGGAAGACCCTGGAACGTCTCCCGGACGACAAACTGGCTTTCAAACCACACGACAAGTCCTTCGAACTAGGGGCCTTGGCAACCCATCTGGCGACGATTCCGTTGTGGGGCAAGATGACCATGGACACGACGGAACTGGATCTCTCTCCCGGCGGCAAGCCGATGCCGCAGCCCCCGCGAATCACCTCGTCCGCCGACGCGGTGGCCCGCTTCGACGAACACGCCGCTGGCGCGAAAGCGGCGATCGCAGCCGCTTCCGACGCTGACTTTCAAACGGATTGGGCGCTGCTCATGAACGGGACCCAGATTCTCAAGATGTCGCGCTACATGGTGATCCGTTCAATGATCCTGAACCACCTGATCCACCACCGGGCACAAATAGGCGTCTATTTCCGCCTCATGGGCGTGCCCGTTCCCGCCGTCTATGGCCCGTCGGCCGACGAGCAGTAGAACCGGCGCTACCAGTCCAGGTCGTCATCCGAAACGGCGGCCAACGCCTGTGATTCCATCTGCTCCGCCGGTTTCGGCCGGCGGCGCAGGTAGAGAATCAGGCCGGCGACAGCCACCAGGCTCACGGTGACGGGAATCACGATGAGCCAGGTGAACTTGGTGCCCGACGGCTCCATCAGAATGCGCTCGCCGTACTGACTGACGAAGCCGGCGGTAATCTCCTGCTCCGAAGCACCTGACCGGTAGAGCCGCGCGATCTCGGCCCGCATCTCGGCAGCGGCTTCCGAGCGATGCACCGCGACACTCTCGCTCCAGCAGCAGGGGGCGATGAACTTCTCCTGCAGCCGGCGGATGGCGGCGTCTGGCGATTCGGCGCGTAGACTTGATCCGGCCGCGATGGCGAGCAGCACACCTGCCGCCAATACATTGAATCGAAGAGACATAGCAATACTCCTGAATCCAATCTGGACGTGACTCTGATGTGGCGAGGTTCAGGAGCAGATGGGCGGAGGGCGCTGGAAGAGAGCGAACTCGTGTTGCGGTTCGGGCAGAGGCAGTCTGACTGCTGGGGCGACCGGAGCCTGGGGCGGGAACTGGCGGCCCGATCGGGCGGTAACGGGATCGTCTGCCAGTACGGAGCCGGGCAGGGCAGACTGGCTCAGACAGCCCGGAGGACAGGTTCTAGCTGGGCTCCAGCGGACGCCCGATGGCGGAGCGCCTGTCTTGCGGCAGCAGCAATTGCCCGACCGCCGGCAACAACTCATGCCACACGTCGGTTCGCTTTGAGTGAGGATCGGAACGAAGCCCCAGCAGTAGGGTGCCAGCAGTACGGCGATCGCGATGACGATCACGTGCAGTGGCGCGCGGCTGGGCGAGGGACGCATAGCTGGGGTAGCGAACTACCCCAACTATAGCAATTGAACTGGCGGGAACCGGTTCGAAACTAGCGGGCGTCGCCCGAGTGAATCATTGCGGTGGGTGTGATGGTGCGTTCCTGCGGAGTCGCGAAGAACTGCTGCTCCGACAGGTTCTTGTAGACCTGTCCAGCGATGCCGGCGGCCACTGGGCCGTTGACCCCTTTGCCACCGGTGAGCAGTACGACGACAACCAGCTTGCTCTTGCCCACTTCATTGAAACTGCCAAACCAGCCGAGGTGTGTACGGGAGTCCGTGCAGGTGCCAGTCTTGCCGAAGATCGGCTCGGTGGGGTCGTAGTTGGCCCGTCGTGCCGTCCCGAACTCCACCGCACCCATCATGCCCGGACGCATCTCCGGAATCTGCTGGCCGATATCCAGTTTCCGCTTGATCTGAGGAACCAGGTTCGTTACGTCGGCCACGCTGCGCGGGTATTGCAGGTAGTAGAGTGTTCCGCCATTGGCGATCGACGAGACGATCGCCGCCAGTTGCAGCGGCGTCAGTCCGATGGCCTCGCCGAAGCTGGTCATCATGCCGTTCGGCACGCCCTTGGGCTTGTCCTCGGGGAAGATGCCGGGGCTTTCGCCCTCGATATTCATACCGGCCTTCTCGCCGAGTCCGAACAGGCGACCGTAGTAGTTGATCTTTTCGAAGCCCAGCTTCTCGCCGACGTTGGCGAAATATGCATTGTTCGACTTGGCGAGAGCCGTGGTGAGATTGAGCGACTCGCGGCGGGAAAGCCGCAGGCGTGTTTCGCGTTCGATGATGCCTTCACTCAGACCAGCCAGTCCGGCCACCAGCTTGATGGTGGAGCAGGGCTGGTAGGCGCCGGTCAGTGCCAGTTTCTGGTTGACCATGGTCATCACCCGCCCGGTGGTCGGGTCTACGACAACAACACTTCCGTTGTATGGTCCCAACGCCTGGACGGCAGCGCGGCGAATCGTCAAATCCTCGCCGTCCACCATGTCGCCATAGGTCGAGTCCGCGAAGGTTGGGGTGTCCCAGGGGCTGTAGTACTTTCGGGTACGGCGGCTCGTCGTCCTGACGGTGGTCCGGGCGGCTACCGGCTTCACGGTGGCCGTCGTCCCGGCAAATGACTTGACGGTGCTCCGCCTGGCCGCGGCGCGTGCGCGTTTCTTCTTGATTGTCTTGCTGGAAGCCGTAGTCGTCTTCTGAGCGGTAACGGAGAACGCCGGCACGGCGGCGGCGAGAATCAGGGTACAAATGAGTGCGAGCGGGAATAGGAAGTTCTTCTTCATTATGCCTTCCGGTCAACCAATCTGAACTCCCCCAGGCGCCGACCAAAGCGCCCCCCAAAGTCTCCCCTATTTTGTTGTATCGGCAGGGGTTCCGTCAAGCTTCATATTCAAGGGTACGAATTTCGCGCTGCCCGCGACACCTTCTCATCCTGTTCGTACGGCGTCTGCTCTCCACTTGGACCGGGATTTGCGCGACAATGATGCGTGCTGAGAGTAAACAGATGAAGCTCTCGATGGGCAGTTGGTCGTTTGCGTTCGGGCCCTATGCCGCGAGCCCCAAAGGCATTCCTGAGATTGCCCGGCGGCTGGCAAGCGCGGGTTTCGATGGCATCGAATTGAGCGGATATCCCCCGCACGTCACACTGGAAGCGTACCCCACGCCGTCGGCTCGTGCCGAGTTGAAGAGTCTGCTGTCGGACCTCGGCCTGGGCGTCTCCGGTTACTCGTCGGACCTCGGTTCGGCGAATCCCACGATCCCGGAGAACCGGACCGCTTACCTGGATCACTTCAGCCGTCTGCTGGAGTTGTGCCACGACTTGGGCAGCCCCATGATCCGTGTCGATTCCGTTGGCGCTCCGGGTTCCATTCCGGATGAGGACTACCATACGTCGTTCCACCGTTTGGCCGACGTCTGGCGGGATTGCGCCGACGCCGCGCGTCACGCCCACGTGCTGATGGCCTGGGAGTTTGAGCCGGGTTTCCTGTTCAATAAGCCCTCTGAAGTCATTGAGATGCACGAGCTGGTGGGGCACCCGTGGTTCCAGATCCTGCTCGATACAGCCCATGCCTATATGTGTGGGGTAGTCGGTTCACGGCAGCATGGAAAGCGGGAGATCCTGGAAGGCGGAGTAGCCGAGTTCATTGCCAAACTCCACGGCTCCATCGGCGCCGTCCATGTCATTGATTCGGATGGGACTCTCTACAATGACGACACCAGTACCCATCTTCCGATTGGCGAGGGCCACGTGCCCTGGGCCTTCCTGGCCCCTAAACTCCTGGCCATTCCGCACATCCAGTGGTGGTGCGCGGACCTCTGCTTCTATGAAGGCGCCTGGGAGAAGGTGGAAGAGAACCTGCGCGCCGTCCGTGGGTTGATGCCGGGCGCGCCGGTGAATCGCTAGTTCCAGGGTGTATTCCGGCAGGAGCAGCATGCTTCTGAAACTAACAGCGGCGGCGGTGCTGGGCGTCGCGATCATGGCCGCGCAGACGCCGCGGCCCGGCACCTTGTTGGTGGCCAGCCCGCAGTTGCGGGACGAAGGCTTCGCCCGCACGGTAATCCTGATCATCCGGAACGACGGGCAAGCCGCATTGGGTCTGGTGCTGAACCGCCCGTTGGCCGATGGCCGGTTCGCCGGTGGACCCGTAGCCTCCGGCTTGCGATCGTTGATCCGGTTCCGGACCGTTCCCAAGGATGGGCAGCGGCTCTTCGGAGACGTCTACCTGGTGAATCGAAGTCTACCGGCCGCCACCGGCGTGCGGGTGTTTGCGGGCTACACCGGTTGGTCGTCGGGGCAGTTGCGGCAAGAGGTCGAGCTCGGCTGGTGGCGTGTGGTGCCGCCGAAGGCCGAACTGATCTTCGACCCTGAACCCGCGACGCTGTGGAAGCGCCTACAATCCGTCGTGCCCCATTAATGATATTCATGCCTGAATAGATCGAACCTATTCGCGGTTTATCGCCCGGCGCAGTACATTGGGGCTTTGGGCAGAGGTAAGATGACCAGCACCACCATGGAGTGTGAGCTTAGAAGCTACGGGCACGGGCCGGAGGCCGAGGTTTGGGAACGGACCATTGGGGAGGTGCTGCAGTCCACGCGCCAGAGGTGTGGAGCGCATCTGGCGCTGGTCTCCCGGCATCAGGGCCTGCGCTATACCTGGGATGAGCTGATCCGCGAGGCTGAGCGCGTCGGCGCGGGCCTCTATGCCCTGGGGCTGAACCCTGGCGACCGCGTCGGTGTCTGGTCGACGAACTGCGCCGAGTGGGTCCTGCTGCAATACGCCTGCGCTCTCTCGGGCCTGGTAATGGTGAACGTGAATCCGGCCTATCGTTCGCACGAGTTGCAGTACGTGCTGAAGAGGAGCCGCATCCGTGTACTGTTCCTGCACGAACGGGATAGCCGGGCCGACTACCGGCAGATCCTCGCCGAGTCGATTCGAGGCGTGGACTGTGAGTTGGAACGGGCCCTCCATCTCGGCTCCCGCGACTGGCCGTCGATGCTGGATGCCGGAGACGCCTTCCAGCCTCCCCTCATCATGCCGGACGATGTTGCGAACATTCAGTACACCTCCGGCACCACGGGCTCGCCGAAGGGCGTTCTGCTGACACACCGCAATCTCATCAACAACGGCCGGTTTATCGGTGAGCGGCTGGGCGCCAGCGAACTGGACCGCATCTGCCTGCCCGTGCCGTTGTACCACTGCTTCGGCTGCGTGATTGGCACGGAGGTCGCCGCTGCCAGCGGGGCGGCCATCATCCTGCCCGCGGCCACGTTCGACGTTGTCAAAACCTTGGAAGCGGTGCAGGAGGAGCGGGCGACGGCGCTCTACGGAGTGCCCACGATGTTTATCGCCGAACTCGCACATCCCGAGTTTGGCCGCTTCGACTGCACTTCCCTGCGTACCGGCGTCATGGCCGGGGCTCCATGCCCCATCGAGGTGATGCGGCGCGTGGTGGACGAGATGCATTGTCCCCAGATCACGATCTGTTATGGCCAGACGGAGAGCTCGCCGGTCAGCACGATGTCGAGCATCGACGATCCGCTGGAGCTGCGCTGCACGACTGTGGGCCGTGCCATGCCGGCTACGGAAGTGAAGATCGTCGATCCCAACACGGGCGAGACGATGCCCGCCGGCGAGCCCGGGGAGCTCTGCACGCGCGGCTACCTGGTGATGCGCGGCTACGACGGCGATGACGAGTCCACTGCCAAGGTGATCGATGAAGAGGGCTGGCTGCATTCCGGCGACCTGGCCGTGATGCGGCCCGATGGCTGTTTCCGTATGGCGGGGCGGCTGAAAGACATGATCCTGCGCGGCGGCGAGAATATCTACCCGCGCGAGATCGAGGAGTTTCTGTATACGCACCCGAAGGTCTCCGAGGCCCAGGTGGTGGGTCTGCCGGACGCGCGCCTGGGCGAAAGTGTCCTGGCGTGGATCCGCCTGAAGCCCGGGGAACAGGCCACGGAAGAGGAGATCCGTGCCTACTGCGACGGCAAGATCGCCTATTTCAAGGTGCCTGCGCACATCCGGTTTGTGGATGACTTTCCGTTGACCGTGACGGGCAAGGTGCAGAAGTTCCGCATCCGCGAGATTGAGATCGAGCAGCGCGGGTTGCAGCATTTGACCCGGACGCAGACGGCATAGCGCGGCGGTGCCGGGCAATTCTGTGTCCTTCTGGCGAACTACGTCCAACTCAAGTTCGTGACCGAGTGCGCCGGCAGCATGACTTCCGTCATCAGCCCACCCAACTGGAGCCGGATAGTGCGAGCCGCTCCGACATTGCTCAGCACAACCGCCTTTGTGCCGTCCGGGTTGGTGAAGGCCACGTGAGCGATGCCCTCCGCGCCGCCCTGCGAGTCGAAACGCTTCGAACCTCGGCGCGCGGCGTGTGTGTAGTGTTTCATCGCCCAATAGGCGCCGCTGCGAGTAATCTCTTTCGTCCTTGAGTCGATCGTGAGGAAGCCCGGTCCGTTGAACGGTCCGATATTCGGCTTGCCGTTCTCATCCAGCACCAGGTTCCACACGATGATGCACTTCATCCAGTTACGCACGGAGTTGGCCGCGCCCACTCCGGCACGGGCAATCGCTTCCGCGGACATCCGGTCTCGGTGCGGCCGTGACTCCGCCGCCGCGGCCCCTGGTTCAGGACCGGCTCCGCCTGGCGCGCCCGCTCCAAATGTCATTGGGCCCACGATCGAGAAGGTGGCGTCGAAGTTGCCCTCGGTGGAGTACATCCCTTTGTCGGGGAAGAGGTCGTGCACACGGTTCGCCGCGGTCACCGAACCCACGTAGGGGTGCCACGCCACACCATCGACATAACGGCTCACCATCGGATTCTCGAGCTCATTGATCACACGGCCCCAGAGGTTGAAGTTGTGGTCGAGGATCCAGATCTTCGTTGGGATCTTCTTCTGCTCCAGAGCCGGTCCGAGATGCTGGCTGACAAAGACGATCTCGTGCTCCTGTGCCCACAAGCACGCCGGCATGCGCCCGTCCTGGTCGGTATCGGTCTCGTTCTGCGACGTGATGGCGTCCACCGGCACCCCTTCGGCCTGATAGCCCTCCAGGAACTTCACCAGGTACTGTGCGTAGACGGGAAAGTTCTTCGGCTTTAGGGATCCGCCCAGCATCGTTCCGTTGGCCTTCATCCATCCCGGCGGGCTCCATGGAGAGGCCAGCAGGTAGAGGCTCGGATTGTATTTGCGCGCTGCGCGCAATTGCGGCAGGATGTAGGCCTTGTCGGGTTCGATGGAGAAGCGCTTCAGTTCGGGGTCCGGTTCGCCCTCGTCGTAGCTGTACATGTGGGTGGCGTAGTCGCTCGCTCCGACGCAAATGCGCGTGACCGTCATGCCCAGTTCCGCCGGATCGTACAGTTCGCGCAGCAGCTTCTCGCGCGTCGTGGGGTCTAGTTGGTTGATCATGTAGGCGGACGCGTCGGTGAGTGCGCCGCCAAAGCCGAGCATCTCCTGGTAGGTCCGGGAGGGGTCGAGTACGACGCTGCCGGCCGTGTTACCCAGCGCCGGCTGCCACTTGAGCGCGGCCTCTTCCGCAAATCTCTTCGTCCCGGCTGTCTGCCGCACCACTATCGTGCCGGCGGGCTGAGCCCAGGCCGGGACCGCTGGGGTGAATGCTGTCAAGCCGGCGGCCGTCCATCCGGCCCATTCCCGGCGCGTCATGCGTTTGGACATCTGGCGAACTCCTTTGCTGGCTGGATCGGAGGGGCCACGCCGCCGCATGGGCGCCGCGGAGCCAGCTATATCCTATCGCTGTTCGCGTCAGATGGAAGGGTGAATTAGACCTGTTTATCTATATATTTGGAATACACAACTAACCTGCCGGGATGAGCGCCCTCTTGTTCCCTTCAGTGTTCTACGGTCTCGGGCGCTCGTGCAGGATCATCCACGACGTTCCGAACTTGTCCCTCAGCATGCCAAAGCGTGTTGCGAAAAACGTCTCCCCCATGGGCATGAAGATCTGGCCACCATCCGAGAGCAGAGCGTAAATGCGTTCGGCCTCTTCCGGGCTGTCCACCGTAAGAGAGAGATAGGCGCTTCGCATGGGTTGGAACCGCTCCGGTGGAACGTCGGAACCCATCAGATCTGTCCCGCCGATGCTCATGCGGGCGTACAGGATGGCGTCCTTTCCTTCGGGCGGCGTATTGCCTCCGTTGGGCCCCTGACCGTGGGTCATCATCATCAGGATTTTGCCGCCGAGGTGCTGCTCGTAGAACCGGAATGCCTCGGCGCAGTTGCCGCCGTAGTTGAGATAGGTGTGTAGTTGCAAGGGGCCAGCTTTCCTTTCGGGCTGTGATGAATCTGAGGATCGCAGAAAATCACGCGAATTTGCGGCCCCCGGTCTCGGCACAGTGTCAAACGGGTGGACCTTACTTTCGAGTCGCGCAGTATCGCAGAATGGTTTTGTGATATTTGTCCTGCTGCCCGGGATGGATGGAACGGGCACGCTATTCAAACCCTTCGTCTCGGCGCTTCCGGCGCATAGGCGAGCGGTGACCGTGAGCTATCCGGCTCATCGCCCACTCAGCTACAGGCAGCTCGCTGACCGAGTGCTCCTTGAATTGCCGAAGGCCGAGCCGTTCATCCTTGTAGCCGAATCGTTCTCGGGTCCAGTTGCTCTCCACGTGGCTGCGCAGGCAATCTCTAACTTCGGACCTATTCACTGCGGATCCGTGCTGTTCGCGGGCGCTCGATTGCCAGGTTGCTCCAGTGGGGCAATGGTGCTTCAACAACGGGCTTGTCAGCGCGAAGCTCACCTATGAGATATGGGAAAGGAGTACGCTGAGCCCCCCTCCCGGGAACAAAAGCTGACAGATCCTGTCTAAAATCCTTGGCGTTGTCGCTCGCCACATCTCCTCCCCACGATGGGCGGATTGAGGGTCTCACAAATTGAAGTCCTCGTATGGATTCCCTTCGGCCATTACGCTGATGCTGATCGGCGCTTCGGTGTGTTCGGCGCAAGGGCGAGTCGATCTCGACGAATCCGACATTCGCGCGCCATTAAGGTTCGCTGCCACGACCATCGCCATACCGGTGCGGAACACCACTGCCCGTGCCGTCGATGCCCAACTACATCTCGAGTGGCTCGATCAGAGGGACGTACGACTCTCGGCCCGGTTGTTACCCGTTTCCATCCCAGTCGGCAAGTCTGACATCAATGCAAAATTCCCTCTGCCGGCTATCCCTTCGAATGCGCAGATCTACCTGCGGCTGCGCTACACACTGGCCCCGGCCAATCCGGACACAAGCGTCTTCTCCACTATGACGGGCACCGTAGCGCTCAGCACCATTGCGCAACACGCCTTCATTCTCCAGTCCGGCAGGCTTGAGTGGGCACGACCCGGCACAAGCTACGTCGTGCGGGTTCAGGCTGTCCAGGCCCATACGCGGAAAGCGGTTCCGGGGGTGCGCTTCGAATCCGTCCTGCAAGTGGACGATCGGCAAATCACACCATCGAATACCCGCAGCGACGCCGAAGGGACCGCTGTGCTGACGTTCTCCATACCTGGCGAAGCACGCAGCCGAGACCGAACCAGTTTGAAGGCCGTCGCACGCCTGGGCGACTTTCGCCAGGAAATCACCCTGCCCGTTACCATCAGAGATCAAGCGTCAGCGCGGATCGAAACGGACAAACGTCTCTATCAACCAGGTCAGACACTGCACATGCGCGCGCTCGTCCTGGATCCGGCTGGCCGCGCGTCCGGGCAGACACCGGTCAGAGTGCAACTCCACGATCCGAAGGGAGAGGCCATCCGGGAGGTGGGCGTGACCACGTCCAAGTTCGGGGTGGTACACCAGGATTTCGACCTCCCTGCCACGGCCGACCTAGGCAGCTATCGCATCTCAGTCAGCACAGAGAAGGGGGCCCGCGTTCTCGCCGATGACTTTGTGAATCTCAGCCGCTATGAGTTGCCCGCGTTTGCGGTGATGGCCAAGGCGAACAGACCTTTCTATTTGCCTGGCCAGGACGCTGTGATCGAGATCTCGGCGACCTATCTCTTCGGTAAGCCTGTGCCCGGCACAAAAGTACGTGTGGAACAGCCACGCACGTCAAACGACCGATCGTTTCGCGTTCCGGTGGCCGAGGGCGAAGCCGATGACTCCGGCCATTTCCTAGCCCACGTCGCGTTGGGTGTCGACCATGCGGAGTTCGAGCGAACCCCCCGGCTTCGCTTTCAAGACCTGCCGTTCGAAGTCTTTTGCTCAGACCCAAGCTCTGGACGCACCGAGCAGCTCCGTCTTGACCTGCGCCTTACTCATGACCCGATTCACGTCTATGTGACGTATGGGGACCGCTCCGCCGGCCCCCTGCCTGTGCCTGTGTACATCAGTACGTGGTACGCCGACGGCACGCCTGCTCAAACCACCGGCGAAGTTCGTCTTGGCGCACAGAGCGCGTCGTTGCGCACCAATCAGTTTGGTGTGGCGAGAGTACTCCTGAGCCCGCACAGCGGGGTGATCGAAGTCAGTGCCTCCGATGCCGCGGGCAAGACGGCCCAGTGGCGGCAGGAGGTCTATTTGGGCGGCGAACCAAGCTTGCGTGTTCGAGCGGGGAAACCAATCTACAGGCAGGGTGAGCCGGTTGCTCTGACCATCGAAGCTCCGGATGCGAGCCTGGATGTTTCGGTCAATGCCATGGCTCAAGGCCGCACTATCGAAAGCCGCCGGGCTCAAGTGAGGAACGGTGTGGCGCACCTTGAGTTCCCCTATCGTCCCGAGTTCCAGCGATTGGTGATCTTCTCCGCGTTTACGGGTGATTGCCGTGTCGGCCACTCCGCCGTGGTATATCCGGATGGCGCCGCTCTGACAGTCACCGCGACACCACGACGTCCGCAATATCGCCCAGGAGAGGATGCATCAGTCGATTTCCAAGTGAGCGCCGCACCCGGGCAGTCTTTACGTAGTGTCCTCGGAGTGGCCGTGGTCGATCAGGCCGTGGCCGAGCGGGTCAGAACGAATGCCGAATTTGGGAGGACCTCGCGGCCGTATCGCGTGGCGCATTCCGAACACACGCCCGGAGGCCTCACCCAGGAGATCCTCTATGAGCTTGACCTATCGCAGGACCTACCTCCGGGCCTCGAACTGGCGGCGGAGGCACTACTGGCAGGCCAACGCGGCGGGCTGGGACTCGGTTCCAGCGTCGATTCCGTCTGGTGGGGCACGTTTCAACCCACAATCGAGAAGCAGTTTGGCCCTGTCGCCGACGCTCTCGATCGTGCTTACGCGAAGAGCTTGGTCGGCCCTCGCGATCGTGCCGAAGTAGGCCTTGTCCTTTCAGCCGATGGCCTCGCTCTGGACGATCTGCAAGATCCCTGGGGCACTCGCTATGCCGTCGAGTTCCTCACTCGACGATCTGAGAACCTCTTGCGCTTCGGGTCCGCGGGTCCGGACAAGGCATTCGGCACCGTGGACGACTTCACAGCCTATGAGGTTCCTCGGCCGCACTTCAGGCCTTACCGCGTTGCCATAGAACACGCGTTCAGGCGCTGGGGCCAATGCCCCAGGGATCTTCCGCAGCTCCGGTCGGCCCTGGCTGGGTTTGGAGTTGTGATCGACAAACTGAGCGACCCCTGGGGCACGGCCTACGAATCAGACATGACGGCTACGCCGTGGATGTCGACACGGTTTCTGGTGTTTCGCAGCGCCGGCCCCGATCGCCGGTTCGGCACCGGAGACGATTTCGAAGTGGATCGGGTAGACGTGCCGTGCCCCGTCCCTCACGAAGCGGCGATTCGGGAAGCGCTCGACCGAGCGGCGACATTCCCGGTGGGGGAAGAACAGTTACGCGGGGAACTTGCCAGCGCGGGTATTAACGCCTCGCAACTCGTCGACCCTTGGGGGCAGCCCTTTCTAGTCACCGTGGAGTTCTCTGAGCGGTTCGCGGATGAGGAACAGCAGCACACTGTGAACTTGTACGGGCGCGGAGACTTGGCGCGGGTCAAGCCGCTCTCCCAGCGTAGCGCCAGCATCCTTCTGCGCAGTGCTGGCGATAGGGCCCTGGCAGACAGAGACACCTCTTTCCGTGCCGCGGTGTTCGAAGGGGTGGTCGATCCGGTGCCGCTCGGAGACCCCGCTGGCTCCGGGGAACTGTGCGGTGTTGTCAGGTCGGAGAGCGGAGCCGTCGTGAGTCGTGCCAACATCAAGCTCGTTCCCGCGGTGAGCAGCCAGTCCGGCCCCGTCTACCGAACCCGCTCCAACGTGCAGGGTGGCTTCTGTGTCCGGGGCGTCAACCCCGGACACTACACTCTCATCGTGGAACGAACCGGGCACCGTCCATATCAGCTGGCCAAAGCGCCTGTCGCCGACGGGTACATCACCGTGATCAATGTGGATCTACAGCCACCCGTCAACACGCGCCTCTTCGCACCGCCTTCCGTCGTTGGTGGGGTGCCCGGAGGCGTCGCGGGTGGCGTGATCTCCGACATTTCCACTCCGCCCGTGCGCAGCTATTTCCCCGAGACTTTGCTGTGGGCTCCTGAAGTTCAAACTGACATCCTGGGCCGGGCCCATGTCGACTTCAAGCTCGCTGACAACATCACTAGTTGGCGGTTGGCGGTAACGGCGTCCACCGAAGATGGCCGAGTCGCACGGGCTGCCGCGGACATCCGCTCTTTTCAGCCGTTCTTTGTCGACCTCAGCCCTCCGCCGATACTCACCGTTGGCGACCGCATCGACCTCCCGGTCTCTGTTCGCAACTACCTCGATCAGATGCAGTCCGTTACCTTGGAGATGCAACCCAACCAGTGGGCCGAGTCTCTGGGTTCGGCCCGGAGCCAGTTCGATGTGCCCGCGAATGACTCGCGACAGCCCGTTTACTCGTTTCGGGCGAAGTCGACGATCGACGATGGACGCTTGCAGGCAACGGCCATCGGTGCCACAAGCAGTGATGCCATTGAGAAACCGGTGCGAGTCCATCTGGACGGGCAGGAATCCACTGAGACTGCCTCGGATCTCGTAGCCGGACAGGTAACGTTACGGTTGGCGGTACCTGCCAAGGCCATTCCGGGCGGCACGCGGGGCGAACTCCGCATCTACCCCAGCCCGCTTGCCGCAATCCGCGATGCGATGACAGGGCTGCTAGCCCGGCCCTATGGTTGTGCCGAACAGACCACTTCCGCGGGTCAGAGCAATCTTGTGGCGTTGCAGTATGCGCGCTCCATCGGATTCCGTGATTCCCGTTTTGAGTCTCAGGCAATCCGCAATCTCGAACTCACTCGCGACCGATTGAAATCCTATCAGGCGCCGGGCGGCGGCTTTAGCTACTGGACTCACGGATCCGCCGATCTGGCGGTCACTGCATATGTGCTGCGATTTCTCACGGAGGCTTCGGCGCTCATCGCCATCGAGCCCAAGCTTATCGAGGCTACGGCAACGTGGCTACTGCATCAGCGCGGCGCTGATGGCCGGTGGGGTGCAGAGGCGGAGCGTTCCTGGGCCACTACGGCTTTGGTCGCCCGTGGGCTCGCGGCCGCCCGGCACCGCTATCCCACTTTGCCCGCCCCGCCATTGGCGGACCTCTATGCGGCAGTTAGCAACTCCGCTTCACCCAGCCCCTACGTCATCGCCCAGATGGCTTTGGCGGCCATGGATACTGGCGACACGATCACTGCCGGGAAGGCCGCCGCGGCGTTGAAGCGGAGCGTCCATGACGACTTCGACGGCAACTACTGGCCGGCGGCCACCGGCATGGCATTCGGCGGCTGGGGCCGCCCCGCCGTGTTGGAGACAACCGCCGCGGCTGTCACGGCGCTCGCCCGCTGGCGCACTACCCATCCGTCCGATACCGCGATAGACCCTTTGATCCGCCGTGGCGTTCTGCACCTGCTGCGTAATCGCGACCGCTATGGAGTCTGGTTCTCCACGCAGGCCACTGTGGCCGTTATGCACGCAATGGTCGCAACTGCTCACCTCACTGGCGGAGCCAATCGTGAGGGCGGCCAGTTGGACCTTGTCGTGAATGGGCGGCCGCTCCGCCGTGTCTCCTTCGAGCGTGGCGATACGGCACGCATTGATATCTCGCGCGACCTTCGCCCCGGTGACAATGAAGTTCGGCTTGCTCCCGCTGCGGGGGCAGGCGCGTTCGTGGCGATTGCGTCTGCGACATACTGGCTTTCCTGGGCCGACGCCGAGCCCCGAAGCTCGCCGGAGTTGCAGTTCCATGTAGCCTACGATCGTACAGATGCTCCCGCCGGAGCAGAAATGGAGTGCCAGGTTTCCGCGCTCCGCACGCAGGGGGGCGGCATGTTGCTTGCGGAGATTGGTCTTCCACCTGGCGCGGAAGTAGATCGCTCGTCCCTGGAGGCAGCGATTCAGAGCCGGCAGGCTCACCTGTACCGCTATGACATCCAACCCGATCGAGTAGTCCTTTACCTGTGGCCATACCGTGAACAGGCATTCGTGCGGTTCACATTCCATGCCCGATTCGGAATGGAGGCAAAAACGCCGCCATCCGTGCTTTACGATTACTACAATCCCGAAGCGATGGCAGAAGTGCCGCCCACCCGGTTCCAGATTCGGTGAGGCTCGGCGGCGACCGGCTCTCACGAGGGCTGAGTTGCCACTGTGCATGCTTCAAATCGTGCCCCACGCCCTGCCAGGCCTGCGCACCCGCGCGATACAATCAGTCCGCAAGCCCAGCCGCCAACACCGGACTCTCGGGTGGGTCCTCGGTGGAGTCTCGCGGCCCTTCGGGCGAGCGGCCTGCAAGCACTCCACGAGGAGGAAAGAGAATCGTGAAAAGCCTGACACAACCCAGTCGCCGGACCTTGCTGAAGGAAGCGCTGGGCGCCTCCGTTGCGCCAGTGATCGTGCCTTTCGCCGTCTTCGGGCAATCGTCGCCGGGCAATAAGGTTACGCTCGCCGTCATCGGCACCGGGAACAATGGCTACGGCATGCTCGAAGAATTCCTGAAGGACGAGCGGGTGCAGGTCGTTGCCGTTTGCGACGTCAACAAGGAGGGCCCCGGCTATTGGGACGGATCGGTGCGCGGCTGGGCTCCGGCTAAGCGGTTGGTGGAGGAAAAAACGGCAAAGAAGGGTTGCACGGCGCTGACCGACTACCGCGACATTCTGCGCCGCGCCGACATCGATGCCGTTTGCATCTCGGTGCCCGATCACTGGCACGCGCGTATCGCCATCGATGCCGCCCGCGCCGGCAAGCAGATCTTCTGTCAGAAACCGCTCTCCCTCACAGTTCACGAGGGCCGGTTGATGGCCAATGAGGCGCAGAAGGCGGGCGTCGTGTGGCAGACCGGCAGTCAGCAGCGGTCCGATCCCAGTTTCCGGCGGGCCTGCGAACTCGTTCGTAACGGACGCATCGGCAAGATACACACGGTGCGCGTAGGACTGCCCGGCGGATGTCCTGACTTCGGCAAGGTCTCCAATCAGACCGCCACCGTCCCAGTGCCCGAGGGCTTCGATTATCCTTTCTGGCTCGGCGCCGCGCCTGAGGTGCCCTATTGCCCGGCGCGTGTCGGCGTGAACTTCCGTTGGAACTTCGATTACTCCGGCGGTCAACTCACCGACTGGGGCGCACACCATATCGACATCGCCCAATGGGGATTGGGCATGGACTACAGCGGTCCCGTCGCGATTCGCAACCCGCGCGCCGTCTTTGCGCAGCATCCGGTGTACAACACGGCCACGGAATTCCACTTCGAGGCCGTGTATGAGAACGGCGTGAAGCTGATCGTTTCCGATAAGGAGAAGCGTGGCATCACGTTTGAAGGGTCCGGCGGATGGGTATGGGGCGACCGCGGGAAACACCAGGCGAGCACGCAGGAGATTTACTCGTCTCCCATCGGGGAACGGGAACTGCACCTTTACGAGAGTGGCAATCACAACCGCAACTTCATCGACTGTATCCTCAGCCGGAGACCCACTGCCGCGCCTGTCGAGGTGGCGCACCGCTCCGTGACCATCGCGCACCTCGGGAACATCGCGCTGCGCACAGGCCGCAGCCTCCTATGGAACCCCCGAACGGAGCAGATCCTCGACGATCCCGGCGCGAACGATATGCTCGACCGCCCGCACCGCGCACCCTGGACGCTCTAGGAGGTCATTCCGCCATCTGGAACCTGGACCGCGGCACCCTCGCGCTTCGCTCGGCCAGGGCGTATAGTCCTGGGCATGCAGTCACGTATTCCCGGCTTTCATGGTGAGTATCTTTGGGAACTCGACATCGCCCGGATGCAGTTGCTCGCATTGGCGAACGCCGCTCCGGAGCAAATCTATGGCTGGAGTCCGACGGAAGGTACGAGGTCCTTCTCCGCTGTGCTGGTCCATATCGCCGTGGGCAACTTCGGGTTGCTGCATTTCGCGGGCATCCCGACGTCCGGCGGCATCGACCTCTACGGCAATCTGCAAGGCGACGAGTTCGCGAGAACCGCTGCGATCGTTCGCGAGAACATGGCGCGCGAACGAACAATCACAGAGAAGCAGAGCGTTATCGATCTGCTAAGTCGGTCTTTCGAGGCCGTCCAGCAGTCGTTTGGAGAATGCAGCTTCGATGCGCTGGAGGCGGCCGTCGACTGCTTTGGAGAGCGAACTACGTTGCGACGGGTGTTTCTGCGAATGCTGACGCACACTCACGAGCACATGGGGCAGGCAATTGCCTATGCCCGGACCTACGGCATGGCGATGCCCTGGCCGGATCCGCTGAAGGCGTTTGATTCCGTCCCGCCCGCGGCGGAGCTGCGGAAGAGCTCCCAGGCTCAATGACCTCATGATTTCCTGGGTCTGATATGCCGCCCTGTCGCAACGGCGCACTCAGGCTCCGCCCAACAGAAGCCAGCTCGCCTGCCCTGCGGACGGCCTCACTGCCAAGTCTCCGTAGGCCTCGAGGCCGCACGAGGACGCCCAAGTGCCGAAACGGTACTGCCTACGGCGGCCATTGCCGCTGAAGAAGTGATTCGTGCCGGCGCGCCCGGATTTCGCGGGCGCGAATCAAACATCACCGGCAACGGCCCGCTTCGAGCGGACGTTATTTGATCCCCTCGACCAGCCTACGGGCCTGTTCGCGAAGGCCCAGGTCCGGATCGTCAGTCACGATCTTCTGAATCCGCTCCTTGATGCCTTGCGGTTGATGTACTTCCAAGCTGCGCAAAGCCCACTTGCGGACGCCATGGTCGGGGTCCTCCAGAAAGGTTGTAGCGAGCGAGGCGGTCATGTGGGTCAGGTTCCTTGCGGCTGCTGCCGCGGCCACCCGTACTACCGGATCGGCATGACTCGCCGCCAACTCCAGCAATGGGGCCGAGCCTTCAGCATTCATTGTGCCTGCGAGACACGCGGCCTTGGCGGCCAGTCCGAGATTGCTTCCCTGGATCAACTGCTCCAGATGGGGCAGCGCTTCCGGACCAAGGCGGACAGCCTGCGCATAGTCCGGCTCATCCCGGTCAAGCTGTCTCACTACATCCTGCAAAGTCACTGGCACGATACGTCTCCTATGACGGGCGAGTCCTGCTGCTGTTCCTGAGGGTGTCGATCTCGCTTTGGGCGAGGATCGGAGTTCCGACGATGTTGCTGGTGCTGCATCCGGTCATCAGCCGGCTGAAGTTGGGAGTGCTGCAGCAGTTTGGAATGCCGTCTGGGCAGTTGGTATTCTCCCCGTCGATATGTGACAGACCCAGCACGTGCCCGATCTCATGGGCCATGGTCCAGACGGAGGCGATCTGTGTGATGGCGGCTCCGAAGAGGTCATTCGGATGTGAGGCGCAGCCATTGAGCACGGGGCTGGTCGATCGAACGAAGTGGGCCACAACGTCGAACTCTCCGACATTGTCCCGATTGTTGAAGAGCTGAATCTGCTCGCCCGTCAGTTGCCCGCCAGGGCAGTTCGGAACCACATCCAGGTCCCTCAGCGACGTAAGGATGTTCGCCCCAGTGAGATCCTCTCGACTGGCAACAACCACTCCAATCCCGGCGGTGCCGTACACATCCTGCATGCTGGTGAGCATTGTCTGAATGGGGATGGTTGGATTGGTCCAGACTTTGAGATGCAGCCGGATGCTGAGATCGGGATTGAGCCGGAAGATCGGTCCGATGTCCCTGCCCGTGAGGTCCGCACCAAAAGCCGCGCCGCTCTGGGTTGTCACAATCATGGTGTTGCCCACGGTGACGACAAAACGGTCCACCGGATTGAAGGCCATCCTGGAGCCCGTGAGTTTGAATGGCGGGCCAATCGTATGACCGGATACGTCATGCCCGAAGACATCGCCATTCTGCGTCGTCACAATGAGCATGTTGCCGATCGTCACGACGAAGCGGTCCACCGCATTGAAGGCCGCCTTTGATCCTGCGAACTTAAACGGTGGCCCAATCGTGTGGCCGGAAACATCATGGCCGAACACATCGCCATTCTGCGTCGTCACGATAAGCATGTTGCCAATCGTCACGACGAAGCGGTCCACCGCATTGAAAGCCGCCTTCGACCCGGCGAACCGAAACGCGGGGCCGATTGTCCGGCCCGACACTTCATGTCCAAAGACGTCGCCGCTCTGCGTGATGACGATCAGCTTGTTGCCCATGGTCGTCACAAAACGGTCCACCGCGTTGAACGCCGCCTTGGCCCCAGCAAACTGAAAGGCCCGGTCGGCGGTGTGCCCGGTAATGTCGTGCCCGAACGTATCACCTGGCCTGGTGGTCACCATCAGCGTGCCGCCGATGGAAACCACAAATCGATCTTGTGGGTTGAACGCAATTCTATTGGACACAGTCTCTCCTGCCAGGTTACGTTTGGCGCCGTGAATCCGGGGCTGCCAGCTCACGGCGATGTGTCCGCCGGCGCTGAGCTACTCAGGGTCGCGCGCGACGGGTCGATCATGTTCACGTGTCAGGCCGATGTGGGGCCTTGTCGCGGATGCGCCTTTGACCTCGCGGCACGGGCCTTTCTCACAGCGCAAGAGTGGACTCTTGGAATTTCCCAGAACGGCGAGCGAGTTGGCTAAGTGTGTCCTCGTGCGGGAGTGTTGTCAAGGATAATCTACCGTTGTGTCGTGCGCCTCCACACCCGGCGGCGGGCCGGTCGCGATACAGTAATCGGAAAGGAGGGTCCTGATTCATGGCTGTGACTATCAGTGCGTCCGTGGGTCGTGCCTGCACGAACCATCCTGCGGATGTCAAAAAAATACAGAACGCACTCAATGAGTTCCCTCAACACTGGGGCGGCCCGTCTCCAAAACTGACGCCGGACGGGGACTGCAAAGCCCTTACTATCGGAGCGATCGAGAATCTGCAGCGTTGGCAATTTGGGTGGAAGGATGGACAGATCGGCTCCAGTGGTGTGACTCTACAGCGAATTAACGACATGCTCGCCTCTCCAGAAAAACCCGGCGCGCCCGAGCACTACAAAATCCGGCGGGAGATGAGCTTCCCGTTTGTCAGCCAGGTGAAGTCCATGGGCTGTTGGGCGGCGACCGCGGCCATGATGATGTCGGTCCGCGACAAGAAGCAGTACACCCTGGAGGACATCCTGACCAAGGCGGATGGTGGACCGACGGGGACTTTCCATCTTGCATACCAGATGAACTCCGGTCTGCGGTGGGAACTGCATGACAAGTTCACCAAAGCGCTTGGACTCAAACGTGAGGGCCTCAAGACTTTTCCGGTCTCCACATTTGCCAATTGGCTGCGCGCCGATCCCGTCGGCCTCACACTGGAGTTTAAGAACAAAGTACACATTGTGTGCCTGCACGGGATCGTCGGCGATGGCACTCAGTACGGCACGTACGGCTTCGGCTACGATCCCTGGGGCAGCGACTTCCTCTACTCGTGGCGCACGCTACGAGGCCAGTTCGAGATGGTCGACTACAAAACTCTTTGGCGCTGCTGACGCCGGGGCTAGGGATCCAAGGCTCAATTTTTCCCTTGCCCCCCATGCCATTTACTGCGAAATGCGACACAATGCGAGCGTGAACTGCTCTCGCGTGCTCGTTCTTCTCGCGTGCGTCCCGCTAATGGCGCAGCAATACACAATTTCGACGGTAGCCGGGAACGGCGTATCCGGAGTCTCCCTGTACAATCCAATGAGTGTCGCCGTGGACGCGGCGGGCGATCTCTACATCGGCGACTGGAGCGGCTTCATTCGCAAGGTCTGGGTCAAGGATCGCGCCTCCACCCTGGTGGCCGGCGTCGGCATCCTCGGTTACAGCGGCGACGACGGCCTCGCCACCAGCGCGATGATCGGAAAGTCCGGCATCATCGCCCTCGATGCCGCTGGCAACATCTACATTGCAGACGCCGGCAATAACCGAATTCGCAAGATCGACATCACTACCGGAATCATCTCGAGGATCGCCGGAACAGGCGAGGACATCGATCACGGCGACGGGGGCCCGGCTCTGACTGCCGGTGTTTCGATGCCCTCCGGGATCACGGTGGACACAGAGGGCAACGTCTATTTCGGTAGCTCTTGGTCTCGTGTCCGCAAGCTGACGGTGTCCACGGGGAAGATTGAGACAATCGCCGGCAACCAGTTCACCAGCTACGGCGGCGACAACGGCCCGGCCCTCGGCGCCCTCTTCTGGGACCCCGTACCCTCGGCAGTGAATCGCGCCGGAGATCTCTACATCACCGACTTCGAGAACTCCCGCATTCGCGTGGTGTCAGCGGCCACCAAACAGGTGACCACGGTCGCGGGCTCCAGTCCGTGCGTCACCGCGCCGCCCCCATTTTCCAGCGCCCAGATCTGCAGAGGCTCCTACGGCGGCGATGGCGGGCCCGCGAAAAGGGCGACCCTGAACTACCCCGCGGCCGCCGCGCTCGACGACGACGGCAATCTCTACATCGCCGACACCGGTGATCATCGGATTCGTCGTGTGGACGCGGCCACCGGCCTCATCTACACCATCGCGGGCCGAGGAGCGAAAGGGTTCAGCGGTGACGGTGGGCCGGCTCTGGCCGCGGAAATCAGCTACCCAACGGGCATTGCCGTCGATCACACAGGCAAGGTTTACTTCGCCGATCAGGGCAACCACTGCATCCGCGTACTCACTCCGGCAGCGCGGCCCTCACACCCCTTTGGCCAGCGCTCATCTCGCTAATTGGATCCCGGCGCGCCGTCCGCCGAAGTCGTTCTCCAACAGATCCGCGTCTATCCCTCGCGCAGCGCTTTGATCGGATCCGAGGACGCGGCTCGAGTCGCCGGCCCCAGCACAGCCAGCAGGGCGGACAGAGCCAGCGCGCCCGACGTCCAGGCCAGGATCGAGGGATCCAGCGGCTCCATCCCTAGCTTCTTGTAGTCCACATAGCGCTGGGCGGCCCACCAGGCGATCGGTGTTCCCACCACACACCCGGCCAGCGCAACCCCGACGCCTTCGCCGACCACCTGGCGCAGTAGGTTGGCCGGAGACGCGCCCAGCGCCACGCGAATGCCCATCTCCTGGCTACGCCGGACCGTGGCGTACGCCATCACGCCGTATAGACCAACCATGCACAGCACCAGAGCTAGTGCGCCGAATGCGCCGCACAGCCAGGCAAACAGCCGCTCGCGCCGCAGCGTCAGGGCAATCTGCTCCTGCATTGTGACGGTCTGCACCATCGGCAGATTCGCATCGAGATCCTCAACCGCATTCCGCACGCCGCCCATGGCCTGCGTGGGCGGAACAGAGGTGCGCACCAGGGCTGTGATGGTGTCCCTATCGAGCGTGTTCGGCACATAGAGCACATTGGGCTGTTCGGTCAGCCGCGCGTAGCGGGCCCGCGCGGCCACGCCCACCACCTCGAACTCCTTATCCTCCATCTGAATCCTCAGGCCCAGCGGTGAGCGGCCGATCTCTTTGCCCAGATCCTCGCTCACCACCGCTACCTTCGCCCTGGTGAGAATGTCCCGCCGGGTCAGCGGACGGCCGGCCACCACGGCAACGCCGAGGGCCTCCAGATATCCGGCCGTCACGAAGTTCACAGCGGTCGAGTGCCCTTTTGAGTCGCCGGCAACGCGTATGTCGTCAAAGTAGCCCCCGCCTCGCATCGGCCGTATACGGGCCAGGCCCGCTGCTTCGACACCCGGCACCTGGCGCAGACGCTGCTCCAACTGGAAGTAGAACTGCCGCAGTCGCTCGTCCCGGTAACCGGATTGTCCGGGCCGCAGATCAAACATAAGGAGTCGGGTTCGTTCGAAGCCCGTATCTTTCGTCACAATCTTTCTCAGATGGGTAGTAAATGCCGCGCCCGCCGCCACCAGCAGCACACTGAACGCCACCTGAGCCAGCACCATGATCTTGCCCGGAGCAATCCACGTATGCCGGACGCCGCCGGGGCCGACACCCCCTTCTTTCAGTGCGGGCGCGGCATCCATTTGGGCTGCGCGCCAGGCAGGGTACAGCCCAAACGCCAACGTCGTCAGTGCGGTCACGGCCAGTGTCGCGAGAATCACGCGAAAATCCACCTGCAAATTCAGCCGCGGTTCGCCGGGCATCAGAGTGACTGCAAAGTGGGCGGTGGCATACATCACTCCGACGCTCAGAACACCTCCACAAGCCGCCAGCAGCACGCTTTCCGTGAAGAATTGGCGGATGAGCCGTGAGCGGCTGCAGCCCAGGGAAACCCGCAGCGCTACTTCCCGGCGCCGGGTGTCGGCCCGGGCCAGCATCAGATTGGTGATGTTGACGCATGCGATCAGCAGCACAAAGCCCACCAGCACCAGCAGCATCCGCAGCGGGTTGCCGACGTCGCGCCGCAGGCTTCCGATGCCACCGCTGGCCGACCGCAGCCGGACCGACGGCGAGCCCTCCTGGTTCTTGGGTTGCCCGGCCCATGTGGAGTGGAACAGCGCATCCATCTCCGGAGCCAATGCCTCCATCGTCACGCCTGGAGCGCGCCGCGCCAGCAACTGGATGTACCAGCTCATCGGGTCGGCCCCCGCTCTTCTCTCCCAGCTGTCCGAATCAAGCATCGAAGGCGCGTGTGCGAAGGTGGTGTAGAGGTCGGTCGAATCACCGGTGGTGATCCCGCTGAATTGCTCGGGGAGCACGCCCGCGATGGTGTACGAACGATTGTTCACTCGCAGTACCCGGCCAACCGCCTTCCAGTCGCTCGCCAGGTTCGTCGCCCAGAAGGAGTGAGAAACAACCACCGTCAGCGGTGCGCTGGCCTGGTCGTCGGACGGCGTCAAAAGCCGTCCGGCCATGGGTCGCACCTGCAGCATAGGGAAGAAGTTGCCCGACACCGGCCGAAGCTCGGCCACGGCCGTCACCCCTCCATAGCTGGTGCTGACGTCATCAGGATTGAGATGCGCGGCCACATCGGCGCGCTGGATGCTGGCGCGAAGGGTTTCAAACGCCGAACGGCTGAAAAAATCGGCCACATGCGTCGCTCCATCCAGAAACATGCTCCCACTCGAGCTGTGGTAAACCGCCTCCGGCCGCTCCTTCGATTGCCATAGGACCTCCGTCACTTGCTCCGGCTGCGGCACCGCCAGACTCCGCCACAGCACAGCGTCCATCAACGTCAGGATGGCCGTGGTCGCACCGATGCCCAGAGCTAGGGAAAGGACCGCGGCCGAGGTGACGGCCGGTGCTTTGCGCATCATCCGGACACCAAATGTCAGATCCTGCATGAGCTGGGCCAGCGGCTGCCAGCGCCGCTCGTCCCGGCATTGCTCCTTGTACTGCTCCACGCCGCCGAACTCGCGCCGGGCGCGCAGCATCGCCTCGGCCGGGCTGAATCCCTGACGCTCGAAACTGTCTGCCAATGCCTCCAGGTGATACCGCACCTCACGTTCGAGGTCCGACTCTTTTCTGTTCCACGGGAGTCTCATTTCATCACCCTTCCAGCACCCAGCCAATTGCCTTGGAGTACTGCTCCCATTGGTCCAACTCGGTGGCCAGTTGCTTGCGCCCAGTCTTCGTAAGCGTGTAGAACTTGGCCATGCGGCCGTTCTCCGATTGGCGCCAGGCGGCCTCCACCAGTTTCTTCCTCTCGAGCCGGTGCAGGGCCGGATACAGAGACCCCTGCTGCACGTCAAGCGTCTCTCGGGAAGCAACCAGGATCCGTTGCGCGATGGCGTAGCCGTGCAGCGTTCCGGCTGCCAGTGTTTTGAGGACAAGCAGGTCCAGCGTGCCCTGTAGTAGATCGGATTTCTTGGGTTCCATGCCTAGAATGTCTACAGACATAGAATCACTACATATGCAGAGTGTCAAGGTATAACACCGGTCCGATGTGTAAACAGTACGGCAGCCCAAGGTATTGCAGATCGCCAGCGTGGCGTTGCGAACCGCGACTGGGAAGGAGTCAGCCATGGCCCTGCGGGCCGCTAAAGCGGATGAAGCCGCGTTACGAACCCCAACCGTAAGGGAGGGGTCTCCGCTCGCTGCGAACCGCGCACGTCAGTAAGCGGGTACCAGTTCCGAACGCGTCTTCAACGGAGCGGGCACCGGTTCCGGGAGCGTCTTCAATGGACCGGGCGCCTGCCTCCACCGCGTCTTCAGCTCAGCGGATCGCCGTCCGTCGGTCCTCGCGAAGGCACGCCGTAATACCGCCGGCGGACTCCGGTATCATCGCCTGGACGCGTCAGTCGAATCGGACCAGTTGCACCTTCAGCATGCCGATCCGCGAACCCGGCAGCCCTGGCTGATAAACCTCATCGCCGTTGATCCGGCGGCCCGGCACCCATCGCCCTTTCTCATAACGGCCTTCGTCCTTTGCGGAGATGGCGACTCGTCCGGGACCGGGGGAATCGACCGCGAAGCTGGGATCCCCATTGGCCCCGATGAAAAGGAACTCGTCGGGAGCCGTGTTGATCACGATGGCGAACGGACGCGTGTCACTCGACAGGGCTCGGGAGCCCAGAGATACGGCCCCGGGGAGTTCCGGTGCGGGCGTCTGCCCGGTTGCCTGTGCGCCGTTGCCTCCCGGTGCCGCCAAGGCCGCCGCGCCGCGCCCCCTGCCTCCACTGATGGAGATCTTGTAGCCTCCCAGCGAAACAGGCGCGGGCGATTCACCGTCAGCCACGAGCAACCCCCTCACCTTCCCCGCTGCCTGCCACTCGGCCAGTTGCGGCAGCATCTCGGAAAGCACCTTGTATGCCTGAGCCACCTGTCCCTCGGTCTGGAGGTCCTCGATACCAAACGGTGCCCACGCCCACGCGGCGTGATGACCCATCGCCCAGAACAGGTTGCCTACCTGGTCCCGGGCCTCGGGGATAAACAACGGGTTGCCGGATCGGGTGTAGAGCGCGCAGGTGCCCTTGAAATCAGGCACGTAAATGTCGGGAGCAATGAGATCCAGGGAAGGCGCGGCCGCACGGTAGACGTCCATCACCCGGGCAAGGGGTCCTCCACTCGGATACTTGCCCGGCAGGTCCTGGCCCGGTTGCGGTCCAAGCCAGGCGTTCGCATACATGGGGATATTCAGCTCTGCCTTGCCGGCTTTTGCCACCTCGCCGAGGAAGCGGCCGACGTGGTAGGCCATGAAGACTTCGTCGGCCCATTCGTCATCGCCGAACACCTCAGCCCAGGTCCCGCTGGTCTTCGATCCGTTGCGTCCCCAGACCTCTCGTATCTCGGGCAGCAGCGTGGCCTGGTTCTTCGCGAGGTAGTTCCTCAGGTCGGCCGGAACCGGCTTGCTCCACGCGGAGTCCGCCAGTTGTGAACGGTCCCGGCTGTCACCCAGTGAGCCGGCTTCGTTTTCGACCTGCATCATGATGACCGTGTGCTGCGGATCCGCCTCCTTGATATGGCGCATCAAGGCGCGAAACGCATTGGCGTCCGCCTTGAGGGTCTCCTCGCCAAGCGGGCTCAGCGGCCCGGTGCCCCGCTGCTCCATGTCGGCCGCCAGGAACGAAGACAACCCCGCGTTCGGGCGGATCTTGAGAACCATCGGTGGGAACCGTTTTCGATCCGCCTTGACCCATCGCGGTACATAGCTGGAACCCGCGTTCTTCCAGGTGGCAAACCAGATCAGGACCAGCCGCATGTTCCGCTGCCGGGCCTCTTTGACCTGTGCGTCGACAAGGGAGAAATCGAACTGGCCCTCGTTTGGCTCAGTCAATTCCCAGCTCACCGTGCCGATCACCGTGTTGAGGTGCATGGCGGCCAGTTTGTCCCAAATCGGCTTCATGTACTCGACGCTTGAGGCGCTCGAGTTGTGCAGTTCACCCGCCAACATCACGAACGGCCTGTTGTCGACAAAGAGCTGCTTGACCATGCCGTTCTGGCGGATCTGGGGTAGCGGCGCCGTTTGTGCCGCGCCGTCCGCCGCGCTAAGCAGGAGCACTGGGAGTAGGAGCGTTGAGTACTTCATAAAGTTCAGCAATCGGTCGCGAATGTCATTGGGTTCCCGTGGCCCGGAGACCTGTGGGACGGTCTACTTCTCAGGAGTGGCCGAAAACTCGCCTTCGACTCCGAACTCCTCGGCGACGACACTTCCAGAGATCTTGCCGGTGGAATCCAGAGTCCCCTTGAATGTGACGGTGAGCGGGCTTCCGTTGTAGTCCGACTTGTAGGTCCACCGGACTGCACTTCCTTCGACCTTCCCATTGATCTGAACAACACCCCGCTCCGGGGAACAACTGCCGGTCAGGTCGCTCTCTTTTTGCGTAAATGTGCACGAGTACTTGCTTTCGTTGCCGGCGGCGCTGGTGTGGATCTGCCACTTGCCAGTTAACGAGGCCGTGTCAGCCGCGAAGGCGGCCGCCGCTACCGTCGCCAGCAGCAGAAACGTGAGGAGTAGTTTCATGGGATGTCCTTTCAGAGCATGTGGGACAGCGAATAGCATGGGGTCATTGTATTGGCACGTAGTGCCAATGTCAACATAGATAGGCACATATGCCAGCGCGTGCTATCGCGGCCGTGTCTTGCGGCCGTCTTCCAGCAGACGGCCCTGCACGTTGCGCGGCACTCGTCCGCACAGCTCCGGACACGCCTGACCGAAGTAGTTCGAATCTTCAGGAGTCCCCCAAGTCCCAAAAGCTCCACTTGCCGCACCTCAAAATAGGGAAGATAATAACTATGGAGATTTTCTTCGCAAGGAGAACCTCCCACTGTTCCGAGACTCGACGCATAAGTGGAGGAGACCATGTCCCCTATTGCACACACCCCAATCCCGTCGAGCCTGCTCGCCGCCGCCTAAGTAAGCCGGCCGTCTGAGCTGGCTCCCATCGCTTTCAACAAACAAGCTGAAGGCCGCAGCGCACTTGTGCGCGGTGGCTTGGTGTGTGTTGACGGATTAGGGGAGTTTTGTCTTGAAACAGCATAATCGCCGCTGTGGAGAACCACAGTGCATGGATCCAGAGCTGACTGAAGCTCTGTACGAAACAGGCTCCGGCAGCCGGTCTTCCGGCCGCCAGGAACAAAGGAAAACACAGCAGTTCTGCCGGCAAGTGCAGCGAGCCCTAAACACGGCATTGGCAGAGGGCGCTGCCGGGGAAGCCACCAGCGGTCTCTTCATCGATGACGTCTCTCCGGCGCCGGACTGCGGGCGTCTTCTGGTCCACGTGTTCATCCCGGACGATCGTCCGGTCGCAGATGCAATCGATGCTCTGCGCCGTGGCGCTACGCGTCTCCGCTCGGAGGTGGCCACGGCAATCACTCGGAAGCGGGCTCCGGAATTGTCCTTTGTTCCGCTCACTCCGGATGGAGGCATCGATGAGTGAATCATCCCTCGCGTCCATCCGTACCTGGCTGCAGGCCCCAATGGATCGGGACGTGTCTGAGGCGATCGAACGCCTTCGGCGCGCTCCCGATGTGTGGCGGGTAGCCGTAATGCCCGACGTGCATCTGTCCGCCGATGTCTGCATCGGTGTGGTCGTCGCCACATCGTCCTTAATCTACCCGCAGGCAGTTGGCGGCGACATCGGATGTGGCATGTTGGCCGTCGCCTTCGACGTGGAGGCCGCGGCGCTGGCCCCTCCGGGCGTTGCCCGACAGATACTGGCCGACCTTCGCCACGCTGTGCCATCCCGTCGGCGCAACCGCCGCGAAGCAATTCCTCAACCGGAGGACCTGTCGAGCGGCAGGCTCACCCATCCCAGCCTGGAATCGGCTCGCCGGACGGAAGGCGCGATCGAGTTCGCAACCCTGGGCAGCGGCAATCACTTCATCGAACTGCAGGCGGATGCGGACGATCGGCTCTGGCTCATGGTGCATAGCGGGTCGAGGGCGCTCGGGCCGGCGATCCGAGACCACCATCTCGCTCGCGCGCAACCCATGGCCACCCGACTGCGAGCACTCGAAGCCGGCTCCGCTCTTGGCGCCGAGTACCTGCACGACGTCGCCTATGCCCGGAGATTCGCAGCCGCGTCTCGAAGGGCGATGGCGGAGGAAGTGGCACAGGTGCTGGCCGTGAGGGCCGGCGCGCACGCCTGCTGGGAAACAGCCATCGCGACCGACCATAACCACGTATCGCTCGAACGCCACGGCGGCCGCGATCTCTGGGTTCATCGCAAAGGCGCCATGTCCGCTCGGCAAGGCGAGAGCGGAGTCCTGCCTGGGTCCATGGGCAGCCTGAGCTTCCATGTGGAGGGACGGGGCTGCGACGAGGCGTTATGTTCCAGTGCTCACGGGGCAGGCCGTGCGCTAAGCCGGGCGGCAGCGCGAGGTAAGATTACCGAACGGGAACTGCGCCGACAGATGGAGGGTGTTCTGTACGACGACAGCCTAACCGGCCGTCTTCTGGACGAGGCCCCCGCTGCGTACAAAGACATCCGTATGGTTCTGAGGGCACAGAGGGACTTGGTGAAGATCATCCGGACCCTCCGGCCATTGCTCAACTACAAGGGTGTCTGACTATGTAGACCCAACCTTACAGTGCGAGGCCCGCCGTCTAAGGGCCTCGCACGCAGCCGCCGCCGGTACGCAGGCCGCGTCCGGAGTGGATCAGGCTCGGCACCGAGTTTTCGCTCTCAACGGCCTCGCGCCCTATTTCGAATCAACGCGCACCAGTGAGTACTTCTCGCCGGCCGCGGTCGGGAACTCCACCACCCCGGCCTCCGGGTGCGCAACTACCACCGGTTGCCCCGCATGCGTCACCGTGAACGAACCCGCCACTCGGACGCGGCACGTCCGCCCGAGGCTCGAAACGACCGTTGCTCGCTGCACCCGCCCCGACGCCCATTCGAAATCCACTTCGAATCCGCCGCGCGCCCGCAAGCCCTTCGCGACGCCCGAACTGAGCAACTCCGGCAGCGCCGGCAGCAATCCGATCTCACCCTCCTCCGACTGCAGCAGCATCTCGCCGATCGCCGCGCTCATGCCCAGGGCGCCATCCACCTGCATCGCATTCGAGCAGATCGAAAACAGGCTCGCCGTTGTGTAATGCCCGGCCGCGTAGCGCACGTTCTCCATCGCCTTGGCCCCGTTGCCCAACCGCGCCCAACACGCCGCTTTCCACGCCGACGACCATCCGTTCCCCTGCAATCCTCGCTGCTCCAGCACCACCTCGCTGGCTCTCGCAAACTCCGGAGTTCGCGCGAGCGAGATCTCATGGCCCGGGTACAAACCCCACAGCCCGGAAATGTGGCGATGGCTCTTCTCCGTCTCGTCCCAGTCCTCGATCCACTCCTGCAGATTTCCCTTCCGGCCCACCTGCAGAGGGGCCAGCTTGGCACGCGCCGCAAGCACCCGGCCACGCAGTTCCGGATCCACGCCCAGAATGCTCGAAGCTTCTGCCACCTCGCCAAACAGCTCCTTGAGAATCTCCATGTCGATGGCGGAGCCCACCGTCAGGCTCGTCCCGGTCTTCATCGTCGTCACCTCGTCGAAGAACTTCACATTCGCTGGGCCCGCCGGGAAGTTTTCAGGAGAGGTGGATGGATTCGTCACCAGCCAACCACGCTTCGGATCCGTGCGCAGGAAGTCGAGGAAGAACTCGGCGCTCCCCTTCATCACCGGATAGAAATCGCGCAGAAACTGAACATCGCCGGTGAATCGGTAGTGCTCCCACAGATGCGTGGCGAGCCAGGCTCCGCCGGTTGTAAACGCGCCCCAACTGGGCCCGTCCATCGGAGCCGTCACTCGCCAGATATCCGTGTTCTGGTGCTGCACCCAACCCCTTGCTCCATAGAACTCTCTGGCTGTCTCGGCGCCCTGATCCGTGAGCTCCCGAATCATCCGGAACAGAGGCTCCGCGCACTCGCTCAGGTTCGCCGTCTCGGCCAGCCAGTAGTTCATCTGCGTGTTGATGTTCGTGGTGAACTTCGAATCCCACGGCGGATTCATCTCCTTGTTCCACAGGCCCTGAAGGTTCGCCGGTTGGCCTCCCGGCCGCGACGACGAGATGAGCACGTAGCGTCCAAACTGGAACAGCAGCGCCGCCAGCGCCGGGTCGTTGGATCCGTCAAACGCCTTCAGTCGTTCATCGGTCGGCAGACGGGCGTTCTCCGTGGCCGGAAACGAGATCGAGGCCCTGCGGAAGAGCCGTTGATGCGCCCGAACGTGCGCCGCCTTGAGGCTCTCAAAACTCAGCGCAGCCGCCTGCCCCAGGACAGTCTCGACCCGAGCCGCCGGGTCGCCGCTCACATCCCGGTAGCTCACGAAGTTCGTAGCGGCCGCGACAATCAGCGTGACGGCATCGGCCTTGCTCACACTCAGCACATCACCGTCGACCTGCACGGTTCCACCACTCGGCACCGCCCGCAGACGAGCCTCATACCGAACCTTCCCTGCAACGCCCAAGTAGTCCGCTGACTTCCCTCGCAGCACCAGTCCGTCCGCGCCGTAGCCGTCCATCTGGAAGTAGTCGGTAGCGTAGTTCGAATGCGTCGTGTTCCGGTAGCCCCGAAGTTGCGCCGTGAACGAGACGCGCCCCGGCTTGTCAGCCGCCAGTCGGACGGCGACCACCTGATGAACCGGACTCACCAGCACCTCGCGCGTATACCGCACTCCGTCCTGCGTGTATTCGGTCGTGATCACAGCCGTATCCAGATCAAGCTGGTGGCGGTACTGGGAAACCGCGCCGCCCGCAGGCAGGCTGATCACCAGATTCGCCAGCGCCTGGTACTTCTGCTGCTCCACCGGGTAGCCCATCATGCGCCGCCCGAACAGCAGATGGGCCTTCCGGTACTGGCCGTCGAACAGCAGTTGCTGGATCTCCGGAAGGGCCGCCCGGCCCCCTTTCACCACGGTGGTATAGGGACCGCCGGACCAATAGGTGGACTCGTTGAGCTGGATCTGCTCCTCATCCGTCCCGCCGAAGACCATGGCGCCCAGGCGGCCGTTGCCGGCCGGCAGCGCATTCTCCCACTTGTCCGCGGGATGCGTATAGAAAAGCACGGTGCCCGGGTCCGGCGTCGTCTGGGCCAGGGCGGCGCCTCCAGCCAGGGTCAGAACCACCCCCGCGACGATCCTCATTGTGCCCGCGCCAGTCGCCGTGATCATCCAGTCATTATGGCGGACCCCACGGGCCTCGCCGTCTCAGACGCCCGCGGCCCATCTCTCAAACTCGGCGCGCCTCGCTTCCAGGCCCGCACCCGGCTTCAGCGACAGCGGCCCCAGGTCTGCCACACTCCGGCCACTCGTCACCGCCGCCTCGGCCAGCCCGTCGAGAGCACCCAGGAATCGGCGCAGCGCCGGTTGCTGCTCCACGCCCAGGTCGACACCGGAGCCCGATGGCGGAGCCCCAAAGTCGTACGGCCGGTCCACCAGATACAGCATCAGAGGCTCCAGCACGTAAACGCCGGCGTCGAAGCGCACGTAGGGCAGGTTCTTCGCCAGCCGCGGAAATTCCTTCAGCGCATCCTCCACGAAATCAATGCCAATCGTGGCCCGGTTGTTCGATTGAATGAGCCGCTGGATCCTCAGCGGCGTCTCGGCATGAGCTAGTTCGTCCAGGGTCCTCGTCCCATCCAGGACCAACTTCAGGTTCCGCTTCAATTGACGGTATGTTTCCACCCGCGCCTGATTCAGAAAGCCCAGGGATCCGCAGTCCAGCAGCGTGATCACCGGCAGCGTGGCCAACGCCCGCGTCTGCGACGGCGCATCCAGGTGCCGCAGCCAGTCCACGACATCGCTCAGCGCCAGCATCGACGCCTCGCCCGTATGCTGAATGCCGAACTTGTCGTGATGCCGGATCAATCCGATCACCAACTCGTCCAGGAACCGTGCTCCCTGGTCGGCATGCCCGGAACTCTGCTTCGGCTTATAGAAGTCGTGGATCGACATGACGAGAGCGATCTGGGAGAAATCGCATTCCTCGAGATCCGACTCCAGAATCGCCGTGCCATGATGCTGGTTGTACTCCCCCCTTTGCTGGAACAGCCTCGCGGTGTCCACCACCGTCTGGAGCATGTGCTCCGCGGTATCGGCGAACGCTTGCAGGACAATCTCACATCCAGGGACGGTGGCCAGTCGCAGCTCGACATGGGGACAATGGGGCATTAGGACCTCTCATCACAACGCGAAGAAGTGGGATTGGCGAAAAACTCAGCCTGAACTCGGGAGGGAAGGGGAGCGTGATCCGTCCATCCTTCCGGGAACTCTATCGGGATTCTGACAACCAGAATCCCATTTTCCCCAAGACCTTGGCCAGCGCCTCGCCAGGTCTGGCCGGATCACCCATCCGCGTAATCAAGAAGGCCCAGACCCCTCCGGCGAATACGCCGCGACTGGAATGCCCCCGTCCACATGGGCGAACACGTCGTCCTTGGGCAGTCGCCCAAAGTACTGCTTGTAGTCTTTACTGAACTGCGAGTGACTCTGATAGCCGACGCGCAGACTCGCCTCACCAATATCCAGCGCCTCCACCAGCAGCACCCGCCTTGCTTCGTGCAGCCGAATGCGCTTCTGATATTGGATCGGCGTCATGCCGGTCACCGCCTTGAAGTGCTGATGGAACGCTGAGGGGCTCATGCCGGCGTGACGAGCCAGGGCCCCCACCAGAAAGCCCTCGGCAAAATGCCCTCGGAGCCAGGCCAGCGCGCCGGCTACGCGATTGGAGGGGCTGTCGTGCCTTGAGACCTCCAGCAGTCGGGCACCGGCTGGGCCGGAAAGCAGACGATACAGAATCTCCTGTTGGATCAGCGGCGTCAGAGCCCTCGCGTGCTCCGGCGTATCCAGCAGTCGCAGCAGGCGGACAATGGCCTCCAACAGGCCGGCATCGGCGGCAAACACCTGGATGCCCGGCTGTGAACCCGAATGCGGCAGCCTGTCGCATCGGCGGATCACCTGCTGTAGCTCCCCGAAATCAATCTCGACGGCAACCGCCACAAGCGGGCATTTGCGGGTCGCACTCACAATCCTGGAAGTGACCGGCATGTCGATGGACGTGAGCAGGAACTGTCCTGCTCCGTACTCAAGATGAGTCGGGCCAAAGTCCAGACTCTTCGCCCCTTGCAGGACCAGCGCCAGGCACGGCGATTGCATGGACACAAGCGGCCGGCTCGACCATCCAAACCGCATCAGGTGCAGGCCGGGCAACACGGAGGAGGAAAGCCGGTCCTCCTCGGCGTGTCGCAGAACAATCGATCGTGCCTCTCTCCAAAGGGACCGTGATGGCAGCATCTCCCCCTATGTTATCGAGCCCCCACGTCATCGCAGTCCGTGGACATCGTCACGTCCTGGAAGCTCTCAAGCTGCACCAGCCGCGTAGTCAGTGCCGTCTTTATGTATCCATGGACATCGGGCCCCAGCGCCAGACGTGGTGGTGCGGTGCTGACTTCGAACGTGTCCACGATTGCCTTGGCCATCTTGGCCGGATCGCCGGGCGCAACATAGCCGCTATGGGCCATCTGGCGCATCAGGCCGGCCGGACTTTCGCGATAGGCCTCCAGTTCGGGGCTCAGAACGCCGGAGGCGCCGAAGTCCGTGCGGATGGCTCCAGGCTCCACCAGAGTTGTGCCGATGCCGAAGCCGGCAACCTCCTGAGAAAGTGCCTCGAAGAAACCTTCGATCCCCCACTTGGTAGCGCAGTAAGCCGAGAGTCCCGCGAAGGCTGCCTGGCCGGCGCCGCTCGAGATCTGGATGAGGCGGCCTCCCCCGAGAGGACGCATGTGCGCCACCGCGGCGCGTGCCAGTTGGATCGAGCCGGTGAGATTGGTGTCGACAATGTGCCGGATCGCCGCGAGGTCGAGTTCCTCCGCCGCGCCCAGCAGACTGTACCCGGCGTTGCTGACGACGGCGTGCATCCGGCCGAACTGCTCGACGGCCGACTGGAAGACCATCGGGATATTGGCTAAATCCGACAGATCCAAAGTACCCAGCCAAAGCCGGTTGGGAAACCTCTGCCGAAGATCACCGGCGTCCGAGAGGTTGCGGACGGTACCTGCGACCCGCCCGCCGCGCTGCATCACTTCTGTGGCGATACTGCGCCCAAGCCCGCGGCTGATACCGGTGATGAACCATGTCGAAGCGGAGATCGGAAGACTGGAAAACGAGGACGATGTGCTGGAGCTCATAGGGTGACTGTAACCGCGCGACGAGCCGCACCGTGACTCAAATCGTGCGAGAGATTAGCGAAATCCTGCAAGATCACAGGAAACGCCAGTGACGCCGTGGCCAGGACGCGCATCGAGGCGATTCGGACCAGTCTGCCCGGTCGGTCTACTGCCGCCCTCCCGGAACCAGGCCCTTCGGGCATTGCTGTGGCGGATGGGCCCGCGGCACGCGCGGGTCGACCAGATGACGGCGGCATGGACCGATGCCGATTGACGTCGCGCTCCCACTCACGGACGGGTACTTCTCACGATGGGCGGCTACGCGTCAACTTGGATTTCGATGCTGAACAAGCCAATCGCTACCTTCTCGGTTCATACCGCATCGCCACTGCCCCCGAGCCGAACTCCAGCCGGCTCACGAGCCTCAGGTCGACATACTTCGATAGCCCCGCGAACAACGTCGGCCCGTGACCCACTAGCCTGGGCTGCACCACGAACTCGTACTCATCGATCAATCCCAGTTCCGCCAATGCCAGTGGGAGCTTCACGCCTCCCGTGAACAGCCCTTTACCCGGCTCCCGCTTGAGCTGCTGAACGGCCTGCTCTAGATCTCCACGCACAAGCTCGGCGTTCCAATCGACCCGGTCCAGCGTGCTCGACACGACGTACTTCTTGGCCGCGTCGATCGTCCGGGCGAAGGGTTCCACCCATTCAGGCCGCCCGCCCGTGCCCGCCGGCGGCCGAAACGCGGCCTCCATCATCTCGTAAGTCACCCGGCCAAAGAGGAGGGCATCGGCCTGGTCAAGGTTCTCGATCGCGTGACGATGCAACTCTTCATCCGCGGGCATTGCACGATGATCGCAGCACCCGTCCAGGGTGACGTTGATGGAATACCGAAGCGGTCGCATTCAGCGAGAGTACCGCCAATGGGCTAGACCAGCAAGGTTAGCCCCTTCCATGGCGCCAACCGAAAGTTGATGCGCCCGGCGCCACTTGGCTCGATCACGCCCATCCCGCCACTCGACCTCGCGCCAACATCCGTTCTTCGTCTACCCGGCACTCAGCAAGGGATAGTCCGTGTAACCGTGATCGTCCCCGCCATAGAAAGTCCGCACGTCCGGGAGATTCAACGGCGCATCGAGACGGAATCGCTCGACAAGATCGGAATTGGAGATGAACGGCCGGCCATAGGCGATGAGGTCGGTCCGCCCCGCCGCAATGGCTGCGTCGCCCGATGCCTTGGTAAAGCCGCCCACCGCCATCAGCGTGCCCGTGTAGACCGAACGAATGAGGTCGACAGGATTGAACGCCGGCGGCGTGCCCCTTGAGTAGCCACTGTCGTAGCCCACGTGGAGATAGGCCAGACCGAGCCAATTCAGGCGCCGGGCGAGGTAGGCGTACGTCTCGGCGGGCTCTTCGTCGAAAGTGTCGTTGACGGTAAAGCCGGGTGCGATCTTGATGCCCACCTGCTGTCCGCCCCGCACGCTGCAGAGCGCTTCCATCACTTCCAGCGTGAAGCGCGTCCTCCCTTCCAGCGAGCCCCCGTAGCCATCGGTACGCCGGTTCGACCCCGTGACTTGAAACTGATTCGGCAGGTATCCGGTCGCCGCATGAAGTTCCACGCCGTCGAAGCCGGCCACGATGGACAACTCCGCTGCCCGCCGGAACTCCTCGACCACCGCCGCAACTTCCTCTGTCTCCAGCGCGCGAGGCGTTTCGAACGGGAACTTCCCGCCGAAACCATGGATCTCTCCGGAGATGGGAATGGCCGAGGGCGCCACGGGCAGGGCGTGGCCTGGCAGCAGCGACGAGTGGGACACGCGCCCCGCGTGCATCAGTTGGACGAAGATGCGCCCCCCGACACTGTGAACGGCGTCCGTCACCTTCCGCCAACCAGCCGCTTGTGCGTCCGTGTGGAGCCCGGGCGGGTACGTGTATCCGCGGCCCATCGGGCTGGGATGGGTACCTTCGGTGATGATCAGCCCCGCCGCGGCTCGCTGCGAATAGTAGCGGACCATGCGCTCACCGGGGACGCAGTCCTTCTCTGCCCGGATGCGAGTCATGGGCGACATGACGATCCGGTTTGGCAGCTCCAGTTCGCCGACCCTCACTGGCGAAAACAGTCCTAATGGTTCAGGCAACTCATGTCCTTTCCAGAAGTGCCGCTCGCGTGCTCACGTAGATGCGAAACCGAGCGGACTCAGCCAAGTCTCCGTGAATACCATCCTGTCACGGCGAGCATCCTCAAACCCATGGCCGTGCGGCAACTCGTAGCGGATCATCCGTTCCCGCGTAGCAAGAAACTTCTGGAAATTACGAGAGGGGCCACGTGCAGTCTCCAGAGGAATCCCCCGTGTCCCGCCAGCCCCACAAAATCGAACGCAGCCGCTACGAACCCCAACCGTAAGGGAGGGGTCCCCGCCGCTGCGAACCGCGCACGTCAGTAAGCGGGTACCAATTCCGAACGCCTCTTCAATGGTGCGGGCACCCGTTCCGGCCGCCTCTTCAACACCGCAGGCCGAGCGACCCCACGCCCCATCCAGCCGGGTACAGGAAGAACACGAACACCGCGCCTCACCCCCAAGGAAACCGAGCTTCAGGCGCCCAACCTCGCCCCTGTCGCAAAAGACGGCCAGGGTCACGAAACAGCTCAGCACCGGTCGTCCGAGTGCTTGCTCATCGGCCACGCTTCACGCAACTTCCGACGAGTCTGTCCACTGCTTCAGAGCATTCCGGGCCGCCTCTGTGAGGACATCGGCCACCTTCCCCGGCTCCTGCATCATGGCGACGTGACAGGTCGGTAGGAATACCGTGTGCTCACCAGACTTGTGCGCCCTTGCCTCCTGCAGCGCCGTCGGCAGAATCCGGTCCTCTGTTGCGATCACATACCAGGAGGGCCTGGTCCTCCACGCGGCGTGCGTTAGCTTCTCATCGAACATCGGGCCGTAGCTTTGCCCCTGGACCGCGAACAGGAGCCCTATTGGGTATTCCGAACCTAACTCATTCCGGTAAAGTGTGGAGTCGAATTTCGATACCCCGGGGTCGACGCGCAACAAAGAACCCGCACCCCGCGAGACACCGGAATGTACCCTGCACGGCACAGTGAGGGCGAGCACGAGGAATCCGGCTTGGGCTGCAGCGGCGCTTCCTGACTGCAACTGTGGTAGCGTTGGTTCGCGGCGATTGAGAATGCTCAATCGCGCGGTGATCCAGATTTCCAGTCACAATCGCTGAAAAAAGGAGCAGGCATGGGCGACAAGGGCGGCAAGAAAGACAAGGACAAGAACAAGCAACAGCAGGTGACGAAACACAAACAAGAGGTGCAGAAGAAGCACGACAAAGCCCCGTCCAGGAAGCCCGGTACATGAACCGCCCAAGGCCGGTTCGTGAGCGCGGCGAACGGGCCTGATCAGTCGTTTCGCGGCGCAAGGTTCTGAGGCTGCGGGCGCATGAGACGGCATCGGCCTCAGGGCACCTTTATGGCGCATCTATCCTCGGTAACGGCGCGATGTCTACCGATTCAACTCGACGTACAAACGCCATGTCGTACGTGTGGCTCTGTCCCGACAGCTTCCGGCTCACGTCACTAGGAAGTCGGGACTCGGAGCTTACGGACCTAACCAGGGGGGGGCGGGCCTTGGCCCGCGTGGGGCTTCAGCCCCACCTCTTCGAGCCGCCCGAAACTGCCCAGTTATTATCGTGCGAGCCCTAAGCCAGCTCAGTCTTCGTTGGCCCGGCCGCGCAGCTTCTTAGCCGAGGATCGTTGCGATTTTTCCGTGAGCCGGCGGATCTTGGAGCCGAACGTGGGCCGGCTGGGCCGGCGCGTTTTCGGCACGACTTGCGCGCGGGCGACCAGCTCATCCAGGCGCGCCCGGGCCTCGGCTCGATTCGCCTCCTGCGTCCGGTGCACGCGGCTCGTGATGATGATCACGCCGTCCTGCGTGGCTCGATGGCCCGCTAACGCCAGCAGCCGCTGCCGTACGTCGGCGGGCAGAGAGGGCGATCGGCCGGCATCGAAGCGCAACTCGACGGCGGTCGAAACCTTGTTGACGTTCTGGCCGCCAGGACCGGAGGCGCGAACGAAGGTCATGGTCACTTCGGAGTCTGGAATCAATAGGGGCAAGGGCTATCTCCAGAATAGCCCGTAAGATTGCGGCGGCACGCGAAGGGAACAGTGGCGGGCGGCCTGGATACCCAATCGAGTAGGTCGATCGCCGTTCCGGAACCGCATCTGCGCTGGCGAGCGTTGGCGGTCCGGACTGCATCGTCCGAGACTCTGATAGCTCTCGACGGATCGCGCAGGCCAGGGCGATGACGCTTTCAGCCCATCAAAGGTCGATCTCAATGTCGGCGGACGGCGTCGCGCAACAAATCAAAACGCTACCAGGAGTTGGTGGCTGCAGCGGATCAGGTTGATATTGGACACGCCCCCCGATCAGTGCGCACTCGCACATGTGGCAGACCCCTGTGCGACACGACCACTGGACGGGCACGCCGCAAGCTTCCGCAAACTCCAGCAAGCTGGAATACCGCGAATCCCAGCGAACGGTGAGGCCGCTTCGGGCAAACGCAATTTCGGGCCCCGTGCCCGGTTCTCCGGCGGGAGGGTGAGCCGAAGCCCGGGACGATGGCGTGATCCCAGGGGTGATCGATTGCTCCGGACCAAACAACTCCGTATGAACTCGGGCCGGATCCGCCGCCCATGTCTTCAAGCCCTCGGTCAGTTGCTTCAGGAAGGATGACGGGCCACACAGGTAGAAATCGGCATCACGAGGCACACTGAGACAATCGAGCAGCCGCGTGTCAACATGCCCAACCGAGTCGTAATCGGAACCCCGCTGATCCTCCAAGTTGGGCCGGCTGTAGACAATATGCCTTCGGCCGTTCACCAGCGTCTGCAGGAGTTCACGCGACTCTTTCGCAAACGGATGTTCCGCCGCGTTACGCGCTCCGTGGATCCACCAAACGGCGCGACCTGACGCAGCCGACGACAGCGAGTGGAGCATCGCGAGAACCGGCGTTGCGCCAATGCCGGCACTCAGCAGAACGACGGGCCCGTCGCCAGACGTCAGTGTAAAGCCTCCACGAGGAGCGCTGAGCTCCAGGACATCACCCGCGCGTAGCTGATCGTGAAGATAGGAGCTGACGACACCGTTCCTTTCGCGTTTGACGCTGATCCGGTACGTGCTGTCGCCGGGCAAGCCCGACATCGAGTAGTTCCGAAGCAGCATTGCGCCGTCGGGCGTTGTGCGCAGACGCAGCACGAGAAACTGGCCCGGCAGAGCTGGAGGCAAAGATGGCCCGTCCAGTGGCTGGAGGGATATCGAGACGACATTCGCGGCCTCTCGATCCAGCCGGACCACGCGCATTGGTCGAAAGCCGGGCCACGCCGGCGGAGGCCCGGCTGGAGCTTTGAGACCCGCATTCCCGCCTTGCGAACTGCTCTGTTGGACAAGCGCCCTGAGGGAGCTCTTCCAGCCCGCACTGAGCGCCGGCACGCGCAACGACCGTTCGAGTTGCTCTCGCGAGGGGTTTGGCAGGTAGAGCAGCGCATCAATCTCGGCCACCGTCATGCGCTCCGGCCCATCCGCCACCTTCACGATCTCATCCCCGGCGCCAACGTCGCCTTCTTCCAGCACGCGAAAGTAGAAGCCAGGCCGGTGATGGGACACGAGCAGGGCAGGCATCGCCGGCTCCTCCAGCCGGATGCCCACGCGATAGCAGGTGACGCGCGGCTGTGTGACCTCGAAAAGTGCGCTCCCAATGCGGTATTGATCGCCGATGCAAACCTCATCATCGGGTAAGCCGGCTACTGTGAAATTCTCACCAAATTGGCCGAATGAAAAATCGTTGCGGCCGAGGTGAGCCTCCCAGTAGCGGTAGGCGTCCATCTGGTAGACCATGACGGCGCGGTGTTCGCCCCCATGCCCTGCGACATCCCCTTGCCCATCGCCTTCCAAATTCAAGCGGCCAACCGCAACTCTACCCTGCACCGGCAGTTTCCAAACGGCGGTGCGGACTGTTTGGCCTTTCCATTCGATGTCACGCGGAAGCCCGACATTGATCGACACAAGCCATGCCATCAGATGCCCTCCTTTCAGTGGGCGCGGCGGAGGAACGAGGCAGGCGCCGCCGGTCATTCCAGCTTCGAGTAGGTGCTGCTAGTGGTTGCAAGCCCGATTCCTGGAGTCTAGCAGTCAGTCCGTGGCAGAAGTCCCGCAAGCCCTTGCCGCCCTTCGGGTTCGCGCCGCCGCTGGTCCTCGGTCTCGGAATGCTCTCGCTCCGTCGGAATGGATCGAGGTCGTCAATCAGCTCCGATTACAGGACCGGCGGCGTTGCGAACGGGGCCGTGCGACTTCTGCCACGGGCTGCTAAACCACTTTCCTGGCATTCACAGGCCGTATCCACAGTGACGGAAGGGACGGGCTAAGCATGGACCAAGCCGTCCTTCCGGACCAGTGCAAACCACCACTCCGAAGCCCCGCCAAGAGGCGCTCGTCGGTGAAGTCCTCTGCCCGCAAACGGACGCCCGGGGACGTCTTCACTCTGTCCCAAACGGAAAGCATCTCAAGTGCCAACGACGTCACCACGTGGACAGAGCGAAACGGCCCCCCACCGGACGGGGCCGCAACCCAACCCAGAAGGCCGTGCCGAGTCCGCGGAAGGTCGGAAGGGTGCGGAAGAGAGTCACCTCCTTGGTAAGCCTCTCGCCGCCAGCCCCGTCAGCCGCCGAAACCAACTCATCCTCACCTCACAACTCGCCCGTTTTGTCCCATGAAACTTTCTTAGTGACGGGCGCTCGAAATATATCTTCATTTTCGATTCAACAATTTACAGCCGGCCACTCCGAAATCACTGGGTCCACTCCAGTACAACCTTGCCCAAGGAGCATAACTATGGAGATTTTCAAACAGACTACGGACGACTTTGTACCATCGCGCCGTTGTCTTCACACCACCGGCGCCGGGAACTGGCCTCTCCTCGGAGACCATTCGGCCAACCTCATCACGAGCATCGAAGATCAGGCCCTCTTTACCGGGCTGCGGGACGACGTCCACCAGTACCTCACCCCGGCCAACCGCTTCGAACAGCATAGGGCCGCCTCAATCCCTGAGGACCTCTGCCGCAAGGCCGGCCACGCCCTCCTCGAAACCACCGTCCGGTCCGCCGCCATCGAGCGCCGGGAACTATAGCCGCAAGGAAGACACCAATGACGATCGCAAGATGGCAGGACAGAACAGCCGGGCGGTTTCGTTACAGCCCGCCCACCGAACTCGCACTCGCCGGCCAGCAGCCGGCCCCGCCCCCAACCAGCACCCCAGATCGGCCCTCGCAGTGGGTCCGCGACACCTTTCAGTTCACGCCGGACCCCGCCCAAACCGCGGTCCTCGACACCCCCGCCCGCCGTGTCCTCCTCTGCTGCACACGCCAGTGGGGCAAGTCCACCGTCACGGCTCTCATGGCCCTCTATCACGCCTTCAACGCGCCGGAAACCCTCACCCTCTGCGTGAGCCCGTTCCTCCGCCAAAGCCGGACCTTCCTGCAGAAGGCCGCCCGCTTCCTCCGTCGTGCCGGTGTCCCCTACGCCCGCGATCCCCGCGACCCGCTCTCCCTCCTCCTCCCCAACGGCTCCGCGCTCATCGGTCTCCCCGCCCGCGAAGCCAACATTCGCGGCTTCGACAACGTCTCGTTCCTCATCCTCGACGAGGCCGCCAAAATCCCCGACGAAGTCTACGCCGCCATCCGGCCCACCCGCGCCATCTCCGACGGCCGCCTCTGGATCCTCTCCACGCCCGCCGGCCAGTCTGGCTTCTTCTTTCGCGAATGGCACGACCCCGCCGCCGACTGGGCCCGCTTCACCGTCAAGGCCACCGCCTGCCCTCGCATCAGCCCGGACTTCCTCGCTACCGAACGCCGAGCCCTCGGCGAGCACGACTTCGCCCAGGAGTACCTCTGCGAATTCCGCCCCTCGGAACACCAACTCATCCCCCGCGACCTGATCGACCTGGCCGTCGTCCCCGGCGAGACGTTCTTCGACGAACAGGACGATGCCCTGCTAGCCCGAAGTTCCATCTGGCAATAGGCACTATCTGCCTGATATGACGGTGGAAGAGGCAGAACTGGTCTTCCTGTTTCTGGCTACAGACCCAGGAGTCGGAGGGCACGGGCTTGCAAAGCAGTGGGTTCGGTGAGTTGCTGGAAGGTTGTGGCGCTTGGGTCGGAAGGAATGCGGCAGGTGTTGCGGCAGTGCGTGGCAAGCTCTCGCAACAGAGTCTCGAAGCTGTGGACGGGGAAGCCATCGGCGGTGACACGTTCCAACTTCTTCCGCTGAGCCGAAGCCGAGCACTCAGCCGGCGCAACCGGATCGCGGCGAGTTCGATCTCGGCTGAGTTCCTCATCCTGAAACAGCAAAGGAGCCAGATCTCTGCGCATGTGCCACTCCACATAGAAGGCCAGCATACAGAGCAGAATGTGCGCCCGCACATGGTCCTCGGTGCGGTGATGGATGGGGCGGATTCGCAGATCCATTCCTTTCAGACTGCGGAAGGCGCGCTCCACCTGCGCCAGGCTCTTGTAGCGGCGTACCGCGTCCGGGGCCGAGCAACGGCTCTCGGGCTCGCTGGTGCGCACCACGTAGACGCCGTCCAGTTGGCTTTCGCGCCGGATCGATTCCTCTCGCCGGGTCCAGGCGAAGACGCCATCGGCGATGTTGAGCTCGAAGTGTTTGGCGACCTTGTAGCGGTTCAAGACCCTGCCCACTTTCAGCGCGATCTCGGCCTCACTGAGCGGAGTGCGCGTGCGGCGCTTGACCTGGGCGGCGATCTTGGCCAACTCCTTCTCGGTGGCCTCGATCAGCTCGCCTCGCTTCCGCCTGCGCTCGTCGGCCAGCAGCGGATTGAAGCAGGCCACCAGGCGCTCGCCGGGATAGACGGGCGAATTGATCTCGGCCAGATTGGTTTCGTCGAACAGGGACAGTTGCAGGCTTCCGCCGTCGACCAGTTCGCGAATCGCCGGCCCGCGCAGGGCCGAGATCCAACCGAGTCCGGGATGCTGTTTAAGCTGGCCGATCTGCGTTTCGGTGAGCATGCCGCGGTCGCCCACCAGAACCACGCGGGACAGGCCGAAACGTTGGCGGAGCTTATCCACTTGATCGGGAACGGTGGTGGGATCGCCGGTATTGCCGGGATAAACGTCGACGGCCACGGGGCGGCCTTCACTGTCGGTCAGCAGGCCGTAGACGATGATGGGCAGTCCCTTCTTTCCGTCGCGGTTGTGGCCGAGTCGCGCCAAGGGGCAGGTGTGACCTTCGTAGTAACTACTGCTGACGTCATAGAGCACCAGGGAACCGTCGTGGAGGTGGCGCTGGGCGAGTTTCTTTTCGATGTGCGACTGGCGGGCCAGCAGCCAGTCCATGGCCTGGTACAAGTCGTCTTCGGTGGCGTCGGCGACCCCGAGTTCCTCGGCCAGAGTGGTGGTGTGCCAAAGCCTGGTGGTGGCGAGTTTGGAGCAGGGGTGCAGAAGACGTTCGGCGATCATGGCGAGAACGAGGTCGCGCTCGCGGCAGGGTTTAGAGGCCAGCAGCGAATCGAGGCCGAGACGATGCATGGAGCCGAGCACGGCCTGGACATGGCCGTGAGGGAGATTGCGTTCGACGAGGAAAGCTTGGGAGGCGGGGAGGAACTGCTCACCGGCGAGAGAGCGACGAATGAGGTCGATGAGATCGGGCGGGAGATGGGAGATGTTGCCGAGGGTTTCGTGGCGGACCTGGGAGCCGACGCGGAAGGAGCGGCGGAGCAAGTGGGTCTGGTAGAGTTTGCCTTTGTAGGTCCGGGAAGTGGTGGCCACATGAACCCGGCCGGTCCTGGATGGCATGGCCAATTATAAGGGAGAGAGGAAAGGAAGGCAAGTGGTATCTGACATATTTAGTGGCTACAAATGTAACCTCGAAATCACCTTACATGACTGAACCAGAAGGCGTTGGGCTATTTCAGGGCTTGGAACTTCGGGCTAGCTGGTCCGGACCCGGACGCCGATCCAGCAGCCGGGGAACCGGAGGAACCGGCCGCCTGAAGCCCTCCGCCGGCGCGCTCACAAAGGAAAACCCATGCGAAAACCAAACCCCCACTCTACCTACCATCTCGGGCTCGACCTCGGCTTCAGCCGCAACCCCTCGGCCCTGGCCTGCCTGGAGGACCTCACCCGGCCCACGGGCGAGTTCGACCACATCTACCGGCAGGAGAAGACCGAGACAGTGCTGATCCTCCGCGCCATCTTCCGGCTGCCGTTGCGCACGCCCTATGCGAACATCCCGGCCTTCTTGGCGAACTATCTGGAGCGGCTGGACGCCCGCACGCCGCACTACCGGCCGGTCAAGCATCTGGCCATCGACGCCACGGGCGTAGGCCTGCCGGTAGTGGAGCACCTCCAGCGCGCCGCTCTCCCCGTCCGTCTGGAGCCCATCGTGATCACGAGCGGCGAATCCGTGGGCCAACTCGCGCATGCGGTCTCGGTGCCCCGAAGCGCGCTCCTCCACAACCTGCGAGTGTTATTGGAGACCCAAACCCTGCGCATCCCATCCGGTCTCCCCAACCTGCCAGATCTCTATGCGGAGCTGGGAGGCCTGGGCGATCCCAAAGCCACAACCCCGGACGACATGGCCTTTGCCCTGGCCTTAGCCGCCTGGAGCGCCCGCCCCCAGCCCTATATCGGCGAACGCGACCACGCCTTGCCCGTCCACCTGGGAGGCCCCAAACCCAGGCTGTACTAAACAGACCGGAGCAGCCATGCGTAGACTAATTCGTGGCGCAGCCCCCAGCAACTTGTGGGGTGGACTTCAGTCGCGTGTGGGGCATGCTTCAGCTTGCGGAGGGCTTCAGCCCTCCTCTGCAAACCAGAAACTCCGCAGCAGCGCGAGTGGAGCCCAGAACATAAGGGAGGGAAGGCCGGGTCATCCGCGTAGACCGGATTACCAAACAGGGAGCCAGACAATGCGTGTGATGGTATTCGTGAAGGCGACCGAAGACAGCGAAAAGGGTTCCGCCCCACGCCCGAGGCGATGCAGGCGATGGAGGAGATGGGCAAATTCAATGACGAGCTTCGCAAGGCCGGCATCCTGCTCGCAGCCGACGGCCTCAAGCCCTCTTCGCACGGCAAGCGCATTGCGTTTGACGGGCCCCGCCGAGCGATCACCGACGGGCCATTCGCCGAAGCTCGCGAACTGGTAGCCGGTTTCTGGCTCTGGGAAGTGAAGGATATGGACGAAGCAGTCGCCTGGGTAAAGCGATGCCCGAATCCGATGCCGGGACCGAGCGTGATCGAAATCCGTCCACTGTACGAAATGGCGGATTGGCAGCCGGAATCAGACGCCGCGGGTCCCGGGAATTCATGACCAGGCAGTCTTGCCGGAAGCCCCACTGCGCCTACGTGCTGAGCAACTCCTCAATCGTCCACGCGGGATCGGTGAGCCAACGGTCATGCAGGTCAGGCAGGGTGCCCCTGTCCCGGCCGGAACCCCGGAATTCGAAGCGGGAGGCCACGCCCCCGGCCCAGTCCCGGAACGTAAGTGACGGGCTAAGCACAGACCCAGCCGCCCGCCAGGAGCCGCCCGCCAGTGGCCTCTTCTGCCCGCAAACGGAAGCCCGGGGACGTTTTCACTCTGTCCCAAACGGAAAGCAGCTCCAACTCCAACGACGCCCCCACGCGGACAGAGCGAAACGTCCCCCACCGGAAACGGCCCCAGCCCAACCCAGAAGACCGTGCCGAGTCCGCAAGAGCAGCCCGCCGGGGACGTTGTGCACCCAAACGGATTCGGTTGTTCCCACCTGCTCATCCCGCCGTCCGGGCAGAAGACGATAGCACCTAACCCTGCCGGCGGTTCCTCTACGCGTCCACCTGGGAGCCCCAAACCCAGGCTGCATTGAGGTACACCGCCGCAGCAAGGCATCCATTCGTTTGTGGGGTGGACTTCAGTCTGCAAAGGGCTTCAGCCCGCCTCTTCGAACCAGAAGAAACGCAGCAGCACGAGTGGAGCCCAGGGCTAAGATGAGGAAGGCCGGGTGTTCCGCCTAGACCGCCCTCGAGTTGGTGCGAACCAGGGAGACAGGCAATGCGTGTGATGGTATTCGTGAAGGCGACCGAAGACAGCGAAAAGGGGTTCCGCCCCACGCCCGAGGCGATGCAGGCCATGCAGGAGATGGGCAAATTCAATGACGAGCTTCACAAGGCCGGCATCCTGCTCGCAGCCGCCGGCTTCGTCGGCGCGCCCCCAGTCCCAGTCCCGGAACGTAAGTGACGGGCTAAGCACAGACCCAGCCGCCCGCCCGGACCAGCGCAACAACGCATCTCCAACGCGCACCTTGCTCGCCGTCGAGTGCGCCCGGCTCGACGAGTAGGCTCCGGCCGGCGGGCAGTCGAATCTCAATCGCCGATCCGTGCCCAGCCGCCGCTTGAGTCGCCCTGCCGGCGTCCACCAAGTGGACCTCAACGAAGGGCTGCGGACCTGCCAGGATCAAGCGTTTCTTCCAGGCGAAGAAGTGTGTTGGCGAAAGGCCAGGTGCCCGTCCGAACGCCGGCGCACTTTGACAGCTCCGCTCGTGCTCAGCGCCCAGTTCTCGCCCTTCCACCCGTGGTTGATCCGTCCCAGTGGGAGTTCTGGCTCACGGATGCCTACTCATGGTCATGTGTTGCCTTCGCGGTGACGCACTGACAGAACAGGTAAGCTGTTGATTCATAGTTAGTTGTGCGAGAGGAACAGGGCGAGAGGAGCCAGAGGTCCAGCCGTCGGAGCGTAGTGATCGGAGAGGCGGCGTGGCGAATACTCTCATGAAGTCCGTCCGTGTATGTGTGGGGCGGCCTGCTAGTTTCGTCAGCGCAATCCGGTCCGTAACTTGTCATAGTGGGTAGCCCCGCAAGCGCGTCATCGCGGGTAAAGCCAGTCCGATTGAGGAAAATTAATCGATCAAGCCGAGCTGGTATCTAGACGAATTAATCCGGTTACGGCGCCTCGGTGTCTCACACCTAAACGCCACGTTACACGTGGCATTCGATGGGATCAGTTGATATCTCTTGGCCTCGGCTGTTCTGAAAACAGAACAAACTCTGCCTGACCGGCGCCAATGAGATGGTTGCTAACGGCGTAAATGCGGATAGAAATGAGCGACTGTTCCGAATTCAGAACAGACAGCCTTCGGCGAGGCCGAGAGCGCAAGACTTCCTGGCTTCTACAGGTAAGAACATACAGTTTTCCTGAGTACGAGATCGAGATCTTCCTGGTCTCCATGGAGACACGGCGCAAAAAGGTAGAATCGGCCGCGCCTTCTTGTCTTTGGTGCGCGCCATTGTCCGTGTTGTAACAAAATTGCTTACCAATGCTGCTTGACACGACCACGAGCGTGCTGATTTCATATGGATGGTCACGATTTAAAGTACTCATTTCTTGTCGCCCGACCTCGGCGGGAATCAGAGAGGAATCTCATGCTAACGCGATTGGTGTGTCTCGGATGGGTGGTCTTGGTGTGCGCGTCCACCGGGTATTCCCAGCAAGATGCGATTGAAAAGCCCACAGGCGGATCGATCTCCGGCAGTATTCCTGCTCTGGACCTAAAGGCGCATCAAAGGGCTGTCATTACCTGGACTAGGCAAGTCACGGACGAGCCGACCAAGGCTCCCATCTCCGGCGCGGTGCTGACCGACGAAAAGGGCCAATTCACCATCGATGCTGTCTGGCGTCAACTATTCCGCCCGGTCAGCGACAACTATTTCTCCCTATCGGCGACAACTACAAGCTTTGTGTAGCGGCCTTGCTCGCCTACACTGGTGCTGGCCGGAGCAGAGGGTAAGGCTCTGCAGGGATGCAACCTGAGCGCTGACTCCGGGGCCAGACCAGGCTGCGGGCGGGGTTCACCCGCCCCAGCGGTTCCGGTCCTTCTCCTGGGCTGGCAGGGTGGCGCTAAATCCCGGAGGTCTGGAGGCAGAGCCTCCAGATCAATCAATGACAACTTCCTTGTTCGCCGCGCTGTCATTCGTCCTCCGCTTTCTTCTTCTTGGCCTGCTCCATCCTGTAACTGGCGATGTTCAATTCGAGGATCACGCTGTGATGGACCAACCGGTCTATGGCTGAGGCCGTAGTCATGGGGTCCTTGAAAATCGCCTCCCATTTGGAGAATGGCAAGTTGGAAGTGAGCAGCACGCTGGCGCGCTCGTAGCGTTCGGCCAGCAGTGTAAACAGCACCTCCATCTCCTCTCGGCTCTGCTGCACGTAGCCAATGTCATCGATCACCAGAGCTTCGTAGTAGGCGAGCTTCTTGATGGCCTGGCTGAGCCGCAGGGCTTGCTTGGCGCGCAGCAGATCCTGCACCAGCCGCGCACATGTGGTGAACGCCACACGGCGCCCCTGCCGGATCAGTTCCTGCCCGAGGGCCGAGAGTAGATGAGTCTTGCCGCTACCAGGATTTCCGAAGGCGAGGACATTCTCGCGTCGGTCCAGAAACGTGCCATCCAGCAGAGCCTTGGCCTGTCGGGCCGCCTTCTGGGGCAACCGTTTCAGGTCGAAGCTATCCAGCGTCTTTTCCAGCGGAAGCTTGGATGCCTGCAACAGGCGAGCGATCCTCTTTTCGCGCCGTTCCTGACACTCCCGCTCGACCAGTTCCAGCAGGAACTGCTCGTAACCCAGCGCCTCCCGTTCCGCCTGGCGCGCCTTGTCTTCGTAGCATCGGCCCATCACCGGCAGGTAGAGTTCGCCTAGATACCCGGCCAGTTCTTTCTTGATGTCGCGGGGTTTGCTCACTGCTTCACCCCCATACCAGCGCCACCGTCGAGCAGTTCATCGAAGCTGGCCAGGACGACATCGTCCACCGCGATGTGAGTGGCTGGCCGCACTCCTGCTTGCTCGCTCAGCACGGCACGAACCGCAGCCGCATTGAGCTTCCCTTCGCCAATCTCTCCGGCCTCCAGCAGATACCTCAACGCCTCATCGACTCGCGCCTCGCCTTCTTGCGCCGCCATCTGCAGAATCTCCAGGTAGAGCTTGTTGGCTCGCGGCTGTGCCACCTCCCGCAACGCATCCCATGCCATGCGGAACCGGCTTGTGGGAAACAGTTCGTCCCGATAGCGGTAGTTTTCGAACGCTCCAGGCTTGCGCACCAGCCAGTCGATGATGTGCCGGTAGTCCACACGATGCTTGCCCCGGCCACGCAACCGTGGCATCTCCTCCACCTTGTTGCCGCCATACCAGACCTCGACGCTCTCCGCGTTCAGACGCGCTTCCACCTGTTCGCCGATCAGGCGGCTGTTGACCGAATAGGCATTGCGGTCCACATAGATGATGCTGCCGGAGTCCACCCTCACCTTCACTCGCTTCGCGCTGCCCACCCGCCGCTCCGGCAATGCTCTCAGGTACTGCATCTCGGCGGCGAGCCGCTCACGGCGGCCGGCATTCAGCCGCACCAGAAGCAGACGCAGGAATTCCTTATACTCCTCCACGGAGGCGAAGTCGTGACTTCCGCGCAGTAGCAGCGCCTGCTCGACGGCCCGTTTCAAGCGGTGGTGGCGTTGCTCGACGTCGCCGTTCTCGTTTGCCTTGCCCGCCTGGATCTTCTGGCCTTCCAACCGGTAGTGCCGCAACAGCGCCTCGTAGCGCGTCGTGAACTCCTTGTCGTTGCTCATGTTGTTCACGGCGGTGGACAGGCGGTCGGTCCGGTGCTCCAGCGGCACCGCACCCAATGCCCACAGGGCGTTCTGCAACCCCTCGCTCAAGCTCTCAAAGCTCTCGGAATAGCACAACGTGACGTCCTCCCAGTTCGAGTACGTCAACACGAAGTGATAGAGCATGTGCGGGAAACTCTGGCGGCCGATCGTGATGCCGAGTTCGTTCATGTATGTGAAGTCAGACTGGCCCAGGCGGCCTGGCACGTGCCTCTGGGCGAAGAACACTTCCCTGCCTGGGCCTTCCGTGGCGCGCCAGCGTTTGATATGCCGCTGTAGTGTCCGCAACTGCCCGTCGGCGAATTCGCCCGGATACTGGCGCTGTAATGCCTCGAACAATGTTTTGGCTTCCAGCCCAGGGTTGGCGTCCAGTTGTTGACGAACCTCCTCCCAGACCCGTTCGAATGGATCGGGCCGAGTTCGCCACGTCCTATCTGGCGTCTGCTCACTTGGGGGCCTAAGATCGGCCAGGTATTTCCTGGCTGTCTTCACATCCATGCCGGCCTTCGCGGCCGCCACCTCTTGCGTTTTCTCTGTTTTCGACAACCTTCTCAACCTCCTGACTTGTGCGTCGGTAACCATCTCCGATGCGCCCGCGGGCGCGATCCTCGATGGTCGTTGATGGTTGTCGCCAGTAGGGAATTCTAGTTGTCGTCGGCCGGGAGTTCTAATTGTCGCCCGTCACGATGCCTTGTCGGCCGGTACGTATGCACTGTGTGTGAGGGTGCCAGGATCCTCATTCCTGGATCCTTGTGTCTGGGATGACCCAATTCCGACCGTTAGCATCAAGTCCGGCGGCAAGAGTAAGAACACAAAAATTGATCTGAAAGAGGGCGTCCTGTTTCAGTTCCAAGTCGCGGACTCCGAAAAAAAAGTAGCCTCGCTTGGCAAAGGCGCAGGAGTTGTTCTCGACGCGACAGTCGAACTCCCCAACGGCCGCTATGTGAGGATGCCACTGGTGAAGTCTGATACTGCGGGCCACACCATGGAGATCCTGGTTCCTGCTGACCGGGACCTGCCCCTCTTGGTCGACGGCCAGGGTCTGTTGTTCCTCAATGAAGACGGCCAGCCCTGGGCCAGAGATCGCGCGGCATATGTGATCCAGAAGAGCGTGCAGGGCGAGAAGGCAAAGACTACGAAGATCCAGGTGAAGGGCCGGTAGCCGGAGAGTTCTGTCATGAAGAAAGAGATTTTCACCTCGCAAAGTCGGCTACATGTTCGCTGTGTGTTCTCACTTGTCAGCCTACTAGTGTTATCGGCGGGGTGGCTCTTTGGGCAACCGCCTTTGAGGCGTGAGTACATCCGTCTGGGCGGTCGAGTGATCGCCATCGAAAGCCCACAGTCGTCAGTTACACCCGCGGAAGTCCGGTTGTTGGCGGCCCAGACCGCCTCATTCTCTGTAGGTGGTGGTAGCGCTGTATGGTCCCTCGTTCCATCAAGCGGCACTGGGACGATTAGCATCTCAGGTCTCTATACGGCTCCAGCGACCGTGGCCACTGAAACTACCGTGAAGGTTGAGGCGCGCCAGACCGCAGGCGGCACGCTCATTGGGACGGCTACCGTGATACTGGAACCCGCTGCCCTGTTGGTGACACCATCGACATTCAACCTGCAGGCATCCGGCGTCCAGGACTTCACTGCGAACATGGATTCGAACTGGACGGTCAGTCCTCAGGTGGGCGACCTGACAGTCACCTCGAATGGTGCTCACTATGTGGCGCCCCCAAGCATCTCGGAGCAGCTGACAGTGACTTTGACAGCCACCAGCAAGGGAGTTCCGACCATGTCGGGCTCCGCGTCGATCCACCTTATGCCAGCGAGTGGAGTCTGTAGCGTGGCGCCCAAACTCCTGGCATGGACGGAGAACGGTCCGCCTCAGACGGTTACCGTCAACTGTCCTTTGGGTTATCCATGGACAAGCTCCAATGCCGACGCGCCGTGGGTGACCTTGACGCCGGCGAGTGGGACCGGAACCGGCTCGCCGGTGGCGGTGTCCCTGTCAGCCGCCAACCTGGGCGCGAATTCTGCCCGAGCTGGAAAAGTGATGCTGGATGGCACTCAGATCGACGTGCGACAAAGTCCGAACTGTGGCACGTTCGCGAATCAAATTGTGGGGTCGCCTGGCACTTCAATTCAGCTGAGCACGGGTTGCACGGCTGGCGTGTCTTGGACATCTTACACCGGAGGGACATCTTGGTTGCGAGTCAACCCGGCCAGCGGCACCGGGCCGACGAACGTGACGTTGGTGGTGGATCCTTACGACGCCGCACAAGGGGCGCCGGTTAGGACAGCCACGGTGACCATCCAAGGCAACTCATTCACGGTGACACAACACGCAAAATGCGACCTAAATCCGACTACGGCGGCACTGGGCGGTGGCATCGATTTCCGATACCTACAACTCACCTGCGGCACGATGGCTCCATGGAGCACATCGGCCACGCCGTCATGGTTGGCGGCCACGAACGCCGATGGAAGCAGCACATCAGGGGTAGGCAGCGGGATTATCAAGATCGCTTCCACCACCGGGAACACAACCGGGTCGGTCCGCAGCGCAACACTAACCGTGGACGGAAAGACAATCAGTGTGACCCAATCGCCGACTTCCAACGTTACCCTCAACCCTACGACCGCTTCGATTCTGGCTGGTGGGCAGGTCCAATTTGTTGGGTACATCGGTGGAGCCGAGCAGACCAATGGGTTGACTTGGACTGTGTTGAGTGGGCCGGGCTCTTTTTCTTCGCCGACGGGGCTATTTGTAGCGCCGGCGATTGTATATCCCGGTCAAAACACTGCAACGATCCAAGCAAAGGATTCATTGGGTGGAGGAGCTACGACAGCGACCATCACGATCGCGCCGTATGCTCCAGCACAGGGAGTGTCCGTAAGCCCGGCAACTGGTACCGCCCTCACACAGTCGTTCCAATTCACGGTAGTGAATGCCACTGACGTGCGGACGACCGAAATGATTGCACTGTTCAATAGCAATCTGTCGACTTATGAGAATGGCTGCGCGATTCGCGTAGTGCCTGACGGGACGGCGCCGATGGCGAATCTCATCAGCATTCAAGTGAACACCGGATCGAGCTACACGCAGCCGATCAGTGCTGATGCAACCTCGGGTTCGGTAGAGAATAGCCAATGCCGGGTGCTCGCTGGTCCTTCGTCGGTGACCACAAATGGGAATACCCTAACCGTCACTCTGCAGGTGGAGTTCAAGCCCGGCTTTATTGGACAGAAGGAAGTTGGTGTCCTGACGAACAACTCGACGGGCGCCATTACGCAAATGGCTCACGTAGGTTCGTGGAATCTGAGCGCAAACCCGGCATCTTTGCCGCCCAACATTACGATCACTGCCCCCGCGGCCTCGGCGACGGTGGGTGGAGCGTCGGTGCTAGTGCAGGGGTGGGCGCTCGACAATATGGTCCGAGCGGAAAACGTGATTACGAATGTCCAAGTGTATGTGGATAACACGCTACAGGGAGCGCCGGTGACGATGAACCTGTCGAGCACAATATGCACGACATACCCCAATCGCCCGGGCTGTCCGAATGTGGGCTGGTCATTCACATGGGATACGCGATTCCTCACAAACGGAGCGCACACGGTGAAGGTAGTTGCCACCGACTACGACAATCCAGCGAAGACAAGCGAGGCAACAGTGGCTGTGACTGTGTACAACGCCCCCGGAACTCCGCTCACGGTAACGCCGGCCTCCACGTCGGCGCGGATGCACTACACGAATGAGGCATACACTCCGCCGTACCCGCAGTTCACCGCGAAAAGGGGCTCGGCTGTGGTAACGCCCGTAATCTGGAGTACCCCGTACACTGTGGGTGGAGACCGATACGACGGATTCCTCAGTACTACGGGGGTGTATACACCGCCCGCGCCAGGATATCATCTCGCCGGGGACCAGATCCGGATCACCGCGACGAACCCTTCCGATTCCAACGACAAGGGAACCGCATGGGTGAGATTGATTGGAATGCTGGGAGGCAGTGGTTACAACCTGGTGTGGCTATATCCAGGCCAGAGTGTAAGTTTGCCGTCCTCACTCGGTTCGGTGATTTACTCGCTTGAGCCAAATCTGGGAACAGTCAATTTCGCTGGCACTTACACGCACAATGCTACCAGTTACACTCCGGGGACTCTTGTAAAGGTCACTGCAACCAGCACCGGGGATCCGAACAAGCAAGAGACGGCGTATGTGAAGTTGCAGTAGGCGGAGAAGAGGGATAACGACATGAGAGGTCGAGACATGCAGGTGGTCGATTTCGCAATCACGACAGCAAGACGGTGGAGAGCACTGATTTCAGTTTCCGCGTGCCTTGCGTTGAGCTTGGCGTGTCTTTCGCCAGAAGTTCACGCGGCCGACGAGAAAAGGCGGCGCACTGTGGAAACAGAGGTCGTAGTTCTGACGACCTCGGGCTTTGTTCCATCCAGGATTCAAAGGCCACAAGGCGATTTCCGTCTGCAAGTGACATCGGCGCTTCCCCTGTCTGATCTCACTCTCGAAGTGCAAGATGTCTCGCAGAAGGCCGTGAAGACCAAAGCGTTCACGAACTTGAAGGGACAGCGGCAGCGGTGGTTGGACGACTATTCACTGACGCCTGGCACCTATGTGCTTCAGGTCAGAGAGGTGCCGAAGTTCAAGCTGGAGATCGTGATCGGGAAGTAGGGGCGACGGAGCTAGAGATGAGAGAACACAGAATTGAAGTATTGGCGAGCAGGTTGACGCTCGGGGCGCTGCTCTGCAATTTAACCTTTTCCGTCACTGGGCAGATCACGACGGCCGTCGATGGTGCCACGCCACCGGTTCTGGCCGCTGGGCGTGCGGCCGGCAGTTATGCTCTGAGCGACTTTGAATCGGTGAATCTCTTCGGTGGTGGCCTGTCATTTCTCCTTCCGATCGTGCCACTTGGGGGGCAGGGCGCTCCGGGGGCGCCCGTGTATCTGACAATGGATCGGCGCTGGGTCATGCAGTTCGAGAACTCGAACGACTACTTCAGCTACACTGCGATGACGACTGATCAGACCGACCCGATTAAGCACTACTACTCACCTGGGGAACTCCGCATTCGCTCGGTTGGCCGGAATCCGGAGGTGGGATGCAATGACGGAGCCGACAGTCTTTATCGCGAAACGCTCACTCGGCTTACTTTTCGCGAAGCTGACGGGACGGAACACGAATTCGTGGATGCCACATCGGGCGGCAATATCCATCTCCACTCGGCATCCACGTACACCGACCCTTTCGGACGCCAAGTAAAAACATGCACGGTCGATGGAACATCACGAGGGCGTGTGTGGGTCACAAGGGACGGAACCTTCCAGACGTATATCGTCGCGTCGTCGGCCGGCGTCGTCGAGTATGCTTCAGGGCGTGGCAACGGCGATCCCGGTGTGAACATCGAGGCTCTGACCGGGTATCTGTATAAAAAGGACGGCACCCGACTGAAGATTGTCGACGGAAGAGTGTCGGAGGTCCGAGACCGAAATGGCCGGTTCACAACCTATACGTACGGTACTGACCCGTTTAACGTGGCGACGTACAATCAGGTGATCTCAATTACGGATCCGATGGGGCGAACAACCACGATCGACTATCAGAAGAGCGATCCATACACCGGCGAAATCTACACCGCCTTGACGTACAAGGGAACCTCCGGGTCGGACCGGACGGTGGAGGTCCACTACTGCGGCTTGGTTTCGACCTGCCCGTACTACGAGCACCCACCGGCAGGCAAAACAGTAGGGGGCACTGACGGTCTGTTCCCGGGTTTCGGAAGCACAAGCACAATTTACGCACCGGGCGTTGTTAGCTACGTAAAGCTACCGGACGGGCGGAGGTATGAGTTCCGGTATAACTCGTATGGAGAGCTGGCCAAGGTGACGCTACCCACTGGCGGAAGCATCGAGTATGTTCACGGTTCCGGAATCGAGGGGCGGGAATCGTTGGCGGGACTAAACTCATCAGGCGGCAGTCTCCAGATCTATCGGCGTGTTCTGGAACGGCGAACCTATCTTGCGGATGGCTCACTGGCCAGCAAGACAAAGTACAAGACGACGCATGGAAGCACGGGATGTCCCTCTGGAGTGGCCTACTGCACCATCGTGACGGAAGAACATTGGAATGGTGAGAGCGCAGCAAGCGTACTGGCCGCGACACGGCATACCTTCGTTGGCGGCGCCGACGACCCGGAATCCTACTTCTGGAATGGATACTACATCGACTATCTAAATGGCAAGGAACTGGTGACGGCGGACCTGGTCGCGCCCACTGGAGCGAACGAGGTATCGGCCAGCGGATATCTAGGCATCAATGCCTTGAAGACCGCCTCGCAGACATGGGCTGAGCGAAGCTGCGAGACCGGAGAGCTGTGTCCAACGGCGATTGGGCTCATGAAGGCGAGCCCGAAGGATCCCCGAGTAAGTCAGGTTCAGACGACACTGGTCGATAGCAGCCAGACGTCAACGGTAACCTACGGCTACGATCGCTTCAATAACAAGACACTGGAAGTTGCGACTGGCTACGACGGCACAGTGTTGTACAGACGAACGGCAGCCTATCTCACGACCAATCCCGTTAACAGCGTGGACTATGTGCGCGCCGATCTCACCACAGGCACCGCTAACAATTCGATTGGAGTGTCAAGCGCCGTGGTCCATCTCCGGGGGCTGCCGGTATGGGCGGCGGAGTGCCTCGATGCGGGGTGCTCCGGGACCAAACTGGCTGCAAAGCGATTGTACAGCTACGATCAGGGGAGCCGGCAGGGCAGCACCGGAATCACGCAGTGGGATTCGACAGTGCCTACGGCGCGAGGGAACCTGACCATGGAGACAGGCTGGCTGGACTCCAGCGGCAGTAGTTCGATCTCCGTCTCACGCACCTACTATGACTACGGAGCGCCGTATGAAGTCACCGATGGCCGGGCGAATAAGGCCACCTACGAATGGGGCTGCAACGGGACCGCGATCAGTAAAGTGAAGAATGCATTGAACGACGAAACAACGATCGTCTCGGACTGCAACACCGGTTCGCCAACTTCGATCATCGATCCCAACGCGGTCGTTGAGACACGGCAATACACCGACGCCCTAGACCGCCTCACGTCGTCCACAGTCGGCTCCTACGCCAAGACTCTGTTTTCCTATGATGATTCCGCGCGAGCGATTCAAACGAGGAAGAGCCGGAACAGCACGAGCGACAGCGACATCGTGACGGAGCTGAAGTATGACGGGCTCGGTCGGACGGTGGAGACCAACCGCACGGAGCCAGGCGTGGCTGGCAGCGTCGTTACCAGAGTGTCGACGATGTATGACCTCTTGGGCCGCGTATGGAAAGTGTCGCAACCATTTCAGGGTGCGGCCGCCACCGCATGGACCGAGACCCTGTATGACAGTCTGGGACGGCCTACCAGTTCAACAACAAGTGATGGATCGGCAACGACAACGACCTACGATGGCGCGACCGTGACGACCATCGATCCGGCGCACATGAAGAAGAAGATGGAGTACGACGCACTGGGCCGACTGGCGAATGTGACGGAATATCTGTGCCCGACGGCGGGTGGCTGTAGTGAGACGACCTCCTACACAACAACCTACTCCTACGACACGAGAGCCAACCTGACGGGCGTGATGCAGGGTGCTCAATCGCGAACATTCTCCTATGACATGCTGGGTCGGCTGCATTCGGCGACGAATCCGGAGAGTGGCACGGTCACCTATGGCTACGATGGCAACGGCAACGTGACATCGAAAACGGATGCGCGCGGCACGGTGACCATGGGATATGACGCGTTGAATCGGATTGCGAGCAAGTCCTATTCGGGCACCGGGTGGTCGTCCACACCGTCGGTCACCTACAGCTACGACGCGACGATACCAATTACCGGGGTCACCTCGGAGAGTCAGCCGAAAGGGCGGCTTGTACAGGTGTCGAACTCGGTAAGTACGACCAGTTACCAGTATGACGGACTGGGGCGACCATTGGCCAGCGTGCAGACGACGGATGGCTTGTCCGAGAAGGTCTTTCAATACAGCTACGTTCCGGCCGGTCTGTCACTGATGACCTATCCATCGGGCCGGAAGGTGAACTGGAGCTATGACCTTGCGGGTCGGCCAGACACCGTGCTGGACGGTGCGGGAGGGGCTGCGTTTGCGACGGCGGCGAAATACGACGTAACGGGCGGGCTGAGCAAGCTTTCGCTGGGCAGCGGGCTGGAGGAGAACTGGACATATAGCAGCATCCGTGGGCAGGTCCGTCAGGTGACGCTGGGCACGCCACAGAGCCCGAGTTCAGTGGGAAGCTGGCAATATAGTAATTGTGTTGGGCAGAGCAACACGGCCGAATGCGCGACGAACAACGGGAACGTGATGAGTCAGACGATCGGGCCGCTGGGCGCAGTGCAGACGTACGGGTATGACGGAATGAACCGCCTCAAGACGTTCTCAGAGGGGGGGCTGGGACAGACGTATGTCTACGACCAATATGGAAACCGGGCCCTGCTGACAGGGTCGACGATGCCGAGTTGGCCGTCCGGGGCTGTGGTGACGAACGACCAGCCGGACGATGTGGCATCGATCTTCCCGTCGAACCAGTGGAACCAATCGACAGTGGTGAATGGGTATGTGACGAAGCCGAAGTCGGACGCCTATCCGACGCTGAGCTACGACGCGGAAGGCCGGATTGCCGGCGCGGTGACGGGCGCGACCGAGAGCGCGAATGCGAGCTACGGGTACGATGGCGAAGGGCGACGGGTGCAGCGGACGAGTTCCGGAGTGACGACGTACTACGTCTATGACGCGATGGGACAACTGGCGGCGGAGTATGGTGGCAATGTGGCGGCGAGCGGGCGGCAGTATTTGACAGTGGACGCGCTCGGGTCGACGCGAGTCGTGACAGACCAGAACAAAGCTGTGGTGCCCGGTGAGAGACACGACTACATGCCGTTTGGCGGAGCTCTCCTCTCGACTCAGAATGGCCGGACAACCACGCTCGGCTATGGCGTCGATGAGGCGCCTGCCTCCCTCGCGACGCTCTTCACCAGCAAAGAACGGGATGCCGAGACCGGCCTCGATTACTTCGGGGCTCGATACTTCTCTGCGGCGCAAGGGCGGTTCACCAGTCCGGACAGTCCGAAGTTTTCGGAAAAGACCTCGCCTCAAACGTGGAACCTGTATTCGTACACGGCGAACAACCCACTTTCGGCCGTTGATCTCACCGGGAACAACTGGTTCAAGATCAACGGCAATTGGAGTTGGTACGACGGTTCAGATGTGGACGACAACGGTGACGCTTGCAAGAAGGGATCCGAGGGTTGTAACCATAGCGACTACACGTTGCTTTTGCGGATTCAGAAGACTGGGAAGTACGCGAAGGATGGAGCTGAGATTGAGAAACTAGCGCTGCTGGGCGCGGGCGAGGATGACGTTCTTGCTACCGGGACTGGATACACCGGAAAGCTCGGCACGTTCATGACAACGCCCAACGGCGATTATGAGATAAACCTCAACAGACGAGGTGGCCTTCAATCTCAGTACTTCCTTCAAGTTCCTCAAGGGTACGTCCTTGGGCCCTATCCGGGGATTCAGCGTGTAGGTCCCGTTACGATACGCGACCAGGTGTTTGATGCCAGGAACGACTGGGGTGACTATCGAGCGAACCTCGTCGGTCCCAAGGGCGCTACGGCGTTTTATCTACACGGAAAACTGGACTACTTCGATCACGGCCGAACCTACACCCACGGCTGCACAACGGAGCCGCTGCAGAATGTACTGAAGGTAATATTCAGGCTTGATCCAAAAGGGGTTGGTGAGGGTGAGAAAAATGGACGAATTCTAGTGAATGTGAGTGGAAAATGAGATCGCTAGTCGTTACCGTGACAATGGGAATTGTACTAGCCTCGCTTTCGGAACTCGGCGCCGCGCAGGCTCCCACTCAGCGGACGCCGCCCGAAGATTCCAGTGATGGGCGGTGGCTCTCCTTGCTGCCGCCATCGCAGCGCGCGTCCTTCTCCAGTACGTTCGAGACCCTGCTGTCTCTGTATAGGCAGGGCAAATGGTCGGAACTGTACGATCTAACGAGGGAGGAACAACCATCTACCCGGCCCGCTTTTGTGAGGAAGATGGGGCGGCTGCGTCCGATTGTTGGGTTTCGCCCGGTTTCTGTGAGTTACAATCGCACGTTCAAGTACTGGATGGTTCGCGGATGCGGTCGATACCGAGAAGCCTCAGGAAAGGAGAGTGAAACGCCGTCACTGGTCAGGGCGTATCAGGTCGGTGGTGGCTGGCTATTTGGGCAAATCATGATTGAGGCGTTCGAATCCCCGCCGATTGAGGACAATCCCTGCGCTCAGAAGTAGCCGCTTGTCCCGCGCTCCTTTTGGCGGATGGGTGGGTGAGCGCTACGTAAGTCTCGGGTCGCCCACCCCCACGGATTCTACTTCGCCTAGCCCTCTGGCGGCGCCGCCTGCCGCCGTTTCCATTTATCCGGTGAGCGCTACGCGAACCCCAGGTCCTCCGACCCGACAGCCTCTACTTCATCGGGCCGTCAGGCGACGCTGCCTGACGCCGCTTCCATTCATCCGGCAGCCAGTCGGCCAAGTCGCTGATGCGCACCGACGGCAGGTTGGTTAGCAACTGCGTCAGGTACAGTTGTAGGTCCACGTCGTGACGGCGGCAGGTGCTCGTCAGGCTCGCTAGAATCGCTGCGGTCCGGCCACCCCTCGCATTGCCCACGAAGAGGGAGTTCTTGCGGTTCAGCACCACTCGCTTCATTTCCCTTTCGCTGATGTTGTTGTCCAGCGGCACCGCTCCATCGGAGCAGAACACCGTCAGTTCCTCCCACTGGCTCAGCGCGTAGTTCAGCGCCTCGGCCATCGGATGCTTCGGCAGCAACTGTTCTTTCCAACCCAGCAGCTTCTCCCGTAACCCCGTCACCACCGGCACAGACTTCTCCTGGCGCAACTTCAGCCGCTCCGCCACCGGAAGTGCGGCCGCCTGACGTTCTACTGAATACAGCGCGCGCACCACCTCCACCACGGCCCGCGCGATCTCCGGCGCCGCCTTCTCCGCCTCCACTACCTTGCGACGGAAATGCGCCCAGCACCCCGCGCGCGTGATCTCGTTGCCCGCCACCACGCCGTTGTATCCGCCGTAGGCATCGGCCAGCAAAACCTGCCGGTAATCTTTCAGAAAATGTTTCGGCCCATCGCGGCCCCGGTTCAGCGTGAAGTCGAAGACGTTGTAGGCATGGTCGTCATCCCCCACATAGATCGTGAGCGCTACGCGAACCCCAGGTCCTCCGACCGGACGGACTCTACTTTGGAGGCCCCTCAGGCGACGCCGCTTGGCGCCGCTTCCATGCATCCGGCAGCCAGTCTGCCAAGTCGCTGAGGCGCACCGACGGCAGGTTGGTTAGCAACTGCGTCAGGTACAGTTGTGGGTCCACGTCGTGACGGCGGCAGGTGCTCGTCAGGCTCGCCAGAATCGCTGCGGTCCGGCCGCCCCTCGCATTGCCCACGAAGAGCGAGTTCTTGCGGTTCAGCACCACTCGCTTCATTTCCCTTTCGCTGATGTTGTTGTCCAGCGGCACCGCTCCATCGGAGCAGAACACCGTCAGTTCCGCCCACTGGCTCAGCGCGTAGTTCAGCGCCTCGGCCATCGGATGCTTCGGCAGCAACTGTTCTTTCCAGCCCAGCAGTTTCTCCCGTAACTCCGTTACCACCGGCACCGAGTTCTCCTGGCGCAGCTTCAGCCGCTCCGCCACCGGAAGTGCGGCCGCCTGACGTTCTACTGAATACAGCGCGCGCACCACCTCCACCACGCTCCGCGCGATCTCCGGCGCCGCCTTCTCCGCCTCCACTACCTTGCGACGGAAATGCGCCCAGCACCCCGCGCGCGTGATCTCGTTGCCCGCCACCACGCCGTTGTATCCGCCGTAGGCATCGGCCAGCAAAACCTGCCGGTAATCTTTCAGAAAATGTTTCGGCCCATCGCGGCCCCGGTTCAGCGTGAAGTCGAAGACGTTGTAGGCATGGTCGTCATCCCCCACATAGATCCACATCCGGGCGTTCGCCGTTTTGCCTTTGCTCAGCATCGGCATGATGGTGTCGTCGGTGGCTACCACATGCGAGGACCGCACTCGCTGCGCCATCAATTGGTACAGCGGTTCGGCCAAGTCTGCCACATCGCCGCACCATACCGATTGGGTGGCGCGCGAAATCTCGAAGCCCTGCCGCGCGAAGATGTCTTCCAGCCGGTAGAGCGGCAGGTAATCGGAAAACTTGCTGGTCACGATGTAAGCCAGCAGGCCCGGTCCGGCCAACCCCTTGTCAATTGCTGCCTCGGGCTTGGCCGCCGTTTCGATACTGGGTTTGCCGCCGCCGTTCTCGCAGGCCGTACAGGCATACTTCTTGCGCACGTGGTGGATGCGTTCGAAGTGACCGGGCAGATACTCGATCTGCCAGCTCTCGTCGGCGCCGATCTCCTGGCGCTCGGTTCCACAGCAGGGGCAGGCTCGCTGTTCCGCGCTCAGCTCGTGGACATGCGTGGTGG